>JABMNO010000021.1 GCA_013204555.1 Chloroflexota bacterium | reverse complement strand
GTGGATGAGAGGTGTGGGGCGAACATGCCATCCCGTCGTTCCCGTCACACCGACCGTCGTCCCGGAATCGGAGGCTTTGCGCAGATATCCGGGATCCAGGCACCCGCGGAGAGCATCATCACTTGCGCACTACATTAACGAAACGGTCCGGGTTGACGAGTGTTTCGATTTGATATTACCATTTGGTTATGGAACAAGTTGGTTATGCGACTCGTCCCCGGAATCTCGACGCTGTATTTGCAGCGCTCGCCGATCCGACGCGGCGGGCTATCCTCTCTAGGCTGGCGATTGGTGAGGCGTCGGTGAATGTTATTGCCGCGCCGTTTGAGATGAGCCAGCCTGCGGTGTCCAAGCACTTGAGAGTGCTGGAACGGGCGGGGTTGATTGAGCGGGACATCGACAAGCAGCGCAGGCCTTCGCGGCTAAAAGCTGAGCCATTGGCGGCGGCGGTTACCTGGCTTGAAGAGTTCAAAGAGTTCTGGACGTCGAGTTTCAATCAACTCGATGGTCTGTTGGAAGAATTGAAGATTGCTGAAAAGAGGGAACCGGAGAATGAGTGATTTGCCAACCTATGTACTGGACCGCGTATTTGATGCTCCGCGTGAATTAGTGTGGAGGGCGTGGACTGAGCCTGAACTGTTTGCGCACTGGTATGGACCAAATGTTGAGACGGTAATCCATAAATTGGAGTTAGAGGTTGGCGGGCAGGGTCTGGTAGAGATGCGGATGGGTGACGGCTCCCACTACCAGCGGCTCGATTACACCGAAATCATTCCACCAGAGCGGCTGGTCTGTTTGATGTCACACTCTGATTCGGACTGGAATATCATCCCGTTTTCCATGATGCCAGACTGGCCCCGGATCCTTTTGACTACAGTAACGCTTGAGGAAGATGGCGCTCAGACCAAGATGCGTTTGACCTGGGTGCCGCATGAGGCAACCGAGGCTGAGGTCACATGCTTTGCTGGCGCCATGGACGGCATGGGCACGGGCTGGGGTGCTGGCATGGAACTGCTCGCAGAGTTGCTGGCTGAGTTGCAAGCTTGAGCTGATCGGTCGGCGGCTGTGGCCAGCTCAGATGAGTGCAGGCTGATACGCCGGGTAAGGTTGATTCATGAAGGTGCTGTTCTTAGGGGGTACGGGGTTCGTTGGTGCACATGCGGTGCGGCGGTTGGCCGGTCTGGGCCACGATGTCACCGTGGTGCACCGGGGAGTGACTGAGCCTGATCTTCCCGGGTCGGTTCATCACATCCACGATGCTGGCCTAACATTCAGCCGTGGCGAACAGTTTCTGAGTGGAATTTTAGACGAGCTACGGGCTCTCGAACCTGACGTGGTGGTGCACATGATCCCTGAGTCCGACGTGGATGCCGAGATTGTCATGCGCACCTTCCGCGGCGTCGCCCGGCGAGTGGTCGGCATCAGCAGTATGGATGTGTACCGGGCGTATGGGGTGATGCATCATCTGGAGGCCGGACCGTCTCAGCCGATGCCGCTAACGGAGGAGTCGCAGCTTCGCGAGCGGTTTTACGCCGATGCGCCGGGGGTGGAGAAGATATTAGCGGAGCGGGTGTTTCTGGGTGATGCTGATCTACCCGGCACGGTTCTGCGGTGGCCGATGGTGTATGGCCCGTTGGATCCGTTGCACCGGGGCTACGCGTACCTGCGACAGATGGATGCGGGTCGTCCAGTCATTCTTCTGGAAAAAAGCCACGCAGGCCGAAGAGCCTCTCGGGGGTTCAGCGAGAACGTCGCGCTCTCCGTAGTCCTTGCGGTGACCGACGATAGCGCCGCAGGACGGGTCTACAACGTGGGGGAGGCCGACGCGCCCTCCGAAATGGAGTGGGTTCAGGCAATTGGGGAAGCGGCCGGGTGGAAAGGCCGAGTTATCGTAGCGCCAACGGAAGATGCGCTGCCCCACATGTTGCAGAGCTATGAGACGCGGCAGGACTGGGTCGTGGACACTACTAGAATTCGTAGTGAACTGGGATACGCGGAGTCGGTGCCACGGTTGGATGCGCTCAAGCGAACCGTCGAATGGGAGCGGGCCAACCCGCCTTCGTCCGAGAGGATTCCCTCCGATGAGGAGATGGCGTCACGATACGCGGCAGAGGATGCTGTTCTGGAGGTGTAATTCGGGATTCTCGACTTGTCCGCGACCATTTGCCCGAAGCGCGACCTTACTCAACAACCCGGTATTCACTCCCCGGCCTACCTACATCCCGTCAATAATCCGGTTAAACGTCTCGCTTGGGCGCATTGCCGCGGCAGCGAGGCCAGTGTCTGGCAGGTAGTAGCCGCCCAGGTCCTGCGGAGCGCCTTGAGCGGCAATCAACTCCGCTAGGATCTTCTCCTCGTTCTCGGCAAGAGCCGTGGCGATCGCTTCGAATCGATTGGCCAACTCAGAATCATTGGTCTGGTTCTTGAGCGCCTGCGCCCAGTAGAGAGCCAGGTAGAAGGTGCTTCCGCGGCTATCTAGCTCGTTCACTTTCCTTGAAGGCAGGCGGTCGTTGTCGAGGTAGTGGGCCGTGGCGGTATCAAGAGCATCGGCGACTACTCTCGCGCCTGAGTTGTCGAACTGATCAGCCAGATGTTGCAGCGAAGCTGCGATCGCCATGTACTCGCCCATGGAGTCCCAGCGCAGATGGCCCTCTTCCTCAAACTGCTGCACATGCTTTGGCGCTGAACCACCCGCACCCGTCTCAAAGAGACCGCCACCGTTCAGAAGGGGCACAACAGAGAGCATGCGGGCGCTGGTGCCGAGTTCCAGGATTGGGAACAGGTCTGTCAGGTAGTCTCGCAGGACGTTCCCGGTTACGGAGATTGTGTCCTGCCCCTTGCGGATGCGATCCAGCGAAAACTGCATCGCTGAGTCCAGGTCCACGATTCGAATATCCAGCCCTTCCGTGTCTTGTTCCGCGAGGTAAACATTGACCTTTCGAATCACTTCCGCATCATGGGCGCGGGCGCTATCCAACCAGAAGACCGCAGGTGAACCGGTGGCGCGAGCACGCCTCACTGCCAGTTCTACCCAGTTGCGGATTGGAATGTCTTTGGTCTGGCAGGCACGCCAGATATCGCCCTCTTCCACGGCGTGCTCGATAAGCGTATCGCCGCTGGCGTCGACCACGCGAATCGTCCCATTCGAGGGCACCTGGAACGTCTTATCGTGGGAGCCGTACTCTTCCGCTTTCTGCGCCATTAGACCAACGTTGGGTACGCTGCCCATGGTCGTCGGGTCCAGTTGGCCGTGCTTTTGCACGTCTTTGATAATGGCGTCGTAGATACCGGCGTAGCTTGAATCGGGAATGATCGCTTTGACATCCTGCAACTTGCCGTCTGCGTTCCACATGCCGCCTGAGTCGCGGATCATTGGTGGCATGGAGGCATCGATGATGACATCACTGGGCACGTGCAGATTTGTGATGCCGCGGTCAGAGTTCACCATCGCCACAGCGGGACCATTGGCGTAGGCAGCCTGGATATCGTTTTCGATAGCCAATCGCTGTTCATCAGGCAGATCTACGATCTTCGCAAGCAGGTCTCCGAACCCGTTGTTGGGATCAACTCCCAGCGCGTCGAGCGTGGAGGCATGGTTCTCAAAGACTTTTTCGAAGAAAACTCGCACGCCGTATCCGAAAATAATTGGGTCCGACACCTTCATCATCGTAGCCTTGAGATGGAGCGAGAAGAGCACGTCTCTGGCCTTCGCATCTTGCAGCTGCTCACGAAGGAATTCGACCAGGGCGCTCTTGCTGATGAAGGTGGCATCTAGCACCTCACCTGCCAGGAGAGGGAACGAATCTTTTAGCACCGTCGTGGAGCCGTCAGCAGCAACATGCTCGATCTTCACGCTTGTTGCAGACTCCACGGTTACTGACTTCTCGTTGTGCTGGAAGTCATCAGCGCTCATCGTCGACACATGCGTCTTTGAGTCCTCAGGCCACGCCCTCATGCGGGGGGGATTGGCCTGAGCGAAATCCTTCACGGCCTTAGGCGCACGGCGGTCTGAGTTGCCTTCCCGCAGAACGGGGTTTACGGCGCTTCCCATCGCACGGTCGTAGCGCGCTTTGGTGCCACGCTCCTCATCGCTGTTCGGGGCGTCCGGGTAATCCGGGAGTGCGTATCCCCTGGCCTGCAACTCCGTGATACAGGCCCTCATCTGCGGAACGGAGGCGCTGATGTTGGGGAGCTTGATGATGTTCGCGTCCGGTAGTTCCGTCATCGCGCCCAGTTCAGCCAGGTCATCAGAAACTTTCTGTTCACCTTCCAGTAGATCGGAGAACTGAGCAAGTACCCGGTTGGCCAGCGAGATGTTGCGGGTGTCTACCTGAACTCCGACGGCGCCAGCGAACGCGCTCACAATTGGCAGGAGCGCATGTGTTGCCAGCGCCGGGGCTTCATCGGTCCATGTATAGATGATCGTGGGAGAGTTGTTCATGATGATTTTTGGGTTGAATGCGCTGGTAGTCGGATGAAAGATAGATTCTCAGTATAGGGACGAACCCAGAGTCTGTGGGCGTTGCCGTTGGCAGGTCCAGGATTGCGAGAGAAGAGCAGCACCGGCGCCACACATCGTTATATGTGTATGGCGACAACCGCCGTATCGGCTGGATTCCGGCAGACGTGATTTGACCCTCAAAGCGGCGTCTACAGATGGTTATCCGTCATGAGTCGAATCACTGTGCGCCCCATTCAAGCCAAGCCTGATGGGTGAAATACCCTTTGACGGTGGGTGGACCAGACCCTAGATAGGCAGCGTTCTGGTCCGTAATGTAGGAGTACGCCCCCTCAAGCGCATCTAGTCGAAGGCTCTGACTCCGATTGGGGCAATCTGTATAAAGGAAATTATCGTGATAGACATCAGGGCCAAATTCGCTGGTCTCATAATTGGCGCAGTGATCATTGGCGGGGCGATCGCCTGTGGGGGATCCTCCGACGCCGACGCCGCAGCGGAACCGACTCTTGATCCCCTCTCCGGAAATGCACTCACTATTGGGGACATATCAGACGAACCGGTCAAGAAAATTGAACGATTCAAGCCACTGGCAGACTACCTGGCAAGCGAGTTAGCGGATGAGGGTTACACCCGCGGCAGAGTTGTGATCGCGCAGGATATGGATGAGATGGCCGGTCTGCTCAAATCTGGAGAGGTCGATATCTTCATGGACAGTGCCTTCCCAGCCATCGCGATGAAGTTCGACGCGGAGAGCAGGTTCTTGTTACGGCGTTGGAAGGGTGGAGATTCAGGGTATTGGAGCATATTCGCCACTCGTCAAGGCTCTGGGATCGAAACTCTTGAAGATCTCAAAGGACACGTAATTGCGGCCGAGGACCTGAACTCCACCAGCGGCTACGCTCTCCCGATCAGTGAACTTATTAACCAGGGCATCAAGGTGAAGATCGTCGCTCAATCTGATGCGCCTGTAGAACCGGATACCGTCGGTATCTGGTTCACGCGGGATGATGAGAATACATTTGACGCGATGGTTCAGGGTCTCGTAATCGCCGGTGTATCCTCCAATCAGGATATGGACAAATTCTCCGAAAAAGTTGACCACGACCTGATCGTATTCGCACAAACGGGCAGCGTTCCAAGACAGATCGTTTCAGTGAGCAAAAGAATCAAACCTGATATTGCCGCTTTGATTGGGGCGGCCCTGATTGGACTACCAAATACCGAGGAAGGATTGGCGTTGTTGGACCAAGCCAAGACCGCGAAATTCGACGAGATTCCGGCGGCTGATTCAATAACTCTGGGCAAGTTCGAATCTGCGATCACCACACTTCGATAGGTGAATATGATCGGGTTTCCGCGTTTTAGACAACTCCGAACAGTATTCCGGCAGCCACCCGCCAGTGTGCTGCTTGCCGGGGTAATTGCGGCTAGCATCACGATCGCAATGATAATCTCTGCCACTCTTGACATCCTGAACGCCCGTGACGACTTCAGGGCTCATACAGAACAACAGGCGAGGCTAGTCGCTACTGGACTTGCCGATTTTTCGGCAGACGCAATCTACTTTCGAGACATCGACAAGGTAGAAGACAACGCCAATTTGGTCTTTGGCCAGAGCGGACTCGCATACGTGCGGATCGTTGATGGTGAAGGCCGGACACTTGCGGTCGTTTCTGAGGGGGATAAAGGTTCGCATTTTGGTCCGTTGGTTGTGGAGTTGGAACGCCAGTCTATGGTCACATTTGAAACCGCGTTTCAATTTGATGGCAATGATGCAGTTGCAGCGCACCCGATCATCATTGGCGGTGAACTTCGTGGAGTCGTTGAAGTTGGCTTTATCGGTGACGCGCTCACAACCGACATCAAAGTCATCACCCTTCGACACCTCCGGCAAACCGGTGGAATGGTTGCCGTAAGCCTCCTCATCGCTTTCTTCCTGGGAAGAAGACTCAGCCGACCTATCACACGGCTTGAAACGGCTGTTAGCCAGTTCGCTGGGAGAGAGATCGCAACTGAGGTCACACCTGAAGGTCCAAGGGAGCTCAAGCATCTGGCCCAGGCGTTCAACGCCATGGGATCCCGATTGCGATCAGCCTACGCGGAGATCGACCGCAATCAAGAGGATCTGGAAGAAAGGGTTACAGAGCGGACTCTTGAACTTGAGGTGCTTTCCGAGGTTGGGAGCCTGTTCGCATCTGACATGCGAGTTGACGACTCATACAACGCATTTGCCAGCACTGTACTCAGACTGCTTCCTGAAACCTCGCTCAGCGTTGGGGAATTGGATGAAGAAAGTCACAACGTCCTCGTGACGGCCGCGCATGGCGCGGTCCCGAACGAATTGGCGCAGGGCAGAGAGTTGTCGACTGATGAGACTCTCTGGCGCGATGCGATGGCGGCAGAAGAGCCAAACACCCTCTTGCTTGATTCGCAGGATCCAATTTCGGTGAGCGATGGTGAGTCATCGGCGTCAAAATGGGAGCTGCTGATCGTTCCGCTGACATCTCGGGGTATGACGATCGGCCTTCTCATCTTCGCAAGATCCAACGAGCGAAGCTTCTCAGATCGTGATCAGAGCATTGCCCGGAGTGTTGGCACACAGATTGCAAGTGCCCTAGCGAACTGGCGACTCAATCGACGTGTAATCGCTCTTGGAGAAGAAAGAGAGCGCCTGCTCAATGAAGAGAAAGCGGAACTACAGCGCATTGATCAGTCAAAGAATGAATTTCTTTCTAATCTCAGCCATGAACTGAAAACACCGCTAACCAGCGTTCTCGCGTTCACAGAAATCCTGAAGAAAAACAACTCCCGTAATCTGGTTGAACAGCAGATTCAGCAGCTTGAGCTGGTTAACAAAAACGGGCGGAGACTAGACGACCTCATTGGCGATCTTCTTGACCTCTCTCGCATCGAAACGGCTCGAATGAAACTCACCAGAGAGCAGTTCAACGTGGGCGAACTGCTGCGAGAAATGGATCTCAGTTTCCAGCCGATCTTCTCGACCAAAACCCAGGAATTCACACTGGAAATTGGATTCTCTGACGCCTGGTATTACGGCGATAGAAGCAGAATGGCACAGGTAATTTCAAACCTCCTTAGCAACGCATCCAAATACTCCAACTCCGGTGCGCACATCAATCTGACGGCTGGACTAGAAGGCACAGACCTGTCCATATACATTGAAGACAATGGCATTGGAATCAAATCAGAAGAGCTGACCCGGGTCTTTGACCTTTTCTACAGGGCTGACGGGGTTGAGGAATCTAACACTCCCGGAGCGGGCATCGGACTCTACGTCTCCCAGATTATCGTTGAGCTTCATGGTGGATCTCTCAGCATGAAAAGCGAGCTCGGTGTTGGGACAACTGCAATCATCGAACTCCCCGGCGTGACCCGTACGAACCCAACCCCACCCGACCTCCAACGGGGCGCCTACCGCTCGAGATTCGACGATATGGAAGATCCCATTTCTGAGATCCCGCCGACCATTCTGAGCGAGTAACCGGAACTCCGTTCTGGACATCAGGCTCCACACATCTCGTCGTCATTTCGCTGACGTCCGTTGGAGCGTGGTGAATTGATACTGATCAGCCGCGCCACCCACGTCCCCACGCGGCAGAAATAGAGCAGCGACACCCTCCAACCGTCGAACCAGACAACGAGTCCCCGTCATCCCGGAATCGGAGGCCCCGCGGAGATGTCCGGGACCCAGGCACGCGCGCTGGCTGAAGGTATCCGACACCATCTCAACAACCGGTGAAGTGGGCGTTCAGGACGAATCACCTCACGTTTCTGTCGCAACTTGGGTCTCCACCTGCATGCGGAAATTGAAACGCTCCACTATGATTCGCTGCGAGCTCCCGGACGCCGACGATCGGCCGCTCCGCTATGGGGCTTACATCGATAGGGATGAGCTAGTGCCCACTCATATGCGAGTTTTCCTTCTACTGGCCTCAACGCTCATTGCCATCGCCGGACTGGGGTGTGAGAGCAATTCCACGTCCGGGCAAATCGATCCAGATCAATTCATCGGCGACGCACCCGCTGTTCCCGTCCACATCTCACAGAGTGATATTGATGACGGCAAATTCAGCATTCCCGAGCTGATCGAGCATGGCGAGCTGCTGTTCACAGCGGTATTCAACACTCTTGATGGCGCCGGAAGACCCGAATCAACGGGTGCAGGAGATAGCAGAATTCGGCGGGTATTCCCGGAGAATCGCAACCGTATTTCTGGCCCGGACTCCGATTCATGCACCGGGTGTCACAACATGCCATCGGCGGGCGGCGGCGGCGATAACGTGGCGAACGTGTTCGTGCGCGCACAGGAACGTGATTTCCTGAAGTTCGACGGCGGGGACGGCGATGGCGAAAGCGGCCTAACCCTTCAGTCCGCGGGCAACGAGCGAAACACCCTTGGCATGTTCGGCTCCGGCTACATCGAACTCCTGGCGAGAGAGATGACCGAAGACCTTCACTCAATCCGAGATGAGGCTCTATTACGTGCTCGCAGTGGCAGAACATCGATCACCATCGATCTTGTGACCAAGGGAGTCTCTTTTGGAAGCCTGATTGTCGACCCTGATGGCACTCTGGGGACCGACGCAGTAGAAGGCATCGACGAAGACCTCATCGTGAAGCCCTTCCATCAGAAGGGCGCGGTCATATCGCTCCGACAGTTCACCAACAACGCGCTGAACCACCATCACGGCATACAGAGCGAAGAGCGGTTTGGCGCTGACGCAGATCCCGATAACGATGGCGTAGTAGATGAGCTGACCGTTGGTGACCTGACCGCCCTTACCGTTTTCCAGGCCACACTGCCGATGCCGAAGTTCTTACCGTCTACCGGTCCAAAAGCGCGGGAAGCGCTTGAGCAAGGACAGGAACTCTTCGGGACCATAGGCTGTTCGACATGCCACATGACCGAACTGCCTCTGCGCAGCACCGTGTTCACAGAACCCAACCCATACAACCCTGAAGCCAACTTGCGGCAGGGAGACGTCAAAACACTGCTGGAATTCGATCTACGGCGATATTCCGGCTATCTCAAACACAACGAAGCAGGCGAATTCCTGGTGCCCGCATTCACGGACCTGAAGCGTCATGATATGGGACCAGATCTGGATAACGAGGTGCTTGAGCAGGCTGGTATTCCAACCAACGAATGGCTAACCCGCAAACTCTGGGGGGCAGCATCAGAACCGCCTTTCCTGCACCACGGCAGAGCATCCCTGATTTCCGAAGCCATCCTGCTGCACGGCGGTGAGGCACAAGCGTCTCGCGACCTGTTCGCTAACCTCTCAGACTCTGAAAAAGCCGGCATCGTCGAGTACCTGAAAAGCTTACAAATAGAGTCAGACGGCTAGATCTCTCTCCCGCACCCTCATATCGCGACCACCTGGCGACTGTGTCATCCCAAACGCGGAGTTAATGGCCCGCCACCGCCCGTCCTGGCAGACATGGAGCTGCCCCGCTCCCCAACCGTCATCCCGGAATCGAAGGATCTGAGGATATATCCGGGACCCAGACACGCGCGTTGAAGAAGATATCCGCTAACGTGTAATCCCTGACACGGAATCTGGCCGCCTACTCCAGACCCAGAATCTCCACCGCGTTGCGGTTGATGATGCCTTCCACCACCTCCTCAGGTATCGCTGGCATCCGATGTTCTCGTGTGAAGTCATGGATGGCGCGGATGCCAGCCATGTTCTCGATAGGCGTCGCAACAGGCCAATCTGTGGCGAAGAAGATCTTGTCGGCGACGCCCCATTCGTAGAACAACCGAAGGCCGTTCCAGTATGACCACGGCCGATAGAAGTTAGCGGAGATATCGGCGTAAACATTCTCATGCTTGCGTACTACCGAGAGCGTATCGACGTGCCATGGGTGACCAAGGTGCGCGAGCACCATCTTGAGGCGTGGGAACGCTGTGGCTACACGATCGTAGGCCAGCGGATGGGCGTACTCGAGCGGGGCGCTGGCGACGGGTGATGTACCCATGTGCCAGATAATAGGGATGCCATCGTGCTCAAGTCGAGAATACAGTCGATACGCCGCATCTCCGTTGGGGTCGAAGTCCTGGTAGTTCGCTCCCATCTTGATTCCACGACAACCAAGCTCATCCACTGCGCGGTCATACTCTTCATTTACGTCCGCGGCCAGCGGATGTAATGACATGAACGGAATGATCTTGTCAGGCGCGGCCTTAGCGGTTTCTGACGCCACGTCATTGTGATTGAAGTGCTCCGGCCAACCAGCGATCCGACTTCGGCGCTCGTCTTCGTGCCAGGGGCGCGAGGCAATACCGAATACGAATGCCTTGTCAACGGGCTCCATATCGTGCAGGTACTCGGCGACCGTGTGCGTGAAACTTACGGGCGTACCGGAGCGGTGGATGGACATCTCAATCTCATCAGACTCCGGGACGGATTCGGGATGGCTGGGGAGGTGGGTGTGGACGTCAACTATCATTTGCCGTTCCTATTCCACGCCAAGGATGTCGAGTGCATCCCGGTTGATGATGCCTTCGATCTCATCCTCTGGGATCCCGGGCAGGTGGTGATCCTTCGCGAACTTGTTCAGTCCACGGAGGTGATCAATGTTGTCCTGAGGAAGCGTCACCGGCCAGTCGGACGCAAACAATATCTTGTTCGTGACTCCCCACTCGTGGAAGAGACGCATGCCCTCCCAGAACGACCATGGCCGGTAGAACTGCGCTGATACATCAGCCCAGACGTTCGGGTGCTTGCGGACTATCGCGAGGCAGTCGGTCTGCCACGGGTGTCCCAGATGGGCAACCACGATCTTGAGACGCGGGAACGCCATTGCGATTCGGTCGGTTGTTAATGGGTGGGCGTAGGTGAGTGGAGCATCCCAATTCGGCGAGGTTCCCTGGTGGAACACGATAGGGATGCCATCGTGTTCAAGACGCGCAAACAGACGGAACGCCTCGGTGCCAAGCGGGTCGAAATCCTGGTAGTTCGGCCCCAGTTTGATTCCTTTGCAGCCCAGATCGCCAACAGCGCGGTCGTACTCCTCATTCACTCCGGTATCTAGCGGATGCAGAGACATGAACGGGATGATCTTGTCCGGGGCGTGAGAGGCGACTTCAGCCGCCACATCATTGTGATTCAGCGGCGGCGGCCAGTCGTCCGATACTTCAAGGAAGCTCCGGCTACTCTGCCAGGGCCGAGGCGCGATACCAAACAGAAACGCCTTGTCCAACGGCTCCATGGAACGCAAATAGTCTGCGATGGTGTTGGTGAGGTGGACCGTCTCACCGGACCTCATGGTCGTTTCGACCTTCTCATCTCCGGGCGGGATGTGGTCCTTGTGGCTTGGCAGATGGGTGTGAACATCAACAATCATGCTGGGTACCGACTCGCAATCGTGATCAAAACGCCGCCTCTCTATGGCGGCGTATGTTACCGCCGATCAGGGCGGAGCGGGTCAGAAATGATTATCAAATATAAACGGCCACTCAACGTGGCCGTCTATTCATTCACAGCGGAGCCAACCTAAGCGGCTACAGCGAACGCTCCGCCCAGCACATCCCTGAGGGCACTGATGCTGAGATCACGCTTTGCGATGAATCCAAGCGCCCCGGTATCCAGCGCGAGACGCCGGTACTCCGGCTCTGATCTCATACTGGTAATAACTACTTTAGCGTCTGGATTGCCGCTCAATATCTGTTTCGTGGCTTCCAGACCATTGACTCGTGGCATCTGGACATCCATCAGGACAAGGTCTGGTTTCAGGTTGGAGTATGCGGCAATGGCGTCTGCGCCATCTTCCGCTTCTGCAACAACCTCAAACTCTTCGACAGACGAGAACATATTTTTGGCGATGTCTCTAAAAAGCGCCTGATCGTCGACGAGGAGAACTCTCAGCATTTGTCACCCGTGATTAACGTTTGGGGTTACCCGACAGATATAAATCTAGCTTGCGCGATCATCATCTCAAAGCGAGTTATCACCACAAGTTGTGTGAGTCAGCCCATAGCACCTTCGCGTAACCGGGATGGGTGCGTCAGGTTCTTGCCTGTGGGAAGGCACTAGGTGGCTGTCTTCCGCTGCGGCTCCGCCCAGTGCATATCAACCAGCATGCCAATGGCTTGCGCGCCGTTTGCAAGGTCATCACTTTCATCAAGATCCGAAATTGGCATGATCACTTCAAGACTGGCGCCTTTTCCGGGAAGCGACGTCACCGTGAGGTGACCATCAAGTGAGTCCGCGTAGTCGTCCATGGTCGCCAGACCAATGCCCGTTGGCACGCGAGCATCCTCCCCAAATCCAACGCCATCATCAGTGATCTTCAACGAAACCACTGTAGGCTCCAGAAGATCGACTTCAATTACGCAATTGCTGGCATGCGCGTGCTTCAGGACATTCCCAATCGCCAGTTCTGCGATCCGGTATAGACCAAGCCTGAGGTTCTTTGGCAGCCGAGATTCGCCTGCCGGTTCCAGTTCAGCAAATCGGTCGGAAATATCCAGGGTGATGGGTAGTACATTTTCATAGTTATCACGCAGAGACCGGAGCGCGGAAGATAGTCCCAATCTGATCACGCTTGGGTGCAAGCGGTGAGAAAGAAGGCGAATGTCTTCCTCGCGAATGCGGTCAAGTTCAGCAGCGATAGTAGCGATCGCTGCTGACTCTTCGGGATGCTCGCTCGCCAGACTTCGTTCCATGTTTCGGAGTTGGATCCACGCCGCGTAAAGTTTCGTCTGAACTGCCCCATGAAGTTCTTCAGCAACGGATCGCTTAGCGGATTCATGTGCCTCAACCAGACGCGCTCGTGATGTCTGCACCTGAGCGTTCTTCCACTCAAGTTCCTCTACCGTGGAATCCAATTCACTATTGGTGATCTGCAGATCTTCCACGAGGTCTTTGAGAGTTTCGTTTTCGAGAACCAGTCGACTTACGTTTTCGGGCGTCGTATCGGCGTTCTTCTGGTCCATCAATCTCGTTAAGATTGGTCCGAGGTCCCCGGCAATCGCCTCAAGAGACTCAAGATCGGAGGAAGAGTAAGCGCTCTCAGAGGCGCTAAAAACCACCATTCTCCCGAAAGATACTCCGTCGACATGGACGGGTACCGTTAGTCCCGATTGCAACGCGTTGGTGTTTTCGGATTGAGGCGCCGGGATATTGCGATCGTAAATCAGTTCCTCGTCGTCATCGCCTCTAAACAGGAATACCAGGAGTCGGCTGTAGGGAACGATGCTCTGAACTCGATCAGCAACCGTTTCAATGAGATCTGACGTGGACGGCAATTCAGGAAGCTCTTCCCGATCGTCTTCCGACTCGTCCGAGTGACGATAGGCGGTAGTGGAAGCAGGGGCAGTAGATGACGCCCAGAGGCTAAAGAAGATCGCCGCAGGTGTCATGGCGACCATCGCTCCCACCACAAATAACGCACCAACAGAGAACAGAACGGCAATGAATATCATGAGCACCAGTTGCGCCGCCAGCACATATGTACAGGTGCGAACCGGGTGAAGGACAGACGTGCCAACCCAGCCATGTATACGGCGGGGCAGCTTGATCTGCGCTGATGTGATCATGTCATTCATCATGGGATTCAATCAGGATTTCGCCCGATAACCTTTGTAGAGGTCGCTCTCCTTTTGTCTGTACACCATTCGCTACACCACGATTATTGCGCGAAGAAGTACCCATGAATACGCGCGGATATAGTCGACATCGGTCACCGTTTGGCTCAACCGGGAGAGCCAAAGGGCTCACCGCAAGTTGAGATTCGGTGAGCTGAGGGTTACTCGGCTCTTGCAGCCTCTATGAGAATGTCCGCAATCTCTGGCCGAGTGAACTCGGCAGGCGGCCGCTCACCAGCAACCAACATCTCGCGAACCTTCGTTCCACTTAAGAAGACGTGATTCTCGTTGGGGTGCGGGCAAGTCTTCGCCGTCGCCATGCCTCCACACTCTGTGCAGAAGAACGAGTGCTCAAACATCATTGGCGAAATCGCAAGCGCGCCAGCGTCAAACTCACTGAAGATGTGCTGGGCGTCGTAGGTGCCGTAGTAGTCGCCTACCCCCGCGTGGTCGCGCCCCACAATGAAGTGAGTGCAGCCGTAGTTCTTGCGGACAATGGCATGAAATATCGCCTCTTTGGGGCCAGCGTATCGCATGAAAGCGGGCAGCACCGATAGCAGAGTGCGGTCAGAGGGGTAGTAGTCACTAAGCAATGCCTTGTAACACCGCATTCGCACTTCAGCGTCAATGTCACCAGATTTCGTTTCGCCAACCAGCGGGTGGATCATCAGCCCATCAACAAGCTCAAGGGCACACTTCATGATGTACTCGTGAGCGCGGTGGATAGGATTACGTGTCTGGAAACCAACCACCGAGTTCCAGCCGTTCTCCTGGAATATGCGACGCGTCTCAGCAGGTGGCCGGTCTGTGTCAGCGTAGACATCCGCAGGGTTCACTTTGATCGCGCGGATTGGACCACCAAGCAACACCTCGCCCTGGGAGTACACATTCGCAACCCCGGGATGCGCTTCATCCTCTGTTCGATAGACCTCTCGGGCCTCAAGTTTCGCGTCAAAGCCAAACTTCTCTTCGAGTTCCAGCGAACCAACAACGGTGCCATCAGCATCCTTGAGCGCCACTTCCGCCCCAACGGACAACGAGCCCGCGGTCGCCGCGTCCGTTGATAGCGTCACCGGAATCGTCCACGGAATCCCACCGGGCAAGTGGGCATCCTTCACGGCTCCTTCATACTCGGCCTGACGCATGAAGCCGCTGAGCGGACTGAAAGCCCCAATGGAGATCATCCGCAGATCAGACGCCTCACGATTATTGAGTGTGATGGAAGGGAGTTTTGACGCCTTCGATTTCAATTCGGCCTCAGCATCAGCACTGAGTACGCGGTCAATAAGGGTTCCACCGTGAGGGGCGATCATCTATAAATATCCAATCTGATATACGAAAATAAATAATTGAGTAAGTGGTTCATTCTATCTGTAACAAAATGGGCGGCACCCGGGCCGCCCATTTTCATATTCACTATGGAGACGGAGCTATTGCAGAGGCGGTTCAGAGGGGAGGCGGTCAGCCACCCAGCGCCGGATGGCCCATAGCGCCGCCGACAGTCTCGATTGTTGGGTTGCACTGGTATTCATTGATGCCCTGCCTATCGTGTTGCCTTCTCGACAACGTGCAATCCGCACTCTTTTGCGTCTGGATCAAGCTCCCACCACCACCGACCGGCTCGGAGATCCTCCTCCGGCTCGATCGCACGGGTGCAAGGGGCGCAGCCCAGGCTGGGGAAGCCCTTATCGTGAAGTTCGTTATACGGAACGCCGTTCTCTTCCACATATGCACGAACCTGATCGAACGACCAGTTGGACAGTGGATTGATCTTGAAGTTGTTGTGGGCTTCATCTCGTTCAACAATCGCCGTCTCGCCGCGCGCCATCCCCTGGTCTCGGCGGAGTCCGGTGATCCACGCACCAACGGTGTTCAATGCCCTGTTGAGTGGCTCTACTTTACGTACACCACAGCAGAGTTTTCGATTATCAATAGTCTTGTAGAAAAGGTTGTATCCCTCTTCTTCAACCATCTCCTTCACGGAGCCCATATCTGGTGTAAACGCCTCAATATTCACGTCATAACGTGCCTTGATGCGGTCCATCAACGTATACGTCTCCGTTGGCAAACGGAGCGTGTCCAGGGTCATCACTCGGGCGTTGGGATTGATTCGCCAGAGCATGTCAAACTCGGCCACGTCCTCAAGTCCAAAGCTGGACATCAAGACCAGTTCAGAGCCGAACTTGCTATCCGCCCACCGCAATATCTCTTGCGGAGACGCGGACTCAAATCTCTCATTAAGTGTCGCCAGCTCCTGGTCGCTGATCTGCACTGGTGCAGTCGTTGTCATAGTTCCTTACTCTTCCGGTTGTTTCAATTACTTGTCAGGGTCAAAATTTTGGACAAACAAAAACCCCCCGCTGAAACATCTCTGCGAGGGGTCGATAGCTACTATGCGTGCGCGACTAGCCGATAACCCTCACAGAGGTCGGACATGTACAGACGCAGGTGAACGTAAAAATCAATTTGCACATAGCGTGGGCAATTGTATATCACTTTGTGTAATCGGTCACAATCGGTGTGCCGATTGCCAGCCTCCCTGGGCGAGTGCCAGAAACATATCGGGCCGGGGCGAAGTTCGCCCCGGCCCGATATGGAGGTATTTTTGAGTTGGTCGCTAACTGCCGGGCCTTTCACCCAGTTCAACGTCCAGCTGAATTTCATCGCCATCTCGGATCAACTCAAGCGTCACCACATCTCCTGGCCGGGTTTGTGAGGCGAGGTAACCTATCAAACCCTCAAAGTCTGAGACGCGTGTGCCATTGATGGTTGTCACTATGTCTCCGGTGAGCAGACCGCCCTGCTCAGCGGGTGCTCCCGGAATGATCCGCTGCAACAAAGCGCCCCGAGTGTTGGATGGAAGATCAAGTTGATCAGCTTCAATGGCTCCAATACTTTGAACCGTCACACCCAGCCATGAGTACCTGTACTCACCATTTTCAATGATGGCTGGAACGACTCTCTTGGCCTGGTTGATTGGAATTGCAAATCCAATGCCTGTGTTGACTCCGGTCCGTGTCTGGATCTGGGAATTGATGCCAATCACCTCACCACCACTGTCAAAGAGCGGTCCGCCAGAGTTACCGGGATTGATGGATGCATCGGTCTGAATGGCGTCCGGGATTGAGTAGCCCGCCGTTGGGCTCTCAATCGTCCTGCCAAGGGCGCTAATTATTCCGCGAGTCAGGGTGAAGTCACGACCAAACGGTGCTCCAATCGCCAACGCAACCTGACCGGGCCTGAGATCACTGGAATCGCCAAGAGAAATCGGCTCCAGGAAGCTTGCGGGGAGGTCGACCTTCAATACGGCAAGATCGGAGTCAGGATCGGTACCCAGAATTTCGGCCTCAACGTTGGTGCCATCGGCAAATTGCACGCGCACCGCATCTGCTGTCGCTACTACATGGTGGTTTGTGACGATGTGCCCGTCTTCATCCCACACAAAGCCGGAACCAGAGCCTTCCGGATCAAGTGGATTACTGCCCGTAGTGGTCCTGCCAAAAACTCCGTCCGAACGTCGCGTAAAAACCTCAATCTGGACAGTTGAAGCAAGGACGTGCTCGTAAAGATCGGCAATCACCTGCTCCTCAGCCTGAAGGATCTCCAGCGGTGTCAGTGTGTCCACGATTTGCTGAGCAGAGATCGGACCATCAGATGCAACATTGGGAGGTGAGATATCAGTATTCGTGAAGGTAGTGGTTGGACTCGAATCGAGATCGACAGACGCTATCGATTGAATCGTTGGCGTTGGCGCCGGATTACTGACGATCACCTCTGTTGGACCGCCGCCTGTGCAGGCAATAGCGGCCAGAGAGGCGACCCCAATCGCCGGCAGGATAAATGTTTTGATGCGTAATGTTTTCATTTCGTCCCCAGGCATTTCGACTATGCGGAGCGGGTTCTTTTTCATTTAGGTGATGGCCTGGCGATTTAGATGCCAGATACCTCAGATACCAACTTAAGAGCCGCCGCGTTAGATTTCATTCGCGAACTCTCAAGACATGGCGTTGTGTTTTCACGCATTCGCGTCGTTGTATGGCCAACACGATTATTCTGGCTTGAGGTTCGCATTCGAACTGCATTGATTTGACTACGCGAACATCAAGAAAACGTGAAGCGTCGGTCGGAAACCGCGCAGCCATTTAAAGCGTAAAGGCCTATTCACCCCAACGCATGAAGAACCCGGGAGTATGAAGAACTAGAGAGGAGTGCTAAGCGTCGTCGCCTGGCGAGTCGCCATCAGCGGCCTCGCCTTCAGCAGCTCCAACACCCTCAATGCCCTCGCCTGCTTCTCCGCCAACCACCTCAAACGTCTCAGCCTCACGCTGCTTCTGAGCACGGGCAACTACGTCGTCAGGGTGAGCGGCAGCCTCAACACCATCAGGGAGAATGAGGTCGCTGACTCTGAGGACGTCTCCAACTTCATTGAGGGAGCTGATGTCCGCGTCAATACCAGACGGGACGTTCAGTGGAAACGCAAGAACCAGAAGAGACCGGGTTACGTGGTTGATCTGCGCCGCGCCACCGCGGGCCGCTGGAGCCTCGCCAACCAGCGTTACCTCAACAGGGATCTGCACCTTACGATCGGCATGAATTCGCAGGAAATCAACATGCTGAATTTCGCCCGTGACGGGATGTACCGCAACATCACGAACAAAGCTCAACTCCTCACCATCTGTCCCCTCAACAACAATGTTGACGGCTGTAGTCTTGCCGGCGCTCACGAGCAACTTGCGGACTACTGGAGATGGAGCCTGAAGGATCAGTGGCTCTCCGCCGGGGCCGTAAAGGTGCAACGGTGTAAGGCCGCTTCTGCGCAGAGCTTTGTTCTTGCGGCCAAGGGAAATACGAGGTGTTGTTTCGAGTGATAGTACGGGCATGATTTATCTGTGTGTGAAGGATCTGGTTTCCGGGTTGGCCGGAATACCTGGGTGGCTAATTGAGTTCAAGAATGGGCGGATCGGAATCTCCGCTCTTCGCGCAACCTGAAAATCGTATCACGGGCACATGCCATGAAAGAAGTTGTCTACGCATCAGATTTACATTCCTGACCAGTTTGGTCTGGATTAGGTGCTATACTTTTGTGACACAGCGTGCTGTCTATTTTGACCCCTGTTTGATCATTCCACGGCGATGCCATGCTCTTTCCAATCAAGGTCGATTACGGCTTACGCATGCTGATCGATCTGGCCCAACAACCAGACAACAGCCCTGTCACCGCGGGCGAAATTGCCGTGCGACAGGCGATCCCGGAAGCGTTTGTCGTTCAGCTATTTAATTCGCTTTCCAGAGGTGGGATGGTGAAAAGTCGACGCGGTCCAAAGGGTGGACACATGCTCGCGATTCCAGCTGACGAAATATCAGTGGCGGAAGTCGTTCAGGCGTTTGATCGCTCCATTGCGCCGGTAGGTTGTCTGCACTCCCCGGATGATTGCACCCTTTCAGCAGCCTGCTCACAGCGAGAGCTATGGAGTGATGTGGAACAGATATTGCTTGAAGTGCTCAGCAAAACAAGCATTGCCGATCTCGCGGCCAAACAGCAGAATCTTGCCACCACACCCGCTTGAGCCAATGCTCAAACCCCGCGCTCAAATAACCTTGGCAGCGGAGTATTATTAGGCGGCTACACTTCAGCACGGCTGCTAGAGGACTTCAAGAATCTCAACAGGCATGCTAAGTATCTAATATGACAGATCAAACAAACGTAGTCCGTTAGGAAGTTGGGCACATGGCACAAGGTCAAGCGCTAAGCCCGGAACAGGTTGGGCGGTACAGCCGCCACATCATCATGCCCGACGTAGGCAGCGCCGGTCAGCGCAAACTGATTGAGGCGAAAGTGCTTATCGTTGGTGCTGGTGGACTCGGGTCTCCAGTGGCACTGTATCTCGCACTCGCGGGGGTTGGAACCATTGGGATTGTCGATTTCGACACCGTGGATCTAAGCAACCTGCAACGGCAGATCCTGCATCAAAACAAAGATATTGGCATTCGCAAAGTTGTATCCGCCAAAGAAACGCTGAACGCGTACAACCCGGATACCAACGTAATACTTCACGAAGAGCCAATTGACTCCACCAACGCGATGGAGATCATCAATCAGTACGACGTGATCGTAAACGGCGCAGATAACTTCCCAACCCGTTACCTCATCAACGATGCCTCATACCTATCTGGCAAACCGCTGGTAGACGGAAGCATCCTGCTCTTTGACGGGCAGGCTTCAACTTACATTCCCGGACGGGGATGCTACCGGTGCGTCTTCCCGGAGCCACCTCCCCCCGGAGAGGTCCCCAGTTGCTCGGAAGCCGGAGTCTTGGGCGCGCTGCCTGGAATCATTGGCACCATCCAGGCAACAGAAGTGATCAAGGTCATTCTGGGCATAGGCGAGACGCTTTCAGGCCGCATGTTGCTGCTAGATGCTCTAGCAATGGACTTCCGAATCGTGAAGGTTCGGCAGAACAGCAAGTGCCCACTCTGCGGCGATAATCCAACCATCACAGAACTGATCGACTACGAGCTGTTCTGCGGGATAGCCGGACCAGTAGCCCCGGTGGCCGTCTAACTGGTGCCCAGGCAGTCAACGAAAGATTGAGTTGAATCGGCGGCCATCGTGCCGCCGATTCCGCGAGGCCATTACTGAGAGTGAATTCAAGCACGGCTCACATCACCAGCAGACTAAGCTCGGACGTTGTCGACGCGATCGGCAACACCCCGCTGGTGGACATTTCCGACGTAAGTCCAAAGCCTGGAATCAAGATTTACGCCAAGCTTGAAGGGGCCAACCCCTCAGGAAGCGTGAAGGACCGCGTCGCTCGCCAGATGATCCTCGCAGCGGAGCGGGACGGCCTGCTCAAGCCGGGTGACACGATTGTTGAGCCCACCAGCGGCAACACGGGTATCGCTCTGGCGATGATCTGCCGGGTCCGCGGCTACAACCTCAATGCGGTGATGCCTGAGTCGGTAAGCGCAGAACGGGTGCAACTGATCAAAGCGTTTGGCGCCGAAGTCGTTTTCTCCGATGGGAACAAAGGGACTAATGAGTCGATTCTCATCGCCAAAAAGATCGTCGAAGAGAACCCGGAAATCGTTCTCCTGTATCAGTACGGAAACGAAGCGAATCCCAACGCCCACTACACCACAACGGGTCCGGAGATCATCCGTGACCTCCCGGACGTCGACGTATTCGTCGCGGGACTCGGCACCGGCGGCACCCTCATGGGAGTTGGACGAGCATTGAGAGAGCACAATCCTGACGTCAAGACCGTCGCCGTAGCACCGCACCCGGATGAAGTCGTCCAGGGCCTGCGCAGCATAGAGCACGGCTTCATCCCACCAATTCTCCATCTTGAAGAGTTAGACGCCCGCCTGATGATCGAGGCCGAAGAAGCGCTCTACTGGACCCGCCAACTGCTATCGGAAACCGGTGTGTTCGCTGGTTTCTCATCAGGCGCAGTCGTCGCCGGCGCCCGCAAATGGGCCGAGCGAATGGACTCAGGCAAGATCGTCTGTCTACTCGCAGACGGCGGCTGGAAATACATGTCCACAGGCCTGTTTGACCGCGATTACGACGAGATGAAAAAAGACGTTGAAGGCAAGATCTGGTGGTAGCGGCGATCGCGTGATCGTTGATTGCCAGCGGAGACGCTGCCCTGTCGAATTGCCATCCTGCCATTCGTCGATTAGACGAACACATCTGAAAATGTCGCACACGCGACACTCAACAAGGGAGCAGACCATGCAGTACGTCCTACTCATTTACCGCGACGAAAAGGTTGATCAGCAGCGTGACGAAGTCGGAATGCAGGAACTCATGGAGTCCTACATCTCATTTAACGATGAGATAACCCGGTCAGGCCACATCAAAGATGGCATAGCGCTTCAGGACACGGATACCGCCACCACCGTCAGCGTCCGGAACGGCGAAACCGTCACCAGCGACGGGCCGTTCACGGAGACAAAGGAGCAGTTAGGCGGCCTCTACGTGATCAACGCAGACAATCTTGACGACGCGATCAAGATCGCCGCAAAGATTCCTCACGCCTCAAGTGGCGCCGTTGAAGTGCGCCCCGTGATGGAACTGCCGGATATGCCCTGATCGAGAACCGACCCGCTAAATGCCTGTCGATTTTGAGATAGCCCGTTCGTCGTATTGATGAATCGGGCAAGAGACACAGTGTATCCCGCCTACAACAATCTGGCAGGGGCGAGTTTGAAACCCGCACTCTCCAGAGACAAGGACTTGAAATGACACTTCTGGTAAATCGATTCAACGCACCCGCTGGCAAAGAAGCCGATCTCCTCGCAATAGCAAAGAGCTGGAAAGAGATGATCCTCCAGGCCCCCGGCTGCAAGAGTTTCAGCGTCTACACAGACCAGGACTCACCAACCGCAGTCGTCACGGTAGAAGAGTGGAACACTCGTCAAGACCACGAAGCCTTCAGCGCCAGCCTCCCAGAGGAAGCCATGGCAGAAGCCATGAAGTCCATGACCGGCATGCCAGAATCAACCTATCTGGATCAGGCGTAAGGCCAATCCCCCCAACGGGTGTGGAATGAACGCATCACAATTCGTACGGGCACGTTGCAACGTGCCCGTACGTGCGCCCGGCGCGATGCGGCCTATCCCGCGAACGCCGGAAAAGTGCCCTTTGAGTTACTTCAGGATACTTTTCCTGGCGTGGGTGCCAGGGTGTCGCATCCCTTCCCTAAGCGCCCTCTCCCCAGCCCTCTCCCGAAGTGGGTGTGGTCAGGTCGTTTGGCGTAGCACGGGCATCTCTGCCCGGGCGAGACACTTCCGACGGTCTGGGACCATTCAACTCGCATAGGCAGAGATGCCCATGCCACGTCGGGAGGCAGCGCTAAGCGAGGCAGGATTGAAACCTGCCTCAGCGTGTGGATACCTCGCTCTGATGGCCGTATGATGCTGCCGCTGTGGTTCCGGCGTCAGGCGAGGGCTGGCGTTGTGGCGACTTTCTCATCATCGGCGAAGACCATTACAAGGAGACGACAGAATGACCGATCACGCTCTGCCAACACGCGAAGATGTTGACTCTTATCTCAAGGATCGGAGCAACTGGGGTCGGTGGGGCGACGCCGGGGCTGCGGGGGCGATGAACCTGATTGACGATGCGAAGCGGTTGAAGGCTGTTTCACTGGTCAAGACTGGCCGGACGGTATCGCTGAGTAGGCCATTCCCTGTTGAGCCTTCTGCAGAGAACCCAAAACCTGCGGTGCAGTTCTTGATGAAGGGTGATCGACCACCAGGTGGCGGTGCTGCAACCGACTACTACGGCATTGCCTACCACGGGACCTCTACGACACACATCGACGCGCTGTGCCACGTGTGGGATGAGAACGGCGGATGGGATGGTCGTAACCCGGACGAGAACGTTCTTTTCAGCGGTGTGCAGTACGGGACGGTGGACGAATGGTCTGACGGCATCCTGACGCGCGGGGTGTTGCTGGATGTGCCGAAGCATCGAGGGGTATCGCACGTGACCCTGGATACGCCGGTGCATGGTTGGGAGCTGGAGGAGATTGCGGCCGCCCAGGGCGTTGCGCTTGAGCCAGGCGACGCTGTTTGCGTGTACAGCGGTCGTGAGAAGTTTGCGGCTGAGAACGGGGGCGTGTGGACGCGTGGGGCGGAACGGCCGGGACTTCATGCTTCGTGCCTGCCATTTATACGTGACAACGATATGTCGCTGCTGGTGTGGGACATGATGGATGCGGCGCCGAATGAGTATGGCGTGCCGTGGACCGTCCATGGAGCGATTTTTGCTTACGGTGTGGCGCTGGTGGACAACTCACTACTAGAGCCGCTGGCGAATGTGTGCGCGGAGGAGGGCCGTTACGAGTTCATGCTGACGGTGAATCCGCTAAACGTGCTGGGCGGCACGGGATCACCAGCAAATCCGATTGCGGTGTTCTAGGGGGTAGCGAGCGGGCGACCGGCGGTCGCCCGCTGAATCTCTGGGCGTGATTTCGTGGTCCGGCGATGGCCGGGTCGATGCAAGACGCGCTACTAGATGGTGATTGTGTACAGCTTCATTGGCTCAGCTTTGCCCCGGACTTCCATGGCCTCTGAGGGGGCGTTCGGGTAGGCATCGGCGACTTCGGCATAGGTTTCTTCACTGAGAACGATCTGGCCTGCAGCGGCCAGGGCTTGCATACGCGACGCGGTGTTCACTACGTCTCCCAATACCGTGAAATCCTGGACCCCTTCTGACCCGACCTTGCCGACGTAGGCGACCCCGGCGTGGACACCGATGCCCACCGGCAGCAACAAATCGCCATCGGGCCCGGTGCTCATAGACTTCAAAATACCCTCAGCGGCCTGAACAGCCCTCTTTCTATAGTCGGATCCGATGGCCGGAACCCAGAAGGCCATCACTTCATCGCCAATCATCTTGTCAATAATTGCCATTGAAGGGATTAGCACGTCACTTACCGCAGCGTAAAAGCGATTGAGCAAGGCCGCGAATTGCGTCGATCCCAGATCTTCCGCGAGCGCTGTTGAACCCCGCACATCAGCGAAGAGCACCGCAATGTCCACTTCCGCGCCGCCGGCGGGAAGAACGTCATCTCACAAGTTGCACATACTTGGGTTCTTGCGAGATGCCTTATAGCCACGGAATTTGGCTATTGGCGAGCCCAATCCAGCGGTTGGAATTGCGCACAGGACGCACCTGTGGTTTCCAGGCAAATATCTGAGCGTGGTGAGGTGACCACCAGTGAGAACACTGTGCCAAAGCGGATCACCTTTGATGCCGACTGCGGTATCTGGGGATTGTTCAGTCACGAGTCACTCTTCCAGGAATTGTTGCTGACGAGCGAGGACAGTATATGCGCGCGAATGGCACCTCTCCGATAGCCAGCCGGAGCGGTCGCAGCGGAAGGCACTTGACTCGCCTTAGTTCCGATTCCGATGCATGCGGGACTTGCGATTTTAGACTCTTTGACTGGCTCATGATGATCAGAAATCACGACGTTGGTTGCATATGGTGATTATTCGGATGGATCGAGTTGGATGCCCGCGCCACGGAGGGTTGCTAATCAACCCAATGAGAACTCGTTTGCGCTAGATGTAACATCCCGATGAGAGATACAACTTCGTAGCCCATATTTCCAGGACACAGCCGAGGTATTTTTCCCGTGCAGCAAGGCGAGGCAACAAAAGTAGACGCTCCGGCTGATCTCGTGAGAGATTCTGAACTATTTGGTTCCCGCAGATTCCCGGTCTCAATCTCGATATTCCTCGCGGTGGCGACGGCGCTGGTGATTGTTGTGTCTCTCACGATTGCGAGTGCCTTGCAGTTTCAGCGCGAGCGCGAAAACTTCGACACCACTTCGCTGACTCTCGCGACATCCATAATGGATCGCCTGAGTCCGGTAATTGCGGAAACAATTGAGAACGACTTTCCGAACCTGCTCACCCTGCTTTTCAGCCAAATTGGCGACCGCCTCCCAATTGTAGGGTTGCGTGTTATCGATTCAGGCGGCCAAGTCATGGCTGCAGGTGGTTCAACGGACTTCCTGGGCGAAATAGATGAGGTCCTGACGGCGCTTCAGACCGATGCGTTGTATGTGGTGAAGGGTGGAA
Source organism: Chloroflexota bacterium (assembly GCA_013204555.1). Taxonomy (GTDB): domain Bacteria; phylum Chloroflexota; class Dehalococcoidia; order Lucifugimonadales; family Lucifugimonadaceae; genus UBA1151. Next base: position 66,166 of record JABMNO010000021.1, on the reverse strand, counting down.
TGCTGGTTGAGGCCTCCAGGAACGTCGAACTCCCAAATGGGGGCAAGATTGTTCTTCAAGTGAGTGTCAGTACGGATCAGTTTGAGAGCCTCTCAGAAGATCTGCCGAATATCATCTGGCAAGGCGCGCTGCTCGCTCTGGGCGGCGCAGCGATCGCGCTGATACTTGCTCGCTTTATCACCGGGCCGTTACTGCAACTAGTTTCCGCTTCAAGGCGGATCTCATCGGGCGACCTGGATTTTTCAACCGCCAGCGGGCGCAAGGATGAGATTGGAATCCTCGCCAACGCGTTCGACGACATGAGACGTGAGCTGCAGCTAGCTGGAGTCCGAATCTCAGACAGCCAAAATCGTCTCGAGGCTACAAACAAAAGACTTGCGACTGAGATTGATATACGTAGTCTCGCCGAAGGGGAAACGCTTGAGCACGCGGAGAGGGCCAGAGCGCTCGCTCAAATTGGCCGCACCGTTAGTTCCGCAACTGAGCTAGACGAAATGTACGTGACCCTGGTTGAGCTGGTTGGCGAGACTATTCCGCATGACAGAGCGGCGATTGTCCAGGTGGACGAACGTGGCTCCGAAGCAAGCTACGTGTATGTGCACGGGGCTGCTGTTCCCGAACGTTCGACTGGGGATGTTGTGCCAATCACCGGGACACTCCTTGAGCAGGTCATCAAGACCAGGGAGCCGGGCCAGGTAGATGGCGCCAGTGTAGATCCTGACATTGGATCAGAACTTCAGGGGCCGGGCAGTCGCTCCGGCATGAAGTCATTGGCGGTGGCCCCTTTCTACAGAGAGGGACTAGTCTTCGGTGCGATTTCACTAAGCTCCGCCCGGGCCAACGCGTTCTCCGATTCAGACCTTGAGCTGTTGGACCAGATAGCGAGGCAAGTGGGTGGCACTATCGGCGCTGCTCAGATATCCCTCAAGCTCCGCGCAGCCAGTGAGCAAAGGATCCTGGACCTTGAGGAGCTTGATCGACTCCGGGTGCAGTTCATCCAGATGGTCACACACGAGCTCCGTACCCCATTAGCCGCCGCTCTCGTAAGTCAGGGCCTGCTCGCAGAGCTTCCAAACGATGATCATGGGAATTCAGCACGCCAGCGATTAATTTCAAACATGGGTCGCGGGCTGAAGCGCCTGAACTCGCTAGTTTCAGACATCCTGGAACTGACGGTGGCGAAATCAGGAGACGGAAGAATCGCCGTGGCGCCGACCGATATTGAAAACGTGATTCGGGCTTCAATCGACGTTGTATCTCCACTTCTGGAAGTACGAAGCCAGGAAATATTGTTCGAGTCGTCCAAGTCGCCCATCAGACTGGACATTGAACGCCAGAAGATTGAGCTTGTAGTGATCAATCTGCTCTCCAACGCCCAGAAATACTCCCCACCCGAGTCCACGATTCATGTCACGGTTGTGGAGACCGATGAATCTGTTCGAGTAGAGGTGGCGGGTGAAGGGCCTCCTGTGTTGGCAGAGGACAGAGAGCATCTTTTTGAGGCGTTTTTCAGAGGCTCTGACGGGAACACCCGTCGGGCCTCAGGAAAAGGTCTTGGCCTCGCGATTGCGAATGCGCTGATAGAACTTCATAACGGAACCATTGGATACGATCCGGAAGGTATCCACGGCTCCACGTTCTATTTCACCCTTCCAAAGGGATAGCAGCCAGCCAGCCAGCGCTGCCATCTCAAACCGGGGTGTAGACGCCGAACATCTGTGACAGAAGCCCTGTGACCTGGCCTTACTACTCGTACCGCCTGATCACCAGTGAGGCGTTTTGGCCTCCGAAGCCGAAGCTGTTAGTGAGGGCTACGTCTACCTGCTTTGCACGGGCTACGTTGGGGACGTAGTCGAGGTCGCAGTCCGGGTCTGGGGTCTCCTGATTTATCGTGGGGTGGATGATGTTGTCCTGGATGGTTTTGACCACGGCGACGGCTTCAATTGCTCCAGAGGCGCCGAGGGAGTGGCCGGTCATCGACTTGGTTGAGCTGATGGGGACGTTTATAGCGTTCTCACCGAACACGCCTTTGACGGCCTTTGTCTCAGCGGCGTCGTTCATGGGCGTGGATGTGCCGTGGGCATTGATGTAGTCGATATCAGCAGGAGTGAGGCCAGCGCTCTTTATCGCAATCTGCATGCTGCGGGTTGCGCCAAGGCCGTCCTGGTGCGGTTGGACGAGGTGGTAGGCGTCCGATGTGACTCCGAAGCCGGCGATTTCTCCGTAGATGGTTGCGCCACGATCTAGAGCGTGCTGTTCACTCTCCAGGATCAGCGTTGCAGCACCCTCAGCTGGGGCGAAGCCATCACGATCGGCATCGAAGGGTCGACTGGCCTTTTCCGGGGTGTCGTTGAAATTTGTGGTGAGCGCGCGGATGGTCGAAAAGCCACCCATTCCAAGCTGGCAGATGCCGGCCTCAGTGCCACCGGTGATCATCACTTTTGCGGCGCCACGGCGAATCACTTCCGCTGCCTCGCCAATGGCCTGGGTACCGGCAGCGCAGGCGGTGACGCAAGTGTTGGTGTATCCGACGGCGCCGAAAAGGCGGCTGACGTTTGCGGCGGCCATGTTGACCAGCATTCCGGGAATGTAGAAGGGGGAGATGCGCATGCCGCCACGGTTCACAAGAATTCTGCCAGCTTCCTCCGTCTCAGGAAGACCACCAGCACCGCAGCCCAGCAGTACGCCCACGTCCTCCGGGCCAACGGCAGCGATGTTAAGTTTGGCGTCCTCTATGGCCTGGGTGGTTGCGCCCACTGAAAGCTGTGAGAAGCGCGCCAGGCGGCGCGACTCTTTGCGGTCCATGTAAGTGGTGGGATCGAAATCTTTGACTTCGCCACCGATCTGGCACGGGTAGTCGTTGGACTCCATCAGCGTGAACGGGGCGATTCCGGACTTGCCAGCTTTTAACGCTGCCCAGTACTCATCAACGGAGTTGCCATTGGGGGTGAGAGCGCCTATTCCGGTGATGACGACTCGAATTCTCTGGTCGTTAGCCATCTGCAATCACTTTCATTTCGCCGCGGGTGGGCGGAGTGTTGGGTAGTAGTCGGGTTTGATGTTGAGCTCAATCTCCCGGATCTCGGCCGCTATGGCCAGGGAGCCGGTGGCCACTATTAAATCTTCTTTGTTAGCTATTCGTTTAGCCGCAGCGAGGGCCTCACTGGTAGTAGAAGTCACCTTGGCGACAAGTACATTATCTCGCAGAAGCGCCGCGGCTACCTCATCGGGCGGGACGGCTTTGGGGTGACGTGACTGCGTGACGATGAATTTCGAGTCGCTATTTGACAGTCGCGATGCGGTTTCCGCGAAGTCGTGGCCGCCTGATCCGCCGAAGATAAATATGCGTTGGCCACTGGAAAGATGCATGTCATCTATGGCGTCTGATAGGACTGTGGCGGAGTCTGGGGAATGAGCGCCATCGACCAGTATTATTGGAGTCTCATTGGTGGCAGTGACGATTTCTGCACGCGCTGGCCACTTTACGGACTCAAGTCCACGCTCGATTGCGCTCTTGTCTGGAATGCGTGAATCAGCAGGTAGGCGTTCGATAGCCGCTACGGCAACGCGGGCATTGTCGATCTGGTGCCGGCCAAAGAGCGGGAGAGTGAACCTGTATTTGTTCCCGGCAGTTGACGATAACTCCGTTATGGTCGCTGCTCCGGTCGTGCCGGGCAACTCTCGGACCCGCGTCGCCTCCATTGCGCGTGTAAGCGGAGCACCTCGGGAGTCCGCCAGGGCGGAGAGGGTGGTCATTGCTGATTCGGGCTGTCGACCAACAACGACCGGAGTATCTGGCTTGATGATGCCACCTTTTTCGGCGGCGATCTCAGGGATGGTGTTTCCAAGCACCGCCACGTGGTCGAGACCGATGGGCGTTATTACGCTGACGAGTGGGTTGAGCAGGTTCGTGGCGTCGAGCCGACCGCCGAGGCCTACTTCGACTACCTGGAAGTCAGCGCCAATCGCTGCAAAGTGAACCCAGGCCATCGCCGTCATGATCTCGAAGTAGCTCACTTTGCCAACCTGACCCGTGCGGCTGACTTCGACGATGTGCGGCCACAGCTCATCGACAAGATCAGCGAAAACGTCCTCTGCTACCGGCTCAAGGCCTACGCGGATGCGTTCTCTGGCAGCGTGAAGGCTGGGCGACGTGTAGAGGCCGACGGTATTTCCGGCTGCGGCGAGGATACTTGTGATCATCGCCGCGGTGCTGCCCTTGCCTTTAGAACCCGCGACGTGAATCGCGGGGACGGTGTTCTGCGGATTACCGCAGGACTCCATTAGCAGTTGTACTCGCCTCAAATGGAAGTCAGATGGCTCCATGGACCGGCTTTTCTTCTCGAAATCCGGCAGAGTCATCAATCTGTCCAGGGCGGCCTGATATCTACTCAAAGAATCACTCGTGCCTTAATGATCTCGGATGTGGCGCGGCATCCGGCCGATCATGATGCGTAGTGCGGCGGCGACGCTAACGCGGTTTACGTAGTCGATATTGCCTCGCATGGGGCGCGGTGGTCGGTCAAAAAGATCAGTGAACGATGGGCCTGCAGGGACGTTGTCCGTGTCTAGCATTTTCAATTGCTCGGAGGTCGCCGGTGGGTTGGGTGTGAGTAGCTCCATAATGCGGACCACAGGTCTCATTATGAGGAGCGGCAGCCCGACCTTGATAGTTCTTCGACCCATGGTTGCGGCTATGAGATCGAGTATCTGCCGGTAGTCCATGACATCTGGTCCACCCAGTTCTAGTATTTCGCCATCGTGACCAGGCGAATGTGCCAGCCGAGCGATCGCATAGGCGGCGTCGTCGGCTGAGAGTGGCTGAAAACGGGTCTTGCCGCTTCCGATGACTGGCACGAGCGGTCCCAGCTTGACGAGTGCTGCGAGGGCGTTGGCGAACTCATCCCCCTCCCCGAACAGGGCCGACAGGCGGGCGATACTCAGATTAATACCAGATGTCAGGGCCGCTGCCTCGCTTTTTCCACGTGAGTTGAAGTAGCGGGCAGATGAGGTCTGGTCTGCACCGACAACGGACACGAGCACACCGCGCTGAATGCCCGCGTCCACAGCAGCCTGAAAGACCTTCTGAGTTCCCTGTACGTTCACGGCCTCATAGGTAGCTGAACCACGTTCCCGAAGTATTGCGGCGCAGTGGACGACTTGTGAGGCGCCGGACATGGCGGCGGCCAGGGCGTTGGAGTCGGTGACATCAGCCTCAAAAACGTGGACGTTGGCCAGATCGACGATTGCTCGTTGTTCAGGTCGGCGCACAATCGCGCGGACAGGCCTACCCATCGCAGCGATTTCTCGCACGACGCGACGTCCAAGGAATCCGGCTGCGCCAGTTACGACTACGGGATCCTCACTGCTCACGGTCACACCCAATCTATCGGTAGGAGCAGGTCTCGTACCTGCCTTTTCCGATTACCCGGCAGGAAGTGGGGCTCATTCCGCTTTATCATTAGTGTTAGAGATTATTTCATCTTGTTGGAGTGGGCGGTTAATGGGCCTGAACGAGTTTCTTGAGACGGTACCTAATGATGAGGGTGGTCAGTTCACGTACGCGGGCCTCAGCGAACTGTCTGGTCTGTCAGGTGATGACGCCCGGGATCTAGCGGAGGAGTGGGAAGAGTGGACCGAGGCCAGACTGGTCAACTTTCTCCACAGGCTGGTAGGTCTTTCCGAAGATGATGCGCTGCTTGAGTTCGACACTGTTTTCAAGCAAGCACTGTCTGCCCAGTCTGCCCCAGGCCGCAAACTTGCGCTGACGGGACTGGCCGAATGTGACGATCGCTCATTGGTCTCCCGGCTTCTGAAACTGGTGAAGTCAGATCCTTCTGATGACATCAGGGAGGACGCTGCACTGGCGTTGGCTCGATTCGCTGCTCTAGGTGTGGCGGGCAAGTTGCTCAAACGCGACGTTGAGAAGATTGGTGAAAGCCTCGACGAGATACTGGCTAACGCACGAGAGACGGATGGCGTGCGGAGACGGGCGCTGGAGGCGTCAGCAACGTTGGGCGCCACCAACGTAGATGTGTTGATCAAAGCGGCGTTTGATAGTGGCAATATTGAGGAAGTAAAGAGCGCGCTCTATTCAATGGGACTGAGCAGCAATCAGGCGTGGTTGCCTCAAGTACTCCAACAGATCACGAGTGCATCGCCTGAGCTTCGATTCGAAGCAGCGCGGGCGCTGGGCGAAATTGGCGAAGAACCACACATAATCCAACTGGCCGACCTTCTGGAAGACGCGGATCCAGTCGTGGCCGTAGCCGCAATTGGTTCTCTTGCGCGCATTGGGGGCGACGCCGCAGTAAAGCTGATTCAAGGAGCGTCTGAGAGCGAGCACACGATTGTTGCTGAGGCCTCCGCAACTGCGCTCCGTGAGATCAAGATGGAAAACATTTTGTACGAGGATGAACCCGGCATCTTTGGCATCACACCGGAATTGGAGTCGGGAGTTGAGGTTGTAGAAGACCCGGAGGCCGACCTTGAAGTGGACGAAGACGCAGACGAGGACTGGAAATTCAAGGACTACAGCGTCGATGAGGCGGATGGATTCGACTACTTCGATGACAGCGATGACTCGCCGCTACTTATCGGTGAGTTTGAGGATGATGAGGACTCTGAAGACGAAGATGATGAGCCGATGTGGGACCCGGAGTCTGACTCCTAGTTCTGCTCGAACGCGTAGGCCGCTGCACCCAGCAGTCCGACGTCATCACCAAGTTCCGATACGACTATTGGCACGTGGTCGCGATATCTGAGTAACGCTCTGGCCTGTACCCGTGCGATCAGATCATCCCAGTGTGCTCGTAATCCCGCAACCTCGCTATCGCCGACCACAACTGAACCGCCGACAACGATCACTCCCGGATCGAACGTCGCCAGCAGGTTCGCGAACCCAATCGAAAGCGCGTTGATTGCCCGCTCTATTATTGCGATTGCGATATCGTCACCCTGCTCGGCTGCGGCGTACACAACGCGGCCGGAAATCGCCGAAGGATCTCCGTTGGCGAGCGCAAGAATCTTAGAGCCTGGCGAAGTGGAGACCGCTTCTCTGGCAGCGCGTGCCACGCCACCACCTGCGGCCAGAACTTCCAAACAACCTTTGCAGCCAGCGTTACAGGCCGGTCCTGATGCATCGATGATCAGGTGGCCAATCTCTCCAGCCATTCCGTGCTGACCATTCACGGGGACGCCATCAGACAGCATTCCGCCTCCAAGGCCGGTGGAGACCGTCACGTAGACCACATCGCGATAATCACGAGCCGCCCCGAATTTCCACTCAGCGAACGCAGCGGCGTGGGCATCATGAATGATATTTGGTGTGTATCCGGAGAGTTCAGCCACACGAGGCACCATGGTTTTACCATGCCATCCCACCAGATTGGGAGGGTGGCTATAGATGCCACTGGACGGGTCGATGGGGCCAGCCGCAGAGATGCCGAAACCGGCGATAGACGATGGATTGACGCCTTCTGCAACCTTGCCAGCGAGCTCACACAGCCGGTCCGCAGCCGAGTCAATTCCCTGTTCAGGTCTCGTGTCAGTTGCGTCACGAGCGATTATTTTGCCGGTGCTGGTTACGAGTGCGGCGCGTATTTGCGTCCCACCAATATCACCCGCAAGCGCGTAAAGTGGAATATAAGAATTGTTTTTATGGCCCATGATCGGATTCTAGATTATGTGGCCGGGAGATTGACGAGTGACGAGTGAACGAATGCCGACATCGGATGATCGGCTTGACGGTATTCGGGCAAGAGCCCGCGATCAGCTTTCGGCTGAAGAGGCCAGGCACGTCAAAATGCTGCTGACTAAACCCCATCGCGAGTGGGAGATTAAGTTTGATCAGCTCCAACGCTCATATCACAAGATGCTGTATGTGTTCACTGTTCTTGATGAGTCACTATCCATTGCAGAGTTGCGATATCTGCTGATTGCACTTTGGAAGTCCAATACCGATGCTGAATCGCTGAGGCAGCGAATAGCGACTGCCGTCGAGCAGGAAGAGATTCGGTGGCAGAGGGGTCGATACAACATCACTCCAATGGGTATCGAGCACATGTACAACATCGAAAACGGGATACTCATTCGCAATGGACAGCGAGCCCCGGAAGATGATCGGCGTCGAGAGTTCGATAGTCCCAGGGGGCGTGATGACCGCGGGGGATCGTCGTTCGATGACCGACGTGGCCCGCCATCCCGCGATGATCGAGGCGGACCGCCGTCACGCGGAGGCTCTTCATACGATGACCGGCGAGGCCCACGATCCCGCGAGGACCGTGGCGGACCACCGTCGCGCGGAGGTTCTTCAAACGACGATCGGCGAGGCCCGCCATCCCGCGATGATCGAGGTGGACCACCATCACGCGGAGGTTCTTCGTATGGCGACCGGCGTGGCCCTCCATCCCGCGACGACCGTGGCGGACCGCCGTCGCGCGGAGGCTCATCGTATGGCGACCGACGTGGCCCTCCATCTCGCGACGACCGTGGCGGACCGCCGTCTCGCGGAGGCTCATCGTATGGTGACCGGCGCGGCCCTCCGTCTCGTGACGACCGAGGCGGACCAAGCGGTCCACCTCGACGTGATGGCGGTGGCCAATCTGATCGGAATTACGGTTCCAGAGGCCGGTAGGGACCGTTCCCATAAACGCCGTCTACGTACAAGAAACGGAGATTACGGGTAGGGGCAGGTTTGAACCCTGCCTGCTCCGTTATCGTCGCTGCCTTCCGAGCTATTCGGCCGGCCAGTGATCCTGAGCATTATCCTGCGGCGCGTAGCCTAGGAACTGTTTCGCGTGTTCGATATCCCAGAAACGCCACGTATTGTTTGAGACGCCGTAGAAGATCTGATAACCGAGATTCTCTACGCTCAGACAGCGATCAATCAGGTGAACCGCGTCACGGTGACTGAGCCAGGTGGCTTTCATGCGGACATTGGACTTCGGGTCGTCATCGCGTGAGACGGTGCCAATTCGGAGGCAAGCTGCTTCGATACCAAAGTTATCGTGGTAGTAGGCGCCAGTCGCCTCCCCGAACGCCTTGCCAATTCCGTAGTAGCCGTCTGGTCGGATCGTGACGGTGTTATCGATCTGTGGGAATGCGCCCGGTTTGCGATCTCCGTAGTCGCCAGTCCGGATATCTCCCGCGTGATCTTCCAACTCAAACATGCCCACAGCGTGGTTTGAACTGGCGTATACGACGCGCTTCACCCCTGCCCGCTTCGACGCTTCCCACACGTTGTATGTGGTGACGATGTTGTTGTGGAGCACAGAGTCCCAGGAGCCACGCTGATCCGGATTGGCGGCAAGGTGTACGACCATGTCGATATCTTCGAAGGCCGGTAAAACGGAATCGAGATCGTGCAGATCGGTCACCAGGGTCGGTACATCCGGCGCAGTGTCAGGCTGAGCGATGTCGAGACCCGAGAATTCGAACTTTCCGGAAAGTGTGCGGATGACAACGCCGCCGATGAGTCCGCTGGAACCTGTTACAAGTACCCGCTGTTTATCTGCCAATGATCAAGTCCTCTGTTCAGGGGTTATTTGTCTCGGTACGTACGCTATTTGACCACACACTGTCATTCTGAAGGTCGCTGAAGAATTTCATATGCGACAGGAGCTGAGATTCTTCGCCGAGCCTCAGAACGATATCGTGGCGCGCCGATAAGTATCGGGCTAGCCAGGAAATGCGCCAGGATTGTACTCATTCACAATTGCGTTGAGTACATTGATGCGAAGATGTTGCTCCTTGTTCGCCTCATCCAAGACTGCGCGACAAGTCCGTGTGTAAGAGCCAATGACCTGGAGTTCTGTGCGATGGTCTGGCCACTCCCATGGCAGGCCACCCGCCGTGCGGAAGATGGAGTCGCAGAGCGATCGTGTGACTGGGACAGCGCGATTGAACCTGACTGAGCGCTCAGAACCGCCGAAGACCCAGAAGCCGTCCCAGTTGGTGTCTGAGTTGAGGCCTTTGCGAACGTGTGCGTTGCTCCCGAAGCGTTGGAGTTGCTCGGAAGATGGCTTCACCCTCACATTCGAGAGGATGTCTTCCACCTCTATGAAGCCCACCAGGTAGAAGCCGATCTGTTTCGCAGGATCGGGCTCATGGTGGGATTTGAGCCAGGCGAGAAAGAAAATCAGGTCACCGGGGGCCACATGCTTCAGGGCATAGGCCCTTGCAGCACGTTCGCAGTTGTCACCATAGGTGACCGTGATGAATTCGGGATCGAAATGCGCGGCTAGATCGCTGTATCGTCCCGGAATCCACTCGCTCAGATCCTGAGCTGGGCCGTTCCACGAAGGCACGTCTTTCATACGCACCGAGTGTGGTCCGGCATCGGCAGGCGAATCGATGATCGGGATCAACTCAAACGTGCCGTCAGCGAATATTGGACTCTCGAATCGATGGGTGGCATTAGCCCCAACATTGGCGAGGAATATTTTTCGGATGCTCAAGTCACGTGTGAGTGGCTGGGAGATGCGGGTGAGGACGAGTGTCGCGTGAAAATCATGATCTGACGGCCTCTAATTTCTGCCCGCGTTCACACCATGCGCAAGCGATGGGTTTTGTGAAATCTATCACGCGTAATTCATGCTAAATGCTGTAAAAAATATGAAGGGGCACGCGGTACAGCAATTTAAGGGAATGACCTGTGTATTGCACCGACGATAACCCCTTGTTGGTCATTCGGGTGAGCGGCGGCGGGGATGCCGTGAACCGATGTCCACGCGCCTCCTCCGCGTCGTTGACCTGCCGATGCCGAGGATTCGATTGCGCTTCTACGTAATCTTCCTCGCTGGCGGGTTACTTGCAGGAGTAGCGGCACTCGTCGTGTTTTTCTTCGGCATTTATGGCGGTACGCCTGCTGCAGACGCCGAACTGACCCTATCCATTAGCAGTCCACGGATCGAAAAGGTATCCAAGGCTGGATCTGACGAGACCGTTCGATTGGCGGTTGCTGCCGTCTTGTCTCCAACCGAAGCCCAACATCAGTATGTGGCACTGGGAGAGTATCTTGAGAAAGAACTCAACAGGCCGGTCGTCATCATTCACGGAAAGACGTACGCCGAGACCAATGAACTGGTCCGCACTGGCGGCGCCACGCTCGCGTTAGTTTGCAGCGGCGCGTTCGTTGAGGGCGAGCGGGACTTCGGGATGGAGGCGATCGCTGTCCCTGTGGTCAATGGGAAGACCACGTACCGGTCTTTTCTGATCGTACCCGCGTCCGATCCGGCCACTTCCTGGGAGGAGGTGAGGGATTATTCTTTCGCCTTCACCGACCCGATGTCCAATTCTGGAAGGTTGGTGCCGGTTTACATGCTTTCCACGATGGACGAATCCCCGGAGAGTTTCTTCAAGGATTTCGTGTTCACATATAGCCACGACAAGTCGATCAGGGCGGTCGCCGAGGGGCTGGTAGGCGCCGCATCAGTCGATAGCCTCGTGTACGAGGCAATGGTCAAGGATGATCCATCGATTGCGGAACGCACAAGAATCGTCTGGAAATCCCCGGAATACGGGATCAATCCCCTCGTAGTACACCCCGAAATCGAGGCTGCCCTGAAGATCGCGCTGGAGCGCGCGTTCTTGAATATGGATGCCGGATACGAAGGGCAGGTGGTGTTGGACCATCTCGGAATCGATTCCTTCGAGAGCCCGTCAGAAACCGATTACAGCGAGATCGCTCTCATGATCGATGCCACGGCTGGTCGCTGAGGCAAACTAGATGCATCGATTCCGACCGTCCTTCCGTACGAAAGTAGCCCTCCTTCTCTGCGCCGTAATACTGGTTCTGGGTCTGACGGGAATCTTCAACGCCAGGCGCGATATTTCGAGGATCCTTGGAGCCGAGCTGGAGGAGCGCGGCTACGCCATCGCAAACGATCTCGCGTCCAATGGCGCCGGATTGATGCTGACGGGAGATCTGGTTGCATTGCACGACATGGTGAATCGAACCATGTCGAACAATCCAGATGTGAGATATATCCTGGTAAGTGACATGCGAGGCCAGCTTGAGGTGAGTTCATTCGGCAACACGATTCCGGATGGACTGCTAGAAGCCAACACGCTCCCGGAAGGCGTCACGAGCCAGATGCGACGCATCCTTACGGAAGAAGGCCTAATCCGAGATGTGGCGGTCTCCATCCTTGATGGCGGCGTCGGCTCGGTTCGGATCGGTATGTCTGATCAAGCTGTGATCTCTGCTGTTTCAGACAACAGCACAACACTGATTTTGCTTGTGGCGATTGCCGTCGGCGGCAGTTTCGTGGTCGTGTACTGGCTGAGTCACATCCTGACGCGGCCGCTTGCCCAGTTGGTGATCGCTGTTCAGCGAGTGGCCGAAGGTGACCTCTCCCAGCGCATTAGATATCCGGCTACCGACGAGGTTGGTCAGCTTGGGCGCTCGTTCAACACAATGGCGCAGGAGCTGGAGACCCAGGAAACAGATCGTCGATTGCTTATGAACAAGGTGATCACCTCTCAGGAGGAGGAGCGGAAGCGAGTCGCCAGAGAGCTCCACGATGATCTTGCACAGAGACTGACATCGGTGCTTCTCTCGTTGGAAATAGCGGAGTTAAAAATGAGAAGCGGAAATCTGAATGGCGATAATCCGTTCGTTGGCGCCCGACGGGAGACCGAGGACGCTCTGGAGGGCACAAGAAAGCTCATCGCCGATTTGCGGCCGACGGTTCTCGACGATCTGGGCCTCGTCCCAGCGATTCGATCTGTCGCGGATGGTCATCTCTCAAAAACCGGTACCCGCGTCAAATTGTCAGCAAAGGGATTCAGCGAAAAGTTGGCGCCCGAAGTAGAAACCACTGCTTTTCGAATCGTTCAGGAGGCCATCACAAATATCGCCCGACACTCCCAGGCTCGCAACGCAACCATCGATTTGAAACTCTTCGACGGATCACTACAAGGCGAAATATCTGACGATGGCGTGGGCTTTGACAGTCAAGACATCAATCTCAGGGCGATGGCATTCGGAGAGGGTCTGGGATTACAGGGAATGAGAGAGCGAGCATCGTTGCTCGGCGGATCGTTATCTTTGAGTGCAGGAAAGGGCAGAGGCACACGCGTTTCGTTCTCGATTCCGGTTTGAGAAAGGCAATCTAATGGGCACGTTCCCAATGCGCGTTTTGATAGTCGATGACCACACGTTGGTGCGTGAGGGGATCCGGGCGATCCTCGATTCAACGAGCAACGTTTCCGTCGTCGCGGTTGCCGAAAATGGGAACGAAGCCATTCAACTGGCAACAGATTTGTCTCCTGATGTGATCCTGATGGACATCAGCATGCCGGGTCTCAGCGGAATTGAAACGACAAAGAAAATAGTGGAGATGGGTCTTGAGGTCAAAATTATCGGCCTCACGGTTCATGAGAACCAGGAATACTTCTTCCGGATGCTGGCCGCCGGTGCCAACGGTTACATCCTGAAGGGCGCAAGTTCCTCAGATCTAATCGATGCCCTGAGAACCGTTCATGAGGGCGGCACCTATCTGAGCCCCGTGATGGCAGGGCAACTGGTTGGCGCCTGGGCAAGGAACAATCATCAAAACGGGAGTGAGAGCCGTGATGGTCTGACCACCCGCGAGTTGGAAGTTCTTCGCCATATTGCGAACGGCAACACCAATAGAGAAGTTGCAGATCAACTCCACCTCAGTGTTAACACCATCCAGACCCATCGAGCGCACATCATGCGAAAGCTTCAACTGGATAACCGGCACCAACTGATCAGGTACGCAATCTCGCATGGATTTGTTGACGAGCCTCAGTAGCGCTGAAGTGCTCGCAGGGACTCTGCTCCCGATGCCGTTGTGACCCATGGCATCCCCCAAAGTAGTGACTCCCGATCACTACAACCGGTGATACGACTTCATCCCCTGTCAGGAAGTCACTAACGCGACCGCGATCTAGCATCAGCTTGGTGGGTCGCTCTATCAGACTTCAGACCCGCCGCGCGCGTTATCTGGCAATTGTCATATCCGAGGTTGGTACCTATGCAGCTCACCCGACGAACATTCTTGAAAGGCAGCGCTGCCGCAGGGGCATCCGTAGCGGCTTCCAGATTCCTGTTCACCAATGTTGGGACTTTGCAGCCCGTTGAGACATCGGAGTCATCACTGGGCCAAGCCGCCATCGAGGAGTGGGTGCCAACCACCTGCTGGATTGGCAAGCAGGACTGCGGCATGTTGGCAAGAAAGATCAACGGCCGCGTCGTCAGCCTCCATGGCAACCCGATACACCCGAAAAATAAAGGGACGTTGTGTCCGAAGGGCGTCGGCCAGATAGCTGCACTGTATGACCCGAACAGGGTTAAGACTCCGCTGCTTCGCACTAACGGGAAAGGTGTCCCAGGCGAGTTCACTCCCATCAGTTGGGACGAGGCGCTTGATCGCGTATCAAAGGAGATCAAGCAAACACGCGAAAAAGATCCCAAGCTCGTTGTGTGGCAAAAGGGCCGGTCGAAAGCGGGCGACTTTTACGACGACGCGTTCGTGAAGGCGATCGGTTGCTACAAGATGGGTCACGGTGCTTACTGCTCAGACGCCGGATATCGCGCCGCTGAGATTACCGCGGGTATGCACGGGGTGATTCACCCGGACTTCAGATACACGAAATATGTCCTGTCCTGGGGATGGAACATTGCCAACGGTGGTGGGAACAAGACCTGCTGGCTGACCTGGAACCAGCAGCTACTTGAAGCGATGGATCGGGGGATCAAAGTGATCGCCATCGACCCAAGGCTTCGTGCATCCGGCACCTACGCGGACAAGTGGTTGCCTATTCGCCCCAGCACGGACCTTGCGCTGGCACTGGCTCTTTGCCATGAGCTCATGGAGAGCGGAGTCATCGACAGGGAATTCCTCACAGCGCACACGAACTCCACCTACCTTGTAAAAGCGGACGGTCATTTCCTCCGAAAAGATGACGTGGAGCAGGTGTGGGACGAAGCGAGCGGTGCTGCGATGCCAGCAGGGAGCGAAGGGATCACCCCGGCCCTTGAAGGAAGCTTCACCGTGGACGGACAAACTGTCCGCACCTCTTATCAGGTGATGAGGGACAAGTACCAGCAGTACACACCGGCCTGGGCAGCAGGAATTACGGGGTTGAAAGCTGAAGATATTGCGACCGTTGCCCGTGAGTTTGGCGAAAACGCCATGATCGGATCAACCATCGTGGAAGACGGAATCGAGATCCCGTACCGGCCGGTCAGCATCATGACTTACCACATTGCACAAGCGGAAAACGGGTTCCAGCAACTCAGGGCCGAACTTATGTTGTTGATGCTGGTGGGCGCTCTTGGCGCTGCTGGTGGCTCGGCAATCGACTGGACCTGGAAGCTACACAAGAACTGGGATGGCCTTGACAACATTGAGTTGACCGATTCACCAGATTACACACTGAACAAGAGCAAATATTACCCCATCAACTCAAAGAATCCCTCGGTGGCAGCCCAGGTCATGAACGACCCGGAGAAGTTCGGTGTTAGCCCGGACAAGATCCCGGAGATCATGATCATCCACCACGCCAATCCACTTGGTTCATTCCTCTCGCACCCTGACATCGAGGCCTCGTACCACAAGTTGAGATTCATAGCGGTGATCGACCCATGGATCTCGCGCACGGCAGATCTCTTCGCAGACGTGATTTTGCCTGCGGCGACGATGGAGAAGTACGAGGGCGTGATCAGCGCGACTGATGGCTTTGTCGATGCGCAAACCCTCCGGATACCGCCAGTGGAGCCGATGTTCGAGTCTCGAGGCGAGATCGACATATACATGGACCTCACCGAAAAAACCGGCGATCTCTATGGCGAGGATGGGTACCTTTCCGTGGTGAACAAGGAACTAAAGCTGGATGAAGATCACGCGTTACCACTTGCTCAAAAACCAACCGTCCGCGAGATCTTCGACAGGTGGGCCAGACAGCAGAAGCTTGAAGGCGGCATTGAGTTCTTTGAGGACCCCGACCGGGCTGTCCAGTTGAAAGGTCCGGTTTCGCCAACCAAGAGGTACGGATGGGCAACTGATCCTCCGTTCCTTGGAAAGACGCTGCGGGTGTACGCAGAGAAATTGCTGGTCTATCAGGAACAGATGAAGGAGATGGGTTCGCCACAGGCTTACTACCAGGACTACTTGCCACTTCCAGAGTGGCGTGAGCCAACTTATCGCGGATCGCCCGCTAAGTACGATCTCGATCTGATCTCCTTCCACATGATTGAGTTCAAGCAGTCTCGGACCAGCATGATTCCGCTGCTTGCGGAACTTGCTCCACGCCAGAGAGTGGACATCAATACGGCGACGGCGAAGGCTCATGGAATCAAGGATGGAGACGATGTGTTCATTGAGTCACATAATGCTGTGACAAATGAAACTCGCAGCATGACGGTGCCTGCTCACCTGACCGAGGCGTTGCGGCCCGACACAATTGCGGTACCTCATCACTACGGTGAGATAGCACGTCACCCATGGACCAAGGGTCAGGGAGCTAGCCCCAATAGCATCTTCTTTACTGGCGAGGGATACACATCGATGACAGCGGACCAGTCATACCACGTGATGGTCCGGGTCCAGAAGGCATAGAGGAGCAGACAGAATGCCTAAATACGGAATGGTCATCGATCTTGAGAAGTGTGTTGGATGCCGTGCTTGCATGGTGGCGTGCAAGGTGGAAAACAATACTCCCGAAGCCAATTACTGGATGTACGTGTTCCGGACTGAGGAGCGCGAATACCCGGACACCAAAGTTACTTTCCTACCGCGACCGTGCCAGCACTGTGACAACGCTCCATGCGTAAAGGTCTGCCCGGTAGGCGCGCGGTTCAAGCGTGAGGATGGCCTGGTTGCAACGGACTGGGAACGTTGCATTGGTTGTCGATACTGTGAGGTGGCCTGCCCGTACGGGGTCAACAGCTTCAACTACGCTGATCCCAAAAAGAACCAGTACCTGGATTGGAGCGATGCGGATATTGAGTCCGCCACCGGTGGGGCTGTCCCTGGCTACGCGAATCCAGACCTGGATCGTAAAAGCCAACTTGAGGGTAGAAAGATCGCGGGTTCCAACCACACGAAGGGCGTTGTTGAAAAGTGCACGTTCTGCGTACAGAAAGTTGAGAAGGGGCAGAACCCGGCCTGTGCGGAAACCTGTCCCGTGTTCGCTATCACGTTTGGTGATCTGGATGACCCCGAAAGCGCTGCCTCTCGCAAGCTGAAGGCGTCAAAAACCTTCCAGCTTCTTGATGACTGGAACACAAAACCGCGGGTTCACTACGTGGGAACGCCACCAGGTGAGGGCGCCCGCGAAATCGAGCGACCAAAGACGCGCCAGACAGGAGGAGTGTAACTGTGGCTACGTCTACTCGAATTGACTCAACGCCTTTTGGTATGGGAAAGGCCAGCACGGGCTGGTTTATCATTCTGGTCGCACTTCTGGCGGTGGTGGGTGCGGGGGCCTACGCGTATTCGCGCCAAATAGTTGAGGGTGAAATCGTCACTGGCCTACGAGATGTTGGGCCTGCAGGTGGTGCACCCTGGGGCCTCTACATCGCCTTTGAACTGTGGGCCGTTGGCATCGGCTTTGGCGCCATGATGCTTATTGCAGCGTCAAGGCTGTTTGGCTGGAGCCACCTGGTGCCGTTGAACAGGATACTGGCCGTGATGGCTCTCGCTACCCTGTTTATTGGGGGCTGGAGCGTAATAGCTGACGTTGGCCACCCATTCAGGGCAGTCATCAACATAATCAGATACGCACGTCCAATGTCTCCATTCTTTGGCACGTTCACCGTTGGGCTGGTCGCAGCCTTCGCCTCGATGCTCGTCTACCTCTATCTTGATGGGCGTCGCGAAGCCTCAATAATGGCGACTCGACCTGGACGATTACGCGGATGGTTCTTGCTGGCATCAGCTGGCTACAAAGATTCCGTTGCCGAACGAATTCGGAGGCAGAGAACCAACACCGTGATGGCGGTGGTTCTGGGTATCATTGGGGTTTTCGCAGCTTCCACGTCAGCGTTCGTGTTTGGAGTACAGCAAGGTCGCCCTGGATGGTTCGGCGCCCTTCAGGCACCTGGATTCGTCATTCTGGCTGGAGCCACTGGAGTTGCCGCCACTATTCTGGTTGCGGCCCTGTTGCGAGCTGAGCTTGGAGATCGGGAGTCATTTGGCCCAAAGATGTTCAAATGGCTCAACAACATCCTCCTGGGCCTGACGCTGATGTACATCTACATTCTCCTGGTTGAGTTGGTCACATCCAGCTACTCCTCGAGCGCACACGCGGAAAGAGTGACGGATGCGATCATCAGGGGTGAATACGCCTGGATGTTCTGGCTTTCGAGCGGGCTATTCCTGCTGACAGCGGCATTGACGGCAGTCCAGGCGATCGCTGGACGGTACAACCTGCGATACATCGTCCTGGCTGCAGTGATATTGAACGTGGCAGCGATCTTAAAACGCTACCTGATCGTGGTCCCCGGCCTGACTGTTGGCAGACTCCTTCCGTACCCGGAGGGTTCATACAACCCAACCTGGGTGGAGTACCTGGTAGTGATAGGTCTGGCGGCGCTCGCGATCGTTTTCTTCATGGTGTTCATGAAGGTGTTCCCAATTGTGTCATCGCAGAACGGTCAAGAAAGTGAGGGAGAGTGATGCGTATTGGCCTGACGGCGCTGACGTTTGTGATTGGGGCTGCCCTGTCTCTGGTCAGTTACTTCGTTCTTGCCGCGCCTCTTGGAACGCCCACTAACGAAGGTTTCAGCAATCCGAATCTCGAGTTCGCACCGCTGCTGTTCGTTATTGGGATGAGCGTTACCGTGCTGGCAGTGGTGGTATATGAGGTTCTGCCCGACAGCGAACAATCGGCCGACTGATCCGATGTTAGACGCCACTCGCCCCGGGATTCAGATTGATACCGGCTGGCAGGAAGACGATGCCGAGTCGGTTTCGTTTGGTGAGATCGCCAGGTTCCGACAGGGCGTCTATCGATTGGCGTCGGCCTCCTTCGTGCGGCCGATTGTCGAGAAATTTGAGATGCTAGCTGAGGCGGCGCTGCATCTGAGCAGTGAGTCGTCTATTGCCTCTGGCCTCACGATTAGCGCGGCCTCCGACGGGTTCTTGGACATGCTGAAGGTCATGGGAAGCGATGACGTTCCCAGCTTGCACTTCGAATTCCTGAGACTGTTTGGAGATGGTCCTGAGGGTCCGTTAGTGCCGTTGTTTGAAGCGGTATATATCGATCCGCTTGGCATGACGGCTGGCTGGATTATAGGCGACCTTGAGGCGGCTTACTCAGCCGGTGGCGTATCTGCGAACAATCCAGCGGCAGAGCGGGCTGATCATCTCTCCGTTGAGCTTGATTTCATGTCTCATCTTTGTGGAATTGAGGCTCAGGGGTGGGAATTTGAATCATTGACTGAGATCAGGCGATCGCTAAATCTACAAAGCCGCTTCCTTGAACGCCACGCGCGTACCTGGATTCCAAATGTGAAGTCTTCAATGGCCCGGCAATGCGATGGGTTCTACGCCGCGGCAATTGAAGCGGCGGTGGCCCTCATAGAACACGATGCTGACTATGCGTCAGCCCTCAAAATGTGGATCAAGGAACATCACGATGAATCTGTCAGCAGAGTCTGAACTCCGTTCCTCCATCGCAACCGCCGCTGTCCAGGAGAGTGGCGGAACCGCTGTGATTGTCTGTTCCGACGCGATCGCCGCCATAGGTTCGACCGCCAGTAAGGTCGCAGCAGGTCTGCCCATCCCTGCTGGCCATTTTGAAGCGGTAGATTCCCTCTGCACCGACTACTCTTCGCTGGCTCAACACATAGAACGATGTGAAGCGACGACTGTAATAGTGGCCCTTTGTTCCAATGAGGTGCCCACAGTAGAAATCCAGACTATTGCCCGCCGAGCAGGTGCGGATCCACTGGGAATCCAGGTGGTGAATCTGGAAACCGACGGATCGATATTGAGAGCGCCAGCTGCGTTTAAGCGATCCCGAATGGCAGTGCTGAAGGCTGCAGTGGCGCGTGCCGCAGCGTTCTCAGGTTCCAGGCCAGCGAACGCCAGGACCGTTTTTATATCAGGCGACGCCACCCTAAGCCGCCGAGCCCTTTTCACCATGCCTCCAGTGTCATATCGGCCTGTCCCAACCATCAACGTCGAATCCTGTCAGGCCCCTCAAGGCTGCAACCTGTGTGCGTCGGCATGTCCCCATGACGCGCTGACTGTCACCGGTGGCGCCGTGCAAATAGAGCGACAGTCCTGTGCAAGTTGTGGCTTTTGCGTGGCGGCCTGTCCCCAGCGCGCCGTGGAGTTGCCCGGGTGGTCGGAGGCGGAGATAGAAGCACAGGTTCGAACAGCGATCGCTGCCTCGGGCGACGCTCCTGCCCGAATCGCGTTCACGTGCCGCAAATCAAGTGGCAGAGAATCCGCCAATCATCACCCGATTGAGGTCCGGTGTGCTGGAATGGTGCCAGCCTCAGCAATATTGCAGACATTGGCAATGGGCGCCACGGAAGTTTCAGTCGTCCAGTGCTCGACTGAGTGTGAAAACCGGGGAGGAGAAACGGTCAGAAGTCGTGTCGATTACAGTCGAGAGTTTTTGCGAGCAATTGGCGATAGCCCAACGCGGGTACGCCTGAACCCGAGGCCTTCCGACGGACTCGCGAATACGGGTAATAACCATGTCTCGATCGATTCAGACCGTCCTGCGCTCCTGTTTGGCAAAACTGCTGCATCAACCGCAGTACTCTCACTGACGCCACAGTCAGTGCGGGCGCAACTGCAACATGCGGAATCTCCACTGGGTGTAGTGGATGTGAACCCCGACACCTGCACTCTGTGTGGAACCTGTGCAACAGCATGCCCCACTGGCGCTATCACCCACACCCAGGCGGACGGCATGACATCGCTGACGTTTGACCCCGCTATCTGTGTGGCTTGTGGCAAATGCGAATCCACTTGTCCGGAACTGGTACGCGCTGCAATTCGGATGACCCCGGTTACGGACACCGAGATCGTCAGGGAAGGGCAAACTGTCCTTATTGAGGAAAGATCAAAAACCTGTGAACGATGCGATGCACCGGTAGCGCCGGAAGCGATGCTCAGGAGGTTGATGGAGATGCTCGGTCCTGAGTTCCCTGCGGAACGGCTAACGAGGTTCTGCAACGACTGTCGGGCCATCGGATTCTCTGGCTGAAGCGCCTGAGTCCAGACGCTGCGATGAAATCGGGCTAATCGCGCGCAGTCGACACTCCTAACATCGTTGATCACCGAGTGGTATGTTGCGGCTCCAACAATCAAAAGCGGAGTGACGCATGAGAATTGCGATTGGCGGTGACCACGCCGGGTTTCCAATGAAGGGGCCGATATTCGACTATCTGGCTTCACAGGGCCATGAAGTCACTGACTTCGGCACACTCACCGGCGCGCCTGTAGATTTTCCAGATATTTCACGCACTGTATGCAATGAGGTGAGGCAGGGTCGTGCTGAGCGCGGAATTCTGGTGTGCGGCACCGGGGTGGGCGCTTCTATTGCGGGGAACAAGATTCCGGGCATCCGGGCCGCAGTAGCCCACGATATCTACTCCGCCCACCAGTGCGTTGAGCATGATGACGTCAATCTGCTGTGCCTCGGAGCACAGATCATTGGTATCAACGTTGCGGAGGAGATCGTGACGGCGTTCCTGGCGGCCAAGTTCAGCACGGATCCAGATTTCCGGCGGCGGGTCGCGAAGCTGCATGACATGGAGATCGCCGCTGCGAAGGAGATACTCGGGCAGTGAAAATAATCAGGTGTCGACCGCATCACCAAACGGCGGCCCTCACATCCAAAGTGAACTGCTCAACGAATAACTTGTATGTAGTTCAGGTCGCCGCATATTTGGGTACAGCTGCACCTCGCATTGAGGGGATGTAACGGAAACCCCTGTCAAATACCCAATGAAAATAGGCTAGATGACACTCTCCATGATGAGTGGAATCCGCGAGGATTCCCAATCAGAGAAAAATATCCGTAAAGGTTGACTATGCTGCCATGGGCGCGTGGCTCGACAGCAAATAACCCGGTTCGTGAGGAACTGGACCCCAGCGCCGGGTGGTTTACTCCCGTGCGTCAATACTCATTGGTGAGCATCATTGTGGTGCTGGCCGCGCTCTGGGCGGTGAACACCGTTTCCAGCCGTGTGGAGCGTGGAGTTGTCGAATCCCGGCTGGAGCAGGAGTCAGAGCAACCGGCCCGCGTTGGAAGTTATCGCGTTATTGAGGCCTTGAGTGCTCTATCGCTACCAACTGAAGACGCTAATCTGACGTTTCCAAATGATCGCACGATCATTGATCGCCTTGTGATGGACTCCTTTGCCGGTCAATCCGTAATCAGAGTCGATATCGCTGGACCAGATGGCAAGTTTGAGTACAGTAGCGACCCCACCATTAGTGATTCTTCCCCCGGGTTGACGCAAGATCTGAGTCAGTCAACCAGCAACTACATGGGCACAGAGACGTTGTTTTCATTGGCTGGTGATGTCACACCGCGTGAGATCATCGTCACGAAAGTGCCGATTCCACGCGAGGGGACATCACTGACAGATGCCGGCCCTGCGCACATAGTTGTCGTCTTCCGAGATGTCACGTCAGCCATCGACGCGGCGACAGCATCGGGGGCGAGATTCCGAATCATCACCGTTATCGCAGTTATGGGAATCCTCTTCGCCAGTTTGCTCCTTGTGGTGTGGCGCGGTTACGCAGTCGCGGCGGCGGCGCGGAGACAACTTGCAATGCTTCTCGTACACGAGAAAGAGCTATCCGCGGCGCTAGATGACAGGAATGAAAAGCTGAACGCGGCGGTAGACGCCAAGATCAAGCTTCTCTCGGTGGTGACGCATGAGCTAAATAACCCCCTGACTTCAATTTCTGCATATTCAGACATCCTCAGCAGAAACAGGTCAGGAAACCTGGGCGAAAAGGAGCTTAAGGCCACGGGCGCAATAAGCCGTAACACGAGAAGGATGTCCGGACTCGTATCCGACCTCATGGACTACTCCCGGGCTGAGTCCAATTCTCTGGAACTGGACCTTGGAGAGCACGACATCTCGGTACTAATCGACGAAGTTGCGGAGTCGATGATTCCCGTGCTTCAAACCCGCGCCCAGGAGCTTGACCTCGCGTTCGATTGCGATCAGACCTGCATCCCCATGGATAGAGGACGATGTGAGCAGGTTCTTATCAACCTGCTATCCAACGCCTCCAAGTACTCTCCAGAGAACACAGCGATCACCCTTGGTTGCCGCATTGACAGGGACAATATCACGATCGATATCTCAGATCAGGGTATCGGCATGTCTACAGAGGATCAGCAGAAGCTGTTCACCCCGTTTTTCAGGGTCGACAACGAGGACACGCGTGGAATTGATGGCACAGGTCTGGGGCTAATGATCTCAAGGCAGATCGCGGAACGCCATGGCGGCTCGCTTACGATCAAGAGCGAGCGTGGTCGTGGGACAACGGCATCTCTGATCTTGCCACTCCACCAGTCCGGCCATCCAGCCTGAGAGGCCAGCCGGAACGCTAGCTCGTCAAGACTGGCATTTCCACGCAACCGGTTGACGTTGGGAAGTCGTCAAACGAGGCATGGATATTGATCAACATGCCGGACACGGTAATCCGGTCCATCGGCACTTCAAGCGTGGTTGATGAGTGCCCCAGGATCACGTTCTCCAGCCCCTCAAAGATGCTTCCAATCTCACTGCAATTGCCAAAGTGGATGTGCATTGGCTGAGCTTCCAGGGCAGGTGGGGCGACGTTGATTTCAATATTGGTAGTATCGCCAATTGAGGTGAGCACGGCCGTACCGGTTTGACGGTCCCCTGCCGGGGTTGAGATATGCAGCGTGACCACCATCTCGCCAGAGGAATCATCAACCTGTGGCGTTGGAGTTGCAGACGACTGAGGCGCTGACGAAGGCGTACCCGGCGCGTCAGAACCGTCTGAAGAACAGCCCAGAGCCAACATAAATACCAGCGCCCCGATTAGCGGGACGACGCCTATCGTGCCGATTCTCATCAATCTGCCACCTACATCACTTGTACGACCGCAGCGCCTCCCCAGCCTCGAAGCGACGACCGCGTGACGAAAAATCACTCCGAAGTTCCTGCTCGGACGGTGAGCCACACACAGGAGACCAGATTTTGACCGCGGGGTTCAAGGCGGCGTGTCATCTTGGTTTGGCGGTTTAGGAGAGGGTGGGAAGCAGGATGTGGGTCGACCAGTCGCGGGGCTCATCCCATGACCTCGGAGAATGAGATTCTCGCCCAAAAGGCCTACAGCAACCCGCACTCTTCGAACGCTGCCCGCAGCTCGGCCTCTTGCTCGGGAGTCAGTGGGAGCATCGGCTTGCGCGGCACCGTGGCATCGTAGCCGAGCATGTTCAGGCCGGATTTGAGAGCGGCTGTACCCAGAGACATGCCAAGGAAGTCGGCGTGGAGCATGCTGTTCTGGAGCTTGTTCGCTTCTGCGTACTTACCTGCTTTTCCAAGGTCCAGGACCTGCTTGACGAGGCCTGGGGCCCAATTGCCGAAGAAGAGGCACGCGCCCACCGCGCCAATCATCTGGCCAGGCAACACGATGCTGCCGTTGCAGGTCCACAGCTGCGTACTCTCGTGGATGGAGAGCGGCACGCCACATTCCCACCGGTAGTTCAGCGAGAGGATGTATGAGAAGACGTTGTCCATTGCCGTGATCTCAGCGAGTTCCTGGGGCGACGTGTCCGGGGTCAGGCTGGATCGTGGCTGATGAATCACGACCACCGGCACCGGGCTACCCTCTGTAACTTGCTCGAAGTACTCCACGTTGCCACTCGAAGCGCGCCCGCCCGCGGCAGCGCCGGGGATGCGCACGCGAATCATGTCGGCGCCAGCCTCGGCGTACAGGTTCGCCAGCCTTATCACCTCAGTGGAGGAAGGCGAGTCGATACCTGCGATAACGAAGCGCTGGCCTTTGTGAGCCTGCACCACGGTTTTGACGGATTCCAGCTTGTCTGGCTCGCCAAATTGAAGCTCCTCACCGCCGTGAGTGACGACAACGAATCCCGATAGCTCCGTATCCAGCCACTTCTCGACATTCGCCGCCAGCTTGTCGTGATCGATAGTGTCGTCGGCGCGCATGGGATTCGGAGTTGGGGCGACGACGATTGTGTCTTCTGTTGGGATTGGCATGATTTGTCCTGTGGGGATGTGGTGGAGTTGGAGAAGTGTAATCCACTGCAATCAGATCTGCCGCCAGTGGCTCGCAAGATCACGACCACGCCAAAAATGTCAGCAGCGCAGCGTCGTTCCGGAATCGGAGGCCCGGCGGAGATGTCCGGAATCCAGGCACCCACACCTGATATTCGCAATCATGCCCCCCATACGTTGTGACACAGGGCGTGCGCCTTCCCGGTATTGCGGTGCCGATACCCATGTCACGGGTGCTTTGGTCACTATTCGCCGTGGTCAGGTTGACCGTCTCTAAGTTGATGATGATAATTAGAACAAACGTTCTAATACCTGGTATTCATCTCGCGTGGAGGCGACTTCCTATGACAATTGGCGGCGAATTCTCAACTAACTACTCTGCAGAACCCGAAGTTCAACAAGATGTTCAGCGGTGCCTGAGGTGTAAATCAACCAGCACCATCTCGCTTGATAAGGCGTCGCAGTCGGCCAACACGTGCTACCTGTGCCGTGGCTGCGGTCACATCTTCTCCCCGGCCCTGTCTGTGGCCCAAAAGGCCTGAGTGGGCGTCGTTTCAACCGTTGAGATCGCCGCCGCGGAACGAGATCGCTGGTTCAACGATCCAGCAGAGTTCGCCCGCGCCCAACTTGGCGCCGAATTATGGTCCAAGCAGGCCGAGATTCTTGGGGCTGTAAGAGATCATGGGCGGGTTGCGGTCAGATCGTGCAACGGATCGGGCAAGACGTTTACGGCTGCCTGTGCCGTGCTCTGGTGGCTGATGTGTTTCGAGGATGCGCTGGCGATCACGACCGCCCCATCTGAGCACCAGGTACGCGATGTGTTGTGGCGTGAGGTTCGCCGCGCATATCGGGGGCATGAGGCGCTGTTCGGAGGCACATTGAACCGGACCAGCCTAGAACTTGGAGACAAGCACTACGCCAATGGCCTTTCGACAAATAGGCCCGACCGATTCCAGGGTTTTCACGAGGGCAGCATCCTGTTCGTCGTTGACGAGGCGCCGGGTGTTGACGACGAGATATTCGAGGCTATCGAAGGCTCGATGACATCAGCCCGCGCGCGTTTGCTGCTCCTGGGCAACCCTACTTCTCTCAGCGGCACGTTTTACGAAGCGTTCCACTCAAAGCGGCAGTTGTGGTCGACGATTCACATCTCCGCATTCGATACGCCCAACCTCCTGCAGTCGCCTGATGAGCCGCCCGGAATGCCCGCGCTGATCACGCCTCGATGGGTTGAGGAGGCTCGGCTGAACTGGGGCGAAGAGAGCCCGATGTACCAGGTGCGGGTGCAGGGCGACTTCCCAAGCACGAGTGAGGACACGCTGGTGTCTCTAAAGCTAATCGAGGCAGCGGTTGGCAAGAACTGCGTGGCAGGGCCAAAGGACGGGATCGAGATTGGCGTCGATGTGGCGCGGTTTGGCTCTGATCGCACGGTCATCTGCATCCGGCGAGGCGACCTTGTCCTGAGATTTCTGGAATTCCGAAATCAGGACACGATGGCCACCGCGGGTCACGTAGCTGCGCTGATTAAGGAGCTCAAGCCAACGTTCGTACGTGTCGATGAGATTGGGATCGGCGCTGGTGTAGTCGATCGACTGCTTGAACTGAAGCTGAAAAAAGTCTTCGGGGTGAACGTTGGCGAGAGGGCGAAGAACAAGAGCCAGTTCGCGAACAAACGAGCGGAAGTCTTCGACGGTCTCCGAAAACGGTTTGAGGCTGGCGAGATGTCGATCCCTGACAACCGGGAGCTTATCTCGCAACTCGCGGCGCTGAGGTACAGCTTCAACAGCTCCGGCCAGATGCGGCTTGAAGGCAAGGATGAGCTTCGCAGGAAAGGTCTTCCAAGTCCTGACCATGCCGATGCTCTGGCGCTTGCCTTCGGATCAATTCTGACTGTCAACAATTACAAGATCTGGTAGTTCCGGAAGGAAACAACGATTGGGAATACTGAACAACATCTCTGAGGGACTGGCTCAACGAGTCCGAGAACGATCAAGGCGCGCATCAGGCACGGTGCAGAAGAGGAACCGAATCTCCAGGGTGCTGGTCGATTCCATAGACCTGATGTTTGGTCGTGGCGCGATGCAGGCCGATGAGCGGTCGTTTGAATTTGGAGATTACTTCTCAAATACGGGCGCTATTCACGCCTCGATCAAACTGAGATCATCGGCCATCAGTTCCGTTCCGCTGGTGGTTGAGCAACGTATTCAGGGAATCTGGGAGCGTGCGGAGCCGACCCACGGACTCGTACAGCTACTGAGGCGGCCGAACCCCCATTGGACTCTGGCGGAACTTCTGCGGGCAACGGAGACCTACGTCCTGATCTGGGGTGCGTCTTACTGGGGCATTGAGCGCTCAGTCAGTAACGGGGCGATCGAACTGTGGCCCCTCCGCCCAGATCGAGTCCGAGTGTTGCCAGACAAGCGTCAGTATCTCAGGGGTTTCTTATATGAAAACGTCCAGACCACCGATGGTGATGTTGCGTACCTTCCGGACGAGATGGTCTGGTTTAAGCACTTCAATCCAAAGGATGAATTCACCGGCGCCTCATCCATCAGCCCGGTGAAAGACGTCGCGGACATGGCCGGAAATGCACATTCATTCAATCGGAATTTCTTTTCCAACTCCGCCACACCCGGTGATCTTGCGATTACCACGGATGAAACCCCCGATGACGATACAGCCAACGACTTCCTGAACCGCTGGGAAGATCGGTTCAAGGGTGAGAGGAATGCCCATCGACCGGTGCTGCTTGGCGCAGGGATGGATATCAAGCGGACAGGCCTGTCTCACCGAGATATGGAGTTCATTTCAACGCTCAAGTGGTCTGTGGAAGAGGTCGCACGAGTGTTTGGCGTGCCGAAAGCGTTCCTCGCAGATCTCACGGAAGCGACTTTTGCCAACATCAACGCGGAGGAAAGATTCTTCTGGCGCAACACGATCATCCCTGAGCTAACCCTCTTCGCCGATGAACTCAACCGGTCGCTGGTTCCTCTGTTTGGCTCCAGTGAGACCCTTCGCGTGTCCTTTGATGTGAGCACCATCGACGCGCTCAAAGAGTCGGAAACTCAGCGAGTCGAGCGCGTCGTATCGCTGGTCAACGCGGGGATACTGACCGTTGATGAAGCGCGAGCAGGAGAAGGGCTGAAACCGCTGTGAGTCGCCATATCAACGTCCTGAACAGCGCGTACATTCCAACTCCCAAACCGCAAGACACCGTGGCGCCAACTCCACCGTCTTTCCGGCGTAGGCCGGAACCCAGGCAAGCACATCATCTTTCACAAATGCACCGATTTTCGCGATCGACTCCATGGCGAGGCCCATGACCGCTCAAGATCGCTCCAGAACCGTGCGCATAGTGCTGAATCACTCCCGCCCGCTGGACCTGAGTCCACCACTGGGCGACAATCGCTCGATGCTCATTACTGACTCCGCCGAGCTGGCGGCATATTGCAAAGAACTTGAATCCGCTCGTTACGTGGCCGTCGACACCGAGTTCATGCGGGAGCGGACCTATCGGGCGGAACTGTGCCTGATACAACTGGCGGCGCCGGGACTTGAAGCCGTCGCGGTCGATCCGCTGGCCCGTGGGATGGATCTATCCCCCCTGTTCGCTGTGATGTCGAACCCGGCCATCGTCAAGGTATTTCACGCCGCCCGGCAGGACCTTGAGATCTTTTACGAGCTAATGGGCCAGGTTCCGGCGCCTCTGTTCGATACCCAGGTTGCGGCAATGGTCTGTGGCTTTGGAGAACAGGTGGGGTTTGCCACGCTCGCCGCGACAATTGCTCGGGTGTCCGTCGATAAGTCATCGCAGTACTCCGACTGGTCTTTGCGACCGCTAAGCGATCAGCAACTCCAGTACGCTCTGGACGATGTCATTCACCTCTGCACCATATTTGAAGCGCTTGAGGAAAAGCTGTCGGAGAATGAGCGAATCCTGTGGCTCGCGGAGGAGATGGAGACTCTGGCGTCACCGTCCACATATGTAACTGAGCCGATGGATGCATGGCGGCGGGTGAAGCATCGGCGGGCCAAACCGCGAGCGTTGGCGGTTCTGCAAGAGCTGGCGGCGTGGCGAGAAGTGAAGGCCGACAAGACTAACGTCCCCCGCGGCCGAATCATCCGCGATGAGCCACTGGTTGAGATCGCTTCCGCAGCGCCATCCACCAAAGATCAGCTTAGCCGTATTCGCGGCCTGGGATCGAACGCGGTTAATGGCTCCATGGGCAGCGAAATTCTTGCCGCGGTCAAGAGGGGACTCGCCATCCCGAAAGATGATTGGCCACGCCTCACCCCAAGGCCGGAACTGCCCGGCGGCGCTCGAGAACTGGTCGCCTTACTTCAGGCTTTGCTCAAGTTGCGTTGCGAGGAACAGGACGTGGCTCCGAAGATGGTTGCCACCAGAGACGACCTTGAGCAGTTGTTGATCGACAAGAACGCCGATATCAAGTTCCTGACCGGGTGGCGCAGAGAGCTATTTGGAGAAGACGCGCTGGCATTGATGGAAGGCAAGATCGCCCTCACCGGCGCCGCAGACGGACTGCAAGTGCTGCGCACGGATGGCGCAGAGGCGTAAAGACCCGGTCGAGAGAGGTAGGCATTTCGATCTTGGACTGCCGCAATCCGTTCCTCATATGTTGAATCCTGTACGAATCGAGTAATATTGCGCGCTCTAAGAAGCATGGCACGGGAGAACTGGACATGAGCGATGAAACTCAGATCAAAGACGTAATCCAAACGTACTTCGACTGCATGTACGAATCCAGCGGTGAGAAAGTACGCAGCGCGTTTCACGCCAACGCGAAGATCACGGGCTACCTGGAAGATGGACTGCATCAGATGTCGGTGGACGATTTCGCCGGATTTGTAGAGAGCCAGCAGCCATCTCCAAAGGCGCAAGGTGCACCCGAACGCATTGACATTCTTTCGCTAGAAATCGCCGGCAATACGGCGGCAGTGCAAGTGCGGGACGATTATCTCGGAATGACCTTCAAGGATTCGTTGTTGCTTCTCAACGCTGATGATCGGTGGAGCATTTACAGCAAGCTCTTCCATGTCGAAGGACCATCTAGCTAAGGGACCAGTAGGCGCCGTACGGACGCGGGTGGCCCCGGAACGACCCAATGCGCGCTATGATCTGCGCACATCATTCCGGGAGGCCTGACATAGAACCGCACACGCAAGTATCTGACGCCATTCTTGATCGTTATCGCAAGATCACCTCGGCCACCGCCTATTCCGGTGTGTGGCGGCTGCAGCCACCTGCCGGGTCGGAGTGGTTCGCTTCTGCGAACTACCAGCGGTGTCTCATGCAGGGCGTCTGGCCGATGACTCCCGGTCGGACGGTGGTGGGGCGCGCTCGGACACTGCGATTTGTGCCGCCGCGACCTGATTTGCTGGATATCACCCGCCGTCTGGATGACTCGCCTGAGTACCGGGCCATGGGCAAGTGCGGCCCCGGCGACGTGTTGGTGGTCGAGGCCCATTCGCCAGACGACTACGCCTGCATCGTTGGCAACATGAAGGCCAGACAGCTATGGCACAACAAGGCCGAAGGCATCGTCACCGACGCCGCGATGCGGGACGTCGATATGGTCGCCGAGTACGATCTTGGTATATTCGCGAAACAGCGTTCACCCGCCGGCAACCTTCCCTACCTTGAGGCATACGAGGATGGTGAGCCCATCAATTGCGGAGGCGTCCTGGTGATGCCCGGCGATGTGATCGTCGCCGATGATGACGGAGTCGTAGTCGTACCGTGCCAGCGTGCAGAAGAGGTCATCGACTGGATTGAGGAGCAGGAAGAGGCGGAGCAGTTCGTCATAGGCCTGATCGATGAGGAGCGCGTCCCTCCGGGCAAGTACTACCCCATCACGGAGGAGACCAAAGAACGCTTCCGCAAGTGGAAGGCGGAGCAGGAGGGTTAGGTAGCGCGATTGTTACATCGGGTGGTGAGCCCTATCTTTGACCCTGCAGTACGCATTCCTGTTGCCATGATGGTGATCGCCGGTCTCAGCGCCGTAGTGATTGGCTGCACAGGGGATGACACCCTCGTAAAACGGGTGGAAGTCAATAAGACCTTCGAAGACCACGAAATCTCGTTAACGTTGAGGAGTGTCGAATTCCATACGGACGAAACCCGCGCGAAGTTCACCATTCAGAATAAATCTGCCACGTCTGTGGACGTGATCGACAACTCGCAACTCGCAGAGCAGTCTGGAGAAATTGTCAGTGGCGGTTACTTCAATGAGAGGTATCGCTCCTATTACAGAGATCGGCTAATAACCTACGTCGGAAAAGACATCACTGACACAGGAAACATCTTCTTTCCCCCGTTGGACCCCGATAGACCGCTGACTATCACCGTGGCTCCATGCATTCGATGCAACGACAGCGCGCGCGCCGGAGACGTGTTTGGCCCATTTGTGTTCGATATCCCGTAGTCGGAGTTCGTATCATGAACGACCGTAGCGTGAGACCCGAGCCTGTCGCCCTTCGACAAGCTCAGGATGGCTGACTCGCGATCCAGATGCGCCGAGCTAAGTTCAATCAGGTTTTTGCCAGTAACGGTGACGTTTTCACAGATAGGAAAACGGCCATTGCGATGAGTTCCGGAAGAATCAGCCATCCTGAGCCTGTCGAAGGGCGGCTGATTCTTCCGGAACGTCGTTGAGACATCCGCTTGTTGGTACTTCAGACGCGATCTGCCACTCTTCGATCTCAGTTCTACCTCTGAAATTGGAGATCGCACATGGTAGCGTGGGTATACATCCTCAAATGTTCTGATGGGAGTTATTACGTCGGCTCAACTGTCAATTTGGCGATGCGCGTAGCGCAACACAAAGCTGGACTTGGGAGTCCGTGGACAGCACGAAGACTACCGGTCGAAGCGGTCTTTTCCTATGAGGTCCATCGGATTGATGACGCTTTCTACCTTGAGCGTCAAATCAAGGGCTGGAGAAGGACGAAGAAGGAAGCTCTCATCTTGGGGAGATACGATCTGTTGCCGGGGCTGGCTCGATCAACCGCCGCGTCAGCCGTCCTTCGACAAGCTCAGGATGGCCGCCCTTCTGCGGACGGCGGGATTCATGGTGTGCGGACTCAAGATCTACGCGCCTAGTACGTTCCACAGAACCGATCAAAACCAGCGACGAAGCCATCGCCACTCGAACCAGATTTTGATCCAGTGCCACAGGCGATTTGGTTGCCTGAACTTCACATCTGGGGCGGGAATCGCATAGAAGTTTCCGCGGCCAATTCCCGCCTTGCCATTCCCGGTTTCCACGAGGCACTCACCAAAACCACCAAAGTGACCCGGCGGCTCCCCTCGCCCACTCACTCGCGCCTCAATGGTCTGGGCCACGGCCTCACCCTGGCGCATGGCGAACGTCCCGGCTTTCGGTAACGGTAGCCCCATTTCGAGAGGTATCGTCGTAACGTCCCCGATGGCGAAGACGCCATCAAAACTCGTTTCCAGCGTGTGGCGGTCGACCGGTACCCAGCCACTTTCATTAGTGAGACCTGCGTCGCGGACGACCACTGGCGCATCATGAGGTGGTACGTAAACAAGGAAATCGAACCTGGCCTCCACGCCGTTATCAAAACGAAGCGATCTACGGTCGGCGTCGACCTCTGTAAGTCGATGCTGTGGGTGGTATTCGATTCCCTTCGATTCGACCATCCCACGAACGGCCGCTGATACATCTGGCCCGGCAACGCCCATAGGCCCCAGCTCAGGGGAAAACAGGCTCACGGTGACCTGCTCTCGAACACCTCTATTGCCTAGATCAGCCTCCAGCAGCATTGCCGCTTCATACGGCGCTGCGGGGCACTTGAATGGCATGCTGGTGACAACGACTGCGAGGTTGCCCTTTGACAGACTCATTCGTGCGTCTCGGATCGCTGCCGCTCCCTCCAGTGAGTACAGGTTGTGTCCGGATTCGGCGAGCCCGGGAATCTTTTCTGGAGCGAGATTCGCTCCGAGCGATACAACCAGGTAATCGGACTTGATGATTTGGCCGTCTACCTCAACCACCCTGGTCTCAGGGTCGATAGACCCGACTTCGCCAGTGACGATCTCTATGCCCTTTCGCTCAAGCCTGGAGAGATCGCGGCCAATCTTCTCGGGCAGCCGGTCTCCAGTCATGAGCCACAGGAGCGACGGCTGGAAGAGGTGGCGCTGCTCGCGATCAACGAGGATTACGCGATGGCGGCTATCGAGTTTCTTGCGGAGCTTGCTGGCCGTGACGACGCCACCCACCCCACCGCCAAGAATCAGGACGGTTTGTTGCTGCTGTTGTGCCAACTTGTGATCTCCTCTCCGCTGAGAGAGCCCTCATTCGGACATCAGAAAGATACCGTGCTCCCCATATCGGAGGGTGAGGATCGCATCATTAAACTCAGGTTAAGCAGGCGTGAGATTCCTGAATCAGCCGTTAGCAGCCTCTCGCGCCAGTTCCATCACCACGTCCCGAGGCGTCATCTTCACCATCAGCGCCAGTGCAAACGCGATCAAAGCGATATCGTCCAGATAGCCCAGCACTGGGATGAAGTCCGGGATGATGTCGAAGGGCATGGCGAGGTAGAGCACCAGGAACAGCGGGATCAGTTTCACTCGTCTCGGGACGCGAGGATCGGTGATGGCGAGCCTGAAGAATCGCAGTTTCAGGCGCGTTCTCAGCTTTAGAACCGTGGCGTATGGCTCACGGCGCTGGAGCGCTTTGCCGCCAAAATACATCCCAATGATCAATATCAACGCGACTACGGTCAGCGATACGGCGATTACAATCCACATTCACTTATTGTCGCCCGTACAAACGCCACTGCAAATCCAGCCTGAGGAACGTTCATGAAAGTTGTTATCACCGGAGGCTCCGGCCGTGCAGGCCAGAACATCATCCCGGAGCTCATCGCCCACGGTCACGAGGTCACTAACGCCGACACCACGGAGGGCCCTGATCAGGGCGCGCGATTCATGCGCGTGAACGCCACCGACCTTGGAGCGATTATCTCAATCACGAAAGGCGCTGACGCGATCATTCACATGGCAGCGATCCCATCGCCCATGAAGGATCCAGAGGCCGAAGTCTTTCGGGTCAACATGATGTCGAACTGGAACATCCTTGAAGCTGCCGAGATTCACGGAATCACGAAGGTCGTAATGGCATCATCGATCAACGCTGTGGGCGCTGGATTCTCGCCGGCGGAAATGGCTCCGCCTGCCTATCTGCCCATCGACGAGGAACTACCCACCCGAGCACAAGATGGCTACGCTCAGAGTAAATGGCTTGGCGAGGGCATGGCTGACGCATTCTGCCGTCGACGCGACATGCAGATCGCCAGTATGCGATTCCATGCCCTGATGGACGAAGAGACACAGCGGCTGCAGCAGGCGATGCCGAATACCGACCCTCTTGGGAATCGGGCTATGGGATTCTGGGGGTGGACAGACCGAAGAGACGCAGCTGCCGCGTGCCGCCTGGCAATTGAGAAAGATTGGACCGGCCATGAGCCATTCTTCATCAACGGGGATGAGACGACCCTCAGCATAGGAACGCAAGAAGCAGTGGACGCCGTCTATCCGGGCGTACCAATCAGGAAGCCGCTCACGGGCTTCACATCAGCTATCGACAATTCCAAGGCCAGGGAACTCCTGGGCTGGAAGCACAAGACGCAGTGGGTGCGCTGATGATCCGGCCTCTTCTCCCTCTGGGATGAGAGACCGATTTGCTTCCTCTCCCTGTGGAGGGTTGTTCAGAATTCGTGTATTCAGAAGTGTAGGAGCGCAAAATGCCCGTCCCGGATCCCTTTCGAATCATCGCCCATCGCGGTGCCAGTGGCTACGCGCCGGAGAACACAATGGCAGCCTTTCGGAAGGCCGTCGAGGTGGGGTGCTCGGAAGTCGAAACAGACGTCTACTTCACCAAAGACGGCAAGTTGTTACTGTTTCATGACGACACGCTCGACCGTACGACTGACGGCTCTGGAACTCCTGAGCAATACACCCTGGAAGAATTGAAACAACTCGATGCCGGGTCTTGGTGGGATCCTGAGAAGCCTGGCAAAGGCCCAATGCTGTTCTGGGAGCAGGACTATGGCGGCGAAAGATTGATAACGCTGGAAGAACTGCTCGATGAATTTGGAGACACACTCACTTATCACATTGAGCTCAAGAAAGAGGCGGAGGGACTTGTACAGGCCGTAATTGATGCGGTGCGGAAACGTCACCTCGTCGAGAACGTCTTCATCGCATCTATCGATGCCGATGATTCCTTGCAAGAGGCGCTCCGTATCGAGCCAGGGATTCGCATCGCTTCGGCGCCAAACACTAGATTCAAACGGCTCGGAGCCAGGGCAATTGAGCAGAACGCCGAGTTTGGATACTCGATGGTGACCATGAGTGCATGGAACCACTCGACGGACCTGGTCGAACTCGGTCATTCACTGGGAATGGAAGTACGCAGTTCCGGGATCGCTGACAGGCAGACAATGGAGGATGCTGTGGCGACCGGCTGCAACGGAATGACGATCAATTGGCCGGATTGGCTGATCGAATACGTAGCCAATATGAGCTGAACCGAGATGAGGCGACCCTCAACATAGGATCGCAAGAAGCCGTGGGTGCGCTGATGATCCGGCCTCTTCTCTCTCTGGGAGAAAACCGATTTACGTCCTCGCCCTTTGGGAGAGGATTGAGGTCAGGGGGCTGTTCGTCTTGCGTGGACGCGAACCAACCACCGCGCCCTCATCCTAGCCTTCTCCCATAGGGAGAAGGGACCGATTTACTTCCTCGCTTCGACAAACCTCAGAATTGCTTCGGGATTGATCCGGCCCAGTTGCGTTGTTGCGTAGAGCGACGCCATAACTTCGCCGCCGGGTTTCAGTACGAATTCGCATGGCTGGAGAATGGTCATCCCTTTACGCGCCCCCGTCCATGCACCCAACTTCTGAGCATCTTCAACGTCCATGCCAAAGCCGATTGGGAATGTGATGCCCTCGTCGATGGAGCCTTGCGCGCCCTCTGCATCGTCTGAACTTGCGCCGTAGACCTTAATACCCAGCGCTGTGAGAGCGTCGATATTCTTCTGTGCATCGGCCAACTGCCGATTACAGTACGGTCACCAGTGGCCCCGGTAGACCATGATGTATGCCCAGTCGTCGGCACAATCGTCAGGCAGCACGATCTCGCCGCTATCGACCGTTTTCAAGGTCAGGTTCGGGAACATATCGCCCGGTTTTAACATTTCCATTTCAGTCGCCTTACTTTATTGACCCGATGGTTACGTTATTTGATGCTTAGATCAGGTTTTCGGTGATGTAGTCGAAGTTGATGTCGAGGCCGATTCCTGCTCGCGTCGGCATGTGGACGTAGCCCTCTTCGTCCATGGGGTCGAAGAGCGTGTTCAGATATTGAGCAGGCTCCTCGTAATCGATGAACGGGTGGAGCAACCCGCGCTCGTAGAACTCACCCGGCATGCCCATCGCACCAAGCGCGTTGAGGTTGCCCGGTCCGCCGCCATGTACCTCGCAGGCCATGTTGAACGACTCTGCCAGGTGGGCGCACTTCATCAGCGGCGATAGTCCACCAACGTCGCCCACTCCGCTTCTGGACAGGTCACAGGCGCCGTTTTTGATCCACTCAGCGCGAGTGAACATCTTTCCACCCATCGTTTCAGGGCCAATTACTGGAATATCGAGCTGATCGCAGAGCCACTTGTAGGAAGACATGCTCGCCTCGTCCATCGGTTCTTCAAACCAGTAGAAATCGAGCTCCTCCAGTCCCCGGCCAAGCGCCAGCGCGTCCATGCGATTGTAGTAGTGATATGAGTCCAGCATCAGCGGAATATCTGGACCAACCGCTTCACGCACCGCAGCGCACGCGGCAATATCCATCTTGACGCTGGGCGCCCACGCAATTGGCGGCTGCCATGTGTGGAGCTTGAACGCCTTATAGCCGCGCTCTTTTATTGCCCACTCCGCAAACCGACCGTAGTCCTCCGGCGTTGCCAGGCCATTCTCTATCTCATCGCCAACCATCGTGGAGGCGTATGCCAGGACCTTCTCTCGATATCCGCCAAGTAGCTTATGGACCGGCATATTCAGGTGGCGCCCTGCGAGGTCCCACAGGGCGACGTCGATGACCCCTATGAGGCGGTCGGTCAGCCCTGAAGGAGCGATGCGCTGCATATGACGCAGCTTCTGCCAGATCTTCTCGCGATCGAACGGATCCTCACCGAGCACAATTGGAGCAACATGCTCATCAACCACCGACTTCTGGGCGCCAAACATGTAGCCCTCAGCACCCTCATCAGTCTTGATCGTGACCAGAGTTTGGGTGGCGTCAATTTCAGGTCCGGGATGGCCGTGGCCTTCGTTGTCGCGACCGTGTCGGCTCTTGTACTTGAACGGCTGGGCGGTGATCTCAGTGATCTTCACGGCGTGGTCCTTGTGCAGATAAATAGGATGGGTCTATACAGGCCGAAGCATAGCGCATTGACGGGATAAGGATGATATTGCGAGCGAAGCCACAGCGATATTGGACGTAGCGTCATTCATCGACAAGTCATCTTGAGCGAAACGATAGTGAACTCGAAAGTCTCAGATGTAATCCTGTCGCAAGTCCTCGCGTTGAATCGATAAGGTGGTCCATCCCTTCAGCGCTTGAGATGTTTCGACTTCGTTACGGCTACCGCCTTCACTTCGCCCAAGATGACATGGCTTTGGCGAGCACCATCGGTGTGGTTGTCCGCGCTCGGCTGAAGCCCCCCACAGTCAGATCTGCCAAAACTTCAGACTTAGATCGCTCGCCCAAAAAAAGTCTGTTAACGACGTCGATGGGAGCTGCCTCTACCGGAGATGTCACCATTGAAGTGAACTTACCCGCGCAATATATCCTCTAGCCGATCAGCAATGATGACCTCTTCGCCGGGCTGGACGTTGACCAGGACTATGTTGATCTCGCCCTTATAGCCGCCTCCCCCAACCCGGATGCTTGGCTCGCCATCCGTGAGTTGCTTGCGTACTTCTGCGAATGATGGGCCGCGCCAGTCGCTCTCCTGGTAGATCACCGCCTGTGGTCCCTGACGGTTGATATCGCCATCTTCGAGCACGACATGGAGACCCGGAATATTGGTGAGACGACCCACGATGTGGTTGGCCCGCTCGCGCCAGCCAGCCCATGTGGCCTCATGATCGGACTCCACGAAGAGTTCAAGCGCTGTAGTCATGCCGACCAGCGTTTCCTTCGTGACCTTAGAAGGTCGGCCTATTCCAACGGTCCCGCTGCCCAGGTTGAACATGTGGAGGAACGCAGCGTCGATCAGGTCCTTCTTTCCGGCAAGGAGGCCAGCATTCTGTGGTCCGCCAATGCCCTTGCCACCGGAGAACGTAACCATGTCCGCGCCGATCTTAGTGAAGCGGGTCAGGTTATCGACGGGTGGCACCTCGGCGGCTGCATCGACCAGCACCGGGATGTTTCGAGCGTGGCAGATCTCGATTGCCTCTTCAAGTGGGAATGGATAGTTCTGGAAGGGAGCGACGACCCATGCCAATCCCACCGTGTCCTCGTTGATTGCAGCCTCAAGGTGGTAAGAGCGCGCGCCGCCCATGGAGCCAAACTCCACGATCTTTGCTCCGGCGGTAACGAACGACTTGTCGTATGAGTTGCGTCCGCCTTTAAACATGAGAAGTTCGTTGGGCATGCCAGTTGTGTCAGGAAGCTGGTCAACTTTCGCGCGATCTGTGCCGGTCATCGCCGCGGCGGCCATCAAAACGTTACCAGCTGAAGCGCCCGCCACAACGAGTCCAGCCTCCGAACCAGTTGCGCGCGCGACTACCTGTCCACCCGCCCGAGTTAGTTCTTCCAGGTCCACGAACGCCGTAGCGGCCTCGTCCATTGCCCGAAGAACCTCCGGCCGCATTAGGCTGCCGCCGAGCATGGTGATCCAACTCTGGGCATTGATGATTGGCTTGACGCCAAGTTTGGCGTAGACCTCCGGCGTTCTGTCTGATGTCGGCAAGTCGAGCTCCCTGAACATGATGTTGGTCACGGCGAAATCTGCCAGGCCAAGTCTAACGGTTTACTCATCGCCAGAGTGATTAGTGTGGGGCTCGCGCATCGCGGGCTTTCCGGCATGGGCTTTAGGTGAAACCGCCTATTGGCGCGAACTGGGAAAAATTAACTTGAGTTCAGAGAGACCGAAAATAAATCACCCACGGACTTCAGATGGGTGCTACAACCGGAGCCGACGCTGATGCGCTATGTGAGAGAGGAGGAACCACAGTTAGATACGAAATGGCTGTTCCTCATGACTGGTCTGGTTGTTATGTTGGGAGCGGGTGTGCTGTCAGTTGTCACCGTTTCGCTGCTCAGGTTGAGCTAAACCTTCCCCACCAGGCGTTTTAGGAGGTCGCGCGTTCTTATCGGCGACTCTGTATCTCCCCTGCGCGTGGCTGTGAACGATGCGAAGAAATCTGTTGCCCCCGCCGCTGCGAATGCGCGTAGCTGTGCTTCCACCTCATCTTCATTCCCAACTATCGCCACGTCCTCCGGGCCGGATGCGCCCTCAATATCGAGAGCCTTGCGGTAGTTGATCAGCCGACCGTAGCCGCCCAGAGTCGCCGCGACCGATTCGCGCGCGGCTTCAGGCTCATCGGTAACGCAGATTGGCAGCGCGACGCATATTCGTGGCGCTGGACGGTCAGCGCTATCAGCCGCTTCGTTGATCCGAGGCGCGATGTGGGTCTCGACGGTCTTGCGACCACACATCCACAGTATCGTTCCGGCCGTCTGCTCACCGGCCAACTTCAGCATCATGGGCGCCATCGCCGCAATGAGGACTGGCGGTGTTGGCGCGCTCTTGAAGCCCATCGAAGCTGAAGTAATGATCATCTCGCCAGAAAAGTCGACTGCCCGCTCTTCAAGCAGCGGACTTAGCGCTCCCAGATACTCGCGCATGTACTTCGCCGGGCGGTCGTAGGTGGCGTTCCACAGCGTTGCGGTCGACTCCGGATGTGCGACGCCAAGCCCCAGGCTCAATCGACCACCAGCAGCCTCATTGGCCGTGAGCGCCTCCTGCGCCATGAGGAGTGGTGATCTGGAGTAGACGGGGATTACGCCGGTTATGAGCTCTATCCTCGAAGTCCGCTGACCGGCGAGGGCGACGAGTTGTAGCGAATCTATCGACATTCCGTGAGATATCCAGAGTGAATCAAATCCGTCTGATTCAGCATCGACGACCCACTCAATATTGCCGTTGAGGTCGCGCTTATCCCGCGGCAGAGGACCAATTCCGATTCCGATCTTCATGTCGCTTTCGTAATCTCCATCCTCAGTACCACATGGCCATATCCAGCCCAACCGGATCGAAGTCGACCACCTCTGGAATGCGCTTTGCCTCGCCTGTTGCGATTCGCTTCGCTGTCCAGAGGAGCGCCAACGCGTCGAGCTCGTCGTTACGGCTATTTTTGACGGAACTATCTCCACCAACAGACAGCAAATCGGCGTTCACGTCGAGGTGATCGACCAGCAGCGCGGCGCGCGATTCCAGCCCCTCTACCTGCCGCTTTGGTGGCACCTGCTCACCGGCGTTCATCTCGCGGAAGATCAGCTCTGGATGCGCCTCGTGAACGCGAGGATCACGCTCGGCGGTCATATAGCGGTCGACCTCAGCTATCTTGCCGTAGATCCCAAACGCCTGCCTCGCAACTCCGTGGCCGAGGAAGTTGCCAGCCCATTCATTGACCGCGTCATAGGATTCGTCATAGCTCGATGGATAGGGCGACTCAAGGTGGCCGTTGAGGCTTGCATACTCAAGCAACATCCGCTCCGGCGGCGTAAACACCGATGACGCCTGGCTACCGAGTATTCTGCGCGCAGCGCTCTCGACCGCACGATTGCCATCATTGACCAGACCAACGGGAATATCGACCGTAACTATTCCGGGGGAGGACCCAAATGCGTGAAATAGGTCGTCGAACCGCTTGATGGTCATCAACCGAACGTTGGAGAGATCGCCCAGTTCGGCACCAGCGCAAATCCAGCCGTTCTTGCACCCGTCTACGCCAACCAGCAGCGTTGACGGATCAACCCGAAGATCTTGCATTTTCCAACCACTGCTTGAGGAGCGGAGGCATCCACATCACGAAGTTCATGCTCTCCATCACGTCTTCCGACATCAATCTGCCGGCATCGTGCACCCGCTGCGTCACGCCTGCCATCGCTGCCTTTACGTCGGCGTGGCCAGCGTCACCCGGATGACCAAGCGACTGCGCCAGGTCCGCCGGGCCAAATGTGATGTAGTCGATGCCATCCACTTCCAGGATCTCATCAATCTTTTCAACGCCTTCTGCCGTTTCAATCTGGACGCCAAGCACCATCTCGTGATTAAACTCAGCCATGTACTCCGCTGGCGGTTTGCGCAAGCCGTAATCCCTGCCGCGTCCCGTACCGAAGCTGCGCTCACCTTCCGGCCCGTAACGGGAGGCCTTCGCTGCCTGCTCCGCCTCATCCCGGTTCGAGATGTGTGGAGCCAGGATGCCCATGATGCCGCGATCCAGGAACCGGAGAATCGTGGAGGTGTCGATGTTGGGAATGCGTGCGGTGCAAGTCATGTTGTGCATATCCGCGATGCGGCACATGTCCTCTACGTCGCCAA
Source organism: Chloroflexota bacterium (assembly GCA_013204555.1). Lineage (GTDB taxonomy): Bacteria > Chloroflexota > Dehalococcoidia > Lucifugimonadales > Lucifugimonadaceae > UBA1151. The sequence continues at coordinate 24,283 of JABMNO010000021.1, read as the reverse complement.
AATCGAACACGCCATGCTCAGCGTCAAGGTGGGCGTAATCGAAACCGAGATGGCCGACGATGTCGAACATCTCCACCGATGGGAAGGTGATCCCAAAGCCAATCGCCTTCTCGCCCGCCGTCATCTTTGCTCTGATATTACTTTTGCGCATCCCCGTCCCCGCCTTCAATTCACACCGCAACCGCGATGGTCGGCTACTTTACCCTGTGGGTTGTTCTGGCGCGTGACTCCAACGTGGCGCGACATCTGGCGACGTGACTAAGAGGGGCGAGCCCCTCAGCTACCAGATGCCAGTCAGCGCGAGACCCGCTGACCTAAAGCAGCGCTTCAAGTGGAGCGAGGTTTTCTGGTTTGGGCTCTAGCTTGCCTACGCCGTGGCTCAGAACTGTCTCGACTATCTTATCGCAGAACGGTGTTGCTACCCCTGCTTCGAGTCCCTTTTCAGAGACGTAACCGCTGAGGAATTCGATCTCAGTGCGGCGGTGCTTCAGGACGTCCTGCAAGAACGACGGTTGGCCTCCGGCGAGTGCTTCGGCACCTGTAGCCATATCCGTTTGCAACTCTTCCGTCTCGATGCCCTTGGCAGCGTTCACAAAGCGATCCGGATCAATTCCGAATATCGGTTCGACGTCGTGTCCGAGTGCGCGGGCAACGCTAATCACTTCCGCAGCCATCCGGATCGCAATACGGCTGGCCACAGGGTCTGTACGAACTTCGGCGGAGCCGAGGCCTGACAGGCCTGCAACCGGATTCGCCATGCAGTTGACTGCCAGCTTGGACCAGCGATCACCCCACATGTTGGTAGTGAGTTTGGCCGCCGCCACATCGCTCATTACCTTGACCAGCTCCTGCGCCCGTGGGGTGTCAGAGCCATCATGCTCACCAATCTTGAATCCGATTTCGCCAGCGTCTGATCGGATCACGTGGCCGGCCTCGTACATCCCGGCGCCAATCGTGATTATGCAGGCCATTGCCCGCTCGACACCGACAACCGCTGCCACCCGCTCGTCGTTTATTCCATTCTGGAAATCGACCACTGCGCCGCCATCTTTTACGTAGTTGTCGATTAGCGCCGCCGCCCACTCGGTGTCGTAAGACTTCACGGCCAGAAAGCCGTAGTCGAACTTCTCATTGATGTTCTGGAGTTCGTGAATATGCAGCGCATTGACCGGAGTGTTGAACTCTTCGTCACGCTTGGTCACCGTGAGGCCGTTGGCCTTCATGGCGTTGACGTGCTCAGGCCACATATCGATCAGCGTGACATCGTGACCCGCCCGTGTCAGCTCACCGCCAACAACTCCGCCAATAGCACCAGCGCCAAGTATTCCGATTCGTGGTCCCATCTACACTTCTCCCCGATCATCTATTTTGCAGGATGCCGAATATACATCAGAGTGGCATCCGCAGATAGGCGCGAGGAGCAAACACCGAAGTAATTACGGCTAGGGGCGGGAGGCGATCGTGTAGGGCTTGTACCCGTCGTTCTCGGTGACTGCAAGCCAACCCTCGTGGATTTCGTAGCCCTCCACGGTCAGTGTCCAGACGTTGCCGGGCGTGTGTACTGCAAGAACCGATGGCGAGACAGCAGGCGGAGTGGTGCTATCGAGTATCACCTCGCCAAATACCGATAACCCGTCAGCATCGGTAACGTCCCAGTTCGACTCATACGCGAACTCTACGAGCCACACATAGCGCGGCATTGGCAGGAACCGGTAAGCGTCGCGAACCTCCGTGGGCATGTCATCACGACGCAGCAGATTGCGTTTGAACCGCGCTGAGTGGGTCAGGATTGGCCGGACCACCACGTTGTCTGGCGTAACAACACCCGCCGTTGTGCCGTAATCCTCCAATAGCGCCCTCGCCTGTGCCGCCGCGTTCTCGTAGTCGAGCAGCACTCGCGATGGCACCGGGATAATCACGTCCTGAACCTCCGCGTAGGACCAACGCCCGCCAAAGCGGCGAATCATGATCGGGATCTCAACACGAGAGTTGCGATCGCTGGCGGGCACCATCACGGCTACTTCGTACATGCCCTCCTGATCATCGTGGACGATCACATCGCCAGTGAACGCTGTTGCAGCTACGGCGGATGGCGCCGGAGATACAGTGGCCTGAGTACGCAGGGTGTGTCCAATCACGGTAACCGTGTGCCAGGTCTGCGACTCCGGGAGGAACACTCCGAGAATGGCGGCGAGACCACTCTCACCGTAACCAGCGATTGAGTCGACGGCGCTCTGGTAGCTTGGACCGTTGAGCGATCGAGGGTCGTAGCCCATCCTGATCAGTGCGTATTCGATCTGGCTCGCTTGAAGACCGGCACGGCCCACGATGGGGCTGTACGGCCGCTCAACGCCTACCGCCAGGCTTGTGATCTCAGATGTTGTGAACGCGGGCATGCGGGAGTCCTTGGCCGCTACTGAATCGGTTGCCATCCAGATGGAAGCGGTGGCGCACGCGAGCGAGCCGTGGTCCTGAGACATGTAGGGGCATCCGGAGACCTCCAGGTCGAACCCGGTCAGGTTGACCCGGTAGCTGGCGCGACTAGGAAAGAATGCTTGCGCACCACCATATTTAGGTGGCGGAATGATGACAGATCGGCTTAGTGTCTGGGGGCGGCCGTTACGAACTACGACGAATCCCAGGTAGTGGTCTTGTAAGAATTGCGCTCTAGATTCTGTGACCTCACTCAGGGCATCCTCATCCAGCTCGGCTGAGAAGAAGTGGAACCGGGTGGTGTCCTTCCGAACCGGTCGAAACGAGCGCGCTCCCTGCATCTGATGTGCGGCTATGTAATCGAAGTCGATGTAGTTGCGCTCAATAACCGCAGCCTTGACGGCATCTGGCCGGTCAAGCAGCGCGGCCCGAACTGAATCAACCACGTTGGGGTGGTAGACATCGCCCAGGTACTCAAACGCAGTGCGCTGGTCCGTCACCTGAATTGAAGGATCTGGCATATGGTCGTCCACTACCGACAAACGCGAAAACGGGCCGCTGAATAGCTGGCCCGCATGTTACCGCTTATTGAGAAGTGGCTACCAATTGAAGCGAGTATCTCTCGGCGATTTGGCTGGATTCAACTCGTGACGTGAACGAATCTGCTGCTCAAATTCACGCACACGCTCTCGAAACTCGGGAGGACAGTCTGTCACCAGTCTCTTCAAACTGACCGCCATCTCTCGAGCCTCACTTGGCTTCAGTTGCCTGCTCTCCAACCTACCGACCTTCCATCTTTAAAATCGACCACATTGGTTTAGCATATCTCGTATTCATTGGCATTATACCCGTGTAAATACGCATAAACACCGGTCAAATCGTATCACGAGAGGTATCGAAACGGTACCGCTAAATACACGGTTTGGTGGGCGAACTGATCTTTCTTATCGCCTCAGCGCCATCGTCACTTCAGAAATAGGGCGAGAACCCGTTGCCCCACCCGTCATCCCGGAATCGGAGGCCCGGCGGAGATATCCGGGATCCAGGCACGCGCGCCTACCTTCATCCGGGCTGACGCTTCTTGTGAGCCGCACCTAATTGCTGCCAGCAATAGTCGCTATCGAAGCCGAAATCAGCGCCACAATCTCCGCTCCCAGCAACAGCGTCAGCCACCTCAAATCGGCTTCGATTCTGCGAAGGCGATGATCGTGGTCGTTTTCGACCGTGTCCCTGAGCTCATGCAGCGAGTCCCACAGCCCACGTAGCATCAGATCACGATCGAATTCGCCATCTTGAGACGTGGGCTTCACGGTTACTGGGTTGTTGCCCATTGCCTATGCCACATCCGTAAAGACCACTACTATGTCCGCACTAGGATGACGCTGAGTCGACCGCTTCGGCGGGTTCACCACAGCCGCTTCGATAGCGATGCACGCGGGATCGGCCACAATCACAGCGTGGATGCTTTTGGTCCCGGTGAGTTCGAGATAGAGGTCGATCTCGCCATATGACGTATCTTCATCCCACGAAGCTATCTCCAACTTGAGTCGGAATCGGTACGTGAGGTCGGTGTAGTTCACTTGCTCAAGTTCAATCGCGACAGATGGAGACTCCTGAACTTCGTTGATTGGGTAAGTTGCAACGGCCAGTCCAGGGATGGTGTCCAGGGCGGCCGCTATGCCCGCCCTGGCGGAAACGATGCTCATCTAGGCCGCAGACCCCAGAGGAATTCGCCTGTAACCGCCCAGCAACGCTGTGATATCGCTATCTGACGCCGATGAGTTCACGTCGAGCCCATCACCAAGTGGAATGTCCTTCCGCTTCCAGAGCCGCGCAGCGATCAAGGTCGTCGCCTCAACCACCGGCGCCGGGTACTCGCAAATTGAGATGGTAATACCGTCCACGTGTGTGACCTCACTCGTACCGTTTACCCCCCGTTCGACCGTGACGAGATCTGTCGCCACGTCGCGAATGAACATCTGCTCGCTCTCCAGCAGCAGCGTCTGTCCGGACGCGATCTTTGTTCCATTGGCCACCGTCACTGAGGTGACGCCTACGCTGAGCGGTCCGCCGTGATTGAGGGTCGTGCCCGAGTCGCGAGCGACCTTGCGATAGCCCCACTCACCCGTGATCTGAACTCGACGAAATCCGGCCGGAAAATCCGGCCGAACACCGTAAGGGTCCGCCAATATAGCGTTGTACGGGACTCCATTAACGCTCTGCGGCTCTGCGTTAGCAGGCCAGAGCAGATAATCAGCGGCATCCCGTGTGACCTCATAAACGCGATCACCGTCCCGGTCCTCGCTGATCGCAGCGATCACAGCGAGATCCGGGATGTTAATCCGGTGAACATTGGCCACGTCAAACGCCCGGCTCGCCAGCACCACAAAGAAGTGCCGATTGCAATGCCGGTCCACAACGCGTGACGCCGAGTGCACCGTCATCCACATTTCTGAGTCATTGGTCGTACTGGTAATAGCTGCCCGTGCCTTAACTGAAGCAAGCGTGGCGTACGTATTGATCACGCCAGTGGGTGCAGATCCAATTGCCATCTACCACACAACCTTTTTCCGCTGTTCCATCTCGTGCAGTGCTAACACCCCGCGATGGATCCGGTCTGTACAAACTGAGGCCATATCCCATTCGCTGTCGTGCGTTGAAAGATTGCCATCTAAAAGTGCCTGTTTCGCTGCCCAGACGTGGCGCGTCGCGAGTAGCTTCTGTTCTCTAATGTCAGCCGCAATCGCAGCCTTCGCCAGGTCCCTGCACTCCAGGAGATCAGTCAGATCATCCAGGAAGGTCAGCACGTGTTCATCGAACGTCATCTCCGGTTCACCTTGCCTTTCGCACATTTATGGCCGCCGATCAGCTACTACATCAATGGCCATCTGTTTGGCAGTAGCGTCATCGAGCTCGTTAAGGGCGTCTTTCACACGTTGGAGAAAGTTGCTTCTCGCCGATGCCAGAAACGAACTGCTCTCATCTCGCAGTCGCCGCCCCGTGGCTATAGCGATACTCTGGCGCTGATGGGTGACGGAGAGAAAGTCGATCGCGTCGTCGATGTAAACGGTTGGCATCTTTTTGTCCTTTTGTGTACTTGAATTCTGGGTTTTTCTTTTGTCTTATCGTCTGGCGGGATCGGCCCCTCAAGTGCGTTAGCTCTTGGGCTAGAGGGGTGATGGAGCTCCAGATACAACGTGAGTTGCCGCGTCATACGATCCTGCGGACATCAACAAGTTGAGTTTTCTTTCGGTTGGCACCGAATAGGTACGCGCTGCAGGCGTGCCACGCGTGCTGATCGCCTGGATCACAACCGGCGTTCCCCCTGCCTCTTCCGGCACCAAAATCAGGTCCAGAAACGCCGTATCCGCACCTGTATCCAGGTGGCCGATGACGAGAACAAGGCCCCCGTTTGGCGCACTTGCATTGAAGTCCAGGATTTGCGTGCCCCCAGCCGTTGTATCCACACCCTGAATGTTGGCGGTAGCCTGACGAAACTGCCTGTTTGCCGCCGCCGCGCCAATTGTCAGGTCCTCGCCCACAATCGCGCTCTTTGCGGCAGCAATCCCTCCAGCACTGACGATCGCGCCCGCAGTGATTGACGTGGCGTCTGTCGTGTCATCAACAACCAGCGGTACCGCCATGGAAACGTTCGGCGTTGCCGTACCGGTGTCGATCTTCAGCCGGTCCTGCAGAACGTTCAGCGCATTTGTGGTCTGCAGGGTTAGCTCGTTGGCCGCTGAGTCGAACAGAATCGCTGCATCCGGAGTGGCGCCAAACCTCAGCTCAATATCGTCTGGCACGAACCGTGGGTTCGGGTTGTATGAGATTGAAGCGCCGCTCATGAGGAAACTCCCGCGTAGTCAAGACTGTCATTGTTATTTGCCGCGTCAACGTAGAAGCGACGCAAGTCGATGGCCTCACGGAATGAGAGAGTTATCTCGTCACCCGGCTTTAACTCATACCCGGAGGCGGCTGCCACACTGTCGTCACCCAGGAAGATGGCTCCGGCGTTGGCCATGCGCGCCTTGAAACTGACCGCCGAAACGGCGTTGCCTGAGGCCACAACCTGCACCGCCGTGCCGGCCGCTGGCACGATTACTGATCCAATTGGTAAACCCATCAGGCGTACTCGATAAACCAGACATCGACGCCATCGCCGTTCTGGTCGGCGTCGACGAAGATGTCGAACAGGTTCAAAAACGGGTCTGCACGTAGGCTGAGTGAGTCACCCGGGACCAGACCCGGCCCGCTGCTGGAGATTGTGGCGTCTCCTACATAGACGGACCCGGTGTTCGTGGACTGCGACCGAACAATGGCCGATCTGACCAGTTGGTCTGACGCGTTCAATCGCTCGGCCACGCCTCCGGTCGTGACAGCCTTTTTCATGCTGTTGAGTGGCATTAGACGTACTCCACCACGGCAACAAGTTGTGCCGCACTGATGTCCGTCGGAGTTCCTGTAGCAGTCACCTGGAGTTCAATCACGTCACCATTCGACACGATGCTGTTCTGGTCCGGGGTTATTGCGTAAGGGGCATCAACGGCAATGGCCGCACCGCCCGTGATTTTGGTTGTTTGCGCTGCGGACAGCAGCGCCTCCGCCTGCGTCAGGTTCTGGATCTGATGCGAGTAGTAGTTGGTGTCGCTGGCTGCAACCGCTGTGTCGGAAACGATGCTCACCGCTTGGATGTTGCAGTCGTATGGAGCGACGAACAGGTAGCGATTCGTCGTCGTCGACCAGCCGGTGAGCTGGACAATCGCTGTCTTAGAAAGCGCTCGTTCAGCAATCGTCGCAACTGGATCCGCTGTAGTTATGTTGTCTGGCATTTTTAAAAGTTCTCCAAAGTTGAAATTTGAAAGGCGGCCATCCCACCCCATCCACCACAGGCCGCCTCATGGGGTTGATGACTAGGCCACGCCCGTCACGTTGTATTGAAGTGCTGTGTGAGTTGCGGTTGACCGGCTTCCTGACCGCTCGTCGAAACCGAGGCGCATCGAAACGACCATGATGTTCTGGCGCTTCTGGATGTCACGCTCGGTCTCAATCAAAAGCGCTCGGCGGAACCCAAGGCGCCACTGGCTGCGGTTGACGGCCAGAATTCGTCCAGTGTTCGTGCCGTTGCCAGCATCCGTAACCTTGCCGTCAGTGTCGGCAAGCCTCATCTGCTCTGACACGACGATCGGATGCCCGTAGATCACTCCCAACTGGCCACTCAAGATCGTTGCTGCAGGGCCAAGTTTGTCGACCGTCTCAACCTCGACCATTCCGAGGCTGCTCAGAAAGGTGTTGACGTCTGTGATGAACACGGATTCGCTGGTGCGGACGCCGTACTTGCCCAGTAGCCGCAGGCCCTGGTTGTAGGCACCTGCAGATACAGCACCATTGAGGTTGTTGCTCTGCGCTGTGTTATCAACCAACGGCAGATGCAGAAGGCCATCGAATCCGACGAGCCACTGTGCCTTACCGGGGTCCGTCGCCGCGATGGTCGCTCCATCACCGTTGATGTTGTTCGTTGTTGTCCGGTCACCGTTCAGAACAACATCGTCGATCACCTCTGCGGCGTTCCGGATAAGCGTGCGTCGCACTTCCGGCAACATCGCGATCACAGAGTCCTCGTCCAGGGCTAGCGACCACGGAACCTCAGCAACCAACTCATACGCAGTGAGCGTCTGTCGACCCGTGCTGAGTGCCGTCGATTTCGATGACACGTTCTCCGTGCCCGGAAACCAGGTCACGTCTCCAACCTGCAATGGAATGTCAAAAGGGTTCGTTGGCATCTCGATGCGGCTGAAGAGCGAAGCGACCCTTGTTTCCAGGTTCACGTCACGCCAGAGCAGGTTCGCCTCACTGGAAGCAACCAGTTCATCACCCGTTCCTGCCGTGATCGAGTCCATCGCCGCCTTGAGGTTGGTCTCCCAGGCCCCAATGCCAGCACTGCCAACATTGAGTCGGGCCGACGCGAAAAGGCTTCTCGATATCGCCAGGTCAAGCGCATCTTGACCCTCGTATGGGCCGCTCTTGACGGTCGCAGGTTCGCCCGCTGAGTCGGCAAGGATGTGCTGCCGCTTGAGATCTCGCTCAGTTGCCACGAGATCTGTAATCGCTTTCTGAAGCCGGTCCCGCTCTTCTCGAAGCGGTTCGACTTTTTCCTTCACAAAGGCTGAAACCTCTGCGATCTCTTTCTTGACGGATTCAACGTCTTGAGTGGTCATGCACTCTCCATTTCGGGTCCGTGTCCGCTGCTCGCGTCACGGGTTAGATATCTCCGAACGCGCTTTGCATCCGGTCTACTTCTGAGGTGGCGTTGCGGAACTACAAGATGGCCGCGTCTTCCCACAATTCACTGACTGCGCCACGCGGCGCCACAGCATCTGGCCGAGCCGGTGATGAGATCGCCAGAGCGTCTCTGTTCAGCGGCACTGGCGCCACTGATATCTCAAGCAACTCTTGGCGTTTGAACAAAGTTGCCCTGGCTCCGGCCGCGGAAGTCCGTGATTCGGACTCGATCGCCCGGAAGCCCACGGAGATGCCGCGCATAAATCCTTGCTCGTATAACGACTGAATGTCGCGAGCAAAAGGTGTGTCAGCGAACATGAGTTCAGCCTTGAGAGACGCGCCCTCGACCCACACCTTCTCGGCCCTGCCAATGGAAGGCCGGGAGTAGTCGTGTGCCCAGAGAACTACCGGATTCGCCAGGTAGCCGTCCAACTCCCATCCAGAAGCCAGGATCACATCGCCAATGCGGTCTTCTGACTCGGTTGATGCGACCACCGTGATTGTTCGCGAATCACTACCCGGTGACGCCTGTTTCGTTTGAGGCGCGGCCGCTTCATCCACCCGCACCGGCAACCACTTCACCACCACATCAGATGGCAGTCTTGCGGCATATTCAGAATCCAAAGAGCCTCCCGTTGCGCACACCTCGCGCTACTGAAACACCGGGACTAACTCCGGGGAAGCGACTGCGTTGCCGAAGCAACTAGAACATTTGTTCTATACCAGGATTCTTGTACATGATTAGGAGATCGTCAACAGGGACGTGGCGGACGACCAACCATCTCGATATTTCTTCTGATTGGTATCACGCTGGACTTGGAGGTCTTGTCGATATTCGGTGCTCACCGCGCCTTAGCACTCCATCTACTTTCTCACGATCGATCCACTCCCAGAACTACTACAGGATCGCGGAATCTGCCCGCTTCTGTGACGAGTTTCCGATAAGCGGATTCTCAGTTGTGCTTTTTTTCACAAAGTCTTCACGGCAATGGTCCATATGGCTGACTTCAACGTGAAAAGATGAAACATATAAATATTATTTTAGATCGAATAGTCACAAATCGGACGACCCGCCGGGTCGACGCAGGGAGCGAAATGAACCTCAAGACCGCCATCGATACGTGGGAGCATCAACGCCCCATGAGAGATGTAATCGAGACGGTTGAAACAGGTCTATTGCTACGGCATCGATGGTTGGTAGCGGTGGGAGCCGTGCTCATTCAGCTCTCTCTGGGCGCAATATACGCATGGGGCGTGTTCACGGGTGAGTTGACCGAAGAAGGTGGGGAGTTTCGATTCACGGCCACTGACACGCAGTGGATATTCTCGGTGGGGCTGGCGTCCTTCGCCGCAATGATGCTGGTCGCTGGCCGGGCGATGGCAGCACTGGGTCCAAGGCCAGTTGCTATTGCTGGCGGAATACTTTTGGGGACCGGGTATGGCCTGGCTGGACTCTTCGGCCAGCATTTCTGGGTGCAGGTGCTGTGCATTGGCGTGCTTGGCGGCGCAGGGATTGGGCTCGCGTATGTAGTTCCTATTGCGGTGGGAGTGCGGTGGTTTCCAGACAAGAAAGGCCTGATGACAGGCTTCGCTGTGGCCGGCTTCGGATTCGGCGCGCTGTTATGGGTGCAACTTGCCGGCGACTGGGGAGACCTCATCGGCAGGATCGGTGTGCTCGGAACATTTCTCCTTTACAGCGTCCTATTTGGAATATTCGTCCACGTTGGCGGCGTCCTGATGACATTTCCGCCAGAAAATTGGCGGCCCGCCGGATGGACCCCACCGCCAGATGAGGCAGCACAGACGGATATCAGTAATTTCGGTCCACGGTCCATGCTGTCCCGACCCCAGTTTTATGCCTTATGGCTCGCTTTTGTCTTCCTGGCGCTGGCCGGGCTAATGCTGATCGGAATCAACAGGCTCTACGGTCGAGACGCACTGATGGACAGCGGCGCGTACACGAATCTGGCTGCAGCAGGCGCAGCAGCGTCAACCGCATACGCCGTAGCATTCGCTCTCGCCAACGGTCTTGGTCGAATCGGCTGGGGCTTCATCGCAGATCATATCGGTTGGCGCCGCTCGATGATGATGATGGCTCTATCGCAGAGCGTCCTTATGGTCGGGTTCTACTTTATGGGCGGTTCTATCGTGGCGCTCTATGTATTTCTAGCGCTAACGGGCTTCAATTTCGGCGGCAACTTCGCTCTGTTCCCGCTTGCAACCATGAGCCGCTTCGGAGTGCAAAACCTGGGGGTCAACTACGGGCTGATGTTTTCGGCATACGGTGTCGGGGGCATCGCCGGGCCAATCATGGCTGGCCTGTTCAAGGACGCGGGTGCGGGCAAAGGACTGGAAGTCTGGCTCGCGCCTTTCCTGATCGCCGGAGGCCTGTGCTTTATCGCAGCGATTCTGGTAGCTGCCTGCAGGCAGCCTCGCCGCTCACTTGAAACTGAGGTACGACTGGTAACAGCCGCCGCGTAGCGGTGAGCGATCGCCGCTATTTCAACTCCACCATCGTGACGCCATCGCCGCCCTCCGCCGGGGAGCCGACGTAGAACGCCTCCACGGCGTCGTGGCGAGTCAGGGTTTCGCGGACTGCGCTCCGGAGTGCGCCCGTACCTTTGCCGTGGATTACTCGGCCGCCCGAGGAGCCTTCCAGAATCTGCTGGTCTATCCACTCCATCACGGCCTCATGAATCTCGTGTGCTCTCCGGCCACGGAGATCAAGTTCGCTGGTCGGGCCGTCTGCTATATCCGCCGACTGGCGGACCGTTCTCTGGACCACTACCTTCGCGGGCTCTTCCGGTGCCGCTTTCACCGCGTTCAGTCGCCGTACTTCCGACATATTTATACGAGCGGTCGCACCACCGATAAGCAGTTCGACGGTTTCGCCATCGTTCAAAACTGCCACGACTTCCGCTGTGGCGCCAAGTCCTCGAAGCTCCACCAGTTCGCCGGGCGCCAATTGTGCGGCTTCGGTTACGACCACTGGCTCGGGGATAACTTCGATCTCAGGCTCGTCCGGAATATTCACTTCAGGCTGTGGCAATTTCGCCCGCAGCCAGTCCGGATCTCGAACTACGCGTCGCGCCTCTTCCGCCGCTTTTCTGGCCGACTCCTCAAAACCTTCTCGACGGGCATCGCGTTCAATGCGCCGGAACGTGTTCCGCATCTCGTCCGCCTCGCGGCGCAGTGCCACGCGGGTCTCCTCGGCCATATCTTCCTGACGTCGGCGCAGTTCCGCTAGCTCGACTTCGACGGCTCGTTTTGCCGTCGCCGCATCGTTTCTAGACGACTCTGCTTCGGCGGCCAGATCTGCCAGTCGTTTGCGATCGGACTGTATCTGCTGAAGAAGATCTTCCGTATTCGCGTGGTCAGACCCAACAAGACCACGCGCTCGCTCAAGTACCGATTCCGGCAGTCCAAGTTGATCGGCGACAGCGATCGCGTAACTTCGACCGGGAAGCCCCATGGCGAGATGGTAGGTGGGCAGCATGGTGTCCGGAGCCAACTCCATACTGGCATTCTCGGTGCCATCGTGCTGCGTCGCGAATTCGGCCACACCTCGATGATGGGTTGTGATGACCGATGGAATTCGGCGTTGGCTCAACTCTTCAACGATGGCGCGTGCGAGTGCTGCGCCCTCTTCCGGGTCAGTGCCAGTGCCAAGCTCGTCCAGAAGCACAAGCGAACGGGAAGTAGCGTGATTGAGAATGTCGACTACCGCGCTCATATGAGATGAGAACGTGGACACAGACCGCTCAATGCTCTGCGCGTCGCCAATATCCGCGTGAATCGACTCAAACGCAGCGATTCTTGAGTCGACCGACGCCGGGATCTGCAAGCCTGCCTGATTCATCAGCGCAAGCAATCCAACCGTCTTGAGTGCGACGGTTTTGCCTCCAGCGTTGGGACCGGTGATCACCAGGCACCTGAAATCGGGTCCGACAGAGATCGTCGCTGGCACTGCGTCGGTGCCAAGCAAAGGATGCCGGGCATCTTTCAATTCGACCGCGGTGACCTCTGTCGGCAGCAGGCATTCCACCCGCGCCGCCGTCATGCTTGTGGCGAGCCGTCCTCTGGCCATGATCATGTCCAGTTTGGCTGTCGCTTTCATTGCATCCAACGCTTCCCGGCCCACATCACCCAGATGTTCTGCGAGCCGCCTCAGGATGCGGTTCTCCTCACGGACTACCTCGGCGGCCGTCTCTCGCCAGGTGTTTCCAAGGTCCACCACTTCCATGGGCTCGATGAAGATCGTCTGCCCGGTATTCGATACATCGTGAACGATGCCAGGCACAGTCTTTCGACGTTCGCTCCGCACCTCCAGCACGAGCCGATCCCCGCGTACGGCAATAGCGTCAGACTGCAGCGAAGGCTGCACATCCATCGAATGAGATATTCGTTCCAATCGCTGGAGGAGCCGGTTATAAGACCCTGCAACACCCTGACGGAGCTTCCTCAGCGATGGCGATGCGGAGTCACGTATTTCACCCCCATCTTCAATGGCTCGTCCAATTTCCACTCTCACGTTTGAGAAGTCGCCGATGTCATCGACGACCCCCAGCAGGTAGGGAAGTTGGCTGCCCAGCGATCGAACGACGGCGGCCGCACCTTCCACAGCGGCCAGCGCCACAACCGCGGCGTTGAGCTCTCTCCCGTTGAGTACGCCACCCAGAACGGCTCGTTGAATCAGGTCGGACGGATCTTCAAGCCCTCCGAGGCCAACATCACCAACCGTATCCAGCAAGAGACGCGCCTCAGCCGTCTCATCCTGCAGCCAGATAATCTCGTTGTAGTCCCAGCGTGGCCTAGTGGAGAGTGCCATTTCTCGGGACGTGGAGAAGCGCGTAAATCCGGCCAGTAGCTCTCGCACGCGGTCGAACTCAAGAAGCGATTCGGCACTGCGTGGGCCAAAGGGCGCGCTACCGTGCGGCGAGCTAGCCTCGCGCGTCTTGTCTGATTTCGGGTAAGCCTCAGTCATGCCCGAAATTCTAGCAAGCTTGGTGGCGTCTGCCGTCAGTTACCCAGAACGTCTCCAGCCGCCAATCCTGATTCGCCAACATATTCTGCCGCTGGCACTTTCTTCGACTTTGGTGGCTGAACCCGCTTCACAAGAATCTCGCCGCCGTGTGCGGCCACGCGAAACCCATCGTCACCCACCGCGGTTACGGTTCCGGGCGCTGCATCCGTTGCGCCGTCGATTCGCTCGCTGTCAAAGATCTTCAACGTCACGCCATTATGCAGCGTATTCGCACCAGGCTGTGGGTTGCAGCCTCGGATCAAGTTGTAGACCTCAGCCACCGGCTTAGACCAGTCGATCTCGCCATCCGATGCCTTGGTCCAGCTCTCATACGTCGCTTTGGATTCGTCCTGGACAATACGGGGCGGATTGCCAGCCCGTACAAGCTCCACGCCCTCTACCAACGCCTCAACGCCCATCGGGAACAGGTGGTTGAAGTAGACCGATCCGACGGTGTCGTCTGGCGTGATCTCCGCTTCCTTTTGGAGTAGAACAGGCCCGGTGTCGAGTCCCTTATCCGGCCAGAAGATCGTGAGTCCAGTCTTAGTATCGCCATTGATGATCGCCCAGTTGATTGAACTGGGGCCGCGATGCAGCGGCAGAAGCGATGGGTGGTACTGAATCGTTCCCAGCTTTGGCGCTTCGATCATCTCGTCCGGCACGATATCGGTGACAAACGCCATCACGCACAGGTCGGCGTCGAGAGATCGGAATGCATCAATCGCTTCCGGTGTGCGGTACCGGCCGTACTGATGCACTGGCACACTGAGTTCAATCGCCGCCTCTTTGAGAGGGTCAAACGGCCTTCCCTCACTGTCGGGGGGCGGAAATGCTCCGACGATCTCGTCTTTGCCCAACGCAACAATCGCCTCAAGCACAGCCTTACCAAACGCCGATTGACCGATTATCGCGATGCGCACTCATCTTCTCCCTGCGTCATGTAACCACACACAATCCGTAAGATACACGCTGCGGCGATCCCCGGCGCACGGGTCATCCCGACATTGAGGCCCGCGCCACCATACTCGTGGTCCCGCATCACGTGCGCCAACCATCTAACCAGGCAACTTTCGACTCTGTCGCGCGCTGACACAAGGGCAACAGCCTAGCCAGCGCCGTCCCGCGGCCAGTATCAGCTCCGCTGTGTCATTGATGGCAACGGTCGAGCGATATGGAACGACCAGGCACTGCACGAGGACCGGAGGCAATCAACCTCATCCCCGTGCGAAATGTCGGCTGGCCTTCACTCAGCCCAGATCTGACCGACCGAATCCGCGCCTGATCACCACGCCTAAATCTCACGGTTGAACACCTTGAAGTTCGCCGGCCCAAATCCAGCCGACTCAAGAAATGATGCGTCCCGATCATCTTCGTCAAGCAAGATGGAGTAGATGTTATCGAGACCAGATTTCCGGCAACCTTCAACCAGCTTGTCAACCAGCGCCTTACCCACGCCGCGCCGTCGATACTCGTTGCCAACTGCCAGCGCGACGATACGTGCGCCCGGCGGCAGACCGTAGGTTGGCATCTGGCGTTCCGCGACGATGAAGCCGATCAGCTCATCGTCGTTCTCTGCGACAAAGCATCCCCACGGTGGATGAGGCAGTGCGCCTAGGTATCCCGTCCGCAAGACGCGAT
Organism: Chloroflexota bacterium; assembly: GCA_013204555.1. Classification (GTDB taxonomy): domain Bacteria; phylum Chloroflexota; class Dehalococcoidia; order Lucifugimonadales; family Lucifugimonadaceae; genus UBA1151. Next base: position 8,910 of record JABMNO010000021.1, on the reverse strand, counting down.
CAATGTAGAAGTCCCATGTCTTGGAACGATCTGGGCCGCGAATAGCGTGATCCAGACTTTCGACTGCTTCAATATCACTGAGTACCAACTGTCGAACGTTCATTTGCCAGCCCAGTCTGGATACTCCTGCTCAAATTTTCGAATACGCAGGTAATCCCTGAGCCTCGCGAAGCCAGATGCGGTTTCTCGTATCGCTTGGTTCGACTCCTCAACGTTGGCGTTTCGAGCCAGGGCAAGGTGTTCAGCCATGAAATGCGACTCAGCGCGTGTCAGTGGCTCGAATTCGGCGGTATGCCTCGCGAGGAGGTCAAACCCGATGCCGTTGGAAAGAAGGCGCGCCAGCGCCTTACCTGCGATCACGTCCCTGCCGACGAAACGTATTGAGCGCTCATCGCGGCCGCCCGAACTCGGATCGAGCAGCCCGAGGTCTAGCGCACGCCGAACCTGGTCGACCGAGAGTCCGATCTCCCCCGCAAACGCTTCGATGCCGAGAGGCGTCGAAACCTTGTTTGTACGTGCTGGTGTCCTCGCTGCCTCGGATGTCCCAGACGCTTCGGCGACTCCGAACACACTTGCCGGGTCGGCTTCATTGAGAACGCGGCCAATGACTCGCAGTGGCAGCCCACGGGCCTTGAGATCCTTGATGCGTTCAATGCGCTCAACATATGACTCTTCGTACAACGCCCTCGTGGCGGCAGTTTTCTCTGGCCGCGGAAGCAATCCTTCGCGAACGTAGAAATTGATGGCCGCAGTCGTCAACCCTGTCCTTCGAGAGAGTTCGCTCACCGCCATTTTTTTCGATTCTGCCAACACTCGTCACTGTTCTGGGTCTGGAGCGACCCGAATATTCGCTACCTGCTGTTAGAAATCATCTCAGAAAATGAAATCCGTAGTCCCTAATGTGGCGTAATCCTGATTGGAAGCGAGTGGTCAAGATGGTTCCGTGCACCGGACTGACGACTCGCTTCCGCCATTTAACGCACCATCGTAGCGCCAACCCACCGCTGGCGGTCCTCAGGTGGTGCTACTTCTATCTGGCTATCAGATGGCGGTACCGGTGCTGGACCCATAATGCCCGCGTAATCGTCGGGTAGCCGACAGGTCACACAGCGCCGCTATTCCCACTTGAACACACGGGTAGCCACAGCGAAGATCACTGCTGTCCAAATCCCCAGCCCAAGAAGCTCTGGCCCAAGCTCCAACAGACTTGAGCCATCCAGCGCCGCCTCTCTCATCCCATCCGCAAGATAGGTGAGCGGGAGGAACTGAACCACGCTCCGCATCGCCTCAGGTAGCACGTCCACCGGGAAGAATATTCCAGACATGAACATCATTGGCAGAGCAATAATGTTGCTTAGCGGCGCGGCTGTGTCTTCAGTCTTGGCCCACCCGGATATTGCAAGGCCCATTGAGATGAATAACGCGCCGCCAAGCAGAGCGAGAACCGTCAGAGATAGCCACGCTGCAACACTCCCTCCAACTGAGACGCCCAGGATCAGCGCACCTGTGATCAACAGTATGTAGGCCTGGATTAGCGAGATTGTGAGCCGCGTAATGACCTGGCCCACCAGGAAGTGGCGAGGGCCAATTGGTGTGGCGAAAAGTCTGCGCAGCACTCCTTGCGCTCTGAACCTGACAAGGCTGAACACCACGCCAAAGATGCCTCCCTGCATGATCGCCATCGCAGCAATACCTGGCACAAGGAAATCGGCGAAATCTTCCTCGTCAACCTCAACGCTCGACTCCTCAACGCCGAATCGATTCTCGACAACGAACTCAGCGGGAACGTCTTCGATCTCGGCGAAGAGGCGATCCAGCGACGCGTTAAGTACCGCCAGCGCAACAGCCTTCTCTTGGGGTTTACGAATATCTGCCGTCACAGAAATGACTGATTTGCTGTCACCCTCAGCGAATCCCTCGGGGATCAAGAACATCGCATCGATATCGCCATCGTCCAGCAATGTCGCCAACCCGTCTTCCGTGCCCACAGTGATGTCGAGGGCCTCGTTCGATCCGAAACTCTCCAGCAGACTTATCAGGCGAGTCGAGACAGGAGTATTTGATCTGTCCACCACTCCAACATTCGGAGCGTTGAATCCCCCAAAGTTGATGAATCCAAATATCACCATGATCACGCCCGGGAAGAATAGCGACCAGAAGACGCCTTGCCAGTTCCTGAAGTACATTTTCAGGGAGGCGACAGTGAGCGCTACGTAGAAGTTCAAGAGTCTTCTCGAAGGCCGTGGCCCGTGAGGTGGATAAACACATCCTCCAGATCCGCTGGATGCACTGTGCGGCTCTTGGAGAAGCCCGTGGCGAGCAACTCTTCGATCAACTCAGACGGCGACCCCAGTCGCACGATCTCACCTGAATCCATAATGGCGACCCGGTCGCAGAGCTCTTCTGCCTCTTCCATGTAGTGCGTTGTCAGCACAATCGTCGCTCCACCATCGCGAATGGATGAAATTAGCTCCCACATGTGCCGACGCGCCTGCGGATCAAGTCCAGTAGTGGGCTCATCAAGAAACAGCACTACCGGATCATTCACGAGCGCCACCGCGACAGAGAGCCGCTGCTTCTGCCCACCGGAGAGCGTCTTGTACAACGAATCACTCTTTTCAGTGAGATCGACTCGCGCCAGTAGTTCCCGTGCGTTCACTTTCCGGCTGTACAGCGACCCGAACAGGCTTACCAGCTCGTGCAACTTAAGTTGATCAAAGAACTGCACAGATTGAAGTTGAACGCCAATGATCGATTTGACAGCTCTGGGATCGCGGCTAACGTCGATGCCGTTGATCATTGCCGTTCCAGAGTCGGCCACCCGCATTCCCTCAAGGATTTCCACCGTGGTCGTCTTGCCCGCGCCATTCGGGCCAAGGATGCCAAAAATCTCGCCTCGGTGAACCTCAAAGCTAACGCCGTTTACGGCCTTCAGATCGTCATACCGCTTCACCAGATTCTCAACCCGGATTACGTCATCAGTCTGGTTATCTTCCACAGGTTCTGAACTCAAAGGTCAAGCCACCAGAGAAACATGATCTCGTCTTTCAGGTCTGGTTCATCCTCATAAGCGTGGTGCACAACCCCACGCAACTCACATCCCATGCTCGCGTAGAACCTGCATGCTGGTACGTTGACGTTCTGCGTCTCGATCTTCAACTGAGTCAGCCCCTCATCCCGGCTCCATTCAATTGCCCGGTTCACCAGCGCCTTCGCCACGCCACTGTGTTGGTTGAGAGGATTCACCCGAAGATCCCAGAGCACCGCAAGATCGTCGCGCCCATCCAGCATATTTGCATCTGGCGTGCGAGACGCCACAGTGGCACCGCCAATCGCGTGTCCATCTTCCTCTGCAAGGAAGAACGCCCAGTTAGTCCCATCGAAATCGTCGATCCACGCTGGCAGCGCAGCGTGGCCCTCAGCCAGGTAATCCTTCACCCACGGCTCAGCAACAGCCTGCTCTGTGATGCGATAGCCCCCCAATCCCTGATCTACGATCTCCACATCAAATACCGAGTCCACCCTGAAACGCATCGGGATCTTCTCGTAAACGTCCATTTCATCAACGCCGATCTGGCGAATCTGGAACAATGCAGTGCGCCTCAGGCCATGTGGCCCCAAGATGCTGAGTGAGGAGTTTGACAGAAGGGATTCGAATTCGACTCCCCGTCATCAAAGTATGCCAGATCAAGTCACATATTCGGTGGAGGAAGCAAACGCGCTTCTACCGTGGGTAGTAGAGCAGCTTGATGCAGCGACAGCGGCCATTGCCCGATCTATCCAACTGCGGGATGAGATCAAACGGCTGCAAGGCATCTCTCATTCCACTGAGGGCGGCGATGTTGGCAGGCAACTGGCAGATGCTTCCAAATCTGCGAAATCAGAATTGGAGAATTACACCGACGCCATGGAATTGCTATCTGGAAAGTCCATCCTCGTACGTGACCTCGTATCTCAGCTGATCGACTTCCCTGGCGAACTAAATGGCCAACACATATGGCTCTGCTGGATAAAAGGCGACCCCAAAGTAGCCCACTGGCACAACACCAACACCGGCTTCGCATCCCGCCAGCCAATCTGAGGTGGTGTTCGCAGCGACCTCACCCAACCGTCCCAAGATTCGGGCCGCTGAGGTTGTTCTTCTACTCAAACGATGGCATTGAGCCGCCTCATGCTAATCGCGGGTGGTGATCGGATGACTTGCGGTGGGGCGTTTTGCCTCAAATTTAGAACCCACAACGCACCGTACAATCGCTGTTGACTCCCCAGCCAAAACACCATCACCCCAGCCCATCGCACAGGAAAACCCACTTCATGACAACGGTTACCGCTGATCAGATACGAACTCGGCTTCAACGACTGGGGCTTTCAACGGGGAGCCGGGTGTTGGTGCACAGTTCACTCAGCAGTTTCGGTCACGTCGAAGGTGGCGCGGACGCCATCATCGACGCGCTGCTGGAAACGGTCGGACCCGATGGCACTGTGGTCGTTCCGACGTTGACCGGTAGCGAATTCCTTTCTCCGGACAATCCCCCGACGTTTGATCCAGACAATTCACCCTGCTGGACTGGTCGCATTCCAGAAACGTTCCGTAAACGGCCAGAAGCGATACGCAGCTTGCACCCAACGCACTCGGCCGCTGCCATTGGCGCGGACGCTGAAGAGCTGACCAGCGATCACACGTTTTCGATCACCCCCTGCGATGAGGTTTCGCCCTACGGCAAACTGGCGCAATACGAAAACGGGTATGTGCTGCTGCTGGGCGTCGACTATGAGTCCGTCACCGTTTTCCACCATGTAGAAGAGCTCGCCGGATCCGAATATCACATGCAAAAGGGATTTGCTAAGGCGACGCTTAGCGTAGGGGGCGAAGAAATCCAGAGGCGCTACATGCTGCACTCATACGGCACCCCGCGCGACTTCGCTGTGATGGAGCCCGTCTTCATCGACCGCGGTATTCAGCAGATGACGCAGATTGGCGATTCGCAAGTCCGTCTGATCCACGCACAGGGAATTGTGCGGACCACCCTGCAGTGTCTGCGCGCCGATCCCCGCACGTTGTGTGAAGACTGAGGTTGTGAAGCCCCGGTTGTTGGCGAATTGCTCTGATGGTGCAGGGCAATTCGTGAAGGGTATAGTTGCATTAGTGTCCACCTTGGCGAGGGAGTCGGGTGTAGATGGCCGATCGATTACGGTGTCCTCGATGTGTCAGTCGTGTAACGCCAAGATTTCCAAGTGGGTACAGGACATCGTGATTCGAATGACCTTTGCGGCCAACCACCGCGGAAGATGAGGTCTCAACGTCTAACACCCACCTACCCGGCACCAACTCGCACATCCACGCCCCAAAATGATGGCGAACTCCCCGCCTCCGCGGTAACCTGCGCTCGCACTTCATTTTCGCGAGCGCAGAGGACGGAATATTGGCATTCGATGTCGTTATCAAGAACGGGACTATCGTCGACGGAACGGGCTCGCCGCCGGTCAAGGCTGATATCGGCGTAACCGGCGACCGAATCTCGGCGCTTGGTGATCTTTCATCAGCCAACGGCGCTCGCACGATCGACGCCACCGGTCTGACAATCGCGCCCGGTTGGATAGACACCCACGCCCACTCCGATGGTGCGCTGCTTAACGACCCCCAGCATGCCAACGGACTGAGACAGGGCATCACGACTGAGATCCTCGATCAAGATGGACTTTCCTACGCGCCGCTGAGTCGGGACGACTATCTCAACTACCGGCGATATCTCGCTGGCTTGCTTGGCGATCCCCCCGAAGACCTTGATATGTCGACAATAGCGTCGTTCCGAAGCCACTATGACGGCGTTGGCATCAATACCGTCTGCCTGGTACCACACGGCCCGCTGCGCATCTCTTCCGTCGGTTTCGTTGACGCACCAATTCGCGGTGCTGACCTGGATAAAGCGAAAGCTCTGTTGCGACAGGGCCTCGATGAGGGCGCTCGCGGGCTGGCAACCGGTATGTCTTACTACCCGAATGCGTATTCGGACACGGAGGAGCTGATCGAGCTATGCAAGGTGGTCGCCGAGTATGGCGGCGTGTACGTCACGCACCTTCGAGATCACGAGACTGACCGTGGATTTGGTGGCGGCGGTGTCACAGAGGCGCTCGAAATTGGCCGCCAATCAGGCGTGAAAGTTCACTTCTCCCACTACCGCACCCAGGCAGATTCGGCCGGGCAGGTAGACGAGTTGATGGCAGAGATCGATGCCGCTAAATCAGAAGGCGTCGACATAACGCTGGAGTGCTACCCGTACCCGGTTGGTTCCAGCTTCCCAATGAGTTACTTCAGTGGCGATTTCCACGAAGGTGGCGCCGACGGCGTTCTGGAGCGCCTCGCAGACCCGGCCCAGCGGTCGAAATACATCGCGATGCTGGAGAACTACAGTGTCAAGGCGCTTGCGGAGAATAGCTGGTCAGTCATTGGGCCGGAGTCGCACAAGCACCTGGAAGGCATGTACTTCAGAGATGTGGCAGCCGAGCGCGGCGTATCGGTCCCGGAGATGATCTGTGACGTGATTCTTGAGACGAAACTCTTCTGCGGCTCCAGGGGCGCGCCGCCACACAGCGCCCGTCTCTGGAGGCAGGTCGAGGCGGATGTGATGGCGCTGCTGTCCCGCGACGACTACATGATCGGCAGCGATGCCATTCCAATTGGCGAAGTCTGCCACCCGCGAGCGTTCGGCTGCTTCCCGCGCGTCGTTGGCCGTCTGCGACGACGGCTCGGCTACCCGCTTGAGCAGGTGGTGCAGCGCTTAACGCAGAATCCGGCGAACCGATTTGGCCTGACCGACAGAGGTGTGCTGGCCGAAGGGAAGTTCGCGGACATAGTCGTATTCGACGCCGATCGAATCATCGACCAATCAAGTTTTGAGGACCCGCGCGTTCATCCCGCAGGAATTCCCTACGTGATCGTAAACGGCAAAATTGCCGTTGATCACGAGGAACTAACCGGCGTTCTCGCCGGCAAACCCATCCCCTGAGTTGCCCCTTGAAAAGCTAGACGACTAGTTGACGCTAACCGTTATCGGAGCGGCGGATTCAACGTCCCATTTGGCACACCAAGATTCGATGGCTTCGATCACGTTAATGAGGTCACGTCCCATGTCCGTTAGCTCGTACTCGACCCACGGAGGAAGCGCGTTCTTGACCTCCCGATCCACTATGCCTGTGTCCTCAAGCAATTTGAGGCGACGGCTGAGTGTCACGGAGTTAAGCTCGCCAATCGAATCCTGAAGTGCACAAAATCGGGCGCGGCCATTTGCCAGAGCATGCAGGATCTGGAGTATCCACTTCCGTTCCAGAAGCTCCATACCCTTCAGCGCATGACATTCTGAAGCGATGTCTGTTCTTTCGTGCAGCATGGCAGAAGATTACCTTCCGCGCGTGGCGCAATAATGACGATTTCATAACGAAATGGATTTGGCCGTGAGAATTGCTCTAATCCGGCCCCGAATTGGCTCTCTGGGCCCGCGCTAGGTGCCAATACGCGTCGAGGAGAACTGGTTGACCGACAAGCCGGTTCGTTCTACTGTGCAGATGCGAATTTTCGCAGGAGGCAAAATTGTCGTGTGAAGCCGACGCATCGGCAGCAATCAGAGATCGAGGACTGCGGGTAACAACACCCCGGACACAGGTGTTGTCCGAACTTATGCACGCCTCCGATCACGTGACGGCGCGCGATATGGTCCAGCGAATCGAGACGGCGTGGCCGAACACAACGCCATCGACCGTCTACCGGACGCTATCCGCCCTGCGCGACGCCCGGTTGGTTTCAGAAACCCTGATGGCAGATGGCGAGACGATCTATCAGGCCGCGGTCCACGGATCCCACCACCACGCGAATTGCCGGGAATGCGGCGAAGTAATCGATGTCCCCAGCGACTATTTCAGTGACCTGCAGCGTCGCCTCAACTCCGATTTTGGCTTCGTTGCAGAGTTAGATCACATCGCCATATCCGGCCTCTGCAAGGGTTGCCGAGAATGAGCATCATCGTGAATGCTGCGGCCAGGATCAACTTTGGCAGCTGAACTCGGATTAGTGCTCATAGGCACAGGGATTGGACTCGGCATCCGCCACGGCGTTGACTGGGATCACATTGCAGCGATCAGCGATGTCACTAGCACCCACGAAAGCAAGCGTCAGGCCCTCGCCATGGGAACGCTATATGCAGTGGGCCATGCCACGGTCGTAATCGTTCTGGGATTCGCCGCCATCTGGTTTGGTGCGTTGCTACCGGAGGCGGCAGACACCTATCTTGAGTCCATAGTGGGAATCACGCTGATCGGCCTTGGTGGGTGGATTCTGCTGACGATGTGGCGGACGCGTGGCGATCTCGTGCTCAAGAGCAGGTGGATGCTTGTGTTCGATGCAGCACGCTACGGGTATGCGCGTTTCGTACGTAATAAAGAGTCCTGCCACCACACCGATGTACCGGCTCGCGGCTACGGCCCCGCCACGTCAACAGGAATCGGAATGATCCACGGAATTGGCGCTGAGACCGGCAGCCAGGCGTTACTCCTTGCCGGCGCGGCTGGAGCAACATCCGTTGCTGCGGGCAGCTTCCTTCTGATCGCCTTTGCCGTAGGACTCGTGGTGTCCAACACACTGATCGCCTTAGCGTCCGTGTTCGGCCTTGTGGGCGCAAGCGCACGCAGGTGGACGCGAGTTGTCCTTGGTTTGACCGTCGCCGGATTTAGCCTCGTTGTGGGCTTCATCTTCCTGTTTCAGAGTGGTGGTGTCCTGCCCGGTCTGCTCGCCTAGATGTAGCTCCCATAGAGGTTGTTTACACATAAGTGGGGAACCTCACTGTTGTTGCTGTGTGAATCAAACGCAGCTCAACAGGAGGTCCCCCGATGTTGCATAGTAACGCTCGACTGACGATT
>JABMNO010000020.1 GCA_013204555.1 Chloroflexota bacterium | reverse complement strand
GCGTTTCACTGGCGATTCATTCTTGCAACCGGTTCATTCCTATTCGATATCTCATCCACTGAACATGGAACCTGACGGTACCGGACATCCAAGTTGGCGATGATGTGTGGGGCTTTGTTTTTTTTTCGAGCATAAGGCCTCTTCGAGACTAGTACACAGTCCAAATTGTAGATGTCTCACCTAAAACATCACTTGCTTCGATCCGAATTACAAGTCATGTCTACGCAAAGAACGTCAATCATTAGTGTGGGTTTCACGCATATCAATAGTGTTTAAGCGCGGTAGCATATGGGCGTCATATGAATCAGATATTGGCGATTTGGACTGATCGCGATCTCTGTACTTCGATTTTGAAGGGCAGAATTGTTAATAGCGGGTGTCCAGAATGGCGGTATTCGAATTCATGCCTGATGTGAGAAATTTGATAGCGACCGCACATGCTAATAATGGCTCTGAAGTCGGGACACATCAAGATGGGCGATCCAAGATAAGTCTGCTCGAATTAAATTCCTCGGAATTGCTTGTCGATGATATTACGGTGGGAGCGATGATCGGGTTTGACACTAAAGGGCGTGGAGATTCCCATTTCCTGTCCGGGCTATCTGTAATCCTCTCGACCGCCTTTGCGCCACCACAGCATTTCGTTGACCCCAACACAGTTTTTGCGGCCGACGTCATTGGTATTTCCATCGACGACGATGAGTTGCAGGCCACGATTCAATTACTCCATTGGGAGCAGAACCGAACGAAAAGGCGTATTTCGTGACCAGGGCAAACGTAAACTGGGCGGTGACGCGAATCGCCCCCCGGTCATTATTTTCGATCAGGCCCGGACGCGGCTACAAAATCACCGTTGCCTTCTTTCTACTTTCTGCGATTGCGCTAGTAGCGACCTTTTTTTTGACGAGTTACTTCGCCGAGCAAGTTGGCCGCGACAGCGTGATACAAATCGAAAAGGAAATTGCTGAGTCGGACGCTCAGTTGATCAGCGATATCGTCGTAACCGTCCTGGAGGGAAGCCAGGATCCTGAAGTCGACGCTATTTCCTCGTTCATCAGCTCTCTTCAGGACAATCCTGGGGCGCTTGCGTCGATTATTCAATTCCTTGGTGGCAAAGATGTGTCGGGCAAGACGATTATCGAGGGGATGATCGCTTATCTCATTGAAACCACAGAAGACCCCTTAAACCTGATCATGGATTTCATTGGTGAGGACGGGAGGGAACTTCTGACTCCAACGGGAGTAGTTGATTACTCCTTAATTGATCAAAACGGTCATGCATCTTTTACCACGGGGTCAGGGCTTGGCTATGACGATGAGGTGCACCACTTCGAAACGCTCAGTCGAATTGGAACTTACTCCTATCTTGAAGAAAACGTCCAATATGTGGACCGCAATGGTGAGGTTCATATTGGCAGTCTTGTGAACACCTACATACCACTCACCGTGGGCGGGGAAGATCCACAGACGTACGCCCTGAAACTTCGCAGGGACGCCACGGAGAACCTGGTTGGACGAATCAAAACCGTAAAAGACAGCACGCTCAAAATCACCATGTCGATCACTACTTCGATTCTGCTGGTGATTGGATTTGCAATTTTCCTGTTTGAGCGTCAACTTCGTGGTGCTCACGATACGGTTCTGCGTCAGCAGAGAGTGCTCACCGAACGATTGGACGAAGAGAACATCCAATTGACTCAAGTCAATCAGTCCAAGGACGATTTTCTTTCAAGTCTTTCGCATGAACTAAAGACGCCACTGACCTCCGTTGTTGGGTTCACCCAGATATTAATGCACAACAAAGAAGGCAGCCTGACTCCGCTTCAGTTGGATCAACTCTCCATTATCCGGAGAAACGCGGATCACCTGAACGTAATGCTGAACGATCTCCTTGATCTATCGAGAATTCAGCGCGGCGAGTTTGAAATCAACAAAGAGGTATTTCATGTGGACGTCTGGCTTGAAGAGATCATCGATAGCTTCGCTCCTGCCATTGAAAATCGTTCCCAACAGATCGACTGCCATATTGAGTTGGAGACGGCAAAACTAATCGCAGATCGAGTGCGTGTGTCCCAGGTGATATCCAACCTGGTGAGCAATGCATCGAAATATTCTTCCGATGGCTCAACAATTCGAGTCTCGGCGAAAGTAGAACTCGAATGGCTTGAGATCCAGATCAAAGATCAGGGCATTGGGATAGCAGAATCGGACCTCGGAAACGTGTTCCTGCTGTTCTATAGATCACGAGTCAATCAGCGCACCACCGTCGCGGGAACAGGAATTGGACTATACGTCACGAAACAGATAGTCGAACTTCACGAGGGGACGATCGATATCCAGAGTGTGCTGGGCGAGGGGACCACGATGACCGTACGATTCTTACTGCCATCAGAAGAACAGATCGTCGCAGCCGAAATGGAAGCGGCATCAGCCAGCCCCTTTGGAAATCGGCTGGCTGAACTGGAATGACGCGCTACTGACCTCCCGACGCGATCGCCGTTAACGCGGTAAGTGTACGGGCGATGTTTTTCCTAATCCGGAGCTCATGCTGGAAGGCATCGACTATCACGCCGTTGGAATCGATGACATAGGTCACTCGGCGTGTTTTCGGGCCTATTCGTCGATGAGTTTCATATGCGCTTGCGATCTCACTATCGGGGTCTGAAATGAGCCGAAACGAGATATTCAACTCTGCCTTGAAGCGCGCGTGGCTATCGAGCGAGTCCGGGCTCACGCCGATCACCTCCGCTCCTAGCGCGCTGATGTCGCTGTATGCGTCGCGGAACCCGCGCGCCTCAATAGTTCAGCCGCGAGTGAAGTCGCCGGGGTAGAAGTACAGCACTAGCGGGACGCCTCGGAGTTGGGAGAGCGTTAATTCGCCGCCATCGTCCGAGACGCCCGTGAAATCAGGTGCGATAGTTCCAATTCTCAGCAATTGAGCCGTCCAGAGATGTTGGGCTCTACCTGTCCCAAGATGAGGCCGCTACCAATCCAGGTCGTAGACAAGTTCGGCCGGTGCCCACCAGTCAGACTCGGACGCTTCGGGCACTTTCTTCTGGAACGTGGACATGAGGTCATTCCACTCATTTGCTCGCGGGTTCTTCTCTGTGTAGCCCTGGAAGTCTCGGGCCGGGTCGAAGTCATCTACCGCCTCAAAGTACATAAACAGATGGTTGCCGGTGAGATAGATCTTCATCGCCGTGATGCCGATCTCCTTCAGGGATGCGACCACCTCAGGCCACACATTCCGGTGGTATTCCTTGTACTTTTCCATAATCTCTGAATCATCGACGAGATCCAGAACCTGTCCGTATGACTTCATAGGTTTGCCTCCATGAGGGGCTATTCGATGTATCGTGTGGAACTTGCGCGATGCGGATTATAAGGATGGTAACGATATGCAGCGAGTTGGGTTTCTGCTGAAGGTCCGAGTGGACCGCTTAGACGAGTACAAGGAACATCACCAAAATGTATGGCCGGAAATGCTGGAAGCGCTGACACGTCAGGGCTGGCGGAACTACTCACTGTTCATGCGATCAGATGGCCTGATGTTCGGCTACGTTGAGGTCCCGGACACCTTTCAGGCGTCGCTGGACGGCATGGCCACTGAGGATGTGAACAGCCGCTGGCAGGAGATGATGAAGCCGTATTTCGAGAGTTTGGAAGGCGGCCGGCCAGACGAGGCGATGGCGGAGCTTGAAGAAGTGTTTCACGTTGATTAGTAGGACAAACCTTGGTAGCTGCCAGGCTTGCCCGGCTCCCACGGTTGGTGGTTGTGGACGTTTAGATGAACCGGTACGGATTGATGTCGTGCCGGGAGGAGCAAGCCCCTCGGCTACCACGGGAATTTGAAGAACAAGGAGTTCACTTTGAAAGTTGAGAGTCTGTATCACACCGGTATGGTGGTCTCTGACCTGGAGGCGGCGGTGGAGTTTTACACCGGCACGCTTGGTCTGGCCCTGGAACGAGGTATTGCTGAGTTGAAGGGTGAGTTTCTGGAGCAGGTCGTGGGGCTGGATGGTGTCGTGTTGCGGATGGCGTACGTTGGGTCTGGAACCGGACACTCGATTGAGTTGATGGAGTACTCACAGCCACCAGGTTCAAAAGATTTCAATGCCAAGCCAATTAACAGTGTTGGCTCAGCCCACGTTGGAATGATCGTTGAAAATGTCATGGGTTGGTACGAAAAACTGGATGGCATGGGCTTGAATGTGAAAGGACCGCCGGTGCTCCGCGATGCTGAATATCCGTGGGCGAGATACGCTTTCTACTTCCAGGACCCGGATGGCAACTGGCTTGAGTTCGTTGAACGTGGGCCGAAACCGGCTGGCTCTACCGAGAATTGATTGATTGGTTGGGGCGGGCTTGAAACCCGCCCCAACGTCATTTAGAAAATAGGATCAGCATGAAATACCGGCCACTTGGAACCACAGGACTTGAGATATCCGAGATCGTATTCGGCGGCGGTGCGGTCGGCGGCATCCTGATAAATGCCGACGATGAGACGCGCCGCGCCGCAATTCGAATGGCAATTGAGGGCGGCATCAACTGGATAGACACCGCGCCTGTCTACGGAAATGGTGCGTCGGAAGACGCGCTCGGGTGGCTTCTCTCCGAGATTCCGAACGAAGAGCGTCCATATATTTCGACCAAGGTGAGAGTGGATCCCAGCGCTGGCGACTTCGCCGGTCAGGTCGAACGTGGGATTCAGGAGAGCCTGGGGCGCTTGCGGATGGACAGCGTCGATCTATTCCAACTGCACAATGTTGTCTCATCAGATGGTCAAGTGATCTCCGGTTCAGTAACTGCCGAACAGATGCTTGGGTCCGACGGGATCGCGGACGCACTGGATCGCTTGAAGAGCCAGGGACTAACCCGGCACATCGGATTCACATCGACGGGTGAATCAGGGCCGCTAAAGGAAGTCCTGAGGAGTGGTCGGTTTGACACCGCACAGATCTACTACAACCTCCTCAATCCCAGTGCCGGACGATCTGTCCCCGCGAAGTGGACGGCGTATGACTACGGCAATATCATCGAAACCGCCATCGAGTCTGGCGTTGGGGTGCTGAATATCCGAGTTCTAGCCGCTGGAGTGATCGCCACAGATATTCGTCACGGCAGGGAAGGGCAGATTGGTCTGAACGCGAGTCTGAGCCAGGATGAGCAGCGAATGCAGAGGATAGCTCCACTCTTGCGGGACGAACATGGTTCACGCTCGCAGGTGGCAGTTCGGTACGCGCTTGCCAATCCTGGAATATCGGGGGTTCTAGTCGGTATAGCGGAACTTGAGCATCTTCAACTTGCGCTAGATGCATCAGAGATGGGACCGCTGCCGGATGATCTGATGTCTGCTCTAAACAGCGAAATCGAGAGCGATTTCCACCTGGGGGACCAGTAGCGCTAGCGATCCTCTTCCGGGATCGTTCTTGCACGAAGCTCCGGTACCATCAGCGCCACGATGAGTGTGATCGATAAACCGATGGACGCCATCGTTACCAACGCCATACGGGGACCGAATTCGTTTGCCAGAAGGCCAAGCATCGCTGAGCCAATTGGAAACATACCTATCACTGCAATGTGGAGTCCAATAATTCGTCCGTAGGCCTGCTTAGGTGCGCTGACGATGATCAGCGCACCGCTCATTACGCCAAATAAGTTTGCGATCACCCCGGCGCCAATCAGCACGATGAACGCCCCGATGAAGTTTGGGGCGCTGGCGAAGGCCATGCTGGATACGTGCAAACCTGCCGTGGCGATGATGAACAGCAATCCCTGTCGAGTGGTGTTTTGTGCGAGGGACGCGATGATCAAGGTGCCGATAATTGCGCCAATTCCAGACGCCGATATCAGCAGTCCAAGGCCGACTGCTCCAGAATCCAGAACATCGACAGCAAAAAGTGGGGTCAACGCCTCAAAACCGAAGCCAAACATGTTGGCGGTACCCACCAGGATGAGAGCCATAAGTAGCACTCTGCTGCGTAAGGCCACCCGAACTCCGTCGCGAAACTGGGCGAGAGGGGTTTCTATTGATCTCTCCGTGATCCCAACAGTCCGGTCTTTCATAGCGAGCATGAGTGCGGCGGAGAGGGCGTAGAGCGCCGCAATTGCCAGGAACGTAGTGGCGTTTGGGATTTTTGTGATTAGTGAACCAGCGATGTTCGAACCAATCATGGAACCTACATACCAGGCGAGAAGTTCAAGCGCGATTCCTGATGTGACCGCACGAGATCCCATACTTCTCCGGATGAATGCCCGTCTCGTGGACATTTCGAGAGTCCATGTAATTCCATTGGCGAACGAGTAGGCGTATAGAAGAGCCAATTCGGGGCCAACCACGCTCACTGCCACCGCCATCGCGATCGCCAGTGTTATTGAACCGACCTGTGCCGTGCGAAGTATTCGCAGGAGGGGGAGGCGATCCAGTGCCACGCCAATGAACGGGCCTATCAGCAAGAACGGCAAAAATCGGAAGGTCGTAACCATCGTGATCGCGAGCGGAGAATCTGTGGACTGAACGACCATCCAGGCAATCAGCGTAATGTCGATGAACCTGCCGTGGTAGGAGATCAGTCCTGCAGAAAATATGCGGCGATACTGTTTCTGGCGGAATGGCGCGGGCCAAAACCTGGCGAAACCGGCCATTCTGATTGGCTCGGCTTGATCTCCTGCTCGTACCGGCGTTACCTCACCGGTCACCATGGTTTTACTCCGAACCCGCTATCGGGATCAGTTTGTTTTCTGTGCGCCTCGGAACAACACGGGGAAGGCCACCATCACAGCCAGCAGGAATATCACGCCGATGGCCGACATGGTGGCGACCGCGATTTGCGGACTGAACACCGACGCCAGGATTCCAACCAGCAGTGATCCCACCGGGAACATGCCGATAACCAGCATCTGAATTCCTACGATGCGTCCGCGAGACTCTTTTGGCGTGATTGAGAAGATGAGATTGCTCTGCATCATGAAGAACAGCGAGCCCATTGCACCAAGTGCCACCAGCAGAACAAATGTCAGCCCGTACCAGGGAGACACGGCCAGAGCGAACCCAATCAGCATTGCTCCGCCAGATCCAAACAGCATCAGCCGCCCAAAGTTGGTGGTGCGCTGACTCAGGATCGCCACGGCAAGACTGGCCGTGATCGCGCCAAATCCCTCTGCGGAGAACAGGATTCCCAGTTTCGTTGCACTCACATCAAGGATGTCGGTTGCAAATATAGGAACCAACGGGATGAATGAGAATGCAAACCCCTCGCTGGCCGCAGCGACAAGAAGGGCACCCGCAACCGGAGGGTTGGCTCGCACGAAGACAAAGCCGTCTTTGAGGAGTCCACGGAAGTTTGAAGTTGGACGGCGGGTGGGCTCGACTTCGGAATCGACACCCTGGTTGATTACCAGGGAAGCACCTACGAAGAGGGCAAGCATCGCAAAGATTCCACTTGTTGACACAAATGGCAGGACCGCACCTGCAACGATTGGTCCAAGCATCAACATGAACGTGAATGACATCACGTCCAGGGCGATGGCGTTTGCAAGCAGAGATGAGTCGACGAGGTCAGGAGTGAGCGCCCGCCTGGCCGCCATGTCGAAGGTCCACGCGGTGCCTCCGACAAGGATCACTGTATAAAGATGCCACAGGGACAACACATCGGTTGCCAGAAGCCCAGCCATGACGAGATAGTTGGCAATCATGATGAGCCGCGCTACTCGCATCACGGTAGTCCGGCTCATACGGTCGGCGAGAATACCCGCGAAAGGCCCTGCAAACGCCATTGGCGCCATGCGGGCTACGAAGGTTAGTGCGACCAAGAACGGTGAGTCGGTGAACTGGATAATGATCCAGGCCATGACCGCTGCATCCATGATCCGGGCCAGAAAGTGAAGACTATTTCCAGCGAGAAATCGACGATAATTCGCGACGCGCAAAGCTGGCAGCAACGGTGGCCTGTTTGGCCGTGACGAGGTGGTTGTGGTGGCTGATCGCTCACGGTGGAGCACAGCGCGACCCTGACGCAACATCTGAAAATCCTTGACCTGGAATCCGCCGTGATGAATTACCCGCCAGGGTCCATCAGAACGGCCCAAAACCTGTGTCTGTCAAAAAAATGAACCCGCCATTATGGCGGGCGTTTGCCGTCGATTGAATTCGCAATCGGTGGCTCTTCCTCAAAGCTACGCCTTGGAATCAGCGCATTCAATCCCTTCCGAGTATCAATTCAGGTGTCTTTGATGGGTAATTTTTGACAGGGGGTTGGAGCCTGCACAACAGGCGAGAGGGGAGTTCGCTGGCCATGTCGTTATTAGCCGACAGCAATAGCTCAACCGATTGTGTTTACGGAACCTGCACTACTTGCCCGTCTGCGTGGCCCACCACGTCAAATACCGAGAGCTCATGCGCGCCTGAAGCAACGTTCTTGAAGACGTGGCGAATCAAGGGGAGTTCAGTGATCATTTCATCTGGCTCAATGCCGTCGATCACGACCGTGTAGTCGGCTGTGGAATAGACCCGTACGCTCACCGTGACGGTTGAGCCATCAACGTTCACGTCTTCGATATTCCATTCACGCGCTGGCATCGGGGTTGGCTCATCGCTGAGGATCACTGTGACTTCCTTCAACGCAGCGCTCACATGGTCCGTGATCACCCACTGATCCCCATCCGCTGATTCGGCCATCATTGTTCTCGCATATTGGCCGGGCGCGAGAAGTTCCGCTGTCGACACCGATTCATCCCACTCCTTCAGCGGGAACTCGACTTCATACATTGGCTCATTGAAGTGGAATGTCTCGCCGTGGAATGACCCGCCCGGGCCATCATTGAGCGTTACAAGGATGCTGGTGATCGGTTTGGAGAACGTGCAGGATCCGTTGTTGCGGCCGTCGAAACCGGTGGGTGTGGGGTCGTTCAGGACTTGGTATTCCAGCGGAAGTGGCTCCGCTTCTGTGGCGAAGCATGTTGCCTTGAGCGCCTCACCAGACGGCACTGGCTGGACTCGGAAAAGGAAGTCTGCCTGCCCCGTGGGCCAGTTGCCAGAGATTCGGAGGTAGACATCGTCAACGATGTACGCGGAGAGATCGAGCGCACGATCTTCTTCGGCAAGGATATCGAGCTGATCCACATCCGCCCTGATTTGGGGGTCGCGGTAGAAGTTGGCATAAAGAGACGTAGCCGCCTAAGAAAATTCGATGTCAATCACTGGGGTTGTGCCGCGCGGGACGGGAATGCGCTCGTCCAGTTCCCAATCAAGCGCCATGTCTGCGCAAATGGAGATGACTGAAGCGCCGTCGACCGCGTCAGGCCAGCAGTAGCTACCCTGGGCGGAGGGGTATCGCTCATCACCCACGATCAGTTCGACCACCGGAAACGGGAATGATACTGGCGTCGGCTCAATCACCCCGGATTGAGTTGGCGTGGGAGCTGCCCCAACGCCTTGCTGGTCAGTGTTCTGATCTTCTTCGGTGCCGCACGCGATAGCGAACACCAACATGGTGACTGTGGCGAGGGGGAGGAGTCTGTTTGCGCGTAGCGTCATGGCGGGGTCCCCTGGGTGAGCTCTTGTGGCCTACGTTAAGACAGACGGCGCGAAGAGGGGTTTTGTTCCCGAGTGGTGTAATCGATTGGTTGCGGCGGCGGAGATGAGATTCTCACGTCGCTCCCGGAGCATCGCTCCTCAGAACGACGGATGGGGTTGGACTTCGTGATCCATCCACACTGCTGCACAATCGCCACACACCAGCGCAGCCATCTGCGCACCGCTATTTCAGCCCCAGGGAACACTTTCGCGTTTAGTTGGATAGTTATTATTGTGAGGGACTCACTCCCGATCTCAATTTGACTGGATACGAACGAGTTAGCTAGGACGTCATGCCAAAGATGGATGAACCGAACCTGGCGCATGCCATCGTGCGGTGTCAGGCCGGTGACAAGCAATCGTTCAGGCTGATCGCCGATTTTCACGGCGAGCGGCTGTACGGCATCGCGTTTCTGATCCTGAATGATCGTGGTCGTGCTGAGGATGCTGCGCAGGAGGCGTTGCTCAAGGCGTGGCGGCACATCAAGAGGTTCAGGGTGAGGGCGAAACTCAGCCCCTGGCTCAATCGCATCCTGTTGAACGAGATCAAGAAGCAGGGTAGACGTGCCCGGCATCCAGAGGCGCCAATCGATGAGGCATACCCGTTGCCTGATACCGGCAGATCGCCGGCGCAGCGGGTACTTGATGCTGAATTATCGGCGCATCTCTGGGATCAGGTTCGGGCATTGCCTCAAGAACAGCGAATAGCGCTGGTTCTCAGGTACTACCTGGGCTATTCAACACCTGAAATTGCCCAATCGACCGGGTGGGCTCAAGGAACGGTCAGGTCTCGACTTTCGAGGGGTATGGTGACTCTCCGCCAGACGGTGGATCTAACGCTTTTCGGTGATGCAGATGTGAAGGCGGGTAAAAGATGAACTCACCGCAAGAATTCGATCGCCAACTAGATGTTCAACTTGAGGATCTGTTTCAGACGCAATTGCGCCGCAACCCATCGCACCGACTCTGGCCACTAGTTTCGAGCAAGCTGGAAAGCCAGCTATCCAGACGACCATGGGAGTGGGCATTAGGAATTCTGGACAGATCAGGATTCACCTTGCAGTCCAGTCATTTCTATGTGGCGGGGGCGAGTATTCTGATCGCGTTTCTGGTGATCACCTATGCCGTCTTGATCAACACTGGAGATCGTGATGAAGGCGTGATATCACCAGGTCGGGAACTCGATCAACCGGCGTTAACCGCGACTCCACCTTCGACCATTGTCGCGGATTCGAGCCGTGTGGTTGGATCTAATCCATGGCCATCACAACCGCTGCCGACTCTCAGTCCGACCGAGGAGGCGTCAGTAAGCGAGACGCGGCTTTATTTAACCGCGTTTCAGAACGGTTTCATCAGCGTTGTAGACCCGGCGAGCGGCCACGCGTTGCAGCAAATACCGGTGGTCGCTCAACAAGCCGGGATGGCCATCTCACCAGATGGCAGCCGTTTGTATGTGGTTGATGACGGGCCCCAGGGCGGCCAGTTGCGCGTCTTTGATACGGCGACGTGGCAAGTGACTCATCGTGAGCCGGTACCCCTTCGAGCTCATTTGTTGGGTGGCAATCCGATATCTCTATCACCAGATGGCCGGTGGCTCATCGTGAGGTTCTTCGATTTCGAACGAGCGATTGGTTGGACGCAGGTGTTCGATACCGGGCGACTTGAGTTCGTATCTGAGGCTCCCTTTGAGATTGATGATTGCAATGTGGAGATTGGCGGCATGGCCGGACTTCCCAATGGCCCTGAGGTCTACGTTCAGTGCCGGGAGTTCGTAGCCGCTCTGAGAGCAGAAGATTTATCCCTGGTCGGGACTATTACCAGTCCGACGCCGTATGCCCCGGACGATCTGGGATGGCCTCGGACAGGTGGCGCCTCTCTGACGGTATCCCCTGACGGAGATTGGCTATTCGGCCTGTATCCAGAAATCGAACGCACTGTGGTGGATGACCATACGCAGGTACTGAACACAGATCTCATTTTGTACAGGTGGGAAATCGGACCGGGGGAGCGCCATTCAGTCATATCCATGAGCGATCGCGTATCGGTACCTCTTGCCACGGCGGGACGTGGTGACAGGGGGTACGTTCAGTCTTCCATCGACGGCGATTATGTCTTCGTAGCCTGGGAAGACATGCTTTGGTCCCTCGACGCCAACTCACTCATAGTCGTCAAGGAACTCCATCTTCCGGTGCCTGTGGATGGCATGGTTCAGAGCAAAGATGGTGATGAGCTATACCTGTTGCCATCAACTGCAGGGGATCTACCGCTGAGCGAGCGGGGAATGTTCACGGTCGACGCCACGGCGCTGGAACTCACCCGCCATGCTGAAGATTGGCCTCAACTCAATATTCCTTTCTTCCTGGCCGCGCCGACTCAGGGCTTAGCCTCTGACTAAGTTGTAATCGTGGCGGGGTCCAGATCGCGCATTGCCGCCTTCATGTGATCGGCACCTTGCGCCTGTTCCGGTCCGTGAGTATTGTGGCCTCAGGGAGGATGTATGAGCAGAACTATTACGCTTGAACCGTATGCGGACACGTGGCCAGACGATGATCCCGACGGTGGTTTCCGCTCCACCGTGGCGGAGTACTCACGTTTGGACGGGCTTGCGACACTCGATGTGCTCAGTCGCAATAAGAGCATTCCAATCGGCGCACTCGTAGCGTTCATAGTCGGTCAGTACAGCGCGTCTGGAAGCGCTGCGCTGCTAGAGGTCGGACCGCGAGTTATTGGCCAGATGGATGCCATTGTTCAAACGGCGGAGTTGGCAGGCTCAGATGAGGCGCGTCTTGAGGCGTACAGATCGCTCAAGGCCATAGTCTCGTGGCTAAAAGTGCCGTTGGATGATCCCGATTGGCGACCGGCCGGGGCATAAAGCGATGGTGTTGGCAGACGCGAATCGGCCCCGATGATTCGGGGCCGATTACGTTTTGTCTATTAGATCAGGTTACCCGGTGGTTTAGCTGTTCTTTTTCTTCTCTTCCAGCGCTTCCAGGATTCGGCCTGGCTTCATTGGCGTTGAGTAGAGGTGGATACCAAGTGCGTCGTAGATGGCGTCTCGGCAAGCCGCGAGTGGCGGCGCCAATGGCACTTCACCCACGCCACGCACGCCGTAAGGACCGAATGGGCTTGGGACTTCTACCATGATTGTGTCGATCATCGGCAGGTCCAGCGATGTGGGCATCCTGTAGTCCAGGAAGCTTGAGTTCGCCATCGTTCCATCGTCGGTGATGAAGTACTCCTCGTTGAGCGCCCAGCCAATGCCCTGAACTGCGCCGCCCTCGATCTGCCCTTCGGCGTATGCGGGGTGGATCGCCTTTCCAACATCCTGGACCGCCGTGTAGCGGAGAACGTCAGTCTTGCCGGTTTCAGGGTCTATTTCGAGGTCTACAATGTGAGTCGCTGTGCCATTGCCCGCGGCTGACAGGTTGACGGATCCAGCCGTCTGGACTGGGCCGCCGGTCTCGTCGAGTCGTGCTGCAAGTTCCTTCCAGCCGAGTTTCAATTCGGGATCGGATTTTGAGCTGAAGGAACTGTCGTTGAACTCAACGTCACTAGCGTCAATACCCCATAGCATTGATGCTCGCACCTTAAGTTCTTCAACCATGGCAACCGCTGCGTTGTAGGCAGCGTGGCCCGTGGCATACGTAGTTCGGCTACCGCCGGTTACG
Source organism: Chloroflexota bacterium (assembly GCA_013204555.1). Taxonomy (GTDB): domain Bacteria; phylum Chloroflexota; class Dehalococcoidia; order Lucifugimonadales; family Lucifugimonadaceae; genus UBA1151. The sequence goes on along the minus strand of JABMNO010000020.1, from coordinate 58,972 downwards.
CCGGTGAAGCCAATGCTGTCGGTGTCAGGAATCGATGGGTGGATATCCTCCGCGGCGATGCCAAGGTACTCGGCCGCCTGCATCGCGATCGAAGCACGGGTTCCGCCAATGTCAGCGGAGCCTTCGTTCATGAAGACCTGCCCATCAGCGTCCAGTGACAGTTCGGCGCTAGACTTGCCGCCGCCATTCATCCAGAAACCGGATGCGACTCCGCGCCCCCGGACCTTGCCGTTGCCCGGGTTCTTATCGAGCGGACTATTCCAGTGATCGGAATCCATCGCCGCCTGAACGGTTTCTTCTGTGCCTATTAGCGGGAAGATCGGCCCATCAGCCCTGCGGTCTCCCTCGTGGGATGCGTTGTCGAGACGGAACTGGAGTTTGTCGAAACCACCCTGTTCACAGATCTCATTTACCACGGACTCAAAAGCGTAAGCGGCCTGCGGCGAGCCGGGCGCACGATAAGCGGCCGACTTTGGCTTGTTGACGATGATGTCGTAGCCGTCGATACGTGTATTGGCGATTTTGTATGAGCCCATGACGCAGATAGCGGCTGCGCCGACTGCTGAGCCGGGGAAACCGCCAGCCTCGAACTTGAAGTCGGCTGTAGCGGCCTGGATTTTACCTGCGCTGTCGACACCAATCTTGATGCCCATTTTGCCACCGGGCGCCGGGCCTGTGCCCTCAAAAACTCCCTTGCGGTCCATCTGGACCTTGACCGGCCGTCCCGCCTTACCGGCAAGGAGGGCCGCAATGGGTGGCAGGTATGCCACGGTCTTTCCACCGAAACCGCCACCAATCTCAACCGGATTCACCTTGATCTGTGATTCCGCCAGATTCAGGAGGCCGGCTGTCTGAGATCGCACGCCGAATGCGCCCTGCGTGCTGGACCAGATCGTCACGCGACCATCGTTGGTCCAGATCGCTGTTGCGTTGTGCGGCTCAATGTAGCCCTGGTGGACCATGGACATGTTGAACTCACGCTCAATAACAAGAGTTGAGTCGGCGAAACCTTTTTCGGGGTCACCAAACTCGTGTCGGAAGTGGTTTGCGATATTCGTGTTGTGGACATCGTTCCCAAGGTCAGAGCCAACAAGGTCTTCAATGATGATCGTGGCGTCATCGGCAATAGCGTCCGTGACGTTGGTAATCACTGGAAGTTGTTCGTACTCCACCTTGATCTTGCCAAGCGCCTCAAGAGCCGTGTTCTTGTCTGTCGCTGCTATCGCTGCCACAACGTGGCCCCTGTAGTGGACCTTCTTGTCGGCAATGACGTTCTGCGACTGGCGAACAAAGTTGACCGTGCCCTCACCGGCGTCGATCGTCCTGTCCTCAACAGTTGGGAAATCGGCGTGGGTGACCGTTGCGTATACGCCGGGCATGGCATCAGCGGCAGATGTGTCGATGCTCTTGATGCGGGCGTGGGCATACGGCGACCGCAACACATCACCCCAGAGGAGTCCGGGAAGGCGGATGTCAGCGCCGTACTGTGCTCGGCCAGTCACCTTGTCGTAACCATCGTGCCGGATCGGGCGCGTGCCAATTACTTTGTACTGCTTGCCGGGTTCGTGAGTTGCGACCATTAAGATGATTCTCCGTCGTGGCGTCCAGATTGGGTCTACGTATTAGGAATTTAGCGAGTGCGGGCCATTCTACCGTGCAGTTGCCTAATCGGGGATCCCTGAAGTGGCAACTTGGCCGTAAAACCGGTCCAACACTGGGGGCAAAATAGTACCCGGAATTCAGGTCTCAGGAAATCCCATCCTCTGGTGATTTCGATACGCTTGACCCGAATACAGGGGATTCCCAACGGGCTGAGCACTCTGTTGGAGAGATTGTTATCGCCTGCTGCTAACAATGCCACTGAATATTGGAAATCAGTTGTAACTGGCACATGCCCCAGAGGGGCACGAAATAATTTAGTGACTTGACCTACTGGCGCGTTTATCGCTATCTTGAGTACACAAGCGGAAGTGGCTCAGTGGTAGAGCATCACCTTGCCAAGGTGAGGGTCGCGAGTTCGAATCTCGTCTTCCGCTCCATGAATACATAAACGAGAGGCTCCGCACCAGCGGGGCCTCTTCGCGTTTCCGGGTAAATGTCTGATTGCCAGGCGAAACACATTCTGTTGTACTGGTGTTTATGGTTAATATCAGACTTGTTGCGTTGGACCTGTCGGTATTTCTCGTTGTTCTTGTAGGATGTTACCCAGAACCCGAGCCGCTGCCACCTGGCAGAGTCCCGCTCTTAGAACCGTTACCGCCTGGCAGAATCCCGCTCGTCAAGGAGGTGAATGGCACGCCCCTGCCAACGCCCCAATTTGACGCAGGCGTAAGTCCGATCGATATTTGTAATGGACTCTCGGTTCACCTCGACGAGATTCCGAACGTGTTTTGGGACTCGCGCTCCAGGGTGACCGACACGACCGCTGAACTCACGCTGGAAGATGGCACCCGGCTGGTTCAGAACACGAACGGCTGGCGCTACGCGTTTTCACCTACTCGCACAGTCGTTGAAGTGAGCATCTCGCCCGATGGCGCTGCACACTGTGATATCGGGTAGTGGCTGTTTGCAACAGACCAGCGCACTACAATCACCCCCGCGTCATTCTGGGTACCCAAAGGCCGCTGCAGCGCAGGGTGACGCGACTGCTATGGCTGGGGAATATATGAAACGTCGAACCGCCGGAAGATAACGGGCAGCGTGCGTTCACTGAGATCTGGTTGAATCAGGTGGCGGCAGCTTAACCTGAAACGGGTTCCATCCCGAAGGACGGAACCCGCTGCGCGAGTTGGGGAACGCCCCCAAGTACCTACTAGTTCGTTTCCGCTGACGATTCGGTTCACTCCCGGCTGTGGAGTGTTGCCAGGCGTGACCAATGCCGCCGGGGAATTCATCGGCGACCCCGCCACCACGAGGCAAGCAATGACGGGTAGGTTAGGATTATTCTGCTTGAACCATATGGCGTGAAGATGCCGTACCAGTTGAGAGAGTTCACGCTGACATATCAATCTCAATGCCCACATCCATAAACACATCTGACCACCTGCTGGACGTACGCGGGCTTGAGACTCAGTTCGACACTGAGTCTGGAGCGTTGCGCGCAGTCGATGATGTTTCTCTTTATATCGACGAGGGCGAGACGCTTGGCCTCGTAGGCGAGTCTGGGTGCGGGAAGAGTGTGACTGCACTATCGATCATGCGACTGATCCAGTCGCCACCGGGAAAGATTGTTGGCGGCCAGATCTGGTACCAGGGCACGGACCTGCTCGCCATTTCTGAACAGGATATGCGGCGCATTCGGGGCAGCTCCATCGGCATGATCTTCCAGGAGCCAATGACGTCCCTGAATCCGGTGCTGACCATCGGTCGTCAACTTACTGAGACGCTGGAACTGCACCTGAAGATGACGAAGTCTCAGGCCAACACCAGGGCAGCGGAACTGCTGGAAATGGTTGGTTTGCCGGATGCCGAGGATCGACTCCGGACCCATCCACACCAGTTGAGCGGCGGGCAGCGGCAACGGGTGATGATCGCTATCGCGCTTAGCTGCAATCCTAAGCTCCTCATAGCGGACGAGCCTACAACGGCGCTGGACGTGACCATCCAGGCGCAAATTCTGGAGCTGCTGAAGTCGCTGGCTTCTGAACTCGGCACCTCACTTCTCATAATCACGCACAACCTCGGCGTTGTGGCTCGCTACGCGAACCGTGTGAATGTCATGTACGCAGGAAAGATCAGAGAAAGTGCTTCGTCAATTGATCTCTACGCCACGCCACGGCATCCGTACACCGTTGGCCTGCTGCGATCGGTACCCCGCCTGGACATCGGTACCACAGACCGTTTGATTCCAATCGACGGCGAGATTCCGGACGGGACCAATCTCCCAAGCGGCTGTGCGTTTCGCAATCGTTGCCAATGGGCCGTAGAACGCTGCGCGGACGAGTCACCATCGTTTGAGACTGTCTCCGACGGCCACACGTCTGCCTGTTATGAGTGGCAGCGGGTTCGATCAGAATCAGAAGCGACCGTCACGTGACCACTTCCATAGACGTGACACAAGGCACTCCTGAGGAATCGTCCCTGAGTGCGCCGCAGCCGGTGCTTGAAGTCAACGACTTGAAGGTTCACTTCCCGGTTTCCCGTGGATTCGTAATTAAGAGAAAAGTCGGAGCGGTGAAAGCGGTCGATGGCGTCTCATTCAGAGTCGCTCCGGGCGAGACGCTGGGACTCGTTGGCGAGAGCGGCTCCGGCAAGACGACCATTGGTCGGGCGATCATGCGCCTGCTACCTGCAACAAGCGGGCAGATTCTCTTCCACGGCAGCGATCTCACCACGTTGCCACGTAAAGAATTAAGAAGTGCCCGGAAAAAACTCGGGATAATTTTCCAGGACCCTTACGGATCGCTGAACCCACGTATGACGGCCGGGGACATTGTTGGTGAGCCGCTGATCGTACACAAACTCACCCATTCGAAGGTCGAATACCGTCAGCGAGTCGAGGAACTATTATCAACGGTTGGCCTCAACCCCTCTATGGCGAATCGATTTCCTCACGAATTCAGTGGTGGGCAGCGCCAGCGAATTGGCATTGCTCGAGCGCTTGCCGCTGATCCGGATTTCATTGTTGCCGATGAGCCCGTATCGGCACTCGATGTGTCAATTCAGGCACAGATCATTAATCTCTTACAGGATCTTCAGGCCCAGTCTGGCGTCGCGTACCTGTTCATCGCACACGATCTCTCCGTGGTGCGGCACATCAGCGAGCGGGTCGCAGTCATGTACCTTGGCAAAATCGTCGAAATCGCTGACCGCCGGGAGTTGTACACAAATCCCAAGCACCCGTATACGCAGGCGTTGCTTTCAGCCGTTCCTATTCCCGATCCGGCAGTGGAATCTCAGCGTGAGCGGATTGTGCTCAGAGGCGACATCCCAAGTCCTCTGAATCCGCCGTCTGGCTGCGTGTTCAGGACCAGGTGTCCCATTGCTACGGAAGAGTGCAGCCGTGATGTGCCTGAGTTCCGTGAGCTTTCCGTGGGGCATCGGGTCGCCTGCATCTATGCGACCTGAGGGCAATGTCTGCTCGCTATCCGAAGATCCAGGGTTGTATGTGGTTTGTGCGTCCGCCCGATCGGGAAATCAGGAATCGCCGTGATACCTGATTACATAAAGAAACGACCGGGATTCGCAGCATTTGGCTATCGCGAATACCGTCTGTTTTGGGCGGCGGCGGCGTTTTCCAATGTAGGTATGTGGACGCTGACGGCAGGCCGCCTGTGGCTGATGCACGAACTCACGGATTCGCCGGTCGCGCTGGGATTGGTGACCCTCTCCAGCCTTGGGCCAATACTCATCTTCTCCGTGTGGGGTGGAGTGGTCGCAGACCGAGTCAACCGACTGCGCCTCGTCATGTTTACCCGCGGCATGTTCGCCGTCACGGCGCTGCTCACCGGGGTGCTCGTCGCAACGGACCTCATCACGCCGTGGCAGCTGATTGCGATATCACTTGTCAACGGGTTCTTATTGTCGTTCGACATCCCGTCCCGGCAGGCGATGATGCCGTCGCTGGTGGGGAGGGAGCACCTACCGGGTGCTATCGCCATGTACTCCTTCGTCACGACTGGTTCCGCCATCATGGGGCCGATCTTTTTCGCACCGTTAGTGAAGGCTGCAGGGATTGAAGGGCTGTTCTACATCATTGGGATCTCATACATCGCAACCGTTGGGATGATGGCGATGATGAGAACGACACCAAACGCTTCAACTGGCGAGTCTCGGCCGATATTCCAGGACCTGAAAGATGGTTTTGCGTATGTGAAGCGAAGCAAGGTCGTCTTTGGCCTGTTGATTATGGGCATTTTCGTGGGAGTGTTCGGCGCCCCCTACCAGACGCTACTGCCGGTGTTAGTGGAGGATGTCATCGCAGGCGACATCGAAGATTTCGGAGGGCTGTTGCTGGGTAGTGGCGTTGGGGCGAGTATCGGGGCATTCGCCATGGCATGGTGGGGTAAGCCTGAGAGGATGGGACAGATTCTTCTCTTCATGGGCGTTGGCTTTGGCGCTGCTCTGATGACCCTCGCGTGGTCCAACTCTCTTCCCATCGCGATAATCGCAATGACAGCCATCGGGATAACAGGAACGCTGCACCAGACCGCTCGCGGCACAATAGTCCAACTCGCTACTGAAGATAGGTACCTGGGGCGCGTAATGAGTATTCATCAGCTCATCTGGGGCTCATCGGCAATCGGTGGACTCATTCTGGGAGCGCTTGCTTCCGCAGTTGACGTCCAATTCGCGCTTGGGCTTGGCGGTGCGATATGTGCTGGAGCGATAGCGATCGGCTCAATAGTAATTCTTGGCCGCGGTGTTCTCGCTGGCTCTGAGGCAGGAGTTCCAAACCCGGCAGACTAGCGCCAGTCGGGACGCACCCATTGCACCAAGCCCCACGCATCGCTAACGTTGCGGGAGATTTGTCGCAGGAGGATTGTGCCGTTGCAAACGATGGAAGCCACAGCTGACATCATCATCTCGAAGCCGATCAAAGAGGTATTTGAGTTTGCAGCCACGCCCAAAAACTGGGATAAGTGGGTCAAAGGCATATCCAATGTGCAGATCCTCACGCCCGGCAAGTACGGCATAGGAACGGTGCTCACCAGTGACTATGAGTACCGCGGCGTCACTGAGATGCGATACGTGGTCACGGCATGGAAACCCCCAAAACTTCACGCTGTGCGGGCTAAGGATGGGCCGTTTCCATTTGATGGCCGGATCAGATTTGAGTCGGTTGATGGCGGAACCCGCGTCTACAACACAATCTCAGCGGGATCCGATCACAAGTGTGTCTCAGTGATGTGGACTATAGGCCGACCAGTCATCAGGTGGATGATGCGTCGGCAACTTGGCAGCGAACTCATTGAGCTAAAGGCGCAGATCGAGAAGGAATAGGAAGAACATGAATCAGCAACTCAACGACCAGGTAACCGCACTTCTCGACGAGTTGACCGGAAGTGGAGCGGAGGTTGGACTCCAGGCCGCTGCTTATCTCAATGGCGAGCAGATTGTGGACGCCTGGTCTGGCATCGCCGACGAGCAAACCGGAGCGCCTGTGACTGGCGACACGATGTTTACATCGTGGTCCACTACCAAGGGGTTCACCGCCACGTGTGCGCATATCTTGATCGATCGCGGAGATCTCGATCTGGACGCGCCTATGACTCGCTACTGGCCGGAATTTGGCGCGCACGGCAAAGATAAAGTGACCGTTCGAGATGCTTTGACTCATCGCACGGGGGTTCCAAATCTTCCAGCAGGGACTACGCTGGCGAATCTTGTTGACTGGGATCACATGGCGAACGCGTTGGCCTCGGAGCCACCGCAGATCAATCCACATGAGGAGACCGCGTACCATGCGTTCACTTTTGGCTGGGTGGTTGGCGAACTTGTCGGACGGGCCAGCGGCATGCCAATTGCTGAGTTCGCCCAATCTGAACTCTGTGGGCCACTTGGCATCACCGATTTCTATCTGGGAATTCCCGATGCGGAATTGATGCGGGTAGGGAGACTCCGCCACGCGCCTTCTGATTCGCCCGCGATATTTGAGACCAATCCCAACGACGTCTTCATCGTGCCGAGCGGTATGGATCTGGATGACGCAATCAATAGTCTGTTGTTTCGCAGGGGATCCGTGCCCGGCGCTGGAGGAATCATGAGCGCCAGAGCAATTTCACGACACTACGCGATGTTCATCGGCGGCGGTGAGTTGGACGGTGTGCGGGTGATGTCGGAGGAGGCAGCGCGCCGAGCAGGGACGTTTGAGCATCAGGAACACGATCTGAAGATTGGCGCTGCGCCTCGTCGGGCGCTCGGATATTTCATGGGTGGCACACTGGAGTCTGGCGGGCACGTTGCATCGGGTGGCGAGAATGCGTTCGGCCATGGTGGCTACGGAGGGTCGCTGGGTTTCGCTGACCCGGATTTTGGACTTTCGTTTGGCCTGACGAAGAATCTCCTGATCACCGGAGAAACGGACCCGCTGCGGAGCACCGCGTATCGCGTGGCTCAGTTGATTCGGGATGGGATCAGCTAAGCAGAGCGAAACCGTTGACGGCTTCCACTCCGGCCACAGCATTGCCGATGACCTCGGAAACGATGGCATCAAACGCGGGGCCAATGAATTCCAGTGATCCCAGCGCGAACACCATCACCCCAAGCGTGGCGAGCGCCGCGTGGCGGTAGTCTTCGATAAGTTGGGTTAAGCCGTATCCCTGCACTCCGTTTGCCGTGAGTTCGCGGTGGTAGGACTTGATTGCGGGTAGCAGAAGCTCAGATGTCCGTTGCTTCTGAATCGCGATGGCAAGGTAAGTTGAGAGATCAAGCACTCCCGGCCCGAGAGTGACCATCTGCCAATCCAGAACCCAGGCGCGCGGCGACTTCGATTCCCGATTCCAGAGGATATTCTGGGCATGGAAATCGCCGTGGCAAAACGTTCGTGGCATGTCTCGCGCCACGGGCAAAAACTTTTCCCGGTAACCGGTCAATCGTTCAAGATTTCTGATCACATCTACAGAGAACGACTTCTCAAGTAGCGGCTTCAGATTTGCGAGTGAAGCCTCGTGGCCATTGAGGACATGACCGAAGTGCTCATCACGGACGTTCAGCATGAAGCCGGTTTCAGGCAACGAGTCACCGCCCCACCAGCGCGCGTGCATCCGGGCAAGATTGGTCAGCAGTTCAGTCACGTCGGCTTCGATCTCAGTTTGGCGTTCTGGCGTCAGTTCGTCCCTGGTCGCGCCGTCAACCCGGTTTAGAAGCAGGATGCCATCTCGCGTCGCTGGATCAAAATCGCCATAGATCATTCGAGGAATCGCGAAGGGCACTTCTGACGCCATGGAACGATAGAACTGGACCTCCCGAGGGAACGCGCTCATCTCCACCGCGTTCTGCCGGTTCGCATCACTCTGGGAGACAATCTTGGCGATAATTTCGTTGGGCAACCCGGCATCGCCAGTTTCATAGACGGGGGTCAAAAGGGCGATCTCGCCGGTACGACTTCGGCCAACGGCAAAGGGCTGCACATCGACAGATGTGACCCGCGTATTTGCCGGTGATCCACCAGATCTGAGGGCTTCAGTGAGCCACTCCGCGGTCACCTCACCCAGGCTCATTGGGATGGAAGGGGTATGGATCATGCGGGGCTACAGCGCTCCATCAATAGCGATGTCCAGAACGTATGGGGCATTGGCCGCGACTGCTGTTTGGAGCGCGAGAACGATGTCTGCCGGATCTTCGATGCGCTTCGATTGCACGCCAAAAGCATTGGCAATGGCCGCGAAGTTGAATGACGGATCGAACCCGGTTCCCAGGTACTCACTCGGCTTGTCGGACTGCTCCGTCACCTGATCCAGGTAGACGTTCATGTTGACCCGCAAGATGCGGTACATGCTGTTGTTGCAGATCACGAACACGACTGGAATATCACGAGACGCTGCCGTCCAGAGCGCCTGCACCGTCATCATCGCCGTGCCATCTCCCATAACGGCGATGACGGGGCGGTGTGGAGATCCGAGTTTTACGCCGATTGCGGCACCCATCCCCCATCCGATGGCAGACCCATATTCGCCTTCAAGGTCTCCCGGCTGATCAAATGTGAACGCTGAGTACAGAGCGCCGCGCGACGAAATGGAGTCGTCCACCATGATGCCGTTTTCAGGCCAGGCGCGGGAAAGTTCGTACATCATTCGGGCCGGGCTCATGGGAATTGAACCGTTGTCATTCCGCATGTCTTCGATGAACGAATCGCGAGCTGCTTTCGTCAACGCGCCGATGCTCGCTGAACGGGCCTTTGCAGCATCCGTGAACGAACTAGGAGCATTGGCATCAAGCTCTCGGGATAGTTCCAACAGCGCCCCCAGCGGACTTGCCAGCACGGCCAGGTCAGTTCGCACCGACCGACCCAGTTCATCTGCGTTTGAGTCGATGTGGATGAACCTGGTGCCCTCATCAAGGGGACCGCCATCCATGTGAAAGAAATCGGCGAACGGCCGCGTGCCAACAGCAAGAACGACATCTGCGCGCTTAACGTCTTCACGGATAGCCGGGGAGCGCATGCTCATCATGCCCATGTACTGCGGATGAGACGTTGGGAACACCACCTGCGTGTATCCGGTGGAGTAGACACGTGCGCCAATCTGTTCAGCCACGGCGACAGCTGCGGTCGTCGCACCGGTCTGGCTGACGCGATCGCCAACAAGCATCAGCGGGCGCGCGGAATCGGTAAGCATGTCTGCGATTTCCGAGACCACACCTGGTGCGGGCAAGTTTGCCTGACGGGGTGTGGTTGAAGGAAATATCTCTTGTTCAGCGATCTCTTCCAACGCGTTGGCCGCAAATCCAACAAACACAGGGCCCGTTGGGGCAGTTCGCGCTTCGGTAAATGCGCGTCTCATCACGCTGGCCATCTGGCCTGCGTGTGTAACTTCGGCGCTCCACTTTGTGTTGGCTTCCACCATTCGCAGGAGATCCGGTCGGCCTTCGGATAGCTTTCTCGCGTCCTGGTTTCCCGCCGTGAGCACCAGTGGAACCCCTGCTGAAAACGAATCCGTCAGCAGACTGATTCCGTTGGCCAACCCGGTATGTATGTGTAAATTGATGAACGCTGGCTCACCGGTGCGTCGGGCGTAACCGTCAGCCATACCCATGGCGACACCTTCCTGGACGGCGAGCACATATTCCAGGTCCGGGTACCCTTCGAGAGCGCTCATGATTGGAGCTTCGCTTGTGCCGGGGTTGCCGAATATATATCGGATCCCCTCAGCGCGAAGACTCTCCATTAGCGCGATTTTTCCGCTCATCATTGGCATGGCTATCAGGACCTCCGGAGTGGGTGTGGTCGCCAACTCTATCACCGGCATTATGGTGCGCCGTAGCAGATCAACGTCCCACTTGTTTTGGGTCAACTACGGTGACGTCCTCGAATGAATAGATCGGGCCGGGTGACTAGAATGTTCAACCACAGGTTGAGCAGCAAGCGAATACAGAGACGTTGGCCTTACAGACCGACAAGTTACCGGAAACGGGACATCACATTCTTGAGAGGATCATCGTTCCTCTGGATGGTTCCGCGCGTTCGGAAGAGATTCTGAACCTCGTCGTTCCGCTCGCAGAGCGGCTCGGGTCGGAATTGACCTTTCTCCACGTTCTACTGCCCAGGAACAGCAATCCCGCGCGCCCCGGTGAGATCAACTATCCCGACGCTCTGCACGATAGAACACGAACGGTCGCGACCGACTACCTAACGGAAGTCGCCCGCCATCTTGTTCAAGACAAGGCGCGTTCTCGTGTAGTCGTTGCCGCGGGCCGGGTGTCAGAGATGGTGCTTGCTCATTCTGGACAGGGCGAATACGGACTGATCGCAATTGGCTCCAGACCAAGACCGCAGTACCTTCGCTGGTTCCGAGAGAGCATTACGGAGACCGTATGGACGAACACCAACACGCCAATGTTGTTTATTCCGCCCAACATGAATCCTGATGATTCCGAAAAAAGGGGCCTCCCACAGCGAGTGGTGGTGCCAATCAACGGCTCCACAAGATCAGACGCGGCGCTGGGGTACGCAGGGAAACTGGCGATCGGAATCGGAGCAGACGTGACAATCGTGGGGGCCAAGGCGGCCCGGTCATTGCCGCTTGCTGGCGACGCAAACGCCATCCTCTATGCCGACGAGCCGTTTGAATATCTGGGTGAGCGCGCTGATCGGCTTCGGGACGCAGGACTTGAAGTCACAGTGTTGCGCCGTCCAGAGTCGGCTTTCGACGCCGTATTGCGCGCCGCTAACGAATTACCAGATCACATCGTCGTGACAACAGCTAGGCGCCGGTTCGGAATCATGCGACGCGTCCTAGGGCCAAGCGTGTTCCGGCTTGTCAGGCATAGCCGCAATCCAATTATCTTTTTGCCACCAACGTATTCTCTGCCAGGCGCGAACACCGACCAGTCCCGGAAGAGTTAGAACGATTCGATCAGACGCCAGCGCCAAGGTACTTCTGAACGGCCGCTGAAAGCTCTTCCCTCGGTACGAACGCCTCGAATTTGGCGATGACTTCGCCCTTCCCATCGACGATGAACGTCCACTCGTCAGTGTGGACTCCCCAGTCCTTCAGGATTGAAGTGCGTTGGCCACGGCTGAGGTCGCCTTTGATCTCATCGGGATTCTCGTACAGGTCAATGTGAACGTACTCTGCAAGGTCTCCGAACTCTGCGCCAACTTCGCTGAGGACCTCTACCTGTGGACCGCAAAGAGCGTTCGTGCAGAACGCGGGGCTGGCAAATGTCACCACGAACGGGGTTCCCGCAGCCACTAGATCATCGATCTTGGCATCGTAAAGAGAGTTGTCCGGCTGGCTTGCGGTCGTGAGTTCAAATACCGAGGCAACATCGCTCAAGGTACCGTTGGAAGTTGGCGGCACTTTTGCACCAAGCGCAACAGACTTTGGCTTTGCTGCTACCTCCACAGGAAATCGGATCCCTACTCTTTCGCCGCTCGTGTCGGGGACCGTGACGTTGATCTCCCACGTGCCCTCGCGATCAAGGTTCAGATTAGAAACGTATAGACCACGTACCTTGAGGGGGAAGTCGAAGAACTGGGCCGTGACAGATTCCACGGGGCCTTCAGTTTCTCCACTTTTGGGGACGAAGAATGTCTCAACGCGGGCAAATGGGGTCTTCACTATGCCGAAGTCGTTATCCGTCATCACAAAGGCGACGCGATTCTGCCCAACGCCAAGATCTGGCGTTCCAAGGATTACGCCGAACCCGGATTCATCATCATTATGCCTTGGATATTGTTCGAGGCTCTCCTGCAGGGTCCGTGGTTCTTCACGCTCCTCAGCAGGCTCGACATCCGCAGAGGCTTCAGTCGCTACGACCACCGGCGCCGTACCTTCGCTGTCGGAACCGCAAGCGATAGCGAAGATCGACACCGCCGTTAGTAAGACGGCAATTCTCATGTTGATATTCACCATCTATGCACCGACCAGATTGCTGCCGAATGTGACGGCGGACATTCCGAAAAATGGGCTGTTAGCAAATATCTTTATCTCGCGCTCACCCCACTTCTCCAGCTCAATCACTCTGTACTCTTTGCTGGCGTCCACGGTGATGTAGCTTTTTCCGTCCGCGTCATACTCAATATCTTCGCCTGCGTCCTCCATTTTGACCGGGCGGCCTTCAAGCTCTATTAAGACTTTGAACGGCTCGGACGCCCCCTCGGGATCTATGACTACATTCACAGATCGGCCTTGAAATTTGAAGGCCAGATAGTCCTCATAGTCGGTCGTTTCGCGGGCATGGATGATCGCTTCACGAGTATTCAGCCAGGCACCCTGTACGTACCATTGCCCATCGCGATGCGGGATGTTGTCCTCATACAGGTATTCCGTATCAGCCTCGTCGTAGTACTCAGGCTGTCCTGCATACAGGCCCTGATTGGAGTAGTTTCGGCCCCAGCCGCCGTAAAGCTCGCGGGTTTGCCCGGCCGCCTGTGGGTCACGAGCGGCACCCTCTTCAGTACCGATAGGTATGCCTGAGATATCGTGGCCTGCCGCCTCAAGGGCCCGCCTGATCTCTCGCTCTGTGTCAACGTAATCGCCCTCGCCAAAGTGGGAGTAGATCACTTTGCCGCTGGTGTCCAAAAGATATTTACCCGGCCAGAAGCGGTTCTGAAAGGCATCCCATGTGCCCATCTCGTTGTCCTGGACAACGGGGTACTGAATTCCATACCGATCGATAGCCGCCTGAACGTTATCCGCCACCTTCTCGAACTCGAACTCAGGTGCATGAACGCCAAGAATCGTCAGACCACGACCTCCATATTTCTCGTCCCACTCCAGCAAGAAGGGAAGCGTGCGAATGCAGTTGATACAGGTGTAGGTCCAGAAGTCGATCAGCACCACCTGTCCCTGATTGTTCAGTGTGCCGATAGACGTTGGCTCTGAGTTGAACCACTTCTGGTTATTGGTGAGCTCTGGTCCGCCAGCGTTGATGATCAAGCCGTCGGCAGCCAGTTCAGGAGTCGACGTAGGTCTGGCGGGAGGAAGATCCTCTGGCACGTTGACAGTCGGCGCCACGAAGTCGACAGGACTCGTGGGTTCAGCGCTGGAACTGTCAGAGCCGCAGGCGATCGCCAGCAATAGGACGACACCAAAAATGACGATCAGAATCGGACGCAAAGAGGTGTTGAGTTTGGGCATAGTAATCCGGCTTAGTTGAGTCCACGTCTAGTGGTACAAGTATGTGTTGAATAAGCGAGGTCGAGACCGCGCTTATTCGCCTATTTAATTGTCGGTGAGTACGACTACCGCTCTACGGGGCACGACAAATCGTTACCCCACTCTGCCCATGAGCCGTCGTATAACCTCACGTTTGGGAAGCCAAGCAAATTCAGAACAAAGAACCCGTGCGCCGCACGGATGCCCCCCTGTCAGTAGGGGACAATATTCTTGTCCAGCGTGACTCCCACGCTTGTGAGGATCGACATGAGTTCGTCACTCGACCTGAAGACTGGTACGTCTCCTCCCGTGATTAAGGTTTTCCATTCCAGGTGAGTTGCTCCGGGAATTCGCCCACCACGAGCTGTCCCTCGAGCGTTTTCGCCTGTCCACTCTTCATCTGTTCGGACGTCCCAGAACTGCGTGCCCGTCGCTCCAATATCAGCGAGTATGTCCTCTCGCAGGGCGATTACTTCCGCATGTGTGGATGCTTTGAACGAACCGGCTTCCACACTGGCAGCACCTGTCTCGACGGTCCGATTCTCGGCCAGCCACGCCGGATATCCGCCGTCCAGGACTTTAACGTTGGCGTGTCCGTAGTAGCGCAATGCCCAGAAAAGTCTGGGAGCAAGATGATTGCTATCGGAATCGTAGGCCACAACGGTGGAATCGTTCGAGATGCCAAGTACTGACATCATCCGCTCAAATTCATCAGGCGGAGCGATTAGGGTACTGGCGGAAGATCCTTTGTACCAGTTGTTTTCCGGTTGGGCCGCCCCCGGGATATGTCCGTCTTCAAATTCGCCCGGGAAGTTGCAGTCGACCACGCGTACATCTGAGTCATCTATGTGGCTTGCAAGCCATTCGGTGGATGCGAGGTACTCAGGATGAGCGTACCCGCGATCTTCAATGGGAGTACTAGATTCGCTCATTCGCGGATTCCGATTTGCTAAGGCGATACGCCTTCATTATCCGTAGTTAGAGATGTCGATGCTAGCACAGCGTTCGGGCGTATCACGCTGCTTTGTATTCCATCCAACAGAACCGAGATGTCAACGGCCTGTGTACCAGTTATGAGCATGGCCAGGGCGTTTGGCACCCCTACGATTTTGAAGCTGGATGCGGAGCACCAACATTGAGCCTTTAACAACGGCAACATGAAGACCTTCCTATCTCAGCCCTCAAAAGACCCGATGTGTAGGGGACGGTTCACAACATGCCGGGCTCTCCCACGCTTAGTTGCCTGGGTACTGGTGCCGAGTCCGTCATCACGAAATTCTCATGGACAAGCCCCACACGAAATTAAGCTTTGTGAGAATAATCACATCGTGCTATGTTTAGACGGTTGTCCCACAGGAGAAAATATTGCACTTCCTGGTTGCAGGTGTAAGTCATAACTCGGCGCCGATAGAGCGCCTACAAAGATTGGCAATTAATCGTCGATCTCTGCCTGATCTCATTCAGCAGGGCACTTTGCATGCTGGTGATATCGCTATTCTCTCCACATGCAACAGGACGGAGATCTACTCCTACAACCCGGACAAAGAAGCGGGAGAGCGGCAATTATTGGAATTTCTGGAGATAATTGATCAGCGACTAGACCCAGGCGCTGCTCCACTTTCTCCGTATGTCTTCTCGCTCTCTGACGATGAGGCCATCAGGCATCTGTTCCGGGTAACCTCCGGCCTGGACGCGCTGGTACTAGGCGAGCCGGAGATCGTCGGTCAGGTCTCGTACGCTTTGAGGGCGGCTGGCGAAGCAAAATCAATCTCTCCACACCTATCCCGCCTGTTCCACCACGCCATCAGGACATCACGCAAAGTCCGCAGTTCAACAGACATTGGGCGTGCGCGGGTATCTGTTAGCTCAATTGGTGTGGACCTGCTCACCCGTTCACTCGGCTCCCTGGAGGACCATTCGGTCCTCGTGGTTGGAGCTGGCGAAACCGGTATGCAAGCTGCCCGCGCCCTCCGCAGAAACGGAGTTGGCGACATTATCGTGACCTCCCGCAGGAGTGATCGAGCAATGGAAGCTGCGGCAGAACTGGGCAGCAACTATGTCGACTTTGAAGATATTCAGAGCACGCTGAAAACCGTCGATGCGATCGTGACGTGCACCGCAGCAGAGACGAGCATCATCTCCACGGAGATCGTGCGCGACGCGATGTCAGCCCGGGATGGACGAGGCTTATTCTTCCTTGATCTGGCGATGCCTGCTGATGTGGAGGCAGGTGTCCGCGAGATCAGCGGTGTCACAGTGTTTGGGCTAGGCGACCTGACGGAGATTGCGGAAGTACACCGTAATGAGCGTCGAAACGCAGCAGATGATGCCGAGACGATTGTTGAAGACGAGCTCCAGCACTTCAAAGAGTTGCTGGTGGGTGCCGCCTCTGAACCACTCATCAAGGCTCTGGGCGAGCAAGCAGATTCCATGCGGGAAGCGGAAATGGCCCGAGCGCTGAAACGCTTGCCAAACCTGACTGACGCCGACCGTGCGGTGATTGACGCGATGTCTCGCGCCATAGTCAAAAAGCTTCTGGCCGACCCCATCGCATACCTGCGCGAGACTGATGATCTTGAATCATCATCAGCGGTTGCCAGAGCCTTTGATTTGCCAGAGGACTCAGAAGCTCACTAGAACGATTCCTGTCGTTTCTAACTGGCATCCAGTCATTCCTCCACGTATCCTCATTGGCGCGCTATTTTTCCGCGCCATAATAGGACCACATCCACACGGGCGAGATCAGGAGACCAGTAGTTGAACACCGCCAACTCTCAGGAGCTGTTTCAGAGGGCGAAGGAACTTATTCCGGGTGGGGTGAACAGCCCCGCAAGGTCCTGGGGCAGCGTGGGTGGCAATCCTCTTTTTATTAGTCGGGCCGCTGGCTCCCGAATATGGGATGCTGACGGGAATGAGTTCATTGACTACGTCTGCTCCTGGGGGCCAATGATCCTTGGCCATGCCCACCCGGATGTTGTAGCCGCTGTTACCCGAGCCGCTGAAAAGGGCACCTCATACGGCGCTCCCACCGAGAGCGAAGTGCGGCTGGCAGAACTTGTGATCGATTCAGTGCCATCAATCGAAGTCGTTCGATTCGTAAACTCGGGCACCGAAGCAACTATGAGCGCTCTGCGGCTTGCTCGGGCATTCACCGGCCGTTCAAAAATCGTGAAGTTCGACGGCGGATACCACGGTCATGGTGACGCACTGCTAGTGAAAGCTGGCTCGGGACTGGCTTCGACGGGCATCCCGACCAGTGCCGGAATCCACCCTGGGCTGGCTCAAGACACGATAGTTCTGCCGTACAACGATAGTGAGGCGCTCGAAAAGGCGTTCGCGGCGCACGCTGGCGAGATCGCAGCGGTCATCGTCGAGCCGATTGCCGGGAACATGGGAGTTGTGTTGCCTGAGCCGGGGTATCTGGGGGCACTACGCCAGGTGACAGCGCAGGATGGTGCGCTGCTGATATTCGACGAAGTTATTTCAGGATTCAGGGTTGGTCTGGACGGTGCGCAGGGCATTTACGGCGTCACGCCTGACCTTACCTGCCTGGGGAAGATCGTTGGCGGAGGATTGCCGGTAGGCGCGTACGGCGGCCGCAGGGACATCATGCAAACCGTTGCACCGCTTGGACCGATGTACCAGGCAGGCACGCTCTCAGGAAATCCTCTGGCGATGGCTGCTGGAGTGGCAACGCTGGAGCGGCTAAGAGAGCCCGGCGTATACGATGAACTGGAGCGTCTGGGCGCTCTGTTGCAGGCCGGACTGCGTCGTGTCTTCAACGACGCGGAAGTTCCCGTGACGATCAACCGCGTCGGATCGTTGCTGACCGCATTTTTTACAGGTAGCCCGGTCAAAGACATGGCTGATGCGTCTGCCGGAGACCATGATGCCTTTGGCCGATGGTTCCACGGCCTTCTGGCGAATGGGATCTATATTGCACCGTCTGACTACGAGGCGTGGTTCATCTCCACCGCCCATACCGAGTCAGACATTCAGGCGACTATCGATGGGGCAGCGGAGGCGCTGAAGAGCGTCTAGCTGGCTACTTCGTCCAACGTCTCGCTGTATTCCTCATCGCTATCGATATCGACATCGCTGTCGCTGTCGCTGACAATCTGATAACCGAAGCAGGCCTCGGGCGCCACGTGGTCCTCATCGGTCTGATCATATGGACGTGGGCAACCGCACTCGAAGTAACCATTCGGCGGGCCAAACTCACCACTTAGCTGAGGAACAGCCTTCTTTCGGAGCGCCCAATTGACGCGCGTTTCAAGCTCTCCCGGTGACCACGGCTTCGCTACGTAGTCAGAAGCACCAAGCTCTTCAGCCTTCTCCATGTCCTCAGCAGACTTTCTGGCTGTGACCATGATTACGGGGATACCCGACGTGCGGTGATCGGCCTGTAACTCGGTTAGCGCCTCCCAGCCATCAACGTTAGGCATCATTACATCCAGCATTACAACATCTGGCTCTTCCTCTAGCGCCCACCGGAGGACGTTACTGCCATCAACCGCCTCTACGATCTCATGGCCCATCGTGCCCAGAAGCGCCATCATCATCATGCGCATCTCCGGATTGTCTTCTACTACTAATATCCTTGCCATCTAAGAAATTCTCCTTGGACTAAGCGGCTTCGTGCGTTGCGGGTTCAGAGGCGGAGTTGGCCCACGGTTCAGCGGTTGAGAGCGGTAGCCAGAACGTGAACTCGG
Organism: Chloroflexota bacterium; assembly: GCA_013204555.1. GTDB lineage: Bacteria > Chloroflexota > Dehalococcoidia > Lucifugimonadales > Lucifugimonadaceae > UBA1151. The sequence goes on along the minus strand of JABMNO010000020.1, from coordinate 39,999 downwards.
AGCCCTCGTCTGGCGTGCTCTCTACGCTGATCTCTCCACCGTGTTGATCAATGATCGATCGAGCGATGACCAGTCCCAGTCCAGTGCCCGGTATGTTTTGTGATTTCAGCTCTGGCGCGCGATAGAACTGATGAAAAATGTTGTTGAGGGCATCGTCTGACATACCAATGCCGTGATCGCGCACAGAGCACGTGAATTTTTCATCATCAGCGGACACTGTGAGGTCGATGTCCGTTCCCTCGGCAGAATATTTTGAGGCGTTTGACAGCAGGTTGGTAATCACCTGTGTCAGCCTTGCACGGTCCGCTGAGACCCATGCCACTTCGTCAGGGATATTGATGTTGAGGGTCTGCTGCTTCGCTGATGCGATCGTCTTGAAGCCTCGAAGGACTTCCCTAGCATGAGCGATGGCGTTAACTTCACCAATTTCGAGTTCGAAACGGCCGCTTTCCAAGCGAGCGACATCTAATAGATCATCTACGAGTCGGCTCAGTTGCATGCCGTTCTTCTGCATCACACCTACGTACTGCAACTGGGCGTCGGTCAAGTTTTTTTCCGAATTTATGGTCAGGTATTCAGCGAAGCCGTTCATGATCGTCAGAGGGGTGCGTAGTTCGTGCGAGATCATCGAGAGAAACGCTGTTCTGGCCTCGCTGGCCTCCTCAAGCGCTTCATTCTTGGCCTGGAGCTCATTCGCCGTCGCTTGCAATTCGGCCTTTGCCTGTAGCAAGTCCCAATTCTGTGTCTCCATACGGTGGAAAAGGACTCGTTCGATTTCAATTGTGATCGCGTTGTCCAGGACCGGCGCAATCTGAGCTCCTATGCCATTCAGAACCTGGGCGATCCGCGATTCATAGACCTCGGGGTTTTCACTCGCGATAATGAGGAGGCCAACTTGTCGGTGACGTGAGTGCAGCGGGGTGATGACCCAGGATTGAAGGCCGCTCCGCTGGAATTCAGCCGAAAGCAGAGATACCTCCTGGAAGTCTTCGGGATTGAGGTCACCAACGGCGCTGGAAATAATCGACACATCACAACTTATCCGTGGCAATTTGGTATCAAGCGGTAAGTCTGCAGAATGCTTTCCGATGGAGTGAGAAATCTTCAGATCGTCAACTGTGCTCTTCCTGATGCCCATCAGCAAGTGATCGAACTCCGCAACTCCATTGAGTGAGAGATTGAGTGATGCTACGAGATCATCCAGCGTGCGAGTCTCAGAGAGGGAACGCGATATTTCGGCCAACTGGCCACGCAACTGATACTCCGCTTCCAGAGATTGCTGGGCCTCTTTTCTCTGGACAGAGGTCTGGTTAAGTTGCTCCCGTAACTGTGCAATGATTCCCGCTCCAACTCCCGCAATAACGATGAGTAGGTGGCGCGGAAGTTCCGCAAACCCTGCGGAGGAAGCATTCTCCGCCAGAGTTTCAATTAGCAAAATGTTCAGCGGAACAAGAACGAAAGATGCACCCAGTCCGCCCTTCCAATTCCAAATGAACGCGCTCATAACGACCGGAAATAGCACCAGAACTTCTGCACCTTCGCCCGCCGATGGAGCGATGAAAAACAGGCCAGCAAAGTAGACCGCAAGAGACGCGACAAACAACGACCCATGCAAATAGGCTTGCTTGCGCGAACTGAAAACGCTCGCAACGTCACTCATGAAGTGCCCTGGGGGGATTCCCATCCCTACGCGTGCCCCCTGAAGAAGCTCTCTAACCCTCGTCTTCTCAGGCTATTGGCAGCACGTTCACAATTCGATTAGTAAAAGGCGTTGTGACAGCAGCCCGATCACGCACTACACATGCGCTTATGACGACATTGAACAGGGGGGACTTAACCCGCCACACCCAGATCTTCATATATCGCCGCGCAGATCGATTGCGACCGTTTGTGATGCGCCGCTTCTCCGGGCATGCCGTTGAAGTAGTACGCAACGACTATGTCGTTGTCAGGATCGGCGAATGCGCCCGATGACTGCATTCCACCGTGTCCAAACGAAGCATCTGACGCATGCCGGCCAAATCCATACGGATGCGGGAGGCCATACCGCTTTGAGTCCAGGGTGAAGCCAAGTCCCCAGTCCATCATGAATCCCATCGTGAGATCCTGGCGTCCCTCGCGGTGTCGAGAGGCCATGTGCCTGATTGTTCCGCCAGAAATCAGATCACCCTTCGCCCACATGTGAGCGTTGAGGAGCGACTGGTAGACGCGTCCCAGTTCGCTGATTGGTCCCCTGGCGCCACCGTGCGGCACGGTCTGAGTGGCGGTGTGGCGAAGTCTTTCTGCGCTGGCCTGTGTGCCAGATGGGGAGGGTATGGCGACCACGTTATCTGCGTTCGTCTCATATTCGGCATCGGTCATCTTGAGCCAACTCGTCTCGATGCCCAGCCGCTCAAATATCTCGTGCTGGACGTAGTCCGCATAATCTTGTTCAGCGGTTCGCTGCACGATCTCCGACACGATGTACCAGCTTGAATAGGGATCGTATGCAGCTGACTCACCAATCACCCAGTCATCTGCCAGTTGGCGGCGACAGACCGTAGCAACCGACTCTTCATAAGACTGTTTGGCTTCGCCGGGGCGTGTTTCAAGCGCGCCGTTCAGACCCGCAGTGTGAGTGAGGATATGCTTGATAGTTATCGCAGACTTGCCGTTAGCCTCAAACTCCGGGATCACCTCCACTACTGGCAGATCCCAGTCCAACTCCTCCGCTTCAACAAGCTGCCCGATGGCAATCGCGCCCAGCGGTTTGGTATTCGACATCCACGGGACAATCGAGTTCACGGTCAGAGGTTTTCCGGGTTCAGAATCTCCAATAGCGATGGACATCGCTACGTCGCCGTGAATGACGGCGTAGGCCTGCGCTCCAAGGTGAAGGCCGTCTGCCATTCCGGACTTGATCACACCCAGCGTTTTGGGGAACTGACTCAGATCATCGACCGTCATGAGTGAGCATCAGGCAACCCGGTACTTCGCAATCGCCGCCGGGTCGATCTCGACTCCCAACCCAGGTCCTTGCGGCACATCTATATAACCGTCTTTGAGCTCTATCGGGTTGGCGCACAGATCGCGAGCGAGTGGTCCGGATGAGACGTTGTACTCCAGGAACAAAGACTTCTTCAGATAGGCATTCACGTGGAGCGAGGCCGAGGTAAGAATGTCAGATAGCCAGGCATGCGGGCAGACAGATCGATTGCGCAGCTCTGCATAGTCGGCAATCTTCTTTGCAACGGTCAGGCCACCGCAGCGCGAGATATCTGGCTGCGCCACATCCACCTTACCCTCGTCGATCAGCCGTTCGAACCCCCAGATGGTGGCTTCCTGCTCTCCAGCCGCCACGCGGGTTTCGACGCGGTCTGACACGTAGGCGTACCCCGCGTAGTCTTCCGGATGCATGAAATCTTCAACCCAGTACGGCTCGAACTCTTCGATGCTGCGCACCATCTCGACCGCCTCGAACGGCGTGCGGTGGACCTTCCATCCGGCGTCCACCAGCACTTCCACGTCCGGCCCCGCCTGCTCGCGAGCGGCTTTCACCAGCTGGACGTCCAACTTTGGGTCCTGCCCGAAGACTCCCCAGCCAAACTTGATGGCGGTGAAACCGCGCTCAAGGTAGTAGTCGACAGCCCTGCGCATATCGTCAGGTGTGGGCCGGAAAAGAGTGCTGGCATAGGCGCGCACTTTGTCTCGATATCCTGCGCCCAGCAGCTTGTAGACCGGGAGGCCAGTGGCCTTGCCCTTGATGTCCCAGCAGGCGATATCGATCCCGCTCATCACCTGGATGGCGACGCCCCGTCGACCGTAGTAGATGCTGCCGCGGTACATCTTGTCCCACAGTTTTTCGGTCTCGAACGGATCTTCGCCGATTGCCAGGTTGCGCAGACCCTCAAACGCATCACTGCCTGAGTATGGCGCCTCGGCCGCCGCTTTCGCCACGTGGGGCTGCGTCTCAACATCGGCATAGCCAGTAATGCCCTCGTCGGTTGAGACTCTGACCAGGCACAGGAACTTGACGCCAGCAGATTCCTCAGACCCCTTGGGGGCGGCATACGCTTGAGGCTGTTCCAGAACTATGACTTCAACATCTGTGATCTTCATATGCTGAAGAACTGTAACCGGGTGACTCCGTTACTGGAACTCCCAACGGGCAAGATCGGGACAAATCTGCATTGCCGGTCAACTGGCCTACAGTCGGAAATTAAGCTGGATTGATGTTTGGATTCAGCCGGAACAGGTTGTTGGGATCCCACGTTCGCTTCAGTTCCACCAGACGCCCGTAGTTCGGTCCAAACGATGGGCGAACGCGCTCAACATCGTCCGTCATCAGGTGGTTGATATAGCTAATTTCAGCGGCGAACTTCTCAACCGACTCCCAGTAGTCGCGTGTCCAATCCCGCCAGTGATCGTCTTCGGAAGCATCGTCCCACTGGGAGATCACGTCGAAGTCGTACACGTTGTCACGCATGCTGAAGGCTGTGGCATCGGCTGCCACGCGAGTCGCCTCGCCGTGCATGTGGAACAGAACCACGGCAGACTTTGGAGCCGTCATCGACTCTGCTTTCTCGACCACGATATCGATGAATTCATCGGTCAACTCAGGGATGTATCCGGACTTCCAGTATCGGCGTGTTCCATGTGGCGCAGCGTTCTCATCGAAGAAGCTCTGAAGGACCGTGTAAGGAATCTCGCCAACCATATCCGCCGCAGGCTCAGCGAAATCGCGCATCGGTTTAACGGCTACCTCGCCGTCCGCAATATCTCCGAAGTAGCCGATGATCAGGGCAATCATCGGGTCGCCTTCCGGGGATGACAGCAGGCCGCAGAAGACGGTCAGGTTATCCGGCAAATCCGACGTGAATTCCGCGTAGAACTTCATCACTTCTCGAGCCATGGCACGCGGGTAAAGCAACAGGCCGCCGTAGACGTTTCCTTGCTCGTGCAGGCGGTATTCAAATGAGGTGACGACCCCAAAGTTTCCGCCACCACCCCGCAGGCCCCAGAGCAAGTCCTGATTCTGGCTTTCGCTGGCTGTGACCACTTCTCCGGTTGCGGTGACAAGGTCTGCGGACAAAAGATTGTCGGCCGTGATGCCGTGCTCCGCCATCGCCCAGCCAAGGCCACCGCCCAGGGTCAGCCCGGCAATGCCGGTGTTGGTGACCGTGCCGCCAGTGGTGGCGAGTCCGTGGAGCAGCGTCTCCTTGTCGACATCGCTCCAGACGCAACCGCCCTCGGCGCGAGCGGTGCGGTTTGCGGTATCGACGTGGACGCCGTTCATGCGGGTGAGGTTGATGATCAGACCACCGTCGTTGGTGGCGATCCCCGATGCGTTGTGCCCACCGCCACGCACTGACAAAACAAGATCATGCGCGCTGGCAAGTTTGACCATTGCGACCACATCGGAAGTGCCCTCGCACATCGCGATCAACGCAGGCCGTTTGTCGATCATGCCGTTCCAGACAGAACGACCCTCTTCATAGCCAGCATCGCCGTCAACCAGCAGGTCGCCGCGCAGGACACGCTGCAACTCGGCTATCTGCTCCTCAGAAACGTCTAACGAACCGCCGCCATTTGTGAGAACACTTACCGCCGCCATCTGGAACTCCCCGACTACCAGTCAACAAAGTTTTGCGCAGTATAGCGAAGGAGTGAGTATGGGGAGAGCAGTCACCTGTTCGAACGCCTACCTGCGGCATCCGCCGCCCCAGCCACCGCGGCCGCGTATTAGACCGTAGGAGCAGTTGATGGATGAGGTTGAATTCAGGTTCAACAATCGGAATAACCCATTGATATTCAGGGACGCCTTTAGGAAGTTTGGGAAGGCTGATCGTCTGACGTTTGAAGAACTCACGTCAGCGTCGTAACAGTTCCATCATCGTCTTCGATTACCCAAGCGTGCCCACTCTTTCGTATCGCAGGTTTCCCGCTTAGAGGCGCATTTGGCGGTACCTTCGCCTTCAGCGCTTCGACCTCATCTTCCAATGTTCGTATTCGGGGGTCGCCATCTGCCTCTAAATCGCCCCGAAGGCTCTCAAAAACATCCACCAATTGCTGCTTGGCCGAGGCCTGGTCTGACAAATCATCTCGATTGTAGATTTCCATACAGTCGTCGATAAACAATTGAACGACTCTACGAATTTGGCTGCCTTGTATGAGGCTTTCCCTGAGTAGGCGACGCTTGGTGACCACTATTTTTTTTGAAAGCCCAATGGTCGCAAGTGACGTTGCTCGCCGATCTCGGCGAGCAACGCGTTCATCGATACGGTCCTGCCCATGCTGAACAAAATCACTTGCGACGGCGAGGATGGCCGTCGTATCAACTTTTTCAGTCGTCGTCGCAAGTCGGTCCGCCCTCACACGCCGAACCAATGCGACTGCAAACGTCGCAAAAGCGAGGAAAAAGAACACTGCTATACCTATAAGCCATGAGGGCGGCTCAAGCGTTATCTCAGAAAGAACAACGCCTTCCGGTGTGACAGTTTTGTGGGTAGTAACTCCGAGGGGGGAGTAATTTCCAACGAGAAACGATACTCCGCCCATAACTGCCAGATAGATCACCGTTGCCCATCCGAGCAAATTATCAAGCCACTTCCAAGGCTCGAATGAGTATCCAGCTGCTTCTCGAAAATCCCCGATTAGTCCACGCATGCCCGAATTCTACATAGCGGGGTTAAATGCATCATCACCGACAAAGTTTGGCGCATTATAGGGAAGAGATGGCCCGCGCTCTTCGCCTACCCTCGCCGTCCGCCGCCCCAGCCGCAGCGGCCGCGCATTAGGCCGTAGGAGTGGTTTAGTTCGCGGTCGGCCATTGGTAGGAGGTCGCGATCCCGAAGTGCCGGGTGTGTGTCTGCGTAGCGGTGGGCGCGGAAGATCTGGCTGGTTCGGGCGTTGTCTTTGCCGTTGATGAAGGGGCTGATCCACTCCCAGACGACTTCTTGCCGGTTGGTCACCTCAAAGACCCGGCCCGTGGCGCCCTCGCAGATGAGGATGTTGCCGTTGGGCAGGCGGTCTGAGCTTGAGATGAACGGGCTGAAGAACTGGAGCGCGGGCACGGCTTCGTACTTCACCTCAACACTGTTGTCGGCGGGGTCGACTTCGATGATGCGTGAGCTGGGCATGCCGGGCTTGTGCATGCCGTTGTCGAAGATCTGGATCTTTCCGCCATCCTGCCACTGAGCATGGTGCTGGTGGTGGGCGATGCCGTACGGCAGCTGCCATGTGAGCTCACCGGATGTCCTGTCGATTACACCAACGGCGTGGTTCGCTCGGCATGAGAAGAGCAACTGATCGTCATCGTTGAGTTGCAGTGAGTTGACGTGCGTCCACTCAAGACGAGGCTCCAGCGGGCAGATCGGGTCTCGCGTGGGACTCAAAAGGTGATGAAGCGCGGCTCGCCAAACTATCTCGCCCTTCGGGTTCACTTCGATGAATTCGTCGCCCAGCATGTTGGGTGCGCCTCGTTTTCGACGTCCGCCACCCCGGACGGCTTTTGTCTCGTCCTCCGTCATCTCAACCCACTGCACCAGCAGCGTGTTGCCGTTATCCAGGCGCTGGAAATCGTGGTGGATGGCCTCGTTTTCGTAGCTCCAGATCAGGTTGCCGTCCCAGTCGACTTCATACATGCGAGAGGAGTTGCCACCCAGCACGCGCAAGCGCTCCGAAAGCGGCATTTCCGCCGCTTTCGACCGATCGCCAACTTTGACGGCGGGGTCGGTACCGCGAATCAGCAGGTTGCAGTTATCCAGCAATCGTCCATACCCGGGCGTGAAGTCGTCACCGAAGGCCCAGCGATGGACGACCGAGCCGCCCATGTCGAGCAGCAGCGTGTCCTGACCGCCCGATGGCGAGACGAGCGTGTAGCCGTGGAACGACTTGCTTCTATCGTGGTGAGTAAGGCCCGTTTTCTGAAATGCTGAGGCCATGTGCGATTCTTCCTTGGGTGTAGGCGCTCGAATTCTGGCCCGATATTACACGTGGCTTCATTAGCAGATGGGTCGGTGATCGAACTACGGCTTCAACCTGAAAGGCGGATATTCATCAGTCATGAGAGCCACATAGGCAGTGACGCGGTAACTCCAGCCATTCAGATCCATCAAAAGCTCGAAGATATCTTCCGGGTACGGTCGCTTCACCAACATCAGAATTCCGGCCACTACAGCGAGAACACCAACAACGCTCCAGCCCCCCGTAGGACCACTAATCAGCGAAACGATGATCATGTGAGGGATTGCCAGAATCCACTTCACGAGGACAAGTCCACGTGAGAGGCGTTCCGGGTACGGGATGTCCAGCGTTGCTGGATAGTCATCCTCACGGTCCATGCTGAAAGGCGGGTACTGGTCAGTAGCAAATGCGGCGAAAGAGTAAAAGCCCACACGCCACGTGTATCGCATGGCGCCAAGATTGAAGTCGAACAGGCCTCTGGGATAGCGACCGGTGACCAGGATGGCGAAGAACGCTCCGATTACCGATAGTCCTACCCCGATCCAGATCAAGAACAGGAGCAACACGTGGGGAATGATCAGGATCAATTTGATGAGACAGAGCCAGCGGCTCAACTCAGACGATAGTTCTCCGGTCAGGACGACTGGGTACGCGGGCGAGGATTCCGTGCTCATATCTCCACCTTCTTTCCGCTGCATAGCCGCGATAGGCGGATATTACCCGAGAATGAATGCAAAGGTGTGATTCCAACTTCGCCGTGAAGTGTTCCTCGGCGCGGTGCACAAACAATTCCCGCAAATTATCATCGACTGACACAAAGGTGGTCACGCCGCGGCGTCATGGCCGTGACGGTCTCTGGTGAATGGTCAGGTTTGGTTCCCGTCAAGGTTGATGGGGACTGATAACAGGCACTCGCCAAGTCAAGTTGGGCTGCGGTAAGTGCAGTATTGAGGTGACACAGTGGCAGGATTTTTTTCTTGATATCCGTTACTTTGTTTCACGCCCTTCTAATCTAGACATATGAATCACATTCCAGTCCCGGTGTGAAAAGAGGTTGAGTGTCAGCGAACGGTGAAGCGATTGCGGTTCACGACGTTTGTAAGTCGTTTGGCAGCGTCCACGCGCTAATTGATGTGGATCTTGAGGTGCAGCGAGGCACTGTGACGGGCCTTCTGGGACCCAACGGGGCTGGCAAGACCACACTGGTCAAGATCCTTACGACCTTGTTGAAACCGACTTCAGGCAGGGCGTCTGTGCTTGGGTTTGACGTACAACGGCAGGCTCGGCAGCTTCGCAATGTGATTGGCCTGGCCGGTCAAAGCACCGCCATAGACGAACTGCTGACCGGCAGAGAGAACCTGGAGATGGTTGGACGTCTCTATCATCTGGGGGGCAAGGTGGCGAAGCATCGGGCCGATGAGCTGCTCGATCGTTTCTCTCTTGTTGAATCGGCCGATCGGCAATCGAAAGAGTACTCGGGCGGGATGCGCCGTAGATTGGATCTGGCCGCAAGCCTGGTCTCGACGCCACAAGTGCTGTTCCTCGATGAGCCGACCTCTGGATTGGATCCGAGGAGCCGTTTGGATCTCTGGGCAGTCATCATGGAGCTAGTACGCGAGGGCACGACGGTGTTGCTTACCACTCAGTATTTGGAGGAAGCTGATCGGCTGGCGGATCAGATTGCGGTGATCGATCACGGTGCTGTCATTGCCAGAGGCACGGCATCTGAACTCAAGAAAAGAGCAGGGTCTGAGTTCATCATGGTGCGTGTTCTGGAGAAGGGGATGCTTCCGCAAGCAGCGAACGTGTTATTGAGGTTCAGCGAGGAAGAACCTCAGTTGGACGAACACGAGAATACTGCGACGATTTCCGTGGCCAACGGCTCATCGCTCCTGGTCGAGGTGGTGAGGGCACTGGATGCAGAAAATGTTGTCATCTCAGATCTGGGATTGCGGCAACCCACGCTTGATGACGTGTTTCTGGCGCTAACTGGCAGAACGGCGGAGGACGCTGCAACGTCTAGAGAAGGAGAATCCGTCGATGGCGACTAACGAGCGCACGACATCCCCAGGCACCTTCTCAGACGGGCTGGTAGCCGGAATCGTCACTGAGGCTAGGTATGTCGTTGGCGACTCGGTAGTGATGGCGTGGAGGAACCTGCTCAAATACCGTCGGTCGCCGGAACTTCTTCTCTTCTCAACGGTCTCGCCGGTTATGTTCGTACTGCTCTTCGTCTACGTATTCGGAGGAGCTATTTCCACGGGGCCGATCAGTTATACAGATTTCATCCTAGTGGGAATCCTTGTTCAGACAACGCTGTTTGGCTCCACTCAGACTGGTATCGGGCTAGCAGAAGATCTCCAGAAGGGCATGGTTGACCGATACAGGTCCATGCCCATGGCCAGATCGGCGGTTCTGGCCGGCCGGATCCTGGCGGACACCATCCGAAACGTTTTTGTGGTCTATCTGATGATCGGAGTCGGAATGGCGATCGGCTTCAGATTCCACGGCGGCTTTTGGCCCGGATTCTGGGTACCCTTCCTCGTGGTCGGCTTTGGTATCGCCTTTTCATGGGTTGCAGCCGTGATCGGAGCGTCCGTTAGGAACGTCGAAACGGCGAACTCCGTCGGGTTCGTCTACATCTTTCCGTTGACGTTCATGAGTTCTGCATTTGTTCCTGTAGAGACGATGCCCGACTGGCTCCGTCCAATCGCAGAACACAATCCAATAACCAGAGCGGTAGACGCTGGCAGGGCGATGGCGCAGGGCGGTCCCTTAGTAGACGATGTTTTGCTGACCATGGCCTGGATAGCCGGGATAACCCTGGTATGCGCGCCGTGGGCTATATGGCAGTACCGCCGGGTGTCGTGAAGCCGATTGTGGTGATACAGCTTCAAGCGATCCGACCGGTGCTAGCCGGTAGGAGCCAGAATCTTCCCGGCGTGTTGTTCGAATAGTTCGCGCAGTTTCTCGTCGCCTATTGCCGCTGCAATTTCATCGACAATAATGCGAGCTTCACCCGCCTCGGCGTCGCCGGATTCTCTGATGTGTGAGCGGAATCGTCCAAGGGCTGATAGCGCCTGCCACCGGCCTCGCTTTGACCCAGCTTTGGCCGCACTCTCGCAAGCCTGTTCAAGAGATGATCGAGCCGCTTCCACTTGTCCCTGCGCGTCATGCGCCATGCCCTTGAACCTCAGGACGTCATATCGTCTAAAGACAGTTTGGGCAGAGTCGAGTCCTTCAAGATAACGGTCCGCCGTTTCGATAACCGCGTCCATCCGTCCAAGTCCGTACAGAACACCTAATTCCACGAGGTGGCTCAGTCCAAATCCCGAAATGGGGTGTGAAATCTCCATCTCCGGCAACGCCAGCGCTTCGTCAATAGATCCGGCAGCTTCCTCATGATTACCCTGGAGAAGCTTTATCTTCGCTTGCCCCCCGAGAGCGAATCGTCGAAGTAACGGAAGCTCGGTCGTCTCTTTTAGCGATTCCACAGCGAGATCATCGCCCGAATAATCGCCTGCGTCAGCCATCGCCAGGGCAAGTCGCGTTGGGAACACGCGGGCGGCGGCAAATCCCGATCCTTTGGAGGCGTCTTTTCCTATGCGGATCGCTTCTAGACTTTTTTCCGGAAGTCCAAGCTCGTCATAGAGGACGCCCAATCGAATGAACGCAACGGCTTCACCAAAGCGATTGCGGTTATTCCGGCTCACCTCAAGCGCCTCATTGGCCGAATTCATCGCTGCGTCAAAGTCGCCCAGCACGGTCCGAATATCACAATTCTTTGTGAGACTATCCGCCAGCATTAGCCGATCATCAAGCTCTCGAAGCAATCTAACCGCCTCATCCAGTGAGGCCAGCGATTCATCTTTTCGCCCCATTGCGAGATATGGGCGAACAAGATCGTTGAGTGAGTAGGCGAGCTCTGCTTTCAGTCCATGCTCGCGGGCAATCTCCACAGAGCGCTCGCCGTATTCAACGGCCTTCGATACGTGGGTTCCAGAGTAGGCTTCCAGGAGCATCAGATTCCAGTAGGCCCGCGCCTCGGCACGGTGGTCACCGAGTTCACGTGCCAGCAATACGGTCTGTTCGGATATCTTCCGACCTTTGATGGGATCAATCTCGCTACTTAGCGTCGAATAGGCTGTTGCCTGCGGTAGCAATGCACCCAATCGGATCCCATCGTCTGATCGCTCTCGACCTATGGCTTCCAGCTTCTCGTAGTTGCTGAGTGCTGCTTGATAGTCGCCAGCTATTTCAAGGACTCTTCCGCGTCCGGTGTAGAGATCAACCAGAAGTTCCGGAGGGACCTCGGATTTCTCAGCGAGATCGATGGCAGATGTGTAAAGAAGAGTTGCGTCTATCTTGGCAAAGAGGCGGGCCGCAGACTCTGCCGCAGATTTGTAATAGTCGATCGCTTGCGCATGATTGCCAGCTTGAGCGTGGTGATATGCCAGGCGATTCGGATCGTCAGAGCCTTTCCCTGACTTTTCTAGAGCTTCAGCTATGGACTGATGGAATCGTCTGCGCTCTCTGCGGAGAATCGAGTTATAGGCTGCGTCTCGGGTCAGTTGATGGCGGAACTTGAACTCCATCGTTGGAACCGTGGCGGTCACATCGATCAGTTCCATTTGCTGGAATTGATCGAGTTGGCTATCCAGCGTTCCATTGGCATTTGATATCTGTTGGAGGACCGACAGATCAAACGACCGCCCAATCACAGATGCCAGTTGTAGAGTGAGCCGGGATGCCGGTGGCAGTCGGTCAAGCCTGCTTACAACCAGGGCCTGCACGTTGTCAGGGACCGTGACGGTTCCGGCTGCCGATTCGCTGTCCCAATGCAGACCAGATTCATTTTCCCGGATTGCATCGCTCTCAACGAGAGCTCTCACGACTTCTTCCAGGAAGAATGGGTTGCCGTCGGCACGGCTCCGAATCTGAGCGTGAATATTGCGGGGCATCCCATCGACCGACAAGATGGCGTCGATCAGCGAACTGCTGTCGGCGGAAGAGAGAGGCGTCAGGTTGATTTCCGTATACAACTCACCGTAGTCGTTTTCGGCGCTCTCTTTAACTCCCCATGCGCCAGAGTCCTTTTCCGGACGGAAGGCGCATACGATCAATATCTTCTCGGTTTTCACCAACCCAAGGAGGTGAATTAGTAGCTCCTGCGATGCAGCGTCGATCCACTGCAAGTCATCCAGAATCAGCACAGTTGGCGCAGCAGATGAGTCCTGTCTCCAGAAATCCGCCGCTGTCTGCTGAATGGTCTGCTGTAACACCTCACCCTCAAGCACCGGCTCATGATCGTGCGGTATCAACGAACAGAGGACGTCAGCGGAATCTTTAACGAGATCCTTCGATTCAGGAGGAGCGTTTTCAAGAATTTCGCTGACTTTTATTCCGGTTGACTCATGGTCATCCTGATCGTGAACCCCAAACATCTGCTGGATACGCGGAATGAACACTCCGTACGGGAGCAATTCACCGAAAGAGACGCCGCTCATCTCAGACCAGCCACCCTGACCGTCGGTTAGTTCCACCCACAGATCGCGGAGCTCGTGGATCATTCGGGACTTCCCCATTCCGGCTTGGCCCACCAGCCCCACAATTTGACCCTGCCCTTCTACGACCTGAAGGGCCGCATCGCGCAGGGCGCCAAGCTCAGCTTCACGCCCAACCAGAGGTGCATCCGCCCCAAACTGACCCCGAAGAGAGGACCGTTCCTCTTTAAGAGACAGGCTTCTGTATGTATGGACGGGCTCAAGTTTGCCTTTGACCGAAATGCCGCCAAGGCTTTCGTATTCGAAGGCGTGAGATGTGAGCGAGTGAGTCGATTCTGAAACTTGAACGGCGCCAGCTTCTGCCGACTGCTCCATGCGCGCTGCAACGTTCACCGTGTCACCCATGGCGGTGTAATCGCCGGGATCTTCCGACCCCACCATCCCAACCACCACCGGCCCGGTGTTGATACCAACACGGACGTTAAACTCCAGCCCAAACTCCTGAGATATATCCGTAGCGAACTCACGCGTGCCTGAAATGATTTCCAGCCCGGCCCGCACAGCGCGCTCAGGGTCGTCTTCATGGGAGACCGGCGCTCCAAAGAACGCGACTATTGCATCACCCATGAAACGGCCAAGGGTCCCGCCATACCGCTCAACAGGCTCAGTCATGTACCCGAACGCCTCGTCCATGATCTCGGCCCAATCCTCCGGGTCGAGTTGTTCCGCCATGGACGTGGAGCCGACAACATCACAGAACAGGACCGTGATAATTCGACGCTCACGATCACCACCGCCACGACGAGAACGTCGTACGCGTGAGGAAGTTGGAGGGGAGGTCACAGATGCACGGCTTTCGTGGAGTTACCGGTAGGGGGCGGGTTTGACACCTGCCCATTCCACTAGAAATGGAGAGTGAATTGAATCGCGAATTCTAACAGCGGCTGTATCTCATGAAGTCACCCCGACGCCGTCAGTTTGCATGAAATCTCAAACGTGCGACCATACTGCGATCCACCTTTGAGCCACCGGAGCAGAGTTCGCCGTGACAACTTCCACTCAAGCCAGCGCCAACGGCGCGACAGATTCTGGCACCATGTCCGTTGATTTCTACTTCGACCCAGGCTGTCCGTGGGCGTGGATCACTTCCCGTTGGATACACGAGGTCATGGCTGTCCGAGATGTCAGCGTTCACTGGCGGTCTTACAGCCTTGGTATGCTCAACGAAGGACACGATAACCCTGAGTTCGTCGATAAGCGGGCGATGGCTAAAAAAGCTCTCCGGATGATTGAGGCACTGGAACTGGAGGGCCGTAATGATCAGATAGGTCGCTTCTACACGGAGATGGGGACTCGGTTCCACGTGATGGGGATCGCTGCATCTGACCAGCTAATGATCGACTCGGCCAAAGAAGTGGGTGTCGACGATAAGCTGGACGTTGCGGAAGATGAATCCTGGGACGCCGCGGTGCGCGCTTCTCTGGACGAAGCGAGATCGCTCGTAGGCCCAGACACCGGTACGCCCGTGATCACATGGAATAATAAGCGGCACGCCATATTCGGCCCAGTACTTTCACCCGCTCCAACCGGTGAGGCGGCTGGTAAGGCGTTCGATGCGATGGTAGAACTGGTCGAAAATCCAGCCTTCTGGGAACTGAAACGCGTCCGCCGGGGTGGCCCTGAATTCGGCGATCTGGACGCCGCTTGCGATATTCCTGAGTAAATCCGCTGAAAGTGCGAGGACTCTCACCGTTTCGCTGCCTGTAATCTTGTAATTAAGTAATTAGAAGACGTACACTTCTTTATATCGGCCGGTCTTCCTTACCCCCTTATCGATAGCGATAATACGCGGGGTATGGCAAAGTTACTTTCGTACACACCAAAGGGCGGTGCGGAAGCCACTCGGACTGGCAACGCTCACTATTCGGAGATATCAATGACGCTATCTACACGCACAATCGCCCGCAAAGCCGCGGAGAAGCCCAAAACCACAATCGCGGTGTGGATTGTTGCTCTGGTTATCGCTTTCGCCTTTAATGCGACGCTTCTCGAATCTGCACTGACCACCAAGTTTGGGTTCACGAACACCCCTGAGTCGCAACGCGGCATAGATCTCATTGAAGAAATGCGGGGCGAACCCTTCAGCACCAACGAAGTGGTGATCGTACGTTCCGACACACTTACGGTCGATGATGCCGAGTTCCAGACCGAGGTGGAGAGTCTCTACGATGAAATCAACGCCCTCGGACCAAAAATAATTCGATCGGGATCATTCACCAATTTTTATAAGTCCGGCATCCCAAACTTCGTGTCGCAAGATCGACATACCACAATCATGCCGCTCGTTATGGCGGGCGAGTTTGACGATGCGACCGACAATGCGCCCCTGATCCTTGAGATTGTTGAGGCTCGCAACGCCGCAGGACCTTTCACGATCTTAATGACTGGCCAGGCCACGGTTGGCAACGCATTTGAAAAGGTTGGACAGGATGATTTCCTCAGAGGTGAGTCAATTGGAATACCAGTTGCCCTGATCATCCTGGTGATCGTTTTCGGAACTATCGTGGCCGCCTTCGTGCCAATAGTGGTGGCGATCATCTCAATCATGATTGCCATTGGCGCCGCTGCCCTCATTGGCCAGATATTCCCACTCTCGTTTTTCGTCATGAACATCATCTTCATGGTCGGGCTTGCTGTCGGCGTCGACTATTCCCTGTTCATCGTTGACCGATACCTCGAAGAACGACGGAAGGGATTCATGAAACTAGACGCGATTGAGCGGGCAGGGAACACCGCTTCAAGGGCGGTACTGTTCAGCGGAATCACTGTGGTCCTGGCGCTGCTCGGAATGCTTCTAATCCCGTTCAACGTCTTTCAAGGACTTGGGATTGGAGCCATAGTAGTCGTAGTCGCGGCGGTGCTGGCGTCACTGACCCTGTTGCCCGCGCTGCTGAGTTTGTTGGGAGCAAAACTGGAGCGCCTGAAAGTTGGACGCATTGGGCGCGCCCAGAAACAGATGGACGAGACTCGAGAGGGAGGATTCTGGGACAGCGCATCACGTCAGGTGATGCGGTATCCACTGATTAGCCTCTTTCTTGGAGGAGGAGTGCTGATCCTGGCCGCACTGCCGCTGCTGGATTTGCACATCGGATTCGCAGGGGTGAGCACACTATCTGACGATATTCAGGCGAAACAGGGATTCATCATCCTGGATGAGGAATTCTCGGCCGGGGGAGCGACCCCCGCGCTGATCGTCATTGCCGGTGACTACGATTCGCCCGCAGTCCAGGGCGGAATTGACGCCCTCTTTGCGGCAATGGAATCAGACGCTGCCGGAGCTTACGGTCCGCCAAAAGAGGCAGAGTTGAATCCTGCTCGCACTATAGCGTTGATTGAGGTTCCTATCGCAGGAGATGCTGCTGAAAAGCCAGCGCAGGATGCTGTGAGGAACCTTCGGGACACCCACGTTCCCGCCGCGTTCGCTGGTAGCGGGGCGGAGGTGGCTGTTACTGGCGAAACGGCGTTCAATATGGACTTCTTCCAAGCGGCCAAGGACGGCATTAAGGTGGTACTCCCGTTCGTCCTTGGAATGAGCTTCATCCTTCTCATGATCGTATTCCGCTCGATCATCGTACCCATCAAAGCGATACTCCTTAACCTGCTCTCGGTAGCAGCAACTTACGGCCTGCTGGTGCTCATGTTCCAGAAGGGCGTGGGTAGTGATCTGGGACTGCTTCGCGAGTTCGACATCATTGAGGCATGGATCCCACTGTTCCTGTTTACCATCTTGTTTGGTCTCTCAATGGACTACCACGTGTTCCTGTTGAGCAGGATTCGCGAGCGATTCGATGTGACCGGTGACAATACTGAGTCCGTGGCATTTGGCGTGCGCTCCACCGGCCGATTGATCACAGGAGCAGCCTTGATCATGGTCGCCGTATTCTGGGGTTTCGCCATGGGTGACCTGATCGGTCTCCAGCAGATGGGATTCGGACTCGGAACCGCTATATTGATCGACTCCACGATCGTGCGGATGATCATGGTTCCAGCAAGTATGAAGATGCTGGGCAAGTGGAACTGGTACCTGCCGTCGTTCATGACATGGCTACCGGATCTGCGTGTTGATCTTGGGGATGCGGATGGGGACATGCCACTTCCAGAGTCTTTGCCAGCAGGAGATTAGGGCGGCAAGGTTAGTTAGATGAGCAAACTAGACGAACTCGCAAATGACGTTGCCGCCATTCTGAAGCAGCGCGGTGAGACAGTGGCCGTCGCCGAGACATCTGGCGGCGGGCTGATTTCAGCTGCGCTACTGGCGATCCCGGGCGCCTCGGCGTACTACATGGGTGGGGTAGTCGCGTACACGGGAACCGCGCGCGATGAGCTTCTGGAAATCGACCTCGATGATCATCCCGGCGTCCGCTCGTCCTCTGAGCCTTACGCCGCGCTAACCGCATCCACCATCCGAGAAAAGCTCAACACAACGTGGGGCATCAGCGAAACCGGAGCTGCCGGCCCAATCGGCAACAGTTACGGCGACGCGGCAGGCCACACCTGTGTTGCCGTGTCCGGACCGATAGATCGAGTCTCCACGCTTGAAACAGGCCTTACCGATCGCGACGCCAACATGACGCTCTTTGCAGAACGCTGCCTTGAGCAGTTTGCGGAGGCCTTGAACGCGTAGTGGCAATTCACGAATTGCCTTCCTTCATCTCTCCACAGCTTGACCGATATATCATCCAGAGCGGAGGCGGCTCCGCGCCGTAGTCGAAGGATCTGAAACAGGCGTCTGTCGCTAACGCTCAACTCGCTCTGCCATGCAGCGGCACCGGAGAATCAATCGGGCACGTTGCAAAGTAATGGCTCCAATTGGCGCACATCGCTGTCACGCGCTCCAGATCCTTCGACTCCGCTGGCCGCTTCGCTCTGGATGACATGGGCGTTGGATCGCGTCTGGCCGTCGGACAATTCCGAGTGCTATTTGCCTCGCTGCCCCCTACCGCAAGTTCGCCTTCGGCACCCTTAGCGCCATGGAACCTGCCACGGTGACCACGTCGTAGATGCCGACCATCCCGATCAACATGTGGGCAGCCCACTCTTCCATGTTGTAGTCAGCCACAAGCCAGCTCGCCATATCGCTCGTCGCCATCTGCAGGCCGCGGTTGAGCGCGCTTGAGAACTCTGGCTGGCTACCGAGGCTTATTACGTATTCCGTCGACTCCACCCGAGGCCCGCTAAGCACACGGCCCTTATGAAGGGTCACTGAGAACTCAACGTCCATTGACGTCTCGATTCCGGTGCCCAGCGGTTCGCCATCCGCCTGCAGCGCGTGACCGTCTCCCACGTACAGAAGCGCGCCCGGCTGATACACGGGCAGATGCACAGTGGCTCCCTCACGAATCTGGTTGTAGTCGATATTGCCGCCGTAGGGACCAGACGGACCAGAAGTCGGAGTGAAATCACCCTCAGGCGCCACTCCGATACATCCCAGCATCGGATCAGCATCAAACTCCAATCCTGACGTATCGCTGCCGGGCTTGCGGGCACGTACGGTTTTGCGCTCCAGGTCGATGTCCCAGGGCAGCATGTTGGCACGACCATCACGCACAAGATCCATCTCGTACTGGTCGGAGTAGACCTTCTCAATATGATCCGGATTCAGTGAAACCAGCCCAAGCCGGTATGACGTGTAACCCCAATCCCTGTTCAGCCGGATCTTCTTTAGGTGAACTGAAATCGAGTCTCCCGGCTCGGCACCCTCGATGTAGAAAGGCCCTGTGAGGGGGTTGCCCGACTCGTGAAGATGCTCGCCATGCAGATCCTGCCCACCTGAGTCCAGCGTCTTTGTAACCACCGTATCGCCAGCCGCAATTCGCGCCAGAACGGGATACGACCGTGAAAAAGTTCGGTAATAAGTCTCAGCAACAACCTCATGGACCTGACTCACGCGAATCTCCTCTCAATTCGTTCTAACCGACACTCGCCACACGGGGCGCAAGCCTAGCACGGCGAGTGGCGATTGGCTGGTCTCCCTGGCTTCCTATGTCACGCAGGACGAAGCTGATAGGCATAGCAGTAGGATCTGTACTCGCCGATTGCGGGTATGGCTCCAGTAACGCGTCTGCCACTCATCACCACGCCATCCTGAGGCTCTCGAAGGATCCCCCTCCAGACGCGGGCAAAGCTCCATCGACTCAACAACAACACGACCCGCTCGTCCCCCTTAACCGCCCACATCCTTGAGAAACACGAGTTCCGTAGCCCCGCCGATTTCAGATGTCATCTCCGCCCGAAACTCATGACCCTCTGGATGTGAGAACCCCGCAGCCAACTCCAGTGCCGATTCAGTCGAACCTGCTGCGGTAGTGTTCTCGACGAGATGCCGGACCAACGCGCCTTTCAGCAGCTTGGAAAAATGCGTAACCGTTTTGATCTGCCCGTCGGCGTGTCGCTCCAGGAACTTGACCGTGAACCGAGCCTCGTGCGGAACCTTTGTCGGATCCCACGCCGCGCTGTGCTCGCCCGGCAGCAGATCCCAGATCACGCCGTAGTCTTCTTCAGACGACAGCGACTTCGAAATCAATGGCTTCCACACCGCAGCACACGACTTACTGCGGATCAACTTCGCACCCATCTTCAGCTTGTAAGCCGGAATCATGTCGAACGGCCGAACCACTCCGAAAAGTCCCGACATAATGATCACATTTTGGGAGAACGATTCGCGAGCAATATCGTCAAGCGATGGGTAGTCGATAGCCCCGTACATCACACCCGTATACCGGTCGATCGCACGCATCGTAGGAGCGGTCTCAAGGCTCGCGTTCTCAGCCTTGGCCTGCTCCAGAGCCGCGTCTTTCACACCCAAAATCTTCCGGGCAACCCGAGGTCGCCCACTGAGTTCGACAAGAGCCTTCGCCATCCTCGTGCGAGTCGGGTTGAGAGCGCCAAATGACAGTGAACCAAGTTCAAGCGCCGCGCCATCACCACCGGAGGCCTTGCCTTCGGACGGCGGGAGCAGGATTAGTGGGGCGGTGGGCGTCAATAACGTTCCGTTTGCTCTAGTTGTTGTTCCGAATGTGGACGGTTGAAACTATCAGAGTTCACGCATGATCTGGTCGATGTGTTCCTCACGATGATCACCGCGTGCCAACATGAACCGCGTACCAAGGTCGAGGAACGCATTGATCTTTTCATCAGGAAGCGAAGCTATGATCCCATCGACCTCTTCAGCCACATCAACAGCCATGTGGCCGGATACATTGGGGGTGATCTGTTGCCAGTACCGCTCAAGAACCAGATTGAGCTGATCATCGGTTTGGGATTCCGGTATAGGGTCGTCAATCTCCCAATTACGAAGCAACTCCGCCTGTCGACGATCCCAGAACCCCATATGTGCGAACGCGACGGAGACCGTCCATCCGCCCCCCAGATCAACACCGTAATCAGAATCTGACATTACAAGTGTCTTGAGACACTTTAGCTGATGAGTATTAGCTGCGAGAATTTCAGGATCAATTGGCATCGTTAGGTCCGTTTGAACGGTAGATATTGGCACCTTTCAATGAGCATACCCGCCGCGTCAAAGCGCGGCAAACAACTATTTGATCTATCCTCATTAGCTGATGGACTCGTCACTCAGACGTTCTTTCACATCCACAACAGTTGTTTCCAATCCAGAGATGAGTCTGAACGGCGGTTTTAGGTGAGGGTGTTCAGGCTGCCGGAGCTTGGGGTTTTTCCATGTCATTGAACAGTTTGTTGCGTGCCTGATTGAGCTGTTTGGCGGCTTCATTGTCGGTATGGAAGCCATGAATGGTGAAGGCGAATGCGGTGATAAGCGCTTCAAGTACGGGGATCAGATAGTACTCCGCGATCTTTGCCACGGAGCCTACGAACTCGATTAGTTAATCGTTCGAGCCGCTGTGGTCTTATTCTTCACCGTATTTGCAGAACATTCCCGACACTACTCAATAACCAACCAGCCCCAGGCTCCCGATTGAAAGTCAGCCATCCTGAGGGTCTCGAAGGACGAGCGGCAACCGACGCTCCTCTCCAAACAACGACGGTGCGGACGCATAAAGACGCCACCTCATTTCAAACCCACAATCCTGTTCCGGTACAACTCCCCTGCCGCCGTCAGGTTCGCATTGGTCGCGGGCCCATCAAAGAGCGTAGGCCCGGTGTACGAGTCCGCGTTGCACGTAGAGGTGTCCTGGTACGCGATGTACTGGAACCATCGCTGGATATTTTGGTCGGTGGCGTTTGCTTCGAACCAGTCGTAAACCTCTGTGAGGAACTGGTTCACCGCATCTGTCTGGAAGGTCCCACCGGGAGCCGCTCGCCCCACACATCCTGCTGCGTCGAATACCCGCTGGTTGAACCCCCACTGCGACCCAAACTCCGTGACCCATATTGGCTTCCCTCTTGATGCGAGACGGCTATCCAGCCACGACCGGAATCCGATCACCTGCCTCACGGTCGCAAGAGAATCAACGGTGGGTAGAGCGAGCAGGTTCAGGGGATACGCGTTGACTGCCCAGATATCTATCGGTGGTTCTTCGCTATACCGTACGGCGTACTCCGCAATGAACTCATCCCACCACACCTGCCCCATCGTAAATGGCTCGCAGCCAACGCATGTAAAGAGAAAGTTCAAAACTGGTGGGCTGATGATCAGCGCGGTCGGGTCTGCGAGTTTGATCGCTTCCCACGAGTCGTGAAGTTCGTCGATTACGTTAGCGACAGCGTACGGAGCGCGTCGGTTGGGTTCGTTCGCCAGGAGCCACGCCGCACCGCGGTGAAGGTTGGCCGCCTCCGCCAGTTCCGCCGGAGTTGGGCCAGGCTCAGACGCGTTCAAGCCATCGAGGCTGCCAACCCACATGACCTTGTTGGCAAGAGCCGGCAGTATCGGATCGTAGCCGGCGTCGAGGAACCATGCGTTGCCAATTCGCGATATCAGCTCGTCCTGTTCCGTCGGGTCTACCGTGTGGAGCACCGCACCGTATCTCGGGTCCGGGGTAATGATCGAGCCGGTCCACGATTGATCGCCGGACAAGCCCACTTTGCCAGCAAGCGCTGAGACATCGAGTATGTCCACGACGCCATCACCATTGAAATCGACCAGCCTGCCACTTGAATCGGTTCGGGTTGAAGTCGGCGCGCCAAACGAGGTGGCAAGGATGATGATGTCAGCAATATCGATTCCATTGGAGTCGTCCAGATCGCCACTCACCAGCTGAATATCTGGTAGTCGAAAGACACCACCGTCGATGGTTACGTTCGCGATTCGCGCAGGTAAGTGGCTATTTGAATCGGCGATAAAATTGTGCCGACCGATCGGGAGGCCGACGAGCCAGTATCGGCCATCAATATCCGCAGATACCTGTTGAGTCCCACCACCTTCGATCTCCACTGTGAGAGTCGGCGAGACCGATGCGAACTCAGCACTGCCAACCGATTCGCTGCTTACCACTCCCCCAACACTTGAAGTCGGCTCGGCGATCACCTGCACACAACGCCCAAACTCGGAACTATTCCCCTGACTGTCGGTGGCGATTGCTGAAATCGACGTGCCCACGGTCAGGCTCGCTGGAATTGTTTGGTCGAGCGTCGCTGCACCCCGGACGTCTGTGTTGACGGAGACCGTGTCCAGTAACACTTCACCCTCACCGTGTAGAGCGATGTCACATGTGCTTGCCGAGTAGTACTGAACAGTGAAGGTCTCTGATGGCGCTGTGTTCAACGTCCCCCGCACCGCCATCCCCGAACCCTTGCGTGACGCACCGACAAGTATTGGAAAATTTTGCGTCAGATTGGCGCCGCCATCAGCGTCAATCGCGTCGTTCAAAGTGACTCCGTCGAAATTGAGATCAATCCCTATGTTTGCGTTGTCGTAGATCAGGTTTCCAAGAATCGAATTTCGGTCGCCCGACTCGATCCGAATGCCACCAGCTCCGTTGTTGGCGATCGTGTTCCCCTGCCCCGCAGATAGACCGCCTACCGCGTTCTGGGACGCGTTCGCCCAGATCGCAACGCCCTGCAGAAAATTTCCGATCGCGCCGGATCCATCGCTGGACAGACCGATCAGATTTCCTTCAATCTTGTTGCCGATAGATTCAGGGTTGAACATTGAGATTCCCTCAGCCTGATTGCCCGAGATAACGTTCCCCTCATCCACCCCTGTGCCGCCGATGATATTGCTCGGAGCACCTATGATCATCACGCCCGCCCAGAAGTTGCCAAGGGCGCTCAATCCGGTTCCAGTTACGCCGATGAGGTTCGATTGCACGATATTCCCGATCGAGCCAGTTCCAACGATCTGGATTCCAGTACGGTTGCCCGAGATTACGTTTCTGGCGCTGGGCGCTCCGATCTGATTATTCGGAGCCTCAAAGATCGCTATTCCATTGATTCCATTGCCGATCTTGCCGAGCCCGAACCGCTCAGTGCCGATCTGATTACCAATCACGCGATTTGCGTGGCTTCCGCCGCCAAAGATCACGATCCCGCTATCTGAGTTTCCAGATATCAGGTTGGTGGCCGCGGCAGCAGAGCCGCCAATTGTGTTGCCTGTGGATTCAACGATTCTTACGCCTATGGCATTTGGAGCAGCCTTATCACCCGCAGGATTGATCCCAATGAAGTTTCCGGAAATGATCGAACCGCTTCCCCCGTCAATCCGTATCGCCTCTTCAGGGAACCCGGTCAGGACCAGTCCGCTCACAATGCTGGAACCAGCCGTGAGAACGAGGCCAGGCGTTGTCGTGCCAACTCCAGTTCCATTCAATTCGATCTTCAACTGAGTGCTCGGTCCGATGGCGAGGAGGCCGGTATTCATCACAGAACCGGGCTGTGTATATCCGTCGATCGTCACGGGAGCCGTAATCGCCGGGAGCGGCGCCGTTGGCCGGATGAGAAATGTCTCCGTGGTCGCGGAGTAGCCAGGATCGTCAATCGGAACGTTGAATTCGACTCGCGATAGCTCCCCGGATGAGTTCACGGCTTCAATAGCGTCGCGAAGGCTGCAATGAGCTGCGTCACAGACACCATCACTTATGTCATCAGTAACGTTGACAACGAACGGACCGGCGGCACTGAGCGACCGGGGTGGACCTGCTCCCAGCCACACGAAGATGCACGCCGTCAGTATGAATATGACGACGAGCCTAACGCTGTTCGACAACGGTTTCATCAGTGGTCAGGCCTGAGTATTGGTCTTTCTTCGGTCGCCGTTCCACGACTACAACCGGCGTTTAAGCGTTTGGGCGCCTGCGAGCGCAGGGATGATGAGCATTCCCAGTATTCCCATGTTGACTCCGCCATCTGTCGAATTACACGTTCCCGTGTTGGTCCGTTGCTCCACCAGAACAGGCGTAACTTCCGGCTCGAACGACTCGTTTGAGGGCACCAGGGTCGGCGTCGGTGCAGGTACGGGGGTTGGTGCAGCGCCAGGAGTTGGGGCCACCGTGGCCGTGGGTACGTCTGCCAAAACTGTCACTTCGGTAGATGCTGCCACCGGTGATACCGTGACCGTTGGATGCAGTGTCGCCGTGGGTTCCAATGACGTCCGTGGAACCTGGGTGGCCGTGGCGACCACCGGAACGACCGTTACATTCGCAACAGGGGTGGGGGTAGCTTCAGGGCCACCGGCCGGCGACGGTGCCTTTGTCGCAGTGGGCAGCACCGTAGCTCCTGGCATCGGGGACGAGGTCGGCTCGGAAGATGGGGTGGCCGTGGGGCTTGGGGGCTGAGTTGGTGTAGGGGTCGGGGTTGGGGTTGGGGTCGAACCCGGAGCAGGTGTGGGCGTGGGGCTTGGAGTTGTTGTGGGAGTTCTGGTTGCAGTGGGCAGCGGAGTGGGCGCGGGTGCCTGAGTCGGAGTCGCAACGGGAATTGCGGTCGCCGTTGGAGGTGGCGATCCAACGGAGGTGATGACTGATAGGCTTCCAAGTGTGCCAGGCGCGATTTTACCGCCCGCTAATGTAAACAGGGTCGGAGAGAGACCACTATCATCAAGGACCACCTGCGAGTCTCCCGGTACAGTCCGTTTTATCGTCAGAACCGCGATCGTGCCGGAAATATCAGGGATGTTGCTACCGATCTTCACACAACCAACGAGAGAGCCGATCGATGTGGTTGCGATTGGCAAGGTGAATGTCCCTGTTCCCGCGAATGGACCAGCGCAGACAAATCCAGTTATCTTGATTGTTGCATCATGCCGCAAGTGGAGTTGCACACCGTCCGCGGGCGCACCAAGTCCTGAATGGACCACGCTGACGTCAGCGGTATCCCCGCTGTTTGCTAGCACAACGATGTCTGGGGCGAACGTGAGCGATCCGCCGGCGCCACGCGCATCACCGCTCCAGCCAGGCGTGAAAATTACCGCGACCACTACCCCGACCGCGATGATCGGGAGCGTGAGCCGAATAAATCGTCGTCTCGTTGGGAGCCTCCCTAGTCCCAGGAAATCACCATCTTGCCGGTGTCCTGCTTATCGAAGCGCTGGTATGCCTCGGGGACGTTCTCGATATTGAGGCGCTCTGTGACCATGCTCTGCAGGGGCACCTTTCTATCGATGACGAACTGCGCTGTCTCCTCCATGCCAAAGATACTCACCGTCCATGAGCCGTACAGCGTGAGGTGCCTGTGAATGATATCGGGCGTCGGTTGCAGCACTACCTCGCCCTGCTCCCCAACCCAGGACGTTCGTCCAAATACTTTCACTGCCGTACAGGATGCCTTACGTGTCGCCTGTGCTCCGGCGGCTTCAAGTGCCGCATCAGCGCCTTCGCCGTGGGTCAAAGTCCTGATCTGCTCAGTCACATCCCCATCGTTCGGATTGACCAGTTCGTCCGCTCCGGCGTCTCGCGCCAGTTGAAGCCGAGGTTCCGAGAGGTCCACTGCGATCACACGTGAACCCATCGCCTTGGCGAGCATCGTTCCAGCGAGGCCGACCGGGCCCTGTCCAAAGATCGCGACGGTGTCTCGACCTGAGATGTCCATTTTTATCAGGCCGAGATAGGCCGTGGATGTCCCGCAGGCGATCATCGCGCCTTCATCAAAAGTGAGTTCGTCCGCAAGTGGCACACATACACGGGCAGCGCAGATGAGTGATTCACCGTGCCCGCCGTGTTCTGACCCGCCGTAGTACAAGTTGTTGGGTCCGGGGTTCAGACAAAGCTGGTTGTATCCCAGCCGACAGTATTTGCAGTATCCACAGCCCAGATAGTGGTGCACAATCACCCGATCACCCACATGTACGTTTGTTACGCCTGCACCAACCGCTGCGATCTCTCCGCAGGGCTCGTGTCCGGGCCGTTTCACCGGACCAGTTGGATCTTTTGCCGGGCCACGATATGTGTGCAGGTCACTACCGCACATTCCTGATGATCTGACCTTGACTCGCACTTCTCCTGGTCCGGGATCCAGTTGATCGAAATCGCGTACTTCTGCTCGCCGATCACCAGCGAAAACTAGGCCTCGCATATGCCAGACACCTTTCACTTTTGTGCAAAATTGGGACTTTTGCGAGTATAGCTCTATATCAGTCACCACATACCTGTGATAATTCGCCAAACAAACGGTGCTTGCGCGCACCAACGTTTTTCTGAGGGGACATCTATTGAAGATTCTGATCACCGGCATTACTGGACGTGTTGGCGCCAACATCGCACGACGCTTCATCGACAATGGCCACGATGTCCGGGGATTCGTCTGGCCGGGCGACCGGAAGGCTGAGACGATGGCGAAACTGGGCGCAGACATCGCTGAGGGTGATCTGATCAACCAGGGCGATGTGATGCGCGCTGCTAATGGAGTCGACGCGATCTTCCACCTTGGCGCCGCATTCCAGGCCGGTGGTCCCTTCACATCGGAACAGTACTTCGACATCAACGTCAAAGGACTGTTCAACGTGCTTGAGGCAGGATTGTCGTTGGGCGACGAGCTGAAACACCTGATCTGGACGAGCACCGACGCCACGATGTTCAAGTACCCGGCTGGTGGAATCGCCAAGCCAATTCGGGAGGATTCCCTGCCTCTCGTTTCCACAGACTGGTACGGCTACACCAAGGTCCTCGGTGAAAACCTCGTTGATCGCTATGTGCGCCATGAGAACATGCCAGCCACGGTAATTCGCTTCGCCAACGTGTGGGGAGCCGGTGAAATCCTGAACTGGCCGCAGTTCTACCTGAAGACCTTCCTCGGCAACTTCGAGAACCGGACTGACGATGTGGGCCGCTCCACATTTGAGTCGCTGAAGGCCGAAGATGGTGGCTCCGACAAGCTGATAATCGCCTGCGACGAGAATGGCCGGCCGTGGAAAAAGCACAACGTGGAAGTGCGCGACCTGGTACATGGCTTCGAGGCTGCGTTTAGCAAGGAATCAACCTTCGGGAAGACGTATCAGCTGGCTGGGCCCGGACCATTCAACTGGGATACGGCGATACCACACCTCGCCCAGCAACTCGATCTGCCCTACTGCCGCATCAATCTCGGAGGAACATCTCCGACCTTCTACGAGTACGATCTCAGCGCCTCGAAAAACGACTTCGGCTACAACCCACAGGTTGGCTTCGAAGAAGCGGTCAGGGAAGCGATCGCCTATCGTGACGGCGAAAGTGACGCCGTCATTAGCCGCGACTAGATCCCTGGCAGGAACCCACACTCGTCATTCCGAACAGAGAGGCGACTGCCCATCCCAACCCTTCACCCTGGATGTGGAGGTGATCGCCACACCACATCCGTCATTACCGACACGAAGGGACGGCCCGAAAACACCCGTCATCCCGGAATCGTAGGCTTCGCGGAGATGTCCAGGCCCCAGGCACGCACGCATGACATTAGAACGCCACGCCATCGCAGGTTGTGACGGTTGCGGTCGATCAGCCGTGGTCAATGGCGACGCTGAGATCCCGGATCGTCTATCGGCGTCCAGAGTGACATATTGCCAGTTGTAGGCCTCACTCTCCATCGGTAAGTCCACCCCCAACTGCCGGCCTCGCCGCGTCATCCCGGAATCGGAGGCTTTGCGAGGATGTCCGGGATGACGCGGCGAGGTGCGACCGGGCGCGCTCAGCACTCGGCTACCCACACCCGGAGTAACATTCCTCCCCTACCCTCCTCCCTCATTCGCCAACTAGCCATGGACCACCGGTATTGAGCGCATCCCGAGTAGCCGTGTCAGACGCCGACCCTTTGGTCGCCGCTCCGACGCGCTTCGGTGCTCTCAAGTACGCGCCCTTCCGGCGGTTCTGGCTCGGCTCCATCGCCGCAGTAGGTGCGTTCAATCTGAACCAACTCGCTCAGGGCGTGCTGGTATATGACCTCACTGGCTCAGCGCTCGATCTCGGCACTCTGGGCCTGGCGACCGCTGCTCCTACGATTATGGTCACGCTCTTCGGCGGAGTGTTGGCCGACCGAATTGACCGCAGAAAACTCCTCATGGGTACGCAAGTGGCCCTGGCAGGCCTGCTCGCCCTGCTGGCCACTCTGGTGGTCATCGACGTCATTCAGGTGTGGCACGTATACACCATCGCGTTCTTCACGGGCCTCGCGACGGGACTCGATTGGCCGACCCGGAATGCTATGTTCCCATCGCTACTCGATGATAAATCCCAGATGATGAGCGCCGTGGCGCTATCGTCCATCCTCTGGCAGGGCTCACGAATCATCGTCCCCACAACTGGCGGGTTCATCATTGCCGCCTTTGGGCCGTCACTCACCTTCTACATCGCTGCAGCGGCGTTCATGGTCATGTTCGCCACTCTGATCACCCTGAAGATGCCAGTCATCCAGAAACAACCTGGGCGCAATCCACTCAAAGAGTTCACCGAAGGCATCGCCTTCATAGCGCGAACACGACTCTTCGCCATTCTCATCCCACTCACATTTGCCAACATGTTCTTCGGCATGATCTACATGCAGTTAATGCCCGCGTATGTCGATTTGTTCGGTGGTGGGCCCCGCGAAATTGGCTTCATCTTCACCGGAGTTGGAATTGGCGCCGTGACCGGCACATTCGTTGTCGGAAAGTACCAGCAGGTAGAGCGACTGGGCTGGATGATCCTCAGTGGCGCCTTCGCGTTCGCAGTGATGATCTTTCTCTTCGCTCTGTCCCCTGTCTACTGGCTATCCATCGTGCTTGCGCTAGTGGCAGGATTCTTCAATTCGACGTACATGATTAGCTCAATGACCGTGCTACAAATTCGCGTTCCCGATGGGCTAAGAGGCCGAGTGATGGGAATATACACGATCACGTTCAGCCTGATTGCACTCGGCGGCTTTTTTGGCGGCGTGATCGCCGATTTCACATCGGTGCGAGTGGCGATCGCTACCGGCTCCGTCATCCTGGCATTGATCGTGATCTTCGTGGCGATCACTCAGCCGCAGATCAGGTCCCTTGATGGCCGTAGCCTGGTCGAGGATTGATGGCAGGCGAACGTACGGAATCCTCCCCTCTAGCCATCGATACACCTGATGGTGCGTTGGCTCAGTCCACCAGCGCTTTTCGCTACGGGAAGTTCCGAATCTGGTGGGCCGGTTCCTTTGCCGCAGCGGCGGGCGTTCGCCTGAATCAGGTCTCGCTCACGGTCCTGGTATTCGACATCACTGGAAATGCCCTCGACCTCGGTGTTCTGGCCGCTTCAACTGCGTTGCCAACAATCATCGTGTCTATGTTCGGTGGTGTGCTCGCAGACCGGCTGAACACCCGCATGGTTCTGGCTTTCTCCACGTCCATTATCGCGACGGTTCTCTCGGTAATCGCAGTGCTTGTTATCACCAACTCAATCGAGCTCTGGCACGTATTTGCGCTGGCAGCGCTAAATGGTGTGGCGTTGGGCATGGACGAACCAGCCCGTGAAACTTACTTCACATCCCTGATCCCGAAAGTTGCTCTGCGCAGCGCTGTAACCAACAACGGTGCGCTGAGGGCCTCCAACTCTGTGCTCATGCCCACCCTTGGTGGCGTGATCATTTCCATAGCCGGACTTTCCGCCGCGTTCTTCATCGCCGCCGGAGCATGGGGTTTGATGCTTGCCACTCTGCTATTTCTCCCTTCGCGACACGTTATTTCAGCCTCTCGAAACCCGATCAAGGACCTCTCTGAAGGTGTCAGATACATCGCCCAGCGACGCGTGTTTCTCGCGATTATTGGACTTTCATTCGCCAACATCTTCTTCGGCGCGGGATGGATTCAAATCCTTCCGGCCTACGTGGACCGTTTCGACGGCGACGCTACACAGGTCGGCTTCCTGTTCTCGGCTGCCGGCCTTGGCGCCTTAACCGGGATAATCCTCTCAGGCCGGCTCAATTCAACCCAATACGTTGGCCGGGTGATCATCGGCGCATGTTTGCTGTTCTCAACATCCCTACTCGTAATTGCAATATCACCCGGAATGGCGGTGTCGATTCCTGCCGCATATGTTGCTCACCTTGGCAATGGGCTGTTCATGATGAGCAGCAGGACAGCCATTCAGCTTCGGGTCGAAGATCATGTGCGAGGACGCGTGATGGGGATTGTTGCGATCACCAACAGCCTGTTCGTTCTTAGCGGCCTGTTCACCGGGTCGATGGCGGCAGCGTTCGGAGTGAAGACAGGCATGCTCATTGGTCCGGTTATTGTGATCGCTGCGGCGCTGATCATGATGACAACGCAACGTGAACTGCGGAATCTAGATGGCCGCCCCGTTGCGGACGATTAAACTA
Organism: Chloroflexota bacterium; assembly: GCA_013204555.1. Classification (GTDB taxonomy): domain Bacteria; phylum Chloroflexota; class Dehalococcoidia; order Lucifugimonadales; family Lucifugimonadaceae; genus UBA1151. The sequence goes on along the minus strand of JABMNO010000020.1, from coordinate 8,848 downwards.
CTCCTCACCCGCTAGCGCCTGCGAGTTCACTGCGACAGTATCCTTTCCTACACGCATATGGACCTGACATACATCAGAGAACGCCTCGAACTCCGCGAGGCCAGCCTGTCTCCCTTCGCCACTCGCGTGGTCGAATCGAAAGGCAGGGCCAACCCGGAAGAACCCCACCCTTACCGCACTGAATTTCAGCGCGACAGGGATCGCGTGATCCACACCAACTCTTTCCGGCGGCTCAAGCACAAAAGCCAGGTTTTCCTCGCTCCCAAGGGCGACCACTACACAACCCGCTTAACGCACACGATTGAAGTCCAGCAAGTAGCTCGCACAATCGCGCGTTCCCTGAATCTCAATGAAGACCTCGTCGAAGCGACCTCCCTTGCCCACGATCTGGGTCACACACCGTTCGGTCACGTTGGCGAAAAAGTCCTGGATGAGCTGCTTGAAGGCGGGTTTCATCACAGTCGCCACAGTGTTCGGATCGTCGAAAGACTTGAGCGCGATGGACGCGGACTCAACCTCACGCATGAGGTAATCGAAGGCATCCGCCGCCATTCAAAGCCACAGGGCAATTTCCTTGGCCGCGAAGCCGTTGAGGGGATGTCTCTGGAGGCACAGATCGTCCGAATCTCAGACGCTATCGCCTACCTCGCCCACGATATCAACGACGCGATCAGATCCGGGCAGATCACGGTAGATGACCTTCCGCAAAGAGCTATCGACCTCCTCGGCCGTCGCCACTCGCAGCGCGCCAATGCCCTGATAACGGATGTGGTTGTCACCTCAACAACTTCACTCGCTGACGCGGAGGCAGGCGGGGATGAGCCGATCATCTCGATGTCAGAGGAACTCGGCGAAGTCACAACGCTGCTCAGGGACTTCATGTTCGAGCGCGTCTACCTGCCGTTATCCGACTCTCAGCAAGGTAAGTCCGCGATGCGGATCACTCAAGCGTTATTCGAGCACTACGTCTCTCATCCGAATGAAATCACTCCCGAATTCAGGGAGTCTGACGAGGAGATTGAGAGAATTGCAGCCGACATGGTCTGTGGAATGACCGATGAATTCGCGTTCAGATCCGCCGAGACAATCCAACCTGGGATATCAGCAGGTGCGTTCGAAGGTCGGCTCTAGAGCGGCACATCGCCCTCACCCAGTGCGGGCAAGAGCGTCAGCAGGATCAAGATCGCCAAGGCGAGCAGCCAGAAAAGTATGTTGCGGTACGTAAGATTCATTGCGCTACCTGCAATTTACCATTGCCCGCAGCATTCAGCACGACTATTTCATGACCGGGTCTCAGTCGAATATCAAGTAATTGCGGCATGATGGGCCGGTAGTGATGTGCCACATCAACTCGACTTTCCCTCTCCACCTGCCCCTCGCTCCCAGCGCATAAAACGCCATCACAGCGCCCTAGAAGTCTGGCTCCATGCTCACTGAGAGGCGGCCGATTGGGCCGCGGTCGTCCGCGTACCAGAGGACGTTATCTTTGATTGTCATTCCGTGCACCTGCACCGGGTCCAGAACACGGAAGGCATCGTAAGCACGGCCGTCCTCAACTCGATGTCGAGTAACCGTCCCAAGCGACGTATCTGCCACCCACATGTGGCCCTCCTCTTCGGCCCACGCAATGCCATGTACCCGGAAGCCAGGGGCCTTGAACCGGTGCACTTCTTGCCAGGTAGAGACGTCGATTACGTGCACGAATTGCGACGGCGGCGACGCCACATACAGGTTCCCGTCTTTCCACTCAAGACCGTGGTCACCCGTCGGCTCCGATTTCCTGCCAGCGGCGGCATCCAGGTGCTCTCGAGTCGCGTTGATGCCCGCACCCGGCGAGGCGTACTTCTCAACTGTTTTTCCCGTGTCCATCTCCACGCAGAAAATCTCACATGAATAGGTGGAGGCGATCCAGGCATAGCCACCGCCCAGCGTGATGCCGCTGGAGTGGATCGTGTCAGTCGGCACATCCAGCAACGTCGCGCCAGTCTGCCAATCCAACTTGTACATGTGATTATCGCCCTGATCGATGTACCAGAGTCCATCGTCCGCGGCCTGGAGACCGTTAGGCTTCGGGCCGGGTGAAACGAAAACCTGGATAGCGTCGGCTACTTTGTGCGGCATATGATTTTTGTCCCTTACATAGATTCCTGGGCATGCGGCCCAAATATATCCTGAATATACGGAGCGATTCTGGCGGGGATAATACTCGCAACGGGCTAACAGCGTGTACTCTCAGAGCGCGAATATTCTCTTTAGCGAGGTCTCTTATGCAGGATGTTGTAGTTGTAAGCGGTGCCAGGACTCCAGTCGGCTCTTTCGGCGGAGCACTAAAAGACGTGCTTGCATCTGACCTTGGTGCGACGGCGATAAGGGAAGCAATTGAGCGCGCCGGAATCGCTCCAGAAGATGTGGAAGAAGTGGTCCTGGGCAACGCTCTTCAGGCCTCCGAAGCCGGGTACTCAGCTCGACTGGCTGGTCTAAAAGCTGGCATACCGGACTCAGCGACCGCCATCGCCATCAATCGACAGTGCTCGTCAGGCCTTGAAGCGATCAATATGGCCGCCCAACTGATTCGCACAGGCGAGGTCGATGTCGCCGTAGCTGGCGGGATTGAGAACATGAGCCAGTCACCCTATATGCTGGGCCCATCGGCGCGATTCGATGGCTTTCGTATGGGTGATTCAACGGTGATCGACTCTCTGGTCGAGGGCCTCGGCTGTCCCGTGAACCGATACCACATGGGCGTCACAGCGGAGAACGTCGCAAGCCGGTTTGAGGTATCTCGCGAGGATCAGGATGAACTCGCACTCATCAGCCACCAGCGCGCCGTGGCAGCCGCGGCTGCAGGCAGGTTCGACTCCCAAATCGTGCCCGTTACCGTCCCCCAGAGAAGGGGCGACCCAATCGTCGTAAGCGCAGATGAAGGGCCACGCCCAGATTCGAGCCTCGACAGGCTTGCCTCACTCCGACCGATATTCAAACCCGGCGGTACCGTCACAGCTGGCAACGCCTCAAGCATCAATGATGGTGCGGCCGCTGTGGTGCTGATGTCGGCGAAGAAAGCTGCCGAACTTGGAGTCACGCCGCGCCTCAGATGGAAAGCCCGCGGCGTCTCCGGTGTGGAACCAGCGATCATGGGAATTGGCCCGGTGCCCGCCGTCCAGAAGGTGCTGAAGAAGGCAGGAATGGAGATCAACGATCTCGATCTGATCGAACTCAATGAAGCCTTCGCATCGCAGGCGCTCTACTGCATTCGCGAACTGAATCTCGATCTCGATGCCACCAACGTCAACGGCAGTGGAATAAGCCTTGGGCACCCCGTCGGTGCAACCGGAGCCATAATGACCGTCAAGCTAATGGAAGAGCTGACCGCCCGCGATCAGGAGACAGGACTCGTCACAATGTGTGTTGGTGGCGGCCAGGGCGTCGCCACGATATTTGAGAGGATAAATTAAGCAAACGTTCAACGACCGCTCAGCGAAGTCAATCACGACGAATTGGAGTTGTCATTCTGAGGTCCGCCGAAGAATCTCAGCCACGAACGCCGTCAACGTTACCCACGCCAGGCCCCTGATCTCCCACTATTGGGCCCTCTCCAACATCCGAAAGTGTGCTCATTGATCCTCCGAAATACTCTCTCAATCATCGCCTTCAGTTTGGTCATTCTCTCCATCGGCTGTGGCGCCGACGATGAATCGGCAGACGTGAGTAGCCCCGCGACCGCGCAGGCCTCAACGGCTGCCCCGACGTCGAGCCCCTTCCCTCCCACACCCACGCCAATCCCTGAACCGACGGCTGAACCGCCTGTGATGCCCGCGCCTTCGGCAACACCACCGCCAGCCCCCACCGGAACGCCATCACTTGAGCCAATTGCGACGAACACTCCTGTGGTGCATCAGCCGGGGCACACACCGACATCGGATGCCAACCATGTCCACGACGCGGCCGCCTCCGCCACAATGGCCAGCACTGCAACCGCTGTCCCGCCCGCCGAAATCATCGATATTCCAATCGGCCTCCCCGGTGCTGATTCATACATCTACTGGCTCTCAGACGTTGACCTCAACGCTATCGCTGAGGCGCGTCCGTCAGTGACTGTGATCGATTACTCATTCGACGGTACCGACGAGACCGCGTTCAGCGCTTCGGAAATCGATAGCCTTCGATCTGCGATGACCGCACCCGCCAAAGTGATTGCTTACATGTCCATTGGAGAGGCAGAGGATTACCGTTACTACTGGCAAGAGGATTGGACTCCTGGATCGCCGGAGTGGCTTGTTCAGGAGAATCCCAACTGGGAAGGCAACTTCAAAGTCCAGTTCTGGGATACCGGTTGGCAGGCGACCATATTCGGACAGCCCGAAAGTTATCTGGACCGGATCCTCGCAGCAGGTTTCGATGGCGTCTACATGGACATAATTGACGCTTACGAATTCTTCGAGGAACGTGGCGTCTCAGACTCCCGACAGCGCATGATCGACTTCGTCACTGATCTTTCTCGCTATGCGAAATCCAAGAATCCAGATTTCTTGATCGTGCCTCAAAACGCCCCCGAATTGGGTGAGGACCCGGCCTACCTGGACGTTGTCGATGGCATCGGCATGGAAAGCGTTTACTACGGCTACGAATTCAAAAACGTACTCACAGACCCGACGATTACTCTTGAACTGGAAGAGGCGCTATTCCGTTTCACCGCCGCCGGGAAATTCGTACTCACAACGGACTACGCAGTCTCAAGCCTGCGGGTCCAGGATGCCTACAAACGCTCCCGAGCAAACGGATTCCTCCCCACAGTCACAGAAGTAGACCTCGCCGGCCTCCCCGTCCACGAAACCTTCCGCTGAGTGATTTACCCCTTCGCCCATTTCGGGAGAGGGCTGGGGTAAGGGCGCGCCATATTTGCAGAGCGGTTCCATCAACAGGTTCATCTCGATATGTCACCCTGTGCCCCGCGTGAGGGCCTCTGCCAGTAGTGAATAGAGATTGCGGTGAATCAACGCTTAAACCTGCGACCGGAGTGCGATCTTTCGGTCAATGTAAGACCCACGAACATTCTGACCGGCAGAGACCTTCACGCGGGGCTCAGGGTGACATCTTGGCGAGTAGCGCCGACTGCAGAAACCCGTATGCCACCACCATGACGCTTGCATGATGTCATCAGTGATGTCATAATGGCGTCATGGAACTTTCACCGTACATAGACGCTTTAAAGAAATCGCTCACCGCCGCAGCTGCGCCCGGCAGCAAAGAGGTGGCTGACGCCGCAGCCCTGCTCTCAGAGGCGCTTGAACCCTCCGCACGCCTCTGCCTGATGGACGCCATGGCTGATGCATCGGACGAGATTACGGCCGCTCTCGAAGAGGTGACAGTTGAGGCACGACTGCACGGTCGCGAGATCGAGTTTGTTGTAACCGACCTCGTCCACCCAGAGGGGGTTCCTGCCCCCCCCGCTACCACGAATCCTGAATCATCCGCCGACCTGGCTCGAATTTCGTTGCGCCTGCCCGAATCACTCAAGGACTCCGTTGAACAAGCCGCCAACGCCGAAAACATCTCCGTGAACGCGTGGCTCGTTCGAGCAATTAACAGCACCGTGGATGGCGGCCCATCGTTCAACTCTCGCGGAGGAACCAGGCTGGGCCGCAGGTTCACTGGCTTCGCACAGGCATAACAGGAACGCAAAGTTATGCAATCCCCAAACATATTTTCTCGAAAGGAAACCCCAATGGCAGAGTATCCATGCTCAGACCCAATCACCATCAAGACATCCATCGCAGCGGGTAGCATCAAGATAACCACCGAAGACCGCGACACAGTTGCCGTTGACGTGACCTCACCCGATGATGGCGCCGCGGCCGAGGCCACCGAAGTAAGTTTCAATGGCAACACCCTGGAGATCACCTACCCAGACAGCTCCCGCGGATGGTTCCGCCGCCACAACAAGGTTGATGTAGTGGTGGTTGCTCCGCTGGATAGTACGGCCAGAATCGGTGTCGCCTCTGCTTCAGTCGAGTGCCGCGGTAAGTTTGATCAGATGAAGGTAAAAACCGCCTCAGGGAACGTCGATATCGACGATGTCACAGGCGATCTGGAAGTTCAGTCCGCTAGTGGAGATACGCGTGTCGCCAGCGTTGGCGGTCAACTATCCTTCCGGTCCGCATCAGGAAGACTCGAGGTTTCAGACGTCGGTGGTTCTATCGGCGTGAAAACCGCCAGCGGCAAGATAGAGATCGGCGCTGCTGGAGGCGACGTGAAAGCCCAGTCCGCGTCTGGAAGCTTGCAAGTCGGTGCAGCACATCGAGGCATCATCATCATGAAGACTGCGTCCGGAAAAGCCTCGGTGGGGGTAGCTCCCGGAACCGGCGTGTGGCTGGACCTCGACTCGACCTCTGGCAGAATCAACACCGGCCTGGACACCGTCGCAAACCCGCCCGACAATCGCGACCTCACAATCCGAATCCGTACCGTCAGCGGAAGCATAGACATCCTCCGCGCAGTAGAACCGGCAACGGTCCAGGATTCGCCCCACTCCCTCATAGGGGCGTCATAGTTCGAACAATCGCTTCTAGCGGTAGAGGAGATAAAGCTTTGGCCTCAATGACTGTCACCAGGATTCCCTTTTGTTTACGCGGTCTTGATGGCGAAGTAATCGTGGAACACGGAATAAACGATGACCCCGCCAGGTGGGGTTTCGGCGAATCAGTCCTTGGCGAGGCATACCCGTCGAAAATGGCGCTTGGCTTTCCGGTCATGCAAGCGAGCGTGGCCTACGAGGGTGTCGGGTACGGCGCCTACATGGGGTGGATTCAGGTCGTTCGCTATCAGTTGCACGACAAAAATGAGCAGGTCATCGTGTTCGATGTCGCTCCCCAGATCAGTGATACCGATGTCCCATATTTTGCGTTCGGCGTTCGCCCCACCATATTCGACGCGCCAGGGTTCACGGAACAGGAAGTCACATGGGACGCTGACACATTTCTGGTTCACAGCCCCGATGGTGTGATAACTCGCGAGGTCAACGCAATCAGAGGATTCAAGTGGGGGTACAGGGTGCTCAGTGGCGAGGTTGAGGTCCTCCCAGTGATGCCTTCCCAGGAGTCGGATTGGGATCGCAATTTGCGCGACCTTCAGGGGCGCTATCCGACATGGGAGTTCGGTAGCAGTTGGACGTAGCGAGGCTCGTACCTCGACCGGAAGCCGTGTGTGGGCTAGGAGGCCGCACTTCGTCACGCACGTCACGGGCCTCCTAACCGGTGGGAAGCATCCCCGGGCGTAGTGCGGGCTTCCAGCCCGCACCGTGACGAGCATCAGAGCGAGCAATCCGCCCCATACTGCGACACAATAGTTCCCAAATGCGTGTCGCCAACCTCCAAAACATCGCCGTCAGCTACGCAGCAACGCCTGTGTTGCGTGGAGTTAACTTCGGCATAAACGAGGGTGAACGCCTTGGCCTGATCGGTGCGAACGGTGCTGGCAAGACCACCATTCTGCGCATCCTTCTCGGTCGCGAAAAGCCGCAAGAAGGCACGATATCCATCGCAGCGGGAACTCGTATCGGCTACGTCCCACAGTATGTTGAAGCCAATGACCATGAGATCGTCATGGACTGGCTCCTGGCCGATTACGCCGCCCTGGGCGAAGCACTGAGAGCGAGTGAAGAGGCCCTCGCTAACGCCGCCGAGAACGAGATTGAAGCGGCAATGCAGGGGTATCAGGACGCTCTAGATAGGTACGACCTGAGCGATGCTGAACTATGGCCAGATAGGGCCACACGAACTCTTGACTCGCTGGGCCTACAAGGGAAAGAAAACCAGCAGATCGGCTCGCTATCCGGCGGGGAGAAAAACATCCTCTCACTTGCCCGCGCCCTCATGGAAGAGCCAGATTTCCTGGTGCTGGACGAGCCGGGCAATCATCTCGATTTCCTGGGGCTGGCGTGGCTCGAAAACTTTCTGATCAGCTTCAAGGGCGCCGTGCTTGTCATCTCCCACAACAGACACACGTTGGACAGGGTCGTTCATGGCATCCTGATGCTGGAAGACGGTCGCATCACCCGGTACGAGGGCGGCTACTCCGCCTACAGGGCGACGAGGCTACGTGAGTTGATCGCTCAGCAGGCCGACTACGGAGCGAATCAGAAGCGGCTGGCCCAGCTTGAGGCGCTGGTGAAGCGCCTTGAATTGACTGCACGCGCCCGCGCAAGCATGGCGGCGGGCAAACGGCTCAGATCGCGGCGTTCTCAACTTAGTCGTGAACAGGCCCGGGCCGTGGAAAAACCAACGATGGATGAGTCCGCCATCGAGGCCGATTTCGGAGTGGAGAAGACGCGTGCCAATATCGTGTTGCAGGTGCGCGACTACAGCAAAACGTACGGCGACCGTTCGCTGTTGGAGAACGTCAATTTCGACATCACAAGCGGTGAACGCGTCGCTATCGTAGGCCCCAACGGCAGTGGCAAGACCACCCTGCTGCGCGACATAGTGGAGCGTGGCGATTGGGAGAACGATGTCATCCGCATCGGACCCAGCATCAAGTTTGGGTACGCAGCACAGGAGCAGGAGGGGCTGGAAGGCGATCGCACCATCCTTCGGGAGATCATGGAGTCAGAGCCACCACTCGGCGAGAACGCGGCCTTCGCCCTGCTGAGAAAGTTCCTGTTCAACCGCGACGACCTGCGCAAAAAAGTCGCAGATCTCTCCGGTGGCGAGCGAAATCGTTTGCAACTAGCCCGTCTCATGAAGCTCAAGCCGAACTTCCTGATCCTAGACGAGCCCACAAACCACCTCGACATCCCCGCCCGAGAGGCCGTAGAAGATCCGCTTTCCGAGTACGAAGGCACGATCTTGGT
>JABMNO010000019.1 GCA_013204555.1 Chloroflexota bacterium | reverse complement strand
ATGACACCCTTGTTGCCGTGACGACCAGCCATCTTGTCGCCTTCCATGATCTTTCGTGTCTGGGCAATCCAGACACGGACCATGCGAAGGACGCCAGGCTGCAGATTGTCTCCGTTCTCTTTGCTGAGAACCTTTACGTCAATCACCTTGCCGTACTCACCGTGCGGAACCCTCAGGGAGGTGTCCTTCACGTCTCGGGCCTTCTCACCGAAGATCGCTCGGAGCAGCTTCTCTTCAGCAGTTAGCTCGGTCTCGCCCTTTGGAGTGATCTTTCCAACAAGAATGTCACCGGGACCAACGTAGGCGCCAATGCGAATGATTCCCTCTTCGTCCAGGTCACGCAAACTATCTTCTGCGGTGTTTGGGATATCACGGGTGATCTCTTCAGGGCCAAGCTTCGTCTCACGAGCCTCAGCCTCATGCTTATCAATGTGAATCGAGGTGTACTTGTCAGCTTTGACAAGGTTCTCGCTCAGTATGATCGCGTCTTCGTAGTTGTAGCCTTCCCAGCTCATAAAGCCAACAAGGATGTTCTGCCCAAGCGCCAGTTCGCCGCCCTCAGTGGAGGAGCTATCTGCCAGCGCATCACCAATGGCCACTCGCTGTCCTTTGTCCACGATTGGACGCTGGGACACACAGGTGCCCTGGTTTGAGCGGCGGAACTTGGTGATCGGGTACTCGATCTTCTCGCCATCTTCAGCCCGGATCAGAATCATGTCACCCGTAACGGATGTGATGATTCCATTGTGCTCAGAGACAAGCACCTGACGGCTGTCCTTCGCGACACGCTCTTCCATTCCAGTGCCCACAACTGGAGCATCCGGTCGGAGAAGCGGCACGGCCTGACGTTGCATGTTTGAACCCATGAGGGCTCGGTTTGCGTCGTCGTGCTCAAGGAACGGGATGAGAGCAGTCGATACGCTCACTATCTGCATTGGCGACACGTCGAGATACTCAACTTTTTCTGGAGTCTCGTGTGCGAAAGCCTCACCAAGCCTGATCTCGACACGATCTCCAGAAAGCTGGTTCCGCGAGTCCAATGCGGTGTTGGCCTGACCAATGATGTGCTTCTCTTCTTCATCAGCAGGCATGTACTCAATATCGTCTGAATTCATCGACACGTACGGCCTTACCGTTAGCGTCTGCTCCGGCAACTCCGCCATCTCTTCAACCACTACTTTGGTGAGAGCCTTGCCCGCCTCCATCAGCACTTTGCCCTTGGCATCAAGTGCATCTTCAGTCACGTGGTGACCAATAAGAATGGGACTGTGGCTTGAGATCTCGTGCAGCACCGGACGGTACGGCGTCTCAATAAATCCGTACGCATTGAGACGCGCATAGGTCGCCAGCGAGCCAAGAAGACCAATGTTCGGGCCTTCAGGAGTCTCGATAGGGCAGATGCGGCCATAGTGCGACGCGTGAACGTCACGAACGTCGAATCCTGCACGGTCCCGGGAGAGACCGCCAGGTCCCAGCGCTGAGAGACGCCTCTTGTGCGTCAACTCTGCAAGTGGGTTGGTCTGGTCCATGAACTGCGAAAGCTGTGATCCACCGAAGAACTCTCGAACGGCTGCCACAACTGGCCTGATGTTGATCAGGGCTGCCGGGGTAGTAGTGTCCGGGTCCATCTGGGTAGTCATGCGCTCTTTGACGACTCGCTCCATCCGGAGAAGGCCGACTCGAAGCTGGTTCTGGATCAGTTCGCCAACTGCACGAACGCGGCGGTTGCCCAAATGGTCAATGTCGTCAACCTTGGACCGTCCGTTGTTGATCTGGATCATCTTCCGGATTAGGTCCAGGATGTCCCCCTTCGTCAGGGTTCGGACATCCTCATTACGCCCAAGGTTCCGGTTGAGCTTGTAACGGCCAACACGGCCAAGGTCATACTTCCGGGGGTTAAAGAACAGGTTGTCCAGAAGATTGCGAGCGTTCTCAACGCTTGGCGGCTCACCAGGGCGCAATCTTCGGTAGAACTCCACCAGCGCCTCATCCTCAGTCGTAATTGCTGAGTCACGGGCGATGGTTGTCGCCATGATCTGGTGATCAGGGTTGGTGTCTACGTCCTTGAAGAGCTCAATGAGCTCTTCATCGCCCGTGTAGCCCAGCGCTCGCAACAGAGTTGAGACAGGAGTCCTGCGCTTACGGTCAACCTTGACGTAAAGGATGTCACGGTTGGAAGTCTCAAGCTCCACCCATGCACCTCTGTAAGGAATCAGCTTGGCAGCGCAAAGAGTTCGGCCAGTTGCCGGATCTTTTGAGGCTGTGAAATATGCGCCCGGTGAACGAACAAGCTGCGAAACAACAACGCGCTCAGCACCATTAATGATGAAGGTCCCGTTACGGGTCATCATTGGCACGTCACCCATGAACAGCCTCTGCTGCTTCAGTTCGCCAGTCGCCTTAATGGTGAGCTGGACAGTGACGTAAAGAGATGCGGAGTAAGTCGTCTCCTTGAGTCGACATTCTCGCTCAGTCTGCTTCGGATCCTCCCATGAGTGGTCCAGGAAACTGAGTTCAAACCGACCACCGGAAAAGTCCTCGATGGGCGATATCTCTTCAAAGAGGTCTTTCAGACCGTCACCCTTAAGCCATTTAAATGAATCCAACTGAATCTGAATCAGATTCGGCACATCCATAACCCGCTCAATGCGGTTGAAGTACTTATTAGTGATCTGAGAAGACCGGCTACGTGAGGCGATTACCATGCGTCACAAAACTCCTAAGCAGGGCGAACCCTGAAAAACGCGAAAAAACACAGCAAACACACCCTGGGTAAGGTGTGTTCAGCGTGGATTCAGAGGGCTACGGTGTGGGAGATGTCGTGGGCCCGTTTGCGATAGACATACGTTGACGACTAACCATTGTAGGGGTACCCCTCAGATTATGTCAACGAGAGATAGTCCAGATAGTGGGGCCGCTCCGCCTAATATCTGACGTGATCCTGCCAACGATCCAGCAGGTCTACAGGGTGATTGGATATGACGGCGTCTGAGCCGTTCATCATTGAGGCGTATGCCTGATCAACAATGTTCATGACGTTGAGGCCGGACGCAATAACTCTCCTGCCCGCTCCGTGAATTATCTCCGCCTGGTTTGGGGTTGGGACAAACCGGGCATAGATCCAACTCGAGTGCTCGTCAGTCAACGCAGCTTCCAACTCAGATGGCTCGTTGATCGCGATAGCCGCCGGGAACGCATGATCGATCGCTCTGAACTGTTTCCGGACATCTCTTGAAAACATGATCGTACCAATGCCAATCGTCCGATCCATCAGCGAATGCTTATTCAGCAACTCACAGATCTTCTCAGCGACGCCCGGCCCCTCAACCTTGGCCTCCAACACGAGTGTCGTCGATAAGCGACCGTGCTTAGCTGCAAGGGCGAGCGTTTCATCCAACGTGAGAATGCGCTCACCCGCGTATGCCGGACCGCGCCATGATCCGGCGTCGAGCCGCTTGAGCGCGTTCAGACTCTGATCGGCAACTGCCCCGGTGCCATCGGTAGTCCGGTCCAGCGTTGCATCGTGGATGACCACCAGTTCACCATCGCTCGATTGCTGCACATCAAACTCAATCGCCATGCCCAACTCCCACGCGGCAATGAACGCTGGGGCGGTATTCTCTGGAGCGAACTCATCCAGCCCACGGTGTGATGCAATTACTGGGTCCATCTATCGATTTTCACTTTCTCACCACTCGCGGCTAACAACATTCGCGTGCCTGAAGTTCTCACTTAACCTCAGCGACGATCTTCCCTCGGACGTGCCGTTTCTCAATCTCAGCAAGTGAACCGGGGATCTCATCGAAGCCCACAACCCGCTCAACCATCGAATCAACCGTCCCGTCCGCAACCATGGCGATCATCTCGTCAGCCATACAGGCAAGGTCGAGTTGAGCCTCCCGATTATTCGAATGGTGGGCAGCCCCGAGGGCGATCTTGTGAATGGAAATCGCCTTATCGAATATCTCTTCCGTTAGGTCTGGCAGTCCCGCTATGAGGGAGATCGCGCCGCTGAAAGCAAGGACTTCAATGCCCTGATTTGCCGACTCAGCATCGACCGCGGCCTGGACGGCGTCCACGCCTCGGCCGTCCGTGATCTCCATGATTCGGCCCACCACATCCTCTTTGCCATAGTCGATGACATGGGATGCGCCAAGAGCCTTCACATGCTCAAAGTTTCGCTCCGAAGCGGTCGTGATCACTGTCGCGCCAATATTGGCGCATAGCTGCACGCCGTAGCCACCAACTCCACCCGCGCCACCCTGCACCCACACCGTCTGCCCTGGCTGCACTTTCAATTTCCGTACGATGCCCTGGTAGGCGGTGAGTCCAGCGCAGGGAATGGCCGCTGCGTCCACATACGAAACGTCATCGGGAATTCTCGCCGTAGTGTGAGCCGTCGTGATCGCGTACTCGGCGAATCCACCTGGCCTCGTCAAATCGCCGTGGTAAAAGACGCGATCGCCCACCTGCCACCGATCTACGTCTTGCCCCACTGAATCCACAACACCTGCGACATCTAGCCCAAGCAGATGCGGATAACTCCATGCATCGTTACCTCGACTCGCTTGCTTGTAGTCAACGGGGTTCAGGCCTAGCGCCTCGACCCTGACCCGAATCTCGCCGACACCGGGATCTGGAACGGACATCTCTCCCAGGCGCAAAGTCTCAATGGCTCCCGGCCGGTCCAATAGAAGTGCTTTCATATTTGCTCTCCAGCTACGCCGGAATTACCGGCAGAATCAGTCGAGACGGATGGTCCGCATCATGGAAGACCGCCTGTTGTGCGACCCGTAGCTCAGCATCACTCCAGAACGGCTTTCCAGTGTTGTGGTTCCGATCAAAGTTAGGGAAGTCTGAACTGGACACGTACAGCCGGATTCGTTGCCCCTTCTTAAAGAGGATGCCGGTTGGATTGAGCTTGATTGAGTACTCATACAGCTCGCCAGGCTCAAGCAGCGCCGGATTCTCGTAGCCTTTGCGATACTCCGCCCGCATGATTCCGTAGGTCAGATTCACAGCCAGACCGTCTTCGTAGACCACCGCAAGTTTCGCCGTCCAGTCGGTATCCAGCCCATCCGTCCGCGCCCACAACTTGAGCTGTATAGGCCCGGTTACTTCGATATCTTCCTTCAGGGGAGGCGTTTGATAGACGACGATGTCCCGCCGATGATCGTGAGGCGACTGATCGACTGGCGCGGCCTGCGAGTCAGATCGCATCAGGCTCATCACCGGGTCCTGTGGGTCGTACTTGTACTGGTCGGGAGATTCAACGGCGGGAGCGTCGGTCGATAGCGTGCCATCTCCCATGACCGTGTTCGCATGTCCGCCGCTGTGCAGGAAGAACTCCGTGTACTCAGTCCGGGCCAGCGGCCACTCTCTCTCGCCCCGCCACTTGTCCGCGCCAAGGACAAAAAGTTGCACCGGGTCTTCGCTGTTGAAGTGGTTGCTCACGCCTTTGAACTGGAAGTCGTACCAGTCAGAAATCAGATCGGCGTATTTGGAGTCGGCGTCTGGGCCGTGATCCACCGGACCAATCTTCCGCTCGTACTGAGTCGCGTCGTGCCCCCACGGCCCAATGATGAGCCGGTGCTGCCCTTTCAGCTCGTCCGGTGCGTTTTCCACCACGCCCTGGTAGTTATCGACCGTGCCAATCAGTCGGTCCCACCAGCCGGTGATGAGGTAGATCGGCTGAGTGACTCGAGGATGAAACTCACCGAAGCGAGAGTGCTCGATGTTCTGTTCCGGGTAGTAGGCATGCAGCTGGTCGTTGAGGGTGGAGAAAATCTCGCCGGGAATGGTCTCCAGTGGGAGCCACCAGATGTACTTCCCGCGCTCAACATCGTCCCATCGCTGCATTGCTACTGCGGGTGTGTGCGGTCCAGTTGGATCTTCGGCCTTGCGGCGCATGTCCGCGGCCATCATGTAGGTCCACTCAAGCCTTCGGCCAGTCTCAAACACGCCGAAGTTAAGGTCCATCGCGTCTTTAAAGATTCCGCTGATCAGACCCGCTTTGAGCGACGGCGGCTGCGAACCAATCAGGTGCCACGCGAGCCACGATGCGTTGGAGTGGCCGAAAGTTCCAACACTCCCTTCGCACCACGGCAACTCCGCCACCCACTCGCAAGAGTCGTAGCCATCAGCCTCGTCGAAATTCTCGGTCCGGTCGCGCCACATCCAGATGTAGTCGCCATCGCTTGCATAGCGCCCACGCTGGTCCTGTATGACGGCCACATAGCCGCGTGAGGCCAGGCTAGTCGCCAACTCAACATAACGCGGCGTCAGCTTCTGGTACGGCGTTCGGCAAAGGATCCCAGGGTACTTACCACCGCCTTCAGGCCGGTAGATATCTGCGCGAAGAACCGTGCCATCTCGCATGACGGCTTTAGCGTTGGACTCAACTATAACTTTGTGATCTGGCAAGGTCGGAGTCATTCCTCTCGGTATGTGGCGGCGATGGGAGTTTAACCGTCATACCGTCCATCGCCAAATCCGCCACCATCCTGACAGGTTGATCTATTACGCTATGATCCGTGCTACAGGCGATATTAGATTTTGCGCACGGAGAGTTGATCATGGTTTCAAACGTCCGGCCTTCTGCAGTTGATGCGGAGGAACTACGCGCCCAGATTCAGGAGAAGTACGCCGAAGTAGCGGACACCCCTGAAAAAGGATTCCACTTCCACACGGGTTCGCCTCTGGCAAAGAGGCTTGGCTACCCGGATGAGGCGGTGGCACTGCTGCCCGCCAGCGCAGTGGATTCGTTCGCAGGGACTGGCAACCCGTTCCAATTTGGCGATCTGAACCCCGGCGAAAACGTGGTCGATGTTGGCTCCGGCGCCGGGTTCGACTCTTTGCAGGCCGCTCGCCACGTGGGCGACTCCGGCAAGGTTGTCGGCGTGGATATGACCGACTCAATGCTCCGAAAGGCCACCGAGGGAGCTGAGGCCATCGGTCTCACCAACGTGGACTTCAGGAAAGGTCTCGCTGAGGAAATCCCCGTAGAAGACGGCTGGGCAGATGTGGTCATCAGCAACGGCGTGATCAACCTCACACCGGACAAATCTGCCGTGCTGAGCGAGATTTCCCGTGTCCTGAAGCCCGGCGGACGGGTGCAGATCGGCGACATTGCGGTTGAGATCGAGGTACCGCAAGCGGCCAAGGACGATATCGATCTCTGGTCTGGCTGAATCGCCGGTGCTCTGCAGGATGCAGAGTGGGAATGGGTACTGGCGAACGCAGGCTTCGTGAATGTGGAGTGGGGCATGAGAATCGACGTGTTCTCTGGCTCAAAACACGAATCTTCAGCCGCCAACTACCGCACCAAAGGCGTCTCTTTCAGGGCCGTCAAAAGCTAAAGACCCCTCGTCAGAAAATGGCGCCTAAACCGGCTCCATGGCGATATGGGGTTCTGCCGGTAGTACCGCACGTATCTCGTCGTTGGTGTTCACAACTCCCCCGGCAATGACGATGCTCATGATCCCCGCCTTGCGGACCACGTTGCCATTCGCGTCTCGCCCCAGCGTGGCATCCATTAGACCGGGCTCAAGGCCATCAATCTGAGAGCACGGATTACGCAGTCCCGTGACCTCAACAACCGCCTCGTCACCAAGATGTAGCCGCGTCCCGGTGGGCAGGCCAAGCAGATCAATCCCGCCAGTCGTGACGTTCTCCCCCATCTCCCCTGCACCAACGCTAAAGCCCATCCCAGAAAGCTCATCAAACAATTCCGAGTGAATCAGATGAACCTGCCGCAAATTAATCTGCGTAGGGTCCTGTCGCACACGCGACCGATGCTTCACGGTCACGCCATTGTGCGCATCACCATCCACTCCGAGACCTTCGATGAGCGTAATCGAAGTATGCGTCGGCTTCGAGAACGTGTGAGATGAACTAGCGCTAACCGCTGCGACGCGGCCTGTTTGGTCTGTCATGGTTTTGCCTCCGACATAAATTTAGCCGCGACAGGCATAGAACTCCACCACTCCAACGGAATGCTCACGCCGCCGTCCTGAGAAACGAGGCCGGGAGAGTGACGTTAGGACCTCATCTTCGAGACGCGTGTGATGCGGGGAATGAGAATCCCTTACAGCCAGAGCGCACTTGCGACAACAGGGGATTGGCCTGTTTGACATAAGAAATCGATCGCCTCAGATCGCATAACTTCTGATTCGCGCTCCCAACTCGTACATCTCTGCGATCCAGCTTCCGTGTATCTGGTCAGATGATAGAAGTCAGGGTGTGGGAGATGCGGTCGATATGGCTCTGGATTTGGTGAATCGGAGTTCCAGACCGCTTAAGCAGATGCACTGAAACCAGGCCAATTTCTGGCATACACCAGCAGCGTAATCGAAGTCTTAGTTCCAATTTTGTGGCGACACAACGCCGAAGTTGGATGCTGCGGCTGAGATGTCCAGGATGTCCACGTTCCCGCTACCATTGAGATCAACGATGCGCCCTTGCACGTCGAGTCGGTCCGTGAGACCGGTGACGCCGAAGGACGCGGCGATTGCGCTGATGTCACGGATGCTGACCACGCCGTCGCTATCAACGAGGCCCGATCGCAACTCGAATGTGGGCACCGTCACCGACGCGCCAGCGATCGATACCGAAGATCTCTGCGCAGGCATGAACCCTGGAGCCTGCACTGTCACAGAGTAGGTTCCACTCACCAGTCCTGAGAGATCAAATGTCCCATCTGCGTCGACCGCGACGGATGTGCTCGTCCCGCCCACATCGACACTCACCGTCGGCCCAATCGCCGCGAACACTCCCTGATCCTCCACACCCTGCAGTGAAATACTGCCGGTAACGGAGTGTGCCAGCGTACGCGCAATGCTGCTCCGGTTGGCCGCCCCATCGTTGGCCAGAGCGTAGATGGTGGAAGACGCGCGCAGGTCCATGGTTATCGGACCCGCGTACCGGGTGAAACTTGCTCCGTCAGTGGAATAGAAAAGGTCCGTCACACCCGATATTGCGTCAACAGCGGACAGGGTCACCTGCGCCGTGAAGTCCGTTGTAGTGGACATCAGCGTAATCGTCGGACCTTCGTTGTCTGCCGCTGCCGCACCGGTCAAGACCACCGTCGGCGTGCTCGTGGCGTCGAATGTACCATTCCCATCGCTGTCATAGGACAGATCCCTGGCCCCGGCGAGAGTGAATGAAAGTCGAGCAGCAGCGCCGTCCGGCAGGTTCACGTCCTGGTAGCGGATGGCCTCATCCGGGGTGGTGCCATCTCCCGTCAAGACCTCAACAGACATGGGGCCGTTTGCATTGAAGTCCAAATCGTAAGTCTCAGCAGTTCCGGCTGGCGTCAGAACCATGAAAGCATTCTCGCCAATTCCAAGGACTGTAACGCCTGGGACAGTGTTTGCGAAGACCTCGTTTACCCCGGCGGTTGTTCCGCCACTTCCAGACGATACCGTTACCTCAGCAGGCCCAACGATTTTCACATAGTGATAGTCACCGGGCGCTGCATCGGCTACTACGGAGCTTTGTGACCCCGGCAACGCCGGTGCCGCAAACGCTGAGTTGGATGAAACCGAATGTGATGACGCCGAGGTGGAGAACGGCTCTGTAGTTCCAAATCCATCACCGCCGGCCATGATGTCAAGCAATGAAGTAGTGACAAAAGCATTCGCCATCAGGCCGTTGTGATCCACAGAGTCATCGGTCGATTTGGTGGATGAGATGAACGGCACCATTGTCGCACCAGCAGTGTTGTAGTTCGTGGATCCTGAGATCCTTTCTGCGCTAAGCCGAGGCACTGTTCCGTCGCCATTCGTAAACCGGGGTTCAGCCACGATCTGCTTGCTACACGAGAACCCGAAAATTGAACAAACAGTCTCTATCTTGCTTACGAAGCGCTCAACCGTGGAGTTAACAGATTTCTCCCCAAAAAGGTGGAAAAACTCGATGCCTGAACTGTCGGCCCGCCAGTCATCCTGTGCCGTTGTATGGAATTCCCTGGCGATGGTCCCAGGGAAGAAAGGATCAAGGCCGTACCGCTGGTCAGCAAGGTCGTATAACCCCTGGCCGGAGAATAATCCGAACTCATTGCCATCTCCATCCAGGTCAACGCCGAATTCCTGAATTGATGCCACTCCCCCTAAATCATCGTAAGACTGCGATGGCAGTAGCTGGTGGACCGCCGGGAATGAGCGGAGAACGTCTCGGAGAATCCCTTTGAAGAGTTCAATATGTTTGATCTCGTCAAGAAACTCACCCGTCTCCATAACGAAGGCAAGTTTGGGAGCGCCCAGCCAGGGTGCAGCGATGGATGCCCAGCGGTCGACGTGGTGATCAGAGAGATTGTCCAGCACGTATCGTCGGACCAGCAGGCCTCCCATGCTGTGGGTGATTATGTTGACATCACTGTCCGGGTATATCTGGCGTACGCAGTCAATGTAGTCGTCCAGCTTCTCTGCGTTCACGGCGTTGTCCAGCCGCCAGTCGTACGGGAACGGGAACAAGTTTGGCTTCTTCCCATCGCCATCGGTCTGACCGGAATCGCAACCTCCCGCGGTAAGTCGCGAAGGCGAGAATGACGCGAAATCTCCCACCGCTCCTGTGTTCAGGTCGTACTCTCGGAACCCTTTGGCTGCCAGGCCGTCAAGAAATCCACCGTAGACATCTTTAACTCCGAATACCGATCGCAATAGGTCTGGAGCCACCTTGTCGTCACCAGCTGTGTTGAACCGGCTCATAGCCCGAAGGTCATCTGCCGAATTGGCGAACCACAGGACATTATTCCCGTCGTTCCTATCAATCAGCACACTGCCCGCAACACCCGGCACGAAGACCACTGGAAGGGGCGGTGGCTCAATCACCCTGAAAACCCAGGCCCCACCTTGCGCTAAATTTCCGCCGGGGTCATGTTGCCAGGCACCCACCACCACCGTGTCTCCGCTAAAGCCAATTGCCATTCCAAACCGGTCAAAGGCCCCTCCGTCAGAAGCAGCAAACTTGGCACGTTGGCTCCAGGCACTCCCGGCGCGTGAAAATACGTAGCCCGAGCCACTCCGGTTCACATCAAAAGAATCAAGTGCGGCTCCCACGATAATCGTGTTATTTCTGATGGCCACCCCACTACCAAAAAGGTCCTGCGTTGCGCCGTCAACGGCGGTGAGCTTGGCCTGTTGGCTCCACGTACTACCGGCTCGTAAGAACACATAGGCCGCCCCTTGATCAAAATTGCTACCCACGTCGTGACTGCGAGCTCCTACCACGACAGTGTTGCCGCTGAGGGCGACTGCGAAACCGAAAAAGTCAGTCGCTGCGCCATCAGAAGCAGTTAGCTTGGCCTGTTGGCTCCAGGTGCCCTCGACCCTTGCGAATACGTATGCCGACCCCTGAGTTGAGTTGCCTCCCACACCGTCCTGGAAAGCACCCACTACCAGCGTGTCTCCCGCGACTGAGATGGAATTCCCGAAGTTGTCACCCGCCGCGCCATCAGAGGCGGTCAGCTCCGCTTGTTGGCCCCACGTACTTCCGTTACGTACAAATACATAGGTCGCCCCTTGAATATCGTTGCCGCCCACTGTGTGTCTGGTACTACCCACCACAGCTGTGTCTGCACTGAGGCTGACCGCTTTGCCGAAAAAGTCGTTCTCCGCGCCATCAGATGCAGTGAGCTTCGCCTGTTGGCTCCAAGTACCCTCGTTTCGTATGAAAACGTACGCGGAGCCCTGTCTTATTCTGCCGCCTATTTCGTCAGCGAATGCACCCACCACGATCGTATCGCCACTGATCGACACGGACACACCAAATTGATCGTCTGCCACTCCGTCTGAAGCCGTTAAGTACGCCTGTTGGGTCCAGGACGTGCCGCTGCGCACATATACGTAAGCAGACCCCTGATTGTTATTGCCGTTCACGCTATCTCCACCAGCACCAATTACCAACGTATCGCCATCAATGGCGGCTCCTTGACCAAATCTATCGTTGACTGAGCCGTCAGATGCAGTTAGCTTGGCCTCCTCCGTGACGGTGGTGGTGTCCGCCTCAATCGGGGAAGACGCGCCGACGGATGAGGCACTGCCTATGCCCCAGGTCATGGCTATCAGCAACAGGGCCATTAGGAGTTTGGTACGAACATTCAGGTGCGTCATGAAGTCCAAATCAGTAACAAGTGGCGAATAAGGCAGGCGCTTTGTTGGCGCAAGCGCCAGAGTCTCGCCGTCCCGCAACGAGAAGTCAAGGAAATTTTCGGGGTGACTCACGATCGTCCCAACGATCCACGCACCTTGCTCTGCTAGACTTCGATCTGGCCTTATTTTTCAGGCCGAATCCTCATACTCGGACCATCGGAATATATCGAATTGCCAGACATCCCTTCGGCCCCTTCGACTGAGCTCACGACAGGCAGCTCAGGACAGCGTCTTTCAGCGGAAGATGTGCGCTACGCCGCCACACTGACCCACCTCTCGTTGACGGACGAAGAAGTCGAGTCGATGCGGTCGCAGCTTTCGACCGTTCTCGATTTCTTCCAGACGCTGCAGCAGGTCGACACCACAGGCGTCGAGCCAACGGGCAGCCCGACCGATGTCCGATCAGTGATGCGAGACGACGAACCAACCCCCTCGCTAACCCGGTCCGAAGCCCTGGCAAACGCCCCACACACTGAAGACGATTACGTTCGCGTGCTGCCAGTTCTTGGGCGCTAGCGGGCCACCCCATCGATAGTTCGGAGTTAGCTACGTGACCTCAGGCCACATATTAAAAACCGCACACGAAGCGCGCGAACTCATTCGCAGCGGCAACGTATCCAGCGTTGAACTCACGCAGTCGGTCCTCGACCGCATTGAGCAGATCGACGGCAACCTGAACAGCTACATCACCGTCACCGGGGGGAAGGCGCTTGAGCGCGCCGCGTCAGTTGATGCCGCCATCGCCTCGGGCGATCTCGACGGCCCGCTGGCTGGTGTGCCCGTAATGGTGAAGGACAACATGTCCACGGCCGGGACCCTCACAACCGCAGGTTCACAGATTCTGAAGAATTTCGTGCCACCGTATGACGCTCACGTTATAGAGCGATTGAACGAGGCGGGTGCAATTATCGTTGGCAAAGGAAACCTGGACGAGTTTGCGATGGGCTCCTCCAACGAGAATTCCAGCTTCCCGCCAACCCGCAACCCATGGGACACGACGCGCGTTCCCGGCGGCTCAAGCGGCGGTCCAGCGGCCGCGGTCGCGGCGGGGGAGGCGTTCATCTCGCTGGGATCAGATACCGGCGGAAGTATTCGACAACCCGCATCGCTATGCGGCGTGGTTGGCATGAAGCCAACGTATGGCCTCGTCAGCCGCTTCGGCCTGCTCGCCTTTGCCAGTTCGTTGGATCAGATCGGCCCATTTAGCAGAGATGTCACCGACGCGGCCAACACCCTCTCCGTGATCGCGGGTCATGACCCAAGAGACTCCACTTCATCTCTCGATTCCGGTGGCGTCGATTACGCGGCTGACTTAAACGGCGATCTCTCCGGCGTGAAGCTGGGGGTGCCAAAAGAATATCTCGTCGATGGCATCGAGCCAGGAGTGCGCGCCGCCTATGAGGAGTCGCTGAAGGTGCTCGAGGGCCTCGGTGCGTCGCTGGAAGAGACCAGTCTCCCGCTGACCGACCAGGCACTTGCGGTGTACTACATCATTGCGCCTTCAGAGGCGTCAGCGAACCTGGCCCGTTACGATGGCTTCAAGTACGGCCACTCCTCTGAGTCGGCACAAGACGCGTGGGAAGTCATGGACATGACCCGTGGCGAGGGATTCGGCGCAGAAGTGAAGCGCCGCATCATCCTTGGCGGCTACGCCCTATCGGCCGGCTACTACGACGCCTATTACAAAAAGGCGCAGCAGGTACGAACGCTGATTCGGCAGGAATTTGCTGGAGCGTTTGAAAAGTTTGATGCGCTGGTTACCCCCACCTCGCCAACCGTGGCATTTGAAGCAGGCTCGCGTACCGATGATCTGCTCGCCATGTACCTCAGCGACGTCTGCACAATTCCCGTGAACATAGCGGGCCTACCCGGCATCTCAGTTCCCGGCGGCTTCTCAGACGGGCTGCCAGTCGGTCTCCAGGTCATCGGACCGCAATTCGGTGAGCAGACGATATTCAACGTCACATACGCATACGAGCAGGCGACGGAGTGGCACGAGGCTCACCCATCTATATGAGTGCGATAGTCCGTTCCCGCTCTCTATTCCTGCTTTTCGCCGTGGTGATGGCGCTACTGGTGGCCTGTTCTTCCGGCGAAGAAATCGTCGCGACGGCGACATCTACGCCACCCGCGACGTCAACACCGCCCGCACTACCTCCCACGTGGCCGCAGATATACAGCGGCCCTGCCATCGCAGGCGGCGTGCCGGTGCCGGAAGGATTCTCCGTAATTGCCCGCATCGATGAGTACACCTCCCCATCGGTGCCGACCCTCCCCGGGCGCTACCTCGCCCTCACCGTCGCTCCCTTCGAAGAGAAGTGGTGGGGCAAGGACATCGCCTTCTACATCGTGGGGCCGGGTGGCGATGAAGAGAAAGCAGCCGAGACTGCTCGGTATGAGCAACGGTTTCAACCCACGTCAGATTTAGGATTCGCGTTGACGTTTCCACGTCTCCCGTAGGACGCCGCTATTGGACGTGGTCTGGTAGCCGCCGGGCTTGCCCGGCCCCATCCTAGTCTGACGCGCCACATAGTCGACACGCGTACCCACCAGAGCGCGGGCCGACGCGCCTAAACTACAGGCGCACTTCCACCATCCATATTCACCGCCGTACCCGTGATATAACTCGCCTTTTCTGACGCAAGGAAGCAAATCAAATCACCCGCCTCATGCGCCTCACCGGGCCGACCCATCGGCAATGGCTGTCCAATCTTTTCGTACCAATCATCAAGCGTGATTGAAGAGTCACTCGCGTGAGCCGCTTCCCATCGCTTCTCGTGCTGACCACTCTTAATAGTCCCAATGCAAACCGTGTTCACCAGAATGCCGTCGGACGCTAACTCTTTAGACATTGCCTTGGTCATCGCTATGCCGGCAGCGCGAGACATGGACGTAGGAAGCGTGCCACCAGGCGCCGCCTTACCGCCCGGCGTGGTGACATTGATGATCCGGCCCCACCGCGCCTTCTGCATGTGAGGCAGAGCGGCCTGCGAGCAGTACACAGCGCCAAAAACCTTGAGTTGGAAATCACCACTAAGTTTCTCGTCTGTGAGGTCAGCAATACCGCCGGGGCCGCCCTGACCTGCGTTGTTGACGACGATATCGACACGCCCCCATTTGGCGATAATTTCTGCGAATGCAGCATCGACCGATTCGCGACTGGATGCGTCGCAGCTAATCGCTATCACTTCGCCCCTTGCAGTTGCCCGAATCTCTTCCGCTGCCGCATCGAGCTTCGACTGCGTCCGTGCGAGGATGGCCACATTCGCGCCTTCGTTAGCCATTGAGGCCGCGGCCGCCTTGCCAATTCCTTCACTCCCGCCGGTAACCACTGCCACCCTGTTTGTTAGGCCAAGATCCATAATTCACACCTGTATAAGCTTGCTGGAACCACTATCATTCGTGCCGAGATTATAGACATCGAGGCCTGAATGACGATGTGCACCGTCGGAATGATCGATTGCATGAGAGCATTCCGATAAAAAGGGGAGTAAGGGTTGCCAAAAGTAGTCGCATACGTGCCAGAAGACTCTGTCGTACACGGCATCGTCGAAGAGAATTCACCCGAAGGCTGGGATGTAGTGCGACTCGACACCGCGTCCACCTCACCCGAAGTCCTTCACTCAGAATTGGCGGATGCCGATTTCATGCTGTTCTTCTACGGCAAGATCACTGTTGAAGCCCTGAGTGCAGGCCCAAACCTGCGATTACTCCAGACCCTTCACGCTGGCTACGATGACGTGCCAGTTCGCGAGGCGGGCGAGCTTGGCGTCGCCTTTGCGAACGCCAGCGGAATGAACTCTCAGAGCGTTGCAGAACTCGCCATCACACTTATGCTCTCTCTCTACCGCCACCTGGTCTGGACCCACAACGCCCTGCGCGACGGAGAGTGGGTTGTCGAACGAGCCGCTGGCCACGATACGTATGAGCTCGAAGGAAAAACCGTCGGCATTGTCGGACTCGGCAACATCGGCTCAATCACCGCTCGGCTGGTCAATGGCTTCAATACCGAGATCCTCTACACAGACATTGAAGCCAAACCCGATATCGAACAGCGATTCGGCGCCCGGCGCGTCGATCTCGACGAGCTACTATCGGAATCAGACATCGTGACCCTTCACACACCACTGGACGACTCAACCAACGGACTGATCGGACGCCACGAGCTATCGCTGATGAAGTCTTCCGCCATCCTGATCAACACCTGTCGCGGCCCTGTTGTACAGGAAGATGCTCTGATCGAAGCGTTGCGTAAGCGGCAGATCTGGGGAGCAGGCGTCGACGTGTACGAGCAAGAGCCAACACCTGCAGATAACCCGCTGCTACAACTCGATAACGTCGTAGTCGTCCCGCACCTCGCAGGCCAGACCTTCGAGAGCTATCCGCGCAGAGTCCAACTCGCATTCCGTAATATGGAGCGCGTCATAAATGGACTCCCACCAATAAACTTGATCACACCTGAATAGCTACGCATCGAAATAGCCCCTCAACTCCTAGAATCTGTTGTACGCATCCTACGCACGCGGAACACCCCATACGTGTAACCGGAATCAAAACTGGCTGACGGCCAACACCAACAATTAGAAAGAGACGCCATGACGGATAACGACGCCGAATCGATACTGGTCGTAACCCCACACCCGGATGACTCAGAGTCAAGTTCAGGTGGGACGATCGCCCGCTGGTGCGCTGAAGGCAAAAAGGTCACTCTGGTGGTCTGCACAGATGGCAGCAAGGGCACCGGCGACAGGTCAATCAAGCCAGCAGATCTCGCAAAAACCCGTGAGGTTGAGACGCTCAACGCGGCAAAGGTCTACGGCCTCGCGGGGGTAGAATTCCTCCGGATGCCAGATCAGGCATTGGAAGACAACGACGAGTTTCGAGAGAAGATCGTTCGCCAGATCCGCAAGCACAAGCCCCGAATCGTGCTAACCGTCGAACCCGACCGTCCATATTTACGACATCGTGATCACAGCATGGCAGGCAGAGTAACGCTCGACGCAGTCTTCCCGTACGCCCGTGACCACCTGGCCTACCCCGAGCATCTTGATGAGGGCCTAGAGCCACACAAGGTGGAAGAGGTCTGGCTTTTCCGAGCCGAAGACCCCGACACATTCGTTGACGTAACAGACCACTTCGAGACGCGCCAGAACGCCCTCCACTCCCACGTAAGCCAGGTGGGCGAGCGCAGTGAAGAACGCGACCAGCGATCCCGTGACCGCCTCGGTGAAACCGGCGAAAAAATAGGCGTCGCCCTCGCAGAGTCATTCAAGCGAATAAAAGTCTTCCGCTAGAAAATAACTCCCTCTCCCATTTCGGGAGAGGGCTGGGGTGAGGGAGCGCCAGATCCGCGCCCAGGTTTGATGAGCCGATCACCCGGCCGACGCATCAGCCGTTCTGATGGCGATGTCATCCTGAACAAAGGCGGCTCCGGGTCGTAGCGGAAGGATCTAAAAACCTCTTTCGCAGCAGCAGGTCACTGAAGCGAATACGTCGGTTTGAGAGCGACATTGAACGGCTGTCCGATATTCAAATAGCTCCAGATACTTCGACTCAGGTTACGGCCAGGATGGCATAGCCATAGATCCCGCCACAGCGTCACGGGCGTGCCGTCGCCGTGTGAAGGCGTTGGAACCGCGGCGACAGACGCCTCCTGACATCAGATCGGTGCGCCCCACCGTGAACCACTTGTTATCGTCCCGTTATCGTCCGTGAATGGAGCTCACACAGCCACACACATAAATTCAATTCATCGATATCTATTCCGCCCAGCGCGCAAACAGCGCTATCCCCGGATCAGGAGCAATAATGATGAAACGAATGAGTGGCGTCCTCGCCCTTGCAATCATGATCACGGTTCTCGCAACCGTATTTTCCGGTAGCGGCGCAAGAGCAGCAATCGGCGCACCAGAGACCCTCGCCGTTCGCGGCGCAAACGTTCTGGTAAACGGAGATACCGTCGCGTTCCGGGTCCGCGAGTCTGCCGCCAGTAGTGACCTCAACGGAGACGGTGACGCAACAGACTTCGTGATCCATCTCTATAAGTTCTCCAATGGCCTTGGCAGCACCACCAATACCGGGCTGGCAGGATCTGTCCTGCAACTGGGCGACCATTTCGTCTGGCTCTCGGTCAGCGAATCCCAGATGGGCACAGACCTCAATCTCGACGGTGACACAACGGACGATGTGGTCCAGGCTATCGACCGAACCACGGGCATCCTGACATCATCCCGTCTCCCGCTCACATACTCCGACGACAGATACAGGCCAAGCATCGTGTTCACTGGTGACACTGGCTACTTCAACGTCACGGAGCGTGGCGCAGGCGTCGACCTGAACGGCGATGGAGACACACTGGACAACGTAGTCCACCACTGGGCTCCCACAGATGGCGCCGTGATCAACACCGGTCACGCCTCCTTCCAACTAATGAGCGATGACACTTTTGTGGCTTACTTGATCAGCGAAGCCGCTCAGGGCGTCTCATTCAATCCAGACAACGACATGAACGACGCCTTCCTTGCCTTCACCGGCGTTGACGGCACGATTCAGATGGCCTCCTCCCCGGTACGCGGTGCGAGGCTAAGTGATGGAATCCTCCTCACAGAATTCCAGGAAGATGGAAATCTTCTCAGCGACTTCAACGGTGATGGCGACGCAAATGACAGCATCCTGCACTTCATGGCACTTCCAAACCCAGCGCCCATCAACCTTGGCTACGATAGCTTCAGCTCGTTCACAGAGAACGGCTTGATCGCCTTCACCGTTCGCGAGTCCATCACCATCACCGACATCAACGGTGATGGTGATGTAGATGACGACGTGGTCTTTACGCACGATGGAGGTCCTGGCGCCGCGGTCAACTCCGGAATCAGCGGCTCGCTACTGCGCATCAGCGGTAGATACGCAATATTCGGCTCCTCCGAGGTTCAGGCTGGCCCCGTCGACCTGAATGGCGATGGCGATAGCGTTGACTTCGTGTTCCACACCGTGGACATCCCAACAGGCGCCCTCACCAACCACGGACTTGTCATTGATCAGTCCGGCCCCGTAGCCGGAAATGAATTCGCGACGGTATTCGCAGACGAAACCGGAACTGGAGTCGACCTCAACGGTGACGGCGACAACACTGACGGGCGCGTCCTCCACCTGTTCAACTCCCAGACCGCAGCCCTCACCAACCTTGGTCTCGTTACCGGATTCCCAAACATCGAAGGATTCCGTCTCACATTCGGCGTGTTCGAAAACGAGCAAGGCGGCACCGACCTAAACGGCGATGGTGATGCCACGGACGAGGTCTTCTACTACATGTCTGCCATCGGCGGCGACGGACCGGTAAATCTTGGTCTAACAGGCCACGCGCCTCACCTGCAAGAAGGCCTAGTTATCCTGCCTGTCAGTGAAACGCAACAGGCCTCCACCGACCTCAATGGTGATGGCGACACTTTCGACCGCGTGACCCACATATTCGACCCCGCCGGAGCCTCCATCACCAACCTCGGCGGCTCAGACGTGTTCCCGCAAATTGGCGCAACACAGCTTGCATACAACCTCAACGGCTCACTAAACGTCGCCCAGCGATTCGACACAGACGTAGTGCCGATCCCGGCGCCTGACCTGAGCATCCTCGTCTCGCCAACAAATCAGTCGGTAACAACGGAAGAGTTGGCAGCGTTCGAGATTCAAGTTCTGAACTTCGGTACCAGCAGCGCAGATAGCGCCACGGTGGAGATTGATGCAGGAATCGACATCGCGAACGTAGCGATCACGACTTCACAGGGGGCATGCGCAGTCGCTCCAACCGGAGCCATTTGCGATGTGAGCATGATCGGACCAGATGGATTCGTCACCCTGAACCTGGACGTCCAGTACACGGCGGCAGGAACTCACGGAATCCTGGTGACCGTCCGAGATCAAGTTAGCGGTAGAGAATTCAGCACCTCCGCCACTGCGACAGTCACCGAACCACTCACACCGGACCCCGTCGCCGTGAACTACCGGGTGACCGCCCCGGCCAACACAACAAGCACAGTCTATGAACCGTTCACGTTCGCGATCGAAGTCACCAACCTTTCGCCCGATCAGGGCGGCACATTCCTGCTGACCGCACTGCTTCCGCTGGGAGCAACCGTACAATCGCACACCTTCAGCGGAGGAGACGTCTCAAGCTGTAGAAGTGGCGGAGGATTCGGCCAGAACCTGGATCTGACATTCATCTGCGGTAGCGGAGGTCTCGCTGCTGGTGAGACCGCCACACTCGACCTCGTAATGACGGCGTCGGAGCTTGGACTTCACCCGGTGATGGTCTCCGTCGCTCCTCTACTTGGTGATTCAGCAGTTCTGAACAACGTCGTGGTTTCGCTCGTCAATGTTGTCGAGCCTCCACCTCCGCCGGCCATCAACCCCGTAAGCGGCCTGCCAAACTTCGCCGCCTACGCGACCACCGATGATGGATTCGCAGTAGGCACCGAGGCGATCGTGGCCGACGGCGCCATCGGCTCAAACGGCCTGATCGAGATTGGTGAAGCAGCCTCCGTTGGTGACGTCACCGCCGGTGGCTGGGTTTATCTCGGCCCAGACTCATCTGCAGAAGACGTCATCACCACGGACACGCTCTTCATAGAAGAGACCGCAACCGTAACTTCAATCGAAGAAGGTGCAATAACTGAGTTCCTCACTCTCCCGTCCGCCAACGCTCAGCCCTTCTGGGGCGCAAACATCTGGCGCAACCCCGGCGATGCAGCGCTCTCCCTTGTCCCCGGCAGCTACGGCATCCTGGAGTCATCGGAAAACGACACCATCACCGTCACAAGTGGCGACTACGACTTCACGCACGTCCAGATCAACTCCAGCAGCACCCTGGTGATCGAAATTAGAGACATCGATGGCGATGGCATCTCCGACCCCGCTGTCATCCGGGCCGCAGAGAACATCGAGTTCGGTGATAACGCCTCGGTCGAGATCATCGGAGGCACCGCCTCAGACGTACTCTTCCTCGTCGATGGCGGGCTGATATGGCTCGGCGCGAATGGCCAGTACGCCGGGACCTACGTCGCCGCCAACGGAAAAGTGAAACTCGGCCTCGGATCAACCCTCCAGGGCAGCGCATACGGCAACCACATATGGCTCAAGGACGCATCAACCCTCAACCACGTCCCATACGGATTCGCCATCTACGAATTCTCCTCCAACCAAGGCGGAGTCTACGTAGAGCCAGTGGAAGTACCGGTAGAGGAACCCATAGCGGAGCCAAATGAGCCGGTCCTCGCATGAAAAATCCGCCTGCAGACGGTTCGACAAAGATCCATAATCCGCCGTAGTCTGAATACTGATCCCACACGGGGCCGCCTCTCACCAGGGCGGCTCCTTTTGCATTGCGTCAGCCCCAATGTCTTCATTCAAGCGAACCCGCACAATCGTCGTTCTGAGGACCAATTCATATCGGTCCGTGAGAACCTCATCCCCGACGCCCCATCACACAACGAGGCTGAGCGCCGGAATCGGGCACCCTTCGGGGACCTCCGGATGGCTGATTCCAAGGTTCCTCATGACGTTGATCGCGTCCGGTCCAACAAACATAACAACCCATCAACCGAGCCACCCAGGAAAAGTATCCTGAGGCACCCGACGACCGCACCACAACCACCAGATCCCAGTAGCCGCCGGGCTTGCCCGGCCAAGCGCGCGCCACCACGCAGAGCAAGCCCACCGCTACCTCAGACTCTACTCAGACTGAACGTCGAAAAACTTCAGGCAAACAGGCATTGGCACATCAATTTCCGCGCCTGTCGGCTCAAGCGTCCCAGACTCTACATCCCGCTTGAACACCACGATATTGTCCGAATCCTGGTTCGCCGCCAGCAAAATCTTCCCGGAAGGCGCAATCCCAAAGTTCCGAGGCGTCTTGCCTCCCGTTGACTGATGACCCACGTAGGTCATCTCGCCCGATGCCTGATCGACTGAATAGATCGCCAGGCTATCGTGCCCGCGGTTCGACCCATAAACGAATCTGCCGTCTGGAGACACATGCACGTCAGCAGTCGTGTTCCCACCGCCCGTCCAATCGTCCGGCAGCGTTGTCACGCTCTGGATCTCCGTTAGCGTCCCAGCCGACGAATCGAACCGGTAGCTCACAATCGTGCAGCCAAGTTCGTTGATCACAAACGCCAACTCACCATTCGGGTGGTAGTCGAAGTGACGAGGACCTTCGCCGTGCGTGGTCTCGGTAAACGCGGGATCGCCAGGAAGGAGCTTCCCGTTTTCAAGATCAAGCTTGTACGTCATTATCTTGTCCATTCCCAGATCTGGAGTGAACGCCCACTTATTCGTAGGATCAAGGTTGATCGAATGCGCATGCTCGGAGCGCTGCCGCTGCTGATTCACACTCCTGCCCGTGTGCTGATGGAAATCCGAACGCGGCTCCAACGAGCCATCATCGTTCAGCGGGAACATCGTCACCGCTCCACCGCCATAGTTGGCCACGCACAGATACTTGCCCGTCGCATCCACTGCAAGATGGCAGGGTCCATCGCTACCGGTCGACTGGGAGTTGATCTCCGTCAACGCCGCCGAATCTTGATCGATTGAGTACGCATAAGCTGCGCCACCGGGCTCCCCACCTTGATTGCCAACCTCGGCCACGGCATAGAGATACTTCCCAGAAGGGTGAATCGCCACAAACGACGGATTCGTCGCCCCACTGACGGAACTGGAATGCGACAGTTCACCTGTCTCGTCATCCATATCCAGAACATAGACGCCATCGCCACCAGTTCGTGTGTACGTCCCTACAAATACTTTCATCACTTACTCCCTTTTTTGTAGGACAGGCTCAAAACCTGCCCAAACCTCCATCAGGTGGCGCGCCCCAACAAAGCGAGCACCCGAGTCTGCAAATCTGCGTTAGGGCTAACCACATGGTTATCACCAAACGCTCCCGATTCGGCGTATATCTCCCGGGTCAGTTCTGCCACCGGCAGGCAACACTCCAGCAACTTCTCATCCAGAGTGGCATTCTGCCCGGATCCAATTGCAATGTCCCACCCGTGAATCAAAAAATCCTGGAATAACTGCATCGCATACTCGGCACCCGGCGTC
Organism: Chloroflexota bacterium; assembly: GCA_013204555.1. GTDB lineage: Bacteria > Chloroflexota > Dehalococcoidia > Lucifugimonadales > Lucifugimonadaceae > UBA1151. Next base: position 66,031 of record JABMNO010000019.1, on the reverse strand, counting down.
GGCCCGGATGAAAGATACGTCGTCGATTCCATCGCGCCGGGGCGCGTGACAATGCTCTTCGCTGCAGCAACAGAGTTCGCGAACGCGCCAATTGGATCGTCGCCAACCACGTCACCATCGTACTTGTCGCCCACCTGTTCAATCGTCTTACCCTCAAACAGATCCGTCACCCATAACGCCTCATACGTAACGTGGTTGACCACGTCTTTTGTGGTCCATTCGCCAATCGCAATTGCGTCCCATGACTCGGCGCCAACGCTTTTGGCCGTATCCAGGCAAGAGTCCATAGCCATGACCAGCAACTCGGCCATGTCGTTGCCTTCGTCCCGTAGCTTGCTGACCACTGCGGCAGCTGTATTCATATGATCTATCTCCCCTGGTAAATAAGTGCGACTGGCGCCTTACTCAAGGTTCCCCTCGGCTTTAAATTTCGGCGTCCGATCAATGTACGACTGCGTCGCTCTCTCAATAAGGTTAGTGTGTCGCTCTTCCACTTCACCTCGAATCCGCGCCGGCATCCCGGCCACAAGCGACTTCGGCGGGATATCCATTCCCTCAACAACCACAGCACCCGCCGCCACAAGGCTACCCGCTCCAACCTTCACGCCGTGGTTCAGAGTCGCCCCGTTGCCCAGAAGTGAGTGATCGCCAATCTCAACGGCGTGGCACATCACCAGATGACCAACAGTTACATAGTCTCCAATGTTCATTGGCGTATCCGCGTGAAGAGCAGAGTTGTCCTGAATGTTCGTGTGCGAGCCAATCGTTATTCGAGCCGCATCAGCCCGTATCACCACACCCGGCCACACGCTGGACCCCTCACCAATGATCACGTCGCCAAGCACATAGGCCGCTTCGCTAACAAAGGCAGTTGGGTGGATCTGCGGTGTCTTCCCGCCATAGCTACGTATCATTGATAACCCCTGGGACTACTCCTGGAATGTGTCTGCCGGGAACGCGGCCGAAAGAGCATATAACGAGATCAGAGGGAGGCGCAGCAATTGACGCCAATCAATAACCGGTCAGAACTCCCACTATCGCGAGATGGCCGGACCGTCCATGAAGTCATAGAAACAGCCGCTCGCGAGGCCGGTCACATCCTTGAAATCGGTCGCGGCCAGACTCTGAACATCACCGAAAAAAGCCCGGCCAACCCGGTCACCAATCTCGACCACGCCTCAGAAGCCCGCATCAAAACTCTGCTAACAGATGCCTACCCTGACTTCGGATTCCTTGGAGAAGAGTCCGGTGAAACCCGGTCTACCAGCGATTGGCAGTGGATAGTCGACCCCCTCGATGGAACCCGCAACCTCATCCGTGGCCTCCCAATGTTCTGCGTAACCATCGGCCTCACCAGGAATGGTCAACCCGTAGCAGGCGCGACATACGATCCCACCCACAATGAGCTATTCGTCACCTCAAACGATGGCCCACCGACGCTCAACGGCCAGCCAATCAAGACGGCCTCAGCAACGAGACTTGAAGACTGCATCATCGGAATCGACTTCGGAAAGTCCTCCGGCGTCTACCGCGAGACCTACGAAGTCATAGGCAAGCTAATGCCACGCTTCCAGTCAATCCGAATGTTCGGCTCAATAGCCATCGGCCTCGCCTACGTAGCCGCCGGCCGCCTCGACATCTACTTCAACCTGAAATCATCCCCCTGGGACATAGCAGGCGGACTCGCCCTCGCCCGGCAGTCCGGCGCAGCAATAACAAACATCGACGGCACCCAAACCAACATGCCAACAAACGGCCTAATAGCCGCCAACCCAGAAATCATCGCCCAGTTCGTGGAGACAACCAGGTGATCTTTTGCCCATCGGAAGCTCGCCAGACTAAATTGGTATGCGGCCGCGTTGGCCGCCTGAATCACGATGCCTAAATCATTCGCGTCAATAACAAGGAGATCTCATTGACCACAACACAACCATTCGCAGAGCGACTTATCGATATTTACGCGAGTGCGGCTATGACGATGATGATCGACGTGGGGCATCAGACCGGGTTGTGGTCTGCGTTGGCGGAGGGGCCGGCGACGAGTCAGGGGCTAGCGGATCGCGCCGATCTCAACGAACGGTATGTCCGCGAGTGGGCCGGGGCTGTGACGTGTGGGCGGATCATCGACTATGACCCCGAAACGAAGCTTTTCTCGCTGCCCCCAGAACACGCTGAATCGCTGTCCGGTGATACCGGAAAGAATCGGGCGATGAGCGCTTCCATGATTACCTTCTTTGGCACGCAAATGAAGCCTATCGTGAAATCGTTTCGAGAAGGTGGAGGCGTGCCGTATTCAGCCTATCGACCGGAGTTCACGGATCTCATGGACGAGATGCGGCGGCGCGAGTACGACGAGCTTCTGATCGACCGTTACATACGGGTTGTGCCGGGGCTTGAAGATCGCTTGAGGACCGGCATCTCGGTTTGTGACATTGGGTGTGGAACCGGCCACAACGTGAATATTCTCGCCGGCGAGTACCCGAACTCGACGATCACCGGGTATGACATAGCAGAAGACGCTATTTCGGTTGGGAATGCGGAAGCGAAGGAACTGGTGCTTGCCAACGCGAAGCTAGAAGTCCAGGACGCGGCCGCCCTTCCTGACGACGCTCAGTTTGATCTGATCACTACATTCGATGCCGTACACGATCAGGCGCAGCCACAGGCGTCGTTAGATGAGACATTTCGACACCTTAATGAGGGTGGTCTCTATCTCATGATTGACGTGAAGGCCTCAAGCAACCTGGAAGAAAATCTCGATAATCCAATGGCGCCGTGGATGTATACGGTCAGCACCATGCACTGCATGACGGTATCGCTGGCCGAGGGCGGTGCGGGATTGGGCACTGTCTGGGGCGAACAGCTTGCGCTGGAGATGCTGGGCAGGGCTGGATTCACCAACGTCGAAATCAAACCGTCAACCAACCCATTGAACAACATATATATCTGCCGAAAGTAGTGCCGACATTCGAGGTTTTTATTGTGATATTGATCACATAGTTCCTTGTTCTTCACACAACTTGACGATTGCCGTATTATTCGCCGATTGAATTAGCGGATTTACTTCAAGAGGAAGATGGAAATGGACGTCCGAGAATCGATCACTATCAAGGCTCCCCCAGAGACTTTATTTCTGTACTTTAGTGACCCTGAAAACAACTCGAAATGGGACCCGAAACTTGAGACCGTCGAGCTGTTGACGGACAAACCCGTTGGGAAAGGATCCCGCATTCGGTCGGTCCGCAAAACGCCAATGGGCAGCTCCGAATCAGTTGAGGAGATCACCGAGTTTGAAGAAAACCGCAAGTTTGGATGGGCGTCAATAGAAGGCAGAGTGCTGACAACCGGCACCATTCAGCTTGTACCAACCGATGATGGCACCGAGTTTACGATCGAAATATCGGGTTCACTTCCTCTCATGATGAAACCATTCGCTTTCTTAATCGGCAGAATGATGCGCAAGGAAATTCGTGGCAATCTGATCAATCTAAAGGGGTTGGCGGAAGCCTGAACAATCCCACTTGATCGGCCTCGTTCTCCGACAAATGAGGTGGGCTATCATCGCCAGCGGCGGTACTATTGGCTCTCACGAAATTAGCTGGAGCCAAACATGACGTCGATCACGATCCTTGGTGGTGGCAACACCGCCTTCGCAGTCGCCGCAAATTTGAGCCTGCGCGGTCATGAGATCACGCTGTTTGAGCTGCCTGAGCAGGCCTCGAACATCGAGGCAATCCAGGAGTCGAGACAGATCACTCTGATCGGCGTGGCAGAAGAAGGCGTAGCCACCCTCAAGTCAGTCACGACAGACGCGCAAGAAGCCGTAGACGCCTCAGACCTCCTCCTGTTAATCGTCCCTTCTTACGCTCACAAGCCATTTGCGGAGGCGTTCGCGCCGTTGCTGACGGCGGGTAAGACGGTTGTGCTGATGCCTGGCACGCTTGGCTCGTTGGAGTGGGCGCGTATCCTGCGTGAGCATGGCACTGAAGGCGTGACGCTGGCTGAAGTGGACACGGCTCCGTACGTGTGCCGCAAGACGGCGCCCACTGAGGCGACGATATGGGGCGAGGTCACAGGACTTGGGATGGGTGCGTTGCCTGCCACCCGCACTGGAGATGTACTTGCGCAGCTTGCCCCCCTGTTTCCAGGCATATCTGCCCACCCGGATGTTGCTGCGTGTGGCCTCTCGTCTATCAACCCTGTGATCCACCCATGTGGTGTATTGATGAACGCTGGGCGAATTGAGTACTCACGCGGTGAGTTCTATTTCTATGAAGAAGGCGTTTCACCTTCGGTTGCCAAGGTGGTCAGTCGGGTTGACGAGGAACGGAAAGAGATAGGCCGAGCACTCGGGCATGAACTCACTCCGGTGGCGAAAGCATTTCACGAAGCCGGTTTTGGGCCGGATGGCACGCTGTGGGAGGCGATCAACGGCAGCCTGATGCTGACTCGCCTCAAGGCCCCTGGAAACCTCGAATCCCGCTGGCTTACTGAGGACATACCGTACGGAATCGCAACCTGGGCATCTATGGCGAACCAATTCGGTGTGGACACACCGCTCATGCGGAGCTTCATCGAGATTGGCTCAATCGTCATGGGCATAGATGCGTGGTCGTCAGGCCGGGGAGTTGCCGATCTGGGCATCGAAGGATTATCCGTTGAGGAGTTCCGCGGCTATCTGATGTCGGGTCAGCTTCCCTGAAGTTGGCCGGTGGCGATGAGCGAATCTTCATGAATGAGCGCCCAGCCGTTGCCATTGGCGCAGACACTCGCGTCCGCGGGGATGATGAATCCGAATTCTGATGTTTCGCCCGGCCGGTAAGGATCGTCGGCAGCGCGATCAAGGAAGTTTCCGGCAATCTGCCGCCCAGAGCGGTTGACTGCTAGCTCATCGAGCGGCAATCCAGAGATATCGAAGACCATAAGCTCGATCAGGCCAATATCGAGTTCATGGCTGGCGTTATTTCGCAATGTGCCCGATAAAAACACCTCATTGCCGCGGCATCCAGCGGCAATGGGCTCGTCCACGACCAGAAACGCGTTTGCCTCTACTTCAGATAGTCGAGAGGCTGGATGTGGCGCCGGGACCACCAGCGGAATTGAGGCGATCTCCAACGCCACGCCATCCTGATGCTCATCAACCGTCCCTTCAAGCACAGTGAGTGTCAGATTGCTCATGACACTGCTGGGTATCCGGGCGTTGAATCCGATCACGAATGAACGGGTGGTGCCGCCAACGATCTTGTAATCGAGACGGCTTACTTCCGGGTCAGGCCTCAGGTCTACAAAGTTGCTTCGGCCCCACGAGAGTCGCACTACCAGTTTCTTCGGCTCGCCAGTCGCGCTCGTCCTGAATGGCTCAATGTTGATCTCCGTGAACTCGAGCCTCGGTCCCCACTTGATGTTGGCGACGGGGATTCTTGGGTGAACGGAGATATCTAGTGTGAGTGCAACAGCTGCAAGGCCCGGTTGATCCTGAACGAATCTGGCATCCACAGGAGTCAGCAAGTAAGAGTCGACCTCTATGGATCTCACTGATGGGAAAGGCGTAACAGGCGGTGTGGCGGTTGGGTCAGGCGGCCGTACGAACGGCGTGGACCTATCTGCTGGATCACGATCAACACCGCCGCATGCGATGGCGGCAGTCGCGACTAGAGTCGAGGCGAGTACAAGCACGACTTTGAGACTTCGCCTCATCACAGTCGCTGATTCGTTCTCATCTACGCTCCGGTTCCGGGTAGCAAGTAGCACTGAGATCATCTCATGATGGCGCATGACGCACAATCTAACGAATCGGGTCTTGGCTTGAAAACTTATCGATCACGACTATTGTCCCAGCGCGACCGAGAGCGCTACGCCCCTCAAACTCAGGACGATTTCGGGGCCGTCGTCTTCGTCCTGGTGTTCTCCAACTTTGGTGAAACCAAACTTCTGGGCAAGCGCCAGGGACGGATGGTTGTCGACGCCAACGCTTATGACGAATGTCTCAACGCCGTGATCGTGGTTCGCCCAACCGGTAAGAGCGATGATCGCCTCGGTGGCGTATCCACGGCGGCGGCAGTCGGCGAAGACCGTGTAACCCATTTCGATGCCTGATCCCACGTACTCATTAAGGTACTGGGGATTGGGCCGTGTATGAAATCCGATGTGGCCAACCATTGATTGTTCGGATTCAAGCCCGATGGCTCGGGGACTCCAGAAACGAAACGACGAATCGTCGATCAGCATCTTCTGGAAATGATTGACCGCGCCGACTTTGATAAACCACTCGGGTGGAATGGACCACCCGATCAATTCCTCCGCCAGCGGAATGTCCCGGTCAATTGTGGCCTGCATGAAATCGACACTCATGTGGCGCAGTACGAGGCGCCCCGCCCTGATTTCGGGAACGAGGTGCGGCGGGCCTGAATTAGAAGTCAGGGCACGTCCATGCGTTGCAAACGTCTGATTGACAGCAGCAAGAACACGGTGAAAACCACGATCATGCCAATGATCGCAGTAGCGGACCCCACCGGGATGTGATCGGGAGAGGTAAACCGGCTGCCATCTACCGCTTTCGTTATCCCAATGATGTACTCACGAATACTTATCATGCGAATTCCAGAAACGAAATTGGAGAACAAGCCTTCCCAGAGGAAAACATAGAGCAGTCCAACTGCGAGCCCACGGCTGGTCATCAGTCCCAGCCATAAAAACAACGAAGAGTAGGTAGCGACTCCGGCAAATAGCCCAATCGCGATGGCAACCGCCGCTTTTGTATCACCTTCAAACGCCACAAGTGCAGAAATGATCCCGCTAATCACGACCACGATGCCGCCGATGGTCACCGCAGCCAGCAACTTGGGGACAACGATCTGCCATCGTGGCAATGGATTCAGAACTAGGAATCCAAGCGTCTTGTCCTCAACCTCGTTACCCAGAGCAGCGGTAGCAAGGGCGAGAACGATTATCGGCAATATCGCGCTGGCGAACATACCGTTGACCAGAAAATCGTCGATTTCGCTCTGAGAAGTACTATCCTGCCCAATAGTGGATGCAATCGCCATCACGATCGGCAGAATAGACAGAACCACGATAATAATGACTCGCCACTTACCAGCGAGTTGCCGCAGCGTCAGCGTGTAGATCAGCGACACCTTAGCCTCCCACCAGATAACCGAAGACGCTTTCAAGCGAATCGTCCAGCGACTCGACGCGGAGCAATCTGATCTCGCCCGTTTGTGCCAGCTTCGGAAGGTCTCGCTGGAGCCTCAGAAGGTCGCGAGTGAGCACAATGACTCCGCCATCTGGATCGACGTTCACGGCGTCGATGGAGTCCAACCCCACGACTCGACTCGCCAATTCGCGTGGCTTATCCGAGACGATTCTGACGTGGTAAGGCCGCTCGTTCAGTTTTGCCCTGATAGCACGGTAGTCACCGGAAGCCGCCAGCTTGCCCGCCACGATCAGCAGCACCGTATCCGCAAGTTGTTCGATTTCTTCCAGGATGTGAGATGAGATCAGTATGGTCCGGCCCTCAGCGGCAAGTTTGCGGAGCAGTCCCTGAAACTGAACGCGCTGCCGGGGGTCAGTGCCGTTTAGCGGCTCATCCAACAACAGAACCTCGGGCTTGTGGACGATTGTTGCTGCGAGCCTCATGCGCTGCCGCATTCCGCGGGAGTAGGTGCCCATTGGCCGGTCAGCCGCATGCTCAAGACCTACGTAGGCGATCGCCTCATCGGTGGCATCATCGGGATTCGGCACGCCGCGCAGCTTCGCCTCGAACTGCACAAACTGACGCCCGTTCATAAAGTCGTACACCGACTCATGCTCAGACATCACACCCACTCGACGGTAGATTTCCGGGTTGTTCCTGACGGGTTGGTCCAACAACTTAACCTCGCCTTCAGAAACCTCGGCGAGGCCGCAGATCATGCGAAGCAGCGTTGTCTTCCCTGCCCCATTTGGACCGAGAAGCCCCGTTATACCGGGCTGCACCTGGAACGAAATATCGGCGACTGACACAACGCTCCCAAACCAGCGTGATACATGATCGACGAGGATCGTCGGGCCGGTTGAGCGTGTGTCCGCTGACATTGAACCGTTCTCGGTCACGGGTTGAGCTTCCAGTAGCGGCGCCACATCACCAGGAATGGCACCACGGTCAGAATGGCATACCAGCCGATCTGCGTGATCTTTGGCAGCTGAGTGGAAAGAGCTTCCTCTGTGGTCAGATTATTTTCATTGAAGATAATGTCGTTCATCAGGATTGGGATTTGGCTGAAGTTCAACAGTGACAAATACTCCCCCGCCGTTCCACCAATATCCTGGGATAGCCCGGTCGCGAACGGCAACGAAATGACGAAGATGCCAATGATAAATGCGGCGGCGTAGGCCCTGCGTGTGGTGTAGCTCGCCACGGCAAGGGCGATGCCGGTGGTGTAGACGGCAAGTACAAAACCCGATGCCAGGAAGCGTGGTGTATCCGCCCAGTTATCTTGCAAATAGGTAGCAGGATTGTCGGCTCCAAGGGCCAGCCCTGTGAGCAGGATGAACTGCGGGAGCCACGTTACCAGCGTCATGATGGTCATGAACGCCGCCCATCTGGCGAGGATGTAGTCGGTTCCAGTGATGGGCCGGACCAGGTAAAGGTTGATCACTCGGTCGCGTCGGTCTGGACAGAGCAGCTCCGGGCCAACCGCGGCAGCGAATATCAAAAATATTATCGATGCGATTCCGTAGTAGTCGCCGTGCGATGGGAGATCGATTGCGGCCGAAAAATCACCGGCCAGCCGATCGACTGTTCCGGCGATTAGCGCCAGAACAAGTGCGGGAATTCCTGCTGCAACAATGAATGCCCACGGCATGATCTTTGCGCGACCACCACGGCCAATTCCCAGGGCGATTCTGATGCCTTCTTTGTAGACCGCTCGGCGGGCTCTGGGGCGACCTTCTCTGGGACCTTCATAGTTCTGGTAGCCAATGTCAAAGACTTCGCCAGTTCGGGCGGTGCTCATTCGCCGTTCCTCTCGAATATCTCGGTCAATTCATGGCGACGCGGCGCCATGCGACGAAGAGGTGCGTTGGCAGCAACGAGCGCATCGCGGATCAGATCATACTGATCGCCGATTACTCCCTCGATTACAAGAGCACTTCCGTCAATCAGTGGCGTGATGCCGCGCTCTTTCAGAGCTTCGATCAGCTGTTCGCGATTCTCATCCACTTCTATAGCGATAGATTCGGTCTCTTCGGTGAACGATGTGACTGCACCCTGTTCTACAACTTTGCCAGCGTCCAGCACGATTATGCTGTCGCAAGTCCGCTCAATATCGCCCATGAGATGGGATGAGAGCATCAGACTGATGCCAAACTCCTGGCCTGTGCGCCGGATGAGCGTGAGCATCTCTTCCCGGCCACCCGGATCTAATCCTGCGGTTGGCTCATCAAGCAACACGAGTACCGGGTCATGTACCAGAGTCTGAGCCAACTTGACTCTCTGCTTCATACCTGTGGAGTAGCCGCCCATTGGGCGGTATCGCTCCTCAAACAGGCCAACATGCCGCAGCGTATCGGCGGCACGAGAGCGGGCGTAGGCGGGCGGCAGTCCGCTGAGCTCTGCCATGTGGGTCAGGAACTCCGCCGCTGCGACATTCCCCGGTAGGCAATCGTGCTCAGGCATATAGCCGAGCCTCGCTCGAATCTCAACCGAAGATGCGGCGTCTTCGCCCAGAACTTCGGCAGATCCACTGGTCGGATTAATCAAACCCAGGAATAGCTTGATTGCCGTACTCTTACCCGCGCCATTTGCCCCCAGCAAACCAGTTACGCCCTCGTTAACCTCGAAGTCGATGCCATCAAGAGCGATGACACCACCGTAGCTTTTACGAAGGTCTCGGGCGGCAAGAAGTGTGGTCACGGGGCCAAGTATATGGAATTGCGGTCAAAACGATCATCACCCCAGGGGGGTATTTACTTGATGGATGAATGGTTCCAGAAGCAATGCTCAGTGATACTCACGCGCAATGTCTGGTGAGACAGTACAACCGGACGGCGAAGCAACTGCTTGGGTGTCATATTGCGGCTCGGCGAAGCATCTCGGCCAGCATAGGCTGTGAGTGTTTAAATGAGCCACTACGGTGATAGACGTTGAGATCCTTCACGGGCCTCAGAATGAAATCGACCATGGAGTGGGACGCGTCGAGGTGTGTTGGATCGGTGAGGTGATTAGCCCTTGCCGAGTCCGTAAAACCGCTCAGCGTTTCTGCCGACCACATTTGCGAATTCGTCAGGAGTGAGGTCTCCGAGGGTTTCCACGTAGGAACGAAACGTCCGAGGGTAACGCGATGCCAGCGTGGAGACCGGCCAGTCTGATCCGAACATCATGCGGTCGTATCCAAACATCTCGACTATTCGATCGGCGTACGGTACCAATTCGCCAACGGTCCAGTTTTCATGATCCGCCTCAGTAACCATTCCTGAGAACTTGCAGTGAACGCTCGGATTGCTTGCGATGATGGCGAGGTCTGTCGCCCACGGTTCCATGATGGTTTCCGCAATTAGCGGCTTGGCGATGTGATCAATAACCGTGCGTAGATCGGGAATTGCCTCAAGAAGCGGCGGAACGTACTTCAGGTGCTGTGGCCGTACCAACAGATCGTAGGGGATATCCCGGCGTGCCAGCTCTTTCAGACCCTCCAACACGGCGGGGCTCAGAATCCAATCATCATTGGGCTCATCATGCCAGATATGACGAATGCCACAGAACTTCTCTCGCTTCTGCAGGGCGTCCAGGTCATCGCCAACGGTGGGTGACTGGAGGTCCACCCAGGTGACGACTCCGGCGACCCAATCGTTGGCATCAGCAAGATCCAACAGCCACCACGCCTCATCAATCGATGAAACCGCCTGAACGATGACGGTGCGGTCGACGCCGGCTTCATCCATCAGCGGCTTGAGCGTCTCAGGCAAGTGATTCTGTTTGAGGACAGAATCTTCCTCCCCCATCCACGAGTAGTCGAACTTTGAGAGGTCCCAAAAGTGTTGATGGCTATCGACGATGGTCATCCGCTACTCCCAGACGACCTTTCCGATCTCCTGGCCCTCTGGTCGAGTGCCGTGGGTGTAGTTGCCCGCGAAGTTTGCGTCGGCGTACCAGAGTTGCCCGTCTTTGATGGATACACCGTGTGGTGATGGCCCATCCGGATCGCATTTGATGATCTCCATCTCCTCCCCGGTCTCCACGTGGTACTTCACGAGAATCTTGTCGGAGGTGTGTGCGCACCAGATACCTTCGCCGTCGCGAGCGAGTCCGTGCAGTCGATCCCAACGGACCGGAAAGTTTCGGACCGTTCGGAAATCGTCCCGTGGGTCCACGAGCCAGAGGGCCTTTGGCTGGAAGCCGGTGATCCAGAGAAGTCCATCATCCCATTCAATTCCGTGGATACCGCCGCCATCGGGAGTCCGCCAACGGTCGACCAACTCGCCGGTGTGGGGATCGAGCTTCATGATCCAGCCCAGATGGGTGTCTGTTGAGCGGTATGGGCGACCAGTCGTGTTGCCGTTTGAGGCTGTCCAGAGGTGGTCATCCCCATACGTAACGCCAGATACGTTCTCCGTGACGGTACCAATGTGGCGAAGAACTTCGCCTGTCTCACTCAGTAGATAGGCGTCATCGGTCCACTGGTCGACCGCCCAGAGACCTTCATCCGTCCATTGCAGACCGTTTGGTCCTTGCACCGGTGTTGGAAATTCAGCTACCAGTTGACCGCTTGCCATCTTGTCCTCCTATTTGGCCCCTGGCGCAGGGATATCGCCAGTCATGCGGGTGCAATCTTGTTTCCCAACTTGCCCGTAGTCAAGCCCTGAAATCATATTGTTGAAAGGCGGAGGGGTAGAATGGGATGTAGCTCTGGTTATTTAGAGGAAATCCTGATCGTTCATTCCAAGATACGTTTTGGACGGAACTGACCCCGGTGCAACACCGGATCATATTTATCGAATCTCCTCAATACCCCCGGAGCCCGATCCAACTTAACTACCCCCGGGAGGTAGACATGCCCGCAATCGCGGACGCGCAACTATTTGAAGAGCGCGTAATGATTTTTATTGACGGCAGCAACCTGTACCACGTGCTAACGCAAAACTGCGGCAGACACGATCTGGTCTTTGAAAAGTTCTCCGAAAAACTCGGAGGCGGCCGACAGGTGAAGCGCACCTACTACTACAACATTCGCCAGGACCCAACGTACAACCCCGCCGCTACGGCCGAGCAAGACAAGTTCATGGCGACCCTGTTTGATACGCCCTACTTTGAGGTAAAACTTGGAGTACATCGGCGTCAGGGCGACACGATGGTCGAAAAAGGCGTCGACGTGATGATGGCCACCGACATCGTTGTTGGCGCATTCCGTGACCTCTATGACACCGCCATCGTCGTCAGCGGCGATGGAGATTTCTTCCCCGCCATGCAGGCGGCAAAAGATCTTGGAAAGCACATAGAAGTGGTTGCGTTCGAGAGCAACCTGTCGCCAGAGGCCAAGAGAGTTGCAGATAAGGCGATTCTCTTGAGGAAGACTCACTTCACCGGGCTCTGGACCAGGGGGCGACGTACGTCAACCAGCCAGTCCGATTCAGATGATTCCGAGGATGAGAAGAAGCCAACGCGCTCAACTACGAGCACACGACGTCGCAGGACAAGCTCGAGCTCGAGTTCGAGTTCGAAGTCGACTAGCTCAGCAGCCACTGAAAAGGTAGCCGAGCGTCCCGAAACGAAATCCGAGGATTCTGCCGAAGTGAAGCCGGAGCGCGCGCCGCGACGGCGAAGAGCCATATCACGAAGGTCTTCCTCGTCCACAAACGGCTCGAACGGGGCGGATGGCTCGAATGGCTCAAATGACATGAGTGGCGCTGGGGATTCATCTTCCAGTGAACGTGCTCCTGATCCAGAACCAACACGGGAACGCGCACCTGATCCAGCACCAGAACCGGCGCCTGCTCCGGCCCAACCTTCTTCATCTAGCAGCGACTCGTCAGGGTCATCTGGCAATGACGAACGAGAGGCCGGGGGCTCAGTCGGCGGCAGCTGGTGGCGACGGAATCGCAGTTCACGCGACTCATCGGACGGCGAGTAGATCGCTCATTGACGGGCCCTCTTCCAAATAGGTCCGTCAAGTAGGTCAACCAATGAGCGCCGCGTCGAGAATTAGCGCGGTCGTTCCGGCGAATATGGCCGTGGTCGTCTTCCCGACGACTGCGGTAATACTCGGCGACTCTCTGATCTACATTGTGCTGCCCGTCTCCATTGCGGAGTTCGGAATAGTTGAAACTTGGGGACTGAGCACCGCGTTTTGGATTGGGTTTGCCCTCTCCATCAATCGGTTCATCCGCCTCGCCACGAATAGCCTGGCTGCTCAGACATATGACCACTTCGGACTACGATGGCCGCTGGTAGCCGCCACAGCTCTAGGTGCGCTTACAACCCTGAGTTACGGCTTCACGAAAGGTGCGATCGCACTCATCGTGGCCCGGGCTCTGTGGGGGCTGGCGTACTCACATCTGCGCCTTGCAGCGCAACTGACGGCCCTCGATATCGCCGATAGCAAGGCACGCGGCAAGTTATTTGGAATATTCAACTCAGGCCAGCGGGCCGGTAGCTTCGCGGCTGTCACGGGCGGCGCGTTTCTAGCCAACGCTTACGACCGCGACGTTACGTTCACCGTGCTGGCAGCGATTGGGCTGATTGGCGTGCTGATCGCGACGCGAGCCCCATCGCTAACTCCTCGCTTGCCAGTCATCAGCGCGGCCAGAAGTGCTTCATCTGAAAGCGGCGTCTGGCGGATTCTTACCGGCACAACCAACGATGTTTCGCGTCACCTGCGCAGGCTAATGCTATCGATCAGTTTCCTGCGGTTTAGCACCGCGTTCGCTGCGAATGGGCTGGCAATAGCAACGGTGACTCCGTATATCGAAGAGATTCTGGAAGGTGATGCCACGCTATTTGGCACAGGAGTCAACGTAGTAACTCTTGCCGGAATTCTGGTGGGCATCCGTTGGTTCGCCAACCTGGCCCTCGCGGTGCCATTTGGTCACGTCGCCGATGTGTACGGCCGACGCCGCACGATTGGCGTTGGGATCGCGTTCATGCTGGCATCGCTGGCGGTGGCTGGACTCTCGCCAAATCTTGAGCTTGTGGTTTTAACTTTGCCGGTGCTGTTCTTGAGCGGAGCGCTTCTGGAAACTGCTCTGGACGCGGCGATGGGCGAGTCCACACCGTCTGAAACGCGCGGCATTGGAATGGCGCGGTATGGAACATGGTTGGACCTCGGCGCCGCGATTGGTCCGATATTAGGTTTCTTGATTGGGGAGCGGTTTGGATTTAGCGCGGGGTACTTGATCGCAGTAGCCGTTGTCGGTGTGGCGGTGGTGTTCTACATGGTCGCGAGCGCTCCTGAGCGCCGGTAGGGAGTACTGGTCCGCTGTGTCGGCGCTGTGCCCTTGGGCTGGCTCAGGAAAGATGGCTCAGAATACCGTTCCTCGCGTGATCGTCTGATAGGTAGGCGTGGGGCTCGCCCCACTTTAGTTACACACCACGGGAGTGGCTCAACGGGAAGCATCGCCACGCACCGCCGATAGGCCCGGCCCTTCGACCGGTTTCAGGAGAACCAAGTCCGGCGGCCAGCGGGGAGTGTCGCGTTATCGGCGTATGCGGGGAGGGCGGGCTACCAGTCAGGTTCTATTGCGTCGAAATCATTATTGGTGAGGCGCTTCTGGTTGCCGCCGACATCGTCCATCACGAAGAGGTCGAAGTCACCGTCAGCGTTGGATGAGAAGACTATCTTGTCGCCATCTGGAGACCAGCGCGGGCTGGAGTCGATCGCCCTGTTGTTTGTCAGACGCGTGAGCTTATCGCCATCGGCATCCACAATGTATATCTCTGGATTCCCGTCCCTGTCAGACACGAACACGAGTTTGCGTGAGTCTGGAGACCAGTTGAAATCCCAGTCGTCACCGGAGCCTGCTGAGACGTTGGTTTCGTTCTCCGCTTCATCATCAATTACGAAAACCTCGAGTTCGCCATTGCGTGTGCTCTCGAAGGCGATTTTCCTGCCGTCTGGCGAGAACCGTGGCTTTGAATCCGGGTCCATCGTCAATTGGATCTCATCGACGCCATCAGGATTCTTCTTGTAGATGCCCTGATTATCGGATGCATCGATAACTGCATAGACAATCCAGACGCCGTCAGGCGACCAGTTACCCAGCTGCTCTGTTGCCGCGTTTTTGGTCAGCCTGCGTTCTTGCTTTTCCTCAACATTGACAACGTGGATTTCTGTTTCGCTCTCTTCTTCAGATACGTATGCGATACGCGTGCCATCAGGCGACCACGCGAAGCTGGTGCGCGTGCCATCGGCTTCCACCGCGCGCTGTTCACCGTTCCCAAGCGCGTCCATTACGTACAAATCGTCTTCGCCATTTCGATCTGAAAGGAATGCGATTGAAGTTGCGCCCGGTGAATACTGCGGACTAGATTCGGCAGCGTCTCGGGTGGAGGTGAGCCGTTTCGCATTCTCAGAGCCATCGGCAAGGATGGAATAGACCTCAGCGTTGCCGTCTTCCAGAGAGATATAGGTGATCTCAAGCGGCGCCGCAGTTCCACCGCCACCACATGCGATCAATACGGAAGTGATCGCAACCAGGCCAATGAGGCGAAGCCCGCCAACCTTCTGAATGCCGCTCCGTAACAAGGTCACCGCCGGGATGTTCACGTGTTTTCTAACCCTCATTGTCTGGTCTCAGTTTCGGTTTCGGCCTCAGGTTCTGTTGCGGGGGCATACCGGCGATAGGCCGTGACAAACCATTCCCCTAACAGTGCGAGGGCTGCGCCAGCCCATGCAACGTAGTAGCCATAAAGTAGATTTGCGTCGATAAATATGATCTTCTGGATACCGTTCTCGTATGGCGGGGCGTCCAGCACGGCGTTCCAGACAAACGCAAGTGATATGACTCCCATAAGCCCTATGAGGCCGCCAATTCGGGGTTGCCAGAACATCGCGACCACCCCACCCATCAGGAGCAACGTGACAGCCGCCACAAACTGAGGCATCTCGTGTCCCGGACCGGCCAATTGGAACAGCGAGTTGTGGAAACCCTCCGTCAATCCGATCGTGCCTGTCACCGGATCGATCACCTCAAACCGTGCAAACGGGAGCAGTGATGCAGTCATCAGGAGTGTTCCGGAGAGCAGGCCTATTCGAGAGGTTGATCTGGCTGCCGCGAGATAAATTGGGACTAGAGCTACGATGAGGAAGAGGGGCTGGAACGGCGTTTCATAAACCAGTTGACGCAAGACGGCCAATACGTGAGGCAGATCATACGTATTGGCCTGTTCAGTAAATATAAACGCGCTGACGAGTACCAGAATCAGACTCAGCGCCAGCGTGACGCCAAGTTTCTGCAATGGGGTGTTCAGTGCCGACCAGCTGCGGAGCGGGAGTAGATCGGGCGTTTTCATGGATGTGACCATTCGTTGCAGCCTACGCACTTCCCAGAGCAACTCTCACGATGATTCTGGAACGTGTTTTAAGGATTTCACACGGTTCCGGTTAGCCCAGACACTGTCACACCAGACCCGTTGACCGCCCATACCCTCGGTGTTACCGTCCCGCCAACCTCTAAATTAGGGACCCCGTTCCTCGCGCTGCTGCATGCGCGACCACGGTTAGGAAAGGCGATTCTGGAAACAATATGAAGTACGCGTTCTTCATGATGCCGCTGCATCTTCCGACTGAAAATCCTTCGCTGGCATTCCAGCGCGATATTGATCTGATCAATTTCGTAGACGCACTTGGATATGACGAGTTCTATATTGGAGAGCATCACTCAGCCGCGTGGGAGACCATTCCGGCACCGGAGATGATCCTGGCGAAGGCTTCCGCCACTGCGCCAAACATCTTGCTTGGAACATCTGTTGTAGGTCTGCCATTCCATCACCCGTTCAACGTTGCCGAGCGCTTTGTCTTCCTGGACCACCTCACCCGAGGCAGAGCGGTGCTGGGCGTTGGCCCAAGTAGCTTGCCAACGGACGTACAGCTCTACGATATTCCCAGACAAGATTTGAATCCGATGATGGTCGAGTCGACCGAAATAATCGTGAAACTTCTTGAGTCTGATGAGCCTGTGACTTACGAGGGCAAGTACTGGAATATTCATGAAATGTCGCTCCAGTTCAAGTCGTACCGGCAACCGCGGCTCAAGCTTGCAACGGCATCAGTTGGCTCAGAGAGATCCCTGGAGTTCGCTGCGAAGTACGAGATGATCTTGTTCTCGATTGCAGCTGGTGGTCCGCCGAATGCTGTACCGATATCTGAGCAGTGGGCGAAGATTGAGGCAGCAGGGAAGAAGCACGGCACCAACCCCACCCGTGATGACTGGCGCATCGTCACTTACGTACATCTGGCAGATACCCGAGAAGAGGCATGGGATCAAGCTCGCGACGGCATGGTTCGCGATGTACATG
Organism: Chloroflexota bacterium; assembly: GCA_013204555.1. GTDB lineage: Bacteria > Chloroflexota > Dehalococcoidia > Lucifugimonadales > Lucifugimonadaceae > UBA1151. The sequence goes on along the minus strand of JABMNO010000019.1, from coordinate 48,540 downwards.
AGTACTTCTACACGATCAACACCCCTGAAGGCTGGCTGACCCATCCAGATCAGGATCCCGCTTCGCTCACCGCTGAGGAGATAGTTGCAAAACGGCGATGGATCATCGGCACCCCGGAAGACGCCATCGAACAGATCCAGGCGATGTATGAAGAGACCGGTGGATTCGGCGGACTGATGATCGGGACGCATGAATGGATGCCACAGGCTCAAATTGAGTATTCACTTGAGCTGTTCGCTCGCTACGTAATGCCTCATTTCAGGGGCCACACTCAGCCTCTTGGGCGGGCATGGGAGCGCACCATTGCAGACCGTGCCAACGGGAAGATTCCCGCACTAGGAGGCCCACCAACTGATGCTCCGTCCGTTGACGACCACAAATCGAATGTCTTTGTAAATCGATAATAAGATGACCGCATCGGACGCCATAACACGCCACAATATGGAGGTAGAGGATGTCTAAATACGTTGCAATGCTGAGCTTCACTGGCGATGGCATGTCAAATATCAAACAGAGCCCGGGGCGCGTGAAAGCTGCCCAGGAAGCTGTTGAGAGGGCCGGCGGGCGGTGGCTGGGCTACTATGTGACACTTGGCCGCTACGATGGCATCGCAATACTTGATCTACCGAGCGATGAGACCGCAGCAACGGTAATAATGTCCATTGGCGCCGAAGGCAACGTTCGTACCGAAACGATGAGAGCGTTCACGCTGGAAGAGTTCAGCGATATCGTCAAAGGCGTTCCTTCTCCCTAAAAAACGTCCGTAGTAGTAGGGGCAGGATATTTATCTGCACCTATTTGGTCTTAGGACCAGAAGAGGAATAAATGGCAGACCTGCAGACCCTGATCGCGGCAGTTGACGATCACGTTGATGAGATCGTCAAGCTAGAGCAAGACCTCGTCCGGATGCCCAGTGTTAACACCGGCTTCATGCCAACGGGAGATGAGACTCCGGTGGCCGAGTTCTGCCAGAAGTGGTTCGCCAATGAGGGCATCGAGTCCAAGATCATGGCGCGTGACGCAGATCGAGGAAACATCATTGCGGTGATGCAGGGCGATAAGCCAAAGACGCGACTCATGCTCATGTCGCATACCGATGTTGTACCGGTTGAAGATGAGACTAAGTGGAGCTACGAGCCGTTTGGCGCTGAAATTTCTGCCGGGCGCGTCTACGGACGTGGCGCATCGGACTGCAAGTCGCTTCTGACTTCACAGATGATGGCGATGGCCATTATGAAGCGCAATGGCGTTGAGTTTGAGCATGGCCTCCGAATGGTGAGTGGAGCGGATGAGGAGCACGGCGGTCGATGGGGTTTTGGCTGGCTCATGGAAAACCACCCTGAGGAGCTTGAGTCTGAGTTCGCTGTCAATGAAGGCGGAGGCATGCCGATCGAGGATGGCGGTAACCTCTCGTACCTCCTCAACACGGGTGAGAAAGGTCGACTGGAAGTCCACATCACGGTCAGGGGTTCTTCAGCCCACGCTTCTGTTCCATGGACAGGTGAAAACGCCAGCTACGGCGTAGCGGAGATTCTGAAACGAATAGAGGTCTACGAACCGGAACGCGACACCTCGCTTGAGTTCTTCAACCATCTCGCAGCGTTCGCTATCGAGGACAAGCCGACCGCGCAGAATATCGACTCTGTGATTGCGGAAGTACATGAGCGGAACCCTCGCCTGGCGTCAATGATGCGTGCCCTCTCGCGTATGACATTGACGCCAACCATGATCTCTGGCGGCATCAAATCGAACTCCGTCCCTGAGACGATAAAGATCACCTGCGACGTACGGACGCTGCCGTTTCAGGACGATAACTACTTGCGCACCCAGCTAGACGAGATTTTTGATGGCATGCCAAATGTCGAGTACGACATTGACTACATGGCCGTCCCCAACAACTCAGAATTCGATACCGAGCTGATGGACGCAATCCGCGTGGCGCAGGCAATGGCAGTGTCACGTGACGACATCACGTGGGTACCCGGCATCAGCAACGGCTTCACAGACTCACGATTCACGCGACCGCTCGGCATCGTCACCTACGGCTTCAAAGGCGACCATCCGGACGACGACCCGATGCTCGCCCGTGCGCACGGCACAGACGAGTCGGTTGGAATCAGCAGCCTGATTTCCTCCACCAAAGCGATGATCGCCGTCGCCTGGCAGATGTGTAACGCGCGGTAGGGGTTGAGGTTGACGAAATCCCGGGAAGCCTGCCGCTATCGGTGCACTTCTATGAGTATTTCGCCGCGTTCTAGTGCGGAAAGCATTTCAGGGAGAGCACTTGCGAAGGCACTGATAATCTCATGGCGACGAGTATTGCCGATCCGAATCCAAACGACTTGCGGATGTTCAGTCCTGTTTGACTCTCGCAAGATCGCAAAATCCTCATCTTTTGTGACGATCACAGCCTTCTCTTGCGTCGCGTAATTCCATATTCCAATATCTGAGGAATCAAGCATTCCGATATCAGCGACATGAACACATTCATGCCCTTGATCAGTCAGCCACCGAGCCAATGCGGTGGGTAATTGAGCGTCTACCAAGAACCGCATTAAGCCACGCGAATTATTGGGTGATCGCTCTGTCCCGCTGCATATTCCAACGCCGCAGTGATGTCCTCTGGCTCAAGGTAGTCAAAGTCCCCAAGTATCTCCTCGCGAGTAGCGCCGGACGCCAAGAGATCGAGAATATCCTTTACGCGGATCCGCATTCCGCGAATACTTGGGCGGCCGCCAGCCTTCTCAGGCTCCACGGTGATGCGGTGCAGTTCGCTCATGATGTCCTCCAAATCCTTGGCGTTTCCCCGCAATGGTATGCCCCCACGAAGACGATCCGCCACTATCTCAACTGACGTGTGATACGTTGGTTTTTCGGCCTGATGCTGCGCTACCCCATCGGGTCAGGCGACTCCCCTGCACTGGCCAGGCGGCTCTTCGTCTCTGCGTAGACGTCGTCTGATAGCGGCCCTCTACTTGCGGCGGCAACATTGTTGGCGAGGTGATCGGGATTCAACGTTCCAACGATTGTTGTGTGCATGTCAGGATGGCTGAGGGTGAAACGGAGCATGAACGATGTCCTATCCTCGCCTTCGTCCAGCAGATCGGTGAGACCTGCCCTATCGAACAGAGACCACTCATCGGGACGAGGTACTCCCGACTCAACCGGGTTCCCTTTGGCAACCCCGCCTCGGATCACCGTGCCTACACCGGATTTTGCGGCAACGCTGATCCACTCCTCATGCTCACGCTGAAGAGCAGAGTAAGGAATCTGCATTACTTCAAATACGCCCTTCGCTACATGACCGGGCAGGTTTGGCAGGGTATTCGATATTCCAACGTGCCTGATCTTCCCTTGTTCTTTTAGCTCCAGCAGTGTGTCTATCGAGCCGTTTTCATCCAGTACTTGTTGCGACGGACTCGAGTGGAATTGCACTACGTCCAGATACTCGGTCTTCATCCGTTTCAGGCTCTGCTCAATCCCGGCAATAATATTTTCGGGAGTGAAAACGTGCGGACTGGGGCCCGAGGGCACAACTGGAGCACCGACCAGACATCCACACTTCGACGCCAGAAAGAAATCATCGCGGCGCTTCGAGATGAACTGCCCAATGAACTCTTCGCTCTGACCATAGTCCACCGATGTGTCTATGTAGTTGATTCCGGAGTCCAGTACGGCGTTCAAGATCGTCTCCGCCTGCCCAGACGTCACTTCACGCCCCCGTGGGGCTCCCCTGATCTCCATTGCGCCAAATCCCAGGCGCGTCACGTTCAGTCCGGTATTACCAAGAGTAGCCATCGGCAGTTGATTCGCCATCGATCCCCTCCAAAGCATGGAAAACTTCAATAAATAAATTGGATTCTACTGCGCACAAGTTAATGAATAGCGCCAGCCGCTGTCGGAAGGTACGATTACTCTCCCGAAACGAGATGTTCAGTAACCAGATAAGAAGGCGTCGTTTGAGGGTTTCCGTCGAGGACCTCAAGATGACCTCTTACGGATGAGATGCATAGCACCATGACAACAACAGAGAAACCCGCAGGCAAGACCAAACGAGCTCTTGGCAAGCACCGAAGTTGGGAGACAACTGAAGGCGCCATCCGCGCTCCACATCGCTCAATGATGCGGGCGATGGGGCTCAGTGACGCTGATATTGATGCGCCGTTCGTTGGTGTTGCGTCCACCCACAATGAGGTGACCCCCTGCAACGCTGGCATCGCACCGCTCGTTGAGGAAGTGAAGCGCGGGATTCTTGCCGCCAGAGGCACTCCATTCACGTTTGGCACCATCACCGTTTCCGATGCTATTTCTATGGGCACGGAAGGCATGCGCGGGTCGCTGGTTTCTCGGGAGGTCATTGCAGACTCCATCGAGACCGTGATGTTCGCCGAACGCTTCGACGGCCTTGTTACGGTTGCGGGCTGCGACAAGTCTCAACCGGGCTCGATGATGGCAATTGCCAGGCTCGATGTCCCTGCCATCTTCGTGTACGGCGGCTCCATCCTCCCCGGCGAGTGGAGGGGTCAGGCGATTCAGATCCAGTCGGTGTTCGAGGCGGTTGGCCAGCATCAGGCTGGTGAGATCGATGATGAGGAACTTCGCAATATCGAACTCCGCGCCTGTCCCGGCCCGGGCTCGTGCGGCGGCATGTTTACTGCTAACACGATGTCGTCGATTGGGGAGGCACTCGGCCTCTCCCTACCCGGTGCAGCTTCCGAGCCAGCCGTTGACCAACGCAAGCTGGCTTCTTCACGGGCCGCAGGCGAAGCGATTCTGAACCTTCTACGGAAGGATATCCGTCCATCACAGATATTGACTCGTAAAGCGTTTGAGAACGCCGTCGCAGTAGTGGTGGCGATGGGGGGTTCAACGAACACAACCCTCCATCTACCGGCCATCGCGCATGAGATGGGAATCGAGCTAACGCTCAAGGACATCCACGATATCGCTATGCGAACCCCGCTTCTTGCAGACATGAAGCCGGGTGGAAAGTACGTGATGTTTGATCTCGATAAGGTTGGCGGAGTGCCGCTTGTGATGAAGCGCTTGCTGGAAGCTGGCGTTCTGCACGGCGATTGCATGACTGTGACAGGCAAAACTATCGCCGAGAACCTCGCTGAGGTTGACGTGGACGACTCCGACAACGAGGTCGTACACAAGATTGAGACGCCCATCAGTAAGACAGGTGGCCTGGTAACGCTGTTCGGCAATCTCGCTCCTGATGGCGCGATATTGAAAGTTGCAGGTCACCAGTTCGGCTCCAAGATCACCGCCACCGCCAAGGTCTACGACCAGGAGGAACAGGTGATGGAAGCCCTGCAGCATCGAGAGATCGAGGCTGGGGACGCAGTGATCATCCGCTACGAAGGCCCCAAGGGTGGCCCCGGCATGCGCGAGATGCTGGCCGTCACAGGAGCCATAGTTGGGCAGGGACTAGGCGAGAGTGTCCTTCTCATCACCGATGGCAGATTCTCTGGAGCTTCCCACGGCTCAATGATTGGTCATGTTGGTCCCGAGGCTTTCGTTGGCGGGCCAATTGCTGCCGTAAAGGCAGGTGACATCATTGAGGTGAACCTGGACGATTTTGAACTCAACGTCATCAAGTGCGTCGACGCTCCCGATGAGGATCCATCGGCGGTGCTAACTCGACGCCTTGAGTCCTGGGAACCGCGGGAACCGGCCTATTCCAAAGGCGTACTGAGCAAGTACATCAAGCTGGTTCAGCCGGCTGCCAAGGGTGCTGTAACCGGCTAGGACCGTGTCACCGCTGATGGCAGGTAACTAGAGCCCGGTATCTCCGGCAGGCGAACATGTTGAATAGCTGTAAACGCGGGTCTGTGACCCGCGTTTACTTCGTGATCAAAGATCGCTGTGGAACTATCGACTGCGCGTCAGAGAATCGGATGTCAAATCCGCCTGTAGCGTAGTTAAGCATCCCGGTTGAACCAGGAGAGCATGGCGACCCAGATCAACGTCTTGAACTGCGCGCGAACGGCTGAGTTCTCCCATCCCAGTGGATGACCTTATTTGGGTGCTATAACCCACTCCTCAACTAGACTATGGTCCTAATCGGTTACCTGCGTTTACTTAAGAGACACTAATAGGTAACCGTACTGGTCGAACGCATATTGGAACATTGAGTTGTGGAAGTAGTTCTGCCACGCAATGAAACCTTCACCCCCGTCCTTATATGGACCGGGGATGAGGGGAATCCTGCTCGCACCGCGAGATAGCGCTGAGATGTCAGGCGGATATCGGGAAATGTGGAATCCAATCACAGACGTCTGGTCCTGTGCCAGGAGGGACACTCGGGCGCGAACTCTTGAACTTGCGCGCGTCTGCCACATTATGATCTTCTTTTCTAATTCAAAAGTTGATGCTCAGTGACGCGACGAACCGGTAGTGCTTCATCGCCCCACAATGAGCCAGCGTCGCAAGGCGAATCGGTTGACGTGCTTGCGCGCGCGATGCTTGAAGCACAGATACTCGCCGAAATCGGCTATGCCGTTGGGTCGTCGGTCGATTTCGAAGACATGGCCAAAAAGCTCGCTGACAAACTGGGATCTCTTCTTGAGTTCGACAGAGTCGGCGTAGTTACGGTCGACCCATCGCAGCGCACGGCATCAAAGCTGTTTAGTTACCCGCTGTCGGCGTTCGTTCCTGAGCACTCAGATCAACCTTCATGGGACCTCGACGGAACTTTTATCGGTGAGGCGATAAATCTCAGGAGGCCAGTAAATCTTGGCGATCACAATCGCTCTGAGTTTGAAGCTTCGCACCCAATTTTGAAGGAATCCGTTGAGGCTGGCCTTCGCAGCAAAGTAGTCGTGCCGATCATTCACGACGATACGGTTATCGCCGCGTTCGATGTCAGTTCAACATCCAAACCGTCATATAACGATTACGAAGTCGAGCTGATAATCCGCGTGGCCGGACAGATCGGCCCGGCCCTGATAAACGCCTCGTTGCATCAGCAAACTGCGGTGCAGGGGGGCCTTCGCCTTGTCCTCGCTGAGATAGGGAGGATAGTTACCTCTTCACCCGACCTGGATAGCGTATTTGACCCACTGGCTGAGCAAGTCAAGCGCGTTATTCAGTACGACCGGATAGGTATTGCCCTGATCGATGACGACGGTAATTCAATGATTCCGGCGTTCCAGAGTGGAACGGAAGTGGATGGGATCGATAACGCGCGTCGGATACCCATGCACGATTCGATGTCCCACCAGGCCATCGAATCGAAAATGCCAACAACTTACGGAAAAGATGAGCTGCTTGCACAGTTCGGTTCCAATGATTTGCTCAAGGTGATAATCGATAAGGGACTGACATCGGTCTTAATATCACCGTTGATATGGCAGAACGAAGTCATCGGCGTTCTAAGCCTGAGGCGGCGTGACCCACGTCCTTTTAGCCCGCACGAACTCGAGATCGTTTCACAGATTTCGGCGCAGATTTCGGGGGCGGCTGAGAATGCCCGGTTGCTTCGACGAATGGCAAAACAAGGTGCAGAGGATGCGACTCTTGCAGATCTGAGCCGGATCATTTCCTCTTCCACGAGCGTTGATGAGGTCTATGAACCCTTTGTTGAGCGTCTGCGAGATCTGGTCGACTTCGATCGCGCTGTGATCGCTATCTTGCAGACGGACGGTCAAAGCTTCGTTGATGCCCATGTTCACGGCATCGAGAGGTCCGGTTGGGAGCAGGGCAAAGAACATCCGTTATCAGGAAGCATCACTGAGTCAATCATTGCAAGAGGTACGGCTGAGCTTGCCACCACAGAAACACTGGCTGAATTTATTGAAACATACCCTGCTGCGTCTCTAAGTCAGGGCGATGTGTTGCGTTCTTTAATTTCTGCCCCACTGATGTGGCAAGAAAAACCTGTCGGAGCGTTGCACCTGCAGTCCGAAACACCGAATGCATATTCCAGTGATGATGTTCGAATTCTCGATCGGGTTTCCTCCCAGATCGCGGGGGCAGTTGCTACAAGTAATTTGCACTCAGAAACCGTTCGCGATTTTAATCGCCGCGCCATGTTGGCTGAAATCGCACGCACAGTTAGCGGCCCGCTTTCGCTTGATGAAATCTCAGATCAGGTTCGTAGGCAGCTCTCACGAGTCATGAAATTCGACCGCTTCGGTGTTTCTAGCTACGATCCCAAAACTGACCTATTTCACAATTTTTTCGCGTGTGACTTCCAGGGCCATTCGCAAGAGTTGACGGCAGACAACTCACTTTCAATTTCTGCTGCTTCCGGTTTCCTCGCCAGCTTCAAAGCCCTTGCGGTGGGGCCAGAAGAACTGGCCGTTGCATATGCGAACAATCCTCATTTGAAGCCTCTACAAGAGGCGGGAATTCGTAGCCGGGTCACAATACCGCTCCGCTGGAATGACCGGCTCGTGGGCGCATTCGCTATCGCGTCAAAGAGCCCCGTTCCACCGGATCCCGATCAGATCGCCGTCCTGGAACAAGTCGCCTCCCACATAGCCGGGGCGATGGTAGCCAGTCGACTGCATGAAGACACGGTGCGGCAATCCAAGAGCAGAGAGTTCCTGGCCGAGTTAAGCCGCGTGGTCGGATCATCTCTGGAAATAGAGACCATCGCGACGAGCATGGTGAATCAGCTCAAGGAAATTATGGTGATCGACCGCGTGTCCATTGCCGCCATCAATATCCCTAAACAAACTGTCACCACTATTTGGAACAACGTCGATTCATTCGACCCAGCATTTGGTAAAGGCGTGGAGAGGGACTTTTCAGACGCGTTTCTCAAAAGGGCGATTGAGGAGCGGTCAACACTTGCGGTCCATGCGGGCTCGTCTGAATCTACCGACAGTGATGATCCGCCTGATATCGGATTCTTGCGCGACACGACTGGAGGACCGGAACGAACTTATCTTCTCGCGCCAATGTGGCTGGGTGATGAACCAATTGGATATCTGTATCTCAGATCATACGGTTGGACGTCATATTTTCGGGACGACGCATCCCTGCTGGAAGAGGTGGCCGCCCAGATAGCTCCAATCTTGCAGAACTCCCGACTGCAACAGGCGGCTATCGATGAGTCAGACCGGCGTTCTGATCTCGCCGAAATAAGCAGGATTTTTAGTTCAGACGATGACCTCCACGATATTTATGAGCGGTTTATAGGGATTGTGCAAAAGATTATCCCCTTTGACCGGATGGTCATTTCAGAGCTTGATGTTGCCGGTGACTGGATGACGGATGAATTTGTCTGGGGAGCGGCCACCAAGGAATTACCGCGAAACAGAACGATGGTCCTATCAAGGACTCATGCTGCCCGCGTCGTTAAAGAAGATCGGTCAATCGTCTTGAATTCCGGTGAAATATTAATAGATGCGGAAGGCATTCCAGGTGGATCTGAAGGGGATAGATTGGGGCTTGGATCTGCCCTGATCACCCCGCTCAAATGGCGTAACAAAATCATAGGAACGCTTAACTTTAGAGCCTTCCGTGATAACTCATACGGCGATGAAGAGACCGTAGTCGCTGAGCAGTTAGCAAACCAGATTGCTGGAGCTGTTGAGAATGCCAGGCTCCACCAGCGCACGCGAGACGAGGCGCTGGAACGCACCGTACTTGCTGAGATAAGCCGCGTGGCAAGTTCTTCTCTGGATACTCGCGAGATATATGAGTCGCTTTCCACTCAAATCGGTCGACTGGTTCGCTTTGACCGGATGACCATTACCCTCGTCGACGAAGATCAAGACATCGTGTGGCCTGTTTTCGTCGGCGGAATCCGATTGTCTGAAGTTGACCAGAACAAGTCCCTTCCGTTAGGTGAATCTTCCGTAGGCGAAGTGATCAGTGCTGATGCAGCCGTCGTAGCAAATCGTGATGATGTCGAACGGATGGCCGCTCGATCTGATATGTGGCGACCGATTCTGGTAGGTGGATTGATTTCAGGCCTTTACACCCCTCTCAGATGGAGAGGAAAGATCATTGGAACTCTGGATTTCAGGTCCAAGGAAGAGAATGCGTTTGGCGAGCGTGATGTTCGGATCACCTCTCTCATCTCGGATCAAATAGTTGGAACCATCGTCAACGCGCGGATGTACGAAGACGTTACCCGGTCAGAGGAGGAGCAGACTGTGCTGGCTGACATTGGCCGCATCGCCAGCTCCTCCCTCGATATCGACGAGATCTACGAGGCATTTTCAGGCCAGGCTGCACGACTGATTAGCTTCGACCGTATGGCCATAACAGCGGTCAATGGCATGGGACGCGCCAGGATAGCGTTTTCAACGGGTCTTCAAACCAGAAAGATCACGAACAATTTCGTTTTCCCGCCTGAAGGTTCCACAATTGAGATGGCAAGGAATGCGGAGGCCCCTCTGGTTCTGGACCAGAATGAAATTGAGAACCTTGCTTCCCGTTATGACGCATGGAAGACAGTGGCGGAGGCCGGATTAATATCGGCTCTGATTGTGCCACTCAGGTGGAAGGGCCAGGAACTGGGCTCTATCGACTTTCGCTCGCGCTCGGAACATGCGTTTGGAGATCGAGAAGTCAGGCTCGCATCCCAGATTGTGGATCAAGTAGTCGGCGCAATCGCCAACTCACATCTGCATGAAAACGTTGCCCGGTCCGAGGAAGAACAGACTGTGCTGGCAGAGATAGGCCGCGTCGCCAGCTCGTCTCACGACATTGGCGAAATATATGAGGAGCTTTTAGTTCAGGCCGCACGGCTCATTCACTTTGACCGGATGACCATCACGCGGATCGATAAATCCCAGGGTACTGCCAGACCTGATTTCGTTGGTGGAATGCGATTTAACGGAATTGTTGAGGGCACGCCATTTCTGTTGCATGAATCTTCCGCAGGTATGGTCATCGAGGCCGACGATGCCATCGTATTGGGACGTCATGACATTGAGAAAATGGCCGCTCGATTTAAGAGATGGCAACCTTTACTGGACTCCGGGTTGATCTCGGCTTTGCACGTTCCTCTCAGGTGGAGAGACCAGATCATTGGATCAATTGATTTCCGATCTACCACTAAAGACGCGTTCCGAGATCAAGAGATCAGAATCGGTACTCTAATCTCAGATCAGATAGTCGGCACTATCGCCAACTCCAGGTTGCATATTGATCTTGCCCGTTCCGAGCAAGAGCAGATCATGTTGGCAGAGATCGGTCGGACCGTCAGCTCTTCACTGGATATTGGAGCCGTTTACGAACGGTTCGCCCAACAGGCCAGGCATCTGATCGAATTTGATCGTCTGGTGATCACCCGGATCAACTCTCAACGCTCGGACGTCATTCCGCAATATATATACGGCGTCCCGGTATCAGGCATCGATAGGCTCCACCCACCCGACTATAACCTCTCCGCCACCAGGCGAGCTGCCGAATCCGGGGAGACAGTGGTTCTACGACAGGACGAAGTCCTTCAGCTATCGAAAATTGATCCGGGCTGGAAGGCGTTGGTGAAGGCGAAGCTGATCACGGTGATGGTCGTGCCCCTCAGCTGGCAAGGTGACGTGGTTGGCTCACTGGTGTTCCGGGCCATGAATCCAGACGCGTATGACCAACGTTCGATCCGGATAGGCGCATTAATTGCCGACCAGATTGTTGGGGCGGTAGTCAATTCTGAACTCCACGACGATATATCCAGGTCTGAAGTTGAACAGGCCGCATTGGCCGAGATGGGGCGGATCGTTACCTCATCAGTCGATGTAATTGATGTATATGAGGAACTCACCGACATCATTTCGCGGGTATTGCCCTATGATCGACTTGTCATATCTTCGGTTGACCCTGACGCCGCCTCTCTCAAACACGTCTACATCAAAGGTGCTGCGATACCAGGTTATGAAGTTGGCCGAGCAATAGATCTCGCAGAATCTAGATTGAGGGCGATGATTGACCGACGTCATTCTAATAGGAGGGATTCACTCCAAATCGCGGTTGAGCAAGATGACCTCTCAAATTCGGGGAATCGTGAGGCCTGGGATGCGGGACTAAGGTCAAACATGCTCGTTTTACTTGAGTGGCAACAAGACGTGATTGGCGTTCTTGGCCTCAGATCTAATCGTGAAGACGCATACGGAGAAGCGGAAATTGGGCTGGCAGAACGGATAGCCGCTCAGATATCTGGTGCAATGGCGAACTCACGGCTTCACCAGAACCTCCAGCAAGAATCTGCTGAACGTGCATCTCTTGCTGAAATTGGCCGTGTGATCAGTTCTAACCTGGAAATAAGCGCCGTGTACGAGCGCTTTGCCGAAGAGGCGAAAAAACTGATCCCGTTCGATCGCGTGGTGTTTTCGGAAATCGACGAGAATACTAAATCCAGCGTCCTGGCCTACATCTCAGGAGTGGAGATTCCGGAATATTCCGTTGGGATTGCGACGCCCGTGGACAGGGTATTGCTGTCGAATCCCAAAGAGATACACGCAACGACGGTGACTGACTATGCTGCCTGCCTGAAGCTCGCAAAGAAATATCCTGGTTACGCGACAGCACTGGAATATGGATTGAAATCTGCCATGCAGACCCCACTTATCTGGCAAGAGCGAGTCATTGGGGTGCTGGCGTTCAGATCAAAGGAAGACTCTCTTTACACCCCACGTCATAAGCGTCTTGCCAATGAGATTGCCACACAGATTTCGGGGGCTATTGAGAACGCCCGGCTGCACAAACGTACGCAAGAGGAAGCTCTGGAGCGCACGGTCCTTGCTGAAATTGGGCGCATCGCAAGTTCCACGCTTGAGACTGGTGATATCTATGATGAACTATCAGACCAGACCGCGCGCCTCATTCATTTTGATCGCATGGTCATCTCTCAAATAAACCGAGACAGAAATTATGTAACCCCCACGTTCATTTCAGGCGAGACAGTTGGGAACGCCGTGCAGGGAAGTGCACCGTTCCCGATCTCGGAATCACCCACGAGTCTGGTGGTTGAGGCTGATGGTCCGGTGCGAATGGTCCAGAACGACATTGAAAAGATGAGCGCTCAATTCGATAGCTGGAAACCTGTATTGGACGCGGGGTTGATCTCAGCTCTTTATGTTCCTCTCCGGTGGCACAACGAAATCATAGGTTCACTCGATTTCCGTGCGAAAACCGAACACGCATATTCAGATCGCGACACTAGAGTTGCCACGCTGGTAGCCGATCAAATTGTGGGGACGATCGCCAACTCAGAATTGCACGATAACGTGGCACGGTCTGAATCGGAGCAAACCGCTCTCGCCGAACTTGGCCGGAAGGTATCCGAGGCCGAAACTGCTGTGGCGATTTTTGAGGCTCTCGACGCGGCTATAACGCGTTTCATGAAGACTGATCGAATTTCTATTTCCACCCTTAATCAGGCTTCGATGGTCCTTGAGTCCCGCTACTGGCGCGGTCTGGAAATTCCGGGGGTGGGAACTGGCACAGGCTTACCGCTAGAAGACACAATGGAGGAGTTCGCCGCATGGGCCACACTGAAACCGACGGATAATCCCACCCTGCTCCGGACGCCGTTGAGTTCCTCTTTCATGACCCTAAAACTAAGAACAACCATGCGGGTTCCGATGAGGACCCGCGATCACCATGTTGGAGTGATCGCCGTGAACGCTGAGCGCGCTGGCGCCTTTTCTGAAAGTGATTTTCAGTTGCTCGCACGGATGGGGGAACAGGTGGCGTCGGCACTAGAAAACCTGGACCTCTTTAGCGCTGCTCAGGCTGAAACCCGGGAGCGCACTATCCTGGCGGACATTGGACGAATTGTAAGCTCCAGCCTTGATATTCACGATGTTTTCGAGGGTTTCGTGGCATCAGCTCGGGAATTACTGCCTGCCGATCGCGCCGTGATCTCTTTGATTGACGTTGATGCCGACACCATCACTGACGCGTTTACCTGGGGGGTGAAATCAGATCCTCACCCCCAAGGGTTTACAGCGAAATTCAGCGAGACACCCGTGCCAGAGATGCTTGCCAGCAGCAAATCGATAACCTGGGATGAAGAACAAATCCGGGCTAGTGCTCTTGAGCGCGGCGTACAGCCCGTATCAGACCGTATGGGGCTAAAATCTCTTCTCTTCTCTCCCCTTTTCTGGCGGAGAGAGTTAATTGGAACACTCAATTTCCGGTCGACTTCGCCAGCCCCCTACACGCCCGACCAGCTCCGGATCGCGGACCAGATTGCAGCGCAGATCGCCGGAGCGATCGCGAACGGACGGCTGCATGAAAATCTTCGCATCGAGGCAGAGGAGCGGACGGCGTTGGCCGAAATAGGCCGAATCGCGAACTCATCTCTGCGACTTGAAGATACCTACGACGCCCTCGCGGCGATGATAGGCGCCATGGTGCCTTTCGACCGCATGGCCATCGGAACGGTCGATAAAGCGGTCAGTACCATTGAATACGTATTCGCGACCGGACGCAGCGCAGATCAATCGGTTCCGGGCCGTGTGGTACCACTGGATGATCTGATATTTGGAACTGATCCGATCGGCGATGGCCACCTGATACAGGACGCCAGCAAAGATGAATCGCAACTTGCACGGTACATGAGGCCACTTGGGGTGCGATCAGTCATATCTGTGCCGGTGGTCGGGAGAGGGGAGTTGCTTTCAATCCTCACGATAAGTTCTCTGGAACCTGATCGGTACATCCAGCGCGATCTCGAAACCATAAGAAGAGTAGCTGCCCAGATTGCAGGGGCGATCGCGAATGCTGAAATGCACACTCGGACCATTCAATTGGCCGGTGAACGCGAAAAGCGTATTCGTGTGGATGCCCAAAACAGCGAACTACGGGAGATTGAGCGAGAACGCGCCAATTTCATCTCAACTATTTCTCATGAACTACGCACACCGCTGACCAGCGTGACGGCATTCACCGACCTGCTCAGCCGCAATACAAAGGGCAATCTTGACGAGCGTCAATTGGTCCAGATTGGCCTTGTCAAGAAAAATGCCCGTCGGCTTGGGATCATTATCAATGACCTATTTGATGTCACCCGCATAAATTCAGGCACGTTTGAGATAACGCCGGGTGAGTTTGACGTAATCCAATTGATGAGTGAAATTCATCAGAGCATGCTGCCCATTCTTCTTGAGAAAAATCAGGGATTGATTCTAGAGGCGCCAGATGGCGAACTCTGGATCAAGGCGGATCGCGATCGACTTGCTCAGGTGACCACAAATCTTTTGAGCAACGCGTCCAAGTACTCACCGGATGAGACTAACGTGACGCTAACGCTATCCGTGAAGAAAGATGATCTTCTGATAGCCGTTACGGATCAGGGTATTGGCATCTCAAAGCGAGATCAACGGCTCCTGTTCACGCCATTCTTCCGTGCTGACAACGAGGAAACTCGAAAAGTTGATGGCACCGGCCTTGGGCTGATGGTGACACGAAAGATTGTTGAGATGCACAACGGCGAGGTCACTGTTGAAAGTCAGGAAGGGAAGGGCTCTACATTTACGGTAATTCTTCCCGGCGTACAGAATGGTCCCTCAGATGAGCACATAGCTCAATTGAAAGCGCAAGAATCAGGGCCGATCCCCCACTCACGCCTGGACAATCTTCCAAATGCCACCACCCCACCTATCGAGGACCCAAGAACCCGCCAGCGATAGACGCGTTTTTTGAATCCCCGCGTGCGCCAGTACCCAGAGACTGGCACTAGGATATGCCGCGAGCTTCAGGTGTTGGGGGTATCATCCCGCAACACGATCGAATGAAAGCAAGCGAGAACCACATGTCCATCCGCCAGATAACCGGCAACCCGTCTGAGTTGATTCTGGAACAGTTGGTAGCTTCCGGTATCAAGTACGTCTTCTATAACTCTGGATCTCGTGAAGCCCCGTTCTTCGACTCATTGGAGTCACGCACGGACATCAATGGAATCCTTGCGCTGCACGAAGGAATCGTGACCTCGATGGCCGGTGGATTCGCGCAGGTAGATGGCAAACCGTCTGCAATGGTGGTCCACCTCGGCGCTGGCCTGGCCCAGTGCATGGGTCAACTCATCAACGTGTGGGACGCCCGACTGCCGGTGGTCATACTGACGTTCGCCGGGGATACCGGTTCGTTCGGCGACCAGATTTCACTTGACTTGAACCACAGCGCCGGTCCAACGTCCATCGTTGAGCCCATGACCAAGGCAAGTTGGACCGTCATTGAGCCAGAAGGTCTACCAGCCGCTATCGAGCGCGCCATTCGAGTTGCTACGACTCCACCGATGGGGCCGGTTCATATCGCCGTGTACGACAGGTTGCTGGACCAGCGCCAGGTCACGGCAAACCTGTCGGAAGGCGTCATAGAAAGTCCACGTGGCGGCTATCCAGCAGACTCCGATCTTGAAAAAATCGCCATTGCCCTCCACTCTGCAGAACGGCCGATGATCTATGTGGGTGATGGAGTCTGGAAGAGTGGCGCCCAGCAAAAGGCGACCGCCATCGCAGAGCACTTTGGGGTATCAATTGCCTCCATGCCGAACGATCTTCGGAGTATCTCGCCCGCCCACCCGCAGCATGCAGGCAGGTTCTCCACTGCCGCCGAGCACATCAACCCTGACGTCGTCTTAGCCATTGGGGCGAGACACGGCGGGAGTGGTGCGCTGTCCGATTACGATGGGTTCAGCGGCGCAAAACAGGTGATCGCTCTGGGCTCCGATGTTGAAAACCTCACCAACATGCCCGGACTCGATCTGGCGATCCTGGGCGATGAGTTTCGGTCGCTTGAGCGGCTGGAACAGATGATATTGAGTGAGTACGAACCCGCGCGATATGACGAACGCCGTCAACTCGCCCGTTCAGCCGCCAATGAGTTAAGGGCGGCACGCCGCGGTCTGTTCAGCCGCACTCAGGCCGGGCGAGTCAGCTCCGCAGCACTGCTTGACGCTCTGGACACGTCACTTGAGCAAGCTGGCGGAGGAATAATCACCACCGAGCAATTCGCCACTCCGCTGGAGTCCGTCAACCCGAAGGAAGACGGCGGAGCGAATACCTACTTGCGGCCAGCGGGTGGCTCAGAGGGGTACGGAATGGGCGCAGTAATGGGCGCCAAACTCGCAGCGCCGGACCGGCCCGTCGTGGGTCTGGTTGGTGATGGATCAATGTACTACTCTGACTCAGCACTGTGGACCGCAGTGCACCACAAGATTCCGGTGCTATGGACCATCACTAACAACGGCGCATACGGAATTGTTGCAGGCGCCTTCAGCCGCGCTGACGGCAATATGAACTCATCTGGCGACTACGCTGGCGTGGTTTTGGACGGCATTGAACCGGTCAAGATCGCGGAGGCATACGGGGTAGAAGGCAAAACGGTGACCGACGAGGCAACCGTGGGAGATGAGATCAGCCGTGCTCTGGAACTAGTCGAGCG
Organism: Chloroflexota bacterium; assembly: GCA_013204555.1. GTDB lineage: Bacteria > Chloroflexota > Dehalococcoidia > Lucifugimonadales > Lucifugimonadaceae > UBA1151. Next base: position 31,188 of record JABMNO010000019.1, on the reverse strand, counting down.
AGAGAAACGCCCGTATCTTCTGGACGTAAGACTGCCACTCGGTCTCCCCGAGGGTGGACGAGCAGCCGCACCATACGAGTTGAGGTGATCTGATGGCTACACCAATCAAACCGGTCTCAAATCAAATTCTTGAGTCGCTCGCTCAAATAAGCACTGCAACCGCCTGCTGGACGCTGTATACGATGGGCATATACAACACGTACATGAAAGGCTTGAAGCCACTTGAGCCGCGTGGAACTGGCAATCGGCTGGTAGGCCGAGCGTTCACCATGCGCTGGATTCCCTATCGAGAGGATCTCGATGAATCTGGGCTGGGAGTCGTAAATGGCGAGGCGGCGTTCCGGCGGGCGATAGAGATGATAGAACCGGGCGATATGTTCGTAAACGACGCCCTGGGCGATCTCGACTCAGGGACTCTCGGTGACATACTTTCAGCTCGCGTGAAGTACAGAGGCGGCGTTGCTGCCATTGTTGATGGCGCTGTTCGGGATGGTCCCTACATTCGGGAAATTGGACTCCCGGCATTTGTGAAAGGTGTACACCCATCGGCAGGCGTCAGGACGCTCTGGCCCATCGACTTCAACGTGCCGATACAGTGCGGCGGTGTGGCCGTAATTCCCGGAGACATAATCCTGGCTGATGATGAGGGGGTAGTGGTCATTCCCGCCTCGCACGCCGAACGCCTCTCAGAGATTGGAATCGAAACTGAAGAGCGAGAGCTATTCATCCGGGAGAAGGTTGAGGAAGGCCACTCGGTCTTCGATGCGTACCCGCCAACCGGACCTCTGCTGGACGAGTTTGAAGCGTGGAAAAAGAGGAGATAATCGCGTGATTGAGCACTATGCCGTTGAGATGAGACTTGATGTGAAGGTACCGATGCGGGATGGCGTTGAGCTTTCTGCCGATATTTATCTTCCAGAAGCCGACGGACCCTGGCCCACGGTGCTAATGCGCACTCCCTACAGCAATAACGTTGATGTCATGATCGAAAAGGGACGACAGCTCGCGAATTCTGGATATGCGTGCGTTATCCAGGATGTGCGTGGCAGGTGGGACTCGGACGGCGTCTACTACGCATTTCATCAGGAGATAGAGGACGGATATGACACTCAGGATTGGGTGTCAAAGCAACCCTGGTGCAACGGAAAAATTGGAATGACTGGCGCCTCATACGGTGGCGCCACACAATGGTTGAGCGCGCCGCTGGCGCATCCCGCTGTGAAGTGCCTGGTGCCACGCGTGATGTGCGCGGATTACTACGATGGCTTGATGCACCCCGGTGGAGCGTTCCAGCTAAACGTCATGATGACGTGGGGGATGCGCACCAACGGCCGCACCGGGCAGAGCATCGACTATCACAACTGGACTGACGCATTCCGCTCGCTGCCGGTGATTGATCTCGATGGCAACGCGGGGCGTGATTTGCCGTTCTGGAAGGACTGGCTGAAGCATCCAACCGACGACGAGTACTGGGAGCAGGTAAATATCACCGGGCAGTGGGACCAAATCATGGCCCCCGCGTACATCATGGGCGGCTGGTTTGACCTGTACGCCAAAGATGTTTTCGATGAGTTCGTGGCGATGCGTACCAACAGTGGCTCGAATGATGCGAAACAGTCCCGTCTGATCGTAGGCCCGTGGCCGCACAGACTCGCTCAATCTCAGAAGACCGGAGACGTCGACTTTGGCGCGAACTCCTTGTTAGATTTGGATGGCGTTGAGATGCGCTGGTTCGATCATTGGCTCAAGGATGATCAGGATGGCATCGTTGATGAGCCACCACTGAAGTTATTTATCATGGGTACCAACGAGTGGCGAGAAGAAAACGAGTGGCCGTTGGCCCGCACCGACTGGCAGAAGTGGTATCTGCACTCTAAAGGCTCCGCTAATGGGCTGCTGGGTGATGGCCGCATCTCCAGGGATACGCCTGAGGAGAAGTCCGCCGACACCTTCACCTACAACCCTGAATTCCCTGTGCAGACAGTTGGAGGAAACAACTGCTGCTCACCGGAAATCGTCCCGTGGGGGCCCTACGATCAACGTGGCGTGGAAATGCGACCGGATGTGCTCGTCTACAGCAGCGAGGCGCTTGACGAAGATATGGAAGTCATTGGGCCGATAACGGTCGTGCTGCACGCCGCTACAGATGGCGTAGATACCGATTGGACGGCGAAACTGGTGGATGTCTCACCTGGCGGCTACGCGATGAATCTGTGTGATGGCATCGTCCGGGCACGTTATCGAGATTCTTTCAGCGAGTCGAATTTGCTCACTCCCGGCGAGACGTATGAGTATGAGATCAGCGTTGGAGTCACAGGAAACGTGTTCAAGGCCGGCCACCGCGTGCGGTTGGAAATTTCGTCGTCAAACTTCCCAAGGTACGATCGGAACCTGAATACTGGTGAAGACAACGGGACGTCAACGGAGATGAGGGCGGCAACTCAGACCGTTCACCACTCAGCGGTTATGGCATCGCACATGTTGTTGCCAGTGATTCCGGCCTAGACTCTATCGGCCTCTAGCGTTTCTTATAGCGAAAATGGAGCTGAGTGCCTGAACGTTCCACGAGATAACGGCTGGCGGCCGAGGATCAATCACGCAGTATTGATAGACCTTCCTAAGCGGCCTTTTTGCGTTTTGGAACCACACCCCGAACCGCTGGCCTTGCCTGAATCGGCGAAGGAGGCTGGCCTTCAACTCGTCGCCCATCCGGGTGCCTTCTGACGCGAACCGGACGCCCACGGGGCACGGGGCCTGAAGGCGGGACGGAAGATCGTTGCGGATTCTTGACGACTGGTTTTTGTTGAGGACCCGCGGCGCCCGGCCTCGCTTTTGATTTGGCTACTGAGCCCCTTTTGCGTCGCGCCGCGATCGCTTTGTAGGCGCTGTTGACACGAAATTGCAATTCTCCGATTCTCACCGGACCCAAAATGACCTCCCTGGCGCCAATAGAAATGGCGTCTGCGTAAGCTTCAGCGCCATCTGGCTGCACAATTGGAATCACCGTGACGTTGCGAATATCTGGGTTAAATTTGATTTCGCGAAGCAATCTTGCACCGGTATTTCCTGCGATACCAAGGCCGATAATAACGATAATCGGTTTCTCTTTGGCTATACGTAACTTAACCTTGCTCGCCACGATCTCACGCAGGACCTGAAAGCTTGAACCTTCAAGAGCTGAGGCCAATTTCGGGAATTCAACCTCATCTGTCTCAAGGACCAGCACTCGGCCTTTAATCAGGGTGGGAGCGCGTCCCAGTCGATCACGGCGCGTGTAAGCGATGCCTTCTTCTTCATCTACGTAGGTGGCCACTTCTGTCCACGAGTCGGTTTTTAGATCATATTCCTGGACCCTGAGAACGCGATTCTTCCCGCCATCGCTGACTTCTTTCGGATCCACCTTGATGCCAATACGAGCGGGGGATTTCAACTGCATTCCGGCGATACGGGCACCAGTTTGATCTGCGACCCGGATGTCTGTGGCCCTCTTCCCAAGGCGCAACCGCAGCGTATGTTCATCGGGCTTCTTCAACTGATCAGTTTCACTGACCATGATCCCGACGGTGTCCGGGACGGAGCCTGCTGGTATCTCTACCGCCACGTTCCCTGTTTGAGACTGAACCGTACCGCCCGATTTGGGAGTGATCTCTACGACTGACTCGTTGGGCTCTTCTTTATAGCGAGTCTGTGCAGGCCTGGTCTCTTTCTTGCTCCCCGCTGAATCCAGACCGATCCCATCGCTGCCACCAGCACCGTCAGATCCTGACAGGTCCCAGGGAACAGCGGGAATAACACTCCCGGCCTTTAAGGCCCACTTGATTCGAAGCTGAATATCTTCTTTGCCCACGGGCTTTTGAAGATAGTCGATCACTCCGTACTGCTGTGCACGCTGTTTCTCGCGCGGGTTCTCGTGATCGGTCATCATGATCAAAGGGACATGGAAGGTCTCTTTGGCCTGACGGAGCTTTTCAAGTAGCTCAAGGCCGTCCATTACAGGCATGGAGCTATCAACGACAATCACGTCTGGGGCGAAATTCTTCGCGGATTGCAGGCCTTCATGGCCGTCTCCCGCGGTTATGACTTCGTGGCCCTGTTCTTCCACGAATTCGGTCAATTCGTTTCTGACGGAACTATCGTCATCTACGATGAGAACAAGGCTCATGCTTTCCTCGCGCAACTTGCCCAACCCTCCCACGGTCAAATTATGCCCTAGAGTCAGTATCGTCGAAGTAATGCCAAGAGATGAACCGTGCTAAGCGAGACTAAGGATGGTGCTATCCCACATATTGGCGTCTCCTGAGGTGATGCTCAGGAGACGCCGACTTAACGGCGCGCCTCAACATCCGACAGCTTTTCGATGGCCATTGCCAGAGCCTGATGGCCAAACTCCTCGCCACCATAGGCCTGAACAGATCGGTAAAGCTGCGCTACGAGGCCCACCATTGGGGCGGCGGAGGCGTTTTCACCTGCCGTTTCCAGGATCAATCTGAGATCTTTCTGGTGATGTTTGACCATGTAACCAGCTGAGAAATCGCCGTCAATGACCTTTGGTGCCATATTTGAAAGATGCCAGCTTGCTCCGGCGCCGTTCTCAACAGCGGAGAACCACTTGTCGAGGTCAAGTCCCGCTTTCTTTGCGAAGACCAGGGCCTCTGAGATTCCAACCATGCAGCCTGCGACCAGCATCTGGTTGGCCAGTTTGGCAGTATGTCCAGCGCCGGAAGGGCCAACGTGGGTCACGTTACCACCCATGATTTCCAGTACCGGGAGAGCGCGATCAAACGCTTCTGCCTCGCCGCCCACAAGGATCGCTAACGTTCCGGCTTCCGCGCCCGCAACTCCACCGGTCACAGGCGCGTCCAGGAAGCTGACGTTCTTCTGTTTTAATTCAGCCGCAAGCGCCTTGCTCGTGGAAGGTGAAATGGTGCTCATATCGATAATGATGGAGCCTTCAGTCGCGCCTTCACCTGCCCCATTCGGCCCTGCAACCACTTCATGCACGTCCTGTGAATCGCTGACGATGGTGATGGTTATCTCGCTGTTTGCCGCTGCGTCAGCAGGCGATGACGCTTCGATGGCGCCGCGTGCCACAAGCGAATCGGTCTTGCCGGGAGACCGATTCCACACGCGGACCTCATGTCCTGCGTCAACAAGATGGCCTGCCATAGGCACGCCCATCAATCCCATTCCGATAAATCCAATTTTCTGTGCCATTGAGGTTCTCCTGCCGATTGATTGGGCTAGCTGCTGAATGCTGTTCTTGCGTCATTGAGGTATGAACTTGCGCCGGCGTTGATGAACCGGTTCGTGCTACTCACGTGCCACCGGATGCCGATGTCATTCCAGTACTTTGCCTGGCCTGCATCTGCCGTGATGGTGCCTACATGCTTCCCGGCGGCAAGAATCTTTTTCGTGAGTCCCTCAATTGTCTCAATGACCTTCGGGTGCGCTGGCTGGCCAGGCAGCCCAAAAGAGGTCGAGAGGTCACCGGGTCCGAGGAAGATCAGATCCGCGCCTTCTGTGGCGATGATCTCATCTTGATTTTCAATACCTTCTAGAGTCTCTATCTGAAGACCCACGAACGTGTTCTCGTTCGCTTCTTTGAGATACTCCGCTGTGTCCTGGAGGCCATACCGAGTAGGTCTGCCACCAAACATCCCACGCTTTCCCATGGGCGGATACTTCACCGAATCAACGACAGCCTTGCCATCCGCGGCGTTATTGATCAGTGGAATCAGCACTCCGTGTGCGCCAGCGTCCATGTAGCGCTGAATGTGCTGCTGAATGTTCATGCCAATCCTGACAATTGGCGTGATTCCTGATAGCTCAGCGGCACGAATCATATTTTCAGCTGTCTCGTAGTCCATCGAGCCGTGTTCGCAGTCGATGATCACGAAATCAAACCCGAGCCACCCTATTCCCTCAACCAGCGACGGCGAAGGGCTATTTACGAATGGACCTACCGTTGGCGTGTTGGCGTTTAGTTTCTCTTTGAGAGTGTTCTTAAGCATCTGTGTTGCGTAGTCCTCCGGCGGTTCCGGGGTTGGTGGCGTGGGAGTGGTGTATGGGTGCGCGGCTACAATGAATCGCGCCATCCCAAAATCCCGTACAAATCTACGCTGGGGGTTCTGGACCGTCAAACAGCGATGATTTCATCGTTTTGTGTCGTGATTGTGACGGGCCCCACGGGGAGATTATGGTCATGCGAGCTCACACTTATATTGCTGAATAGATCACATACCGGAATGCGGCGAATTATCGCCGGAATTACCGCGGTCGGCCTTCTCGGCGTGATTGCGTGTACGTCGACTGAAATCGTGACGATAGAAGCGCCACAGGCAACCCCGGAAATAGCGGCCATTCCAACCGCTATGCCGACGCCAACGCCTACGCCACCACCAACTGCTACGCCGGTCCCCACCCCAGAACCTCTGGAACTGGAACAGCCGACCAACAAGTTCGTGGAGATCAATGCACCGGAGGATGTCCTGGCGGAATCCTTCAGGCGCACCAAAGAAACTGGCAGCTACCACTACTTGCTCCAAATGACGCTATCGCCATCGGCATCTGGCTTGACTCTGGCAGTGCCTATCATCGTGGAAGGGGACTACGTCTCATCCGGTGATTTCAGGTCCACGATAAATGCCACCGTCCGAGATATTGAACTGCGAACACAAGAAATCTTCAAAGACGGCACGAAATTTCAGTCCGACCCGGAAACTGGACGCTGGTCAGAGTCGAATACAGCAGGGACTCCGGCGGGAGATGTGATCGACTTCGTGACACTGGATTCATCTCTGCTAACCGATGCTCAGATCGGCAGGATCACCCAGATCAATGACATCGATGTATATGAAATATCAGCGACTGCACCAGCGGGACTGATCGGCAATTCTCCTGAGCCAGTCCAGCTGACTTACTGGGTAGGACTGCCAGATCTTGTCATTCGGCAAGTCTCACTTGACGGCATAATCAGTTGGCTCCAGGCTGATGTCCTACTCGACCCCTCTGCAGGCGGAGTCTCTCCGATCTCAATGGTCATGCAACTGAACGGGTTTGGGAGGCTAATTGATATCCAGGCTCCCAGCGATTCGGTACGCTCAGTGGACACCACGGAACTTGACGTGATCACGGCAGCAGCGTTCCCGATGTCTACCCCAAAAGGCGCCCACTCCGCGAGCAGACTTCTGGATGGCAGGGTCCTGATTACCGGTGGAGACGCCGCATCAGGTACTACCAATGTATCTGAGATATATGACCCGTCTTCTGGCAGTTGGACCCTTGGCCCGAACATGGCTAAATCCCGTACTTTCCATAAATCTGTGACGCTCAAAGACGGTCGGGTTCTCGTAACACTGGGGTCTATAGGAACCACCGCCCTATCTTCCAGTGAACTGTTCAATCCAGACACCAACGAATGGTCAGGCGCCGGAGATGTTGCCGTTGCCCGGGCCTCCCATACAGCGACTCTTCTTGCAGATGGCCGCGTGCTTGTGGCTGGCGGCGGCGATATCACCAGAGTGGTTGCATCGGTTGATCTTTTCGATCCGGCGACAAACACGTGGTCGGCCGCTGAAGACCTGATCACAGAGCGCGCAGTTCATTCGGCCACCCTTCTTGATGACGGGCGCGTGGTAGTAATTGGAGGGCTGGATGCCGAAGGTGCAGCCATGCTTTCCGCGGAAATTTATGACCCGGACTCAGATACGTGGACGCAAGCATCAAGTCGGTCGCAGTCCAGCGCATTCCACGCCGTAGCTCTCCTTGCAGACGGGCGAGTCCTTGTCACGGGCGGAGTCACGGATGGAGGGATCGCCGTTCGAACCAGTGAGATCTACGACCCGTTATCAGATACCTGGACCGAAACTGGAAGCGCTAATGATGATCACATTGGGCCCGGTGTCGTTGCATTGGAGAGTGGCGAGGTAATCGTAATTGGCGGTGGGGATATCGCGCGGTCCACTGCCACCGTGGAACAGTGGAGTCCTGATACCGAAGAATGGACGGTGTTAGGCTTGATTGCCAGCCCGCGTGGGCTACATACCACTACTGTCTTGAACTCTGGAAAAGTGTTGATCGCAGGCGGAGGCGATAGTCTCGGTCCGAAAAACAGCACCGAGATTCTTGATCCAAAGGAGCTTTCAATCTTGCCCGACAACCTGAGCATCGACGTGTCCAAGGACTACTCCGCCGTAATCACAATTCCAGGCGGGAAAATCACAATTGACCTGTTTGAGAAAGATGCGCCCATCACCGTTGACAACTTCGTAAAGCTGGCCCGAGATGGGTACTACAACGGCGTAACTTTCCATCGGGTTATCCCTGGTTTCATGGCGCAGGGCGGCGACCCGACAGGAACCGGATCAGGCGGGCCTGGCTATAACATCCCCGACGAGTTCAGCGATCGCAAACACGATGGGCCGGGAGTGCTCTCCATGGCGAACGCGGGACCGAACACCGGCGGAAGCCAGTTCTTTATTACATTTGTTGAGACGCCGTGGCTGGACGGAGCTCACGCCGTGTTTGGCAAGGTCAGCGATGGCATGGACATCGTTCTGGCGATTCCAGAGCGAGATCCCGGATCGGCCTCAGCGCCCGGCGTCGCTATGGAGTCGGTAGAAATTATCGAAAAGTAGTCCTCGCTGGACTAATCTTCAAAGGCGTAGGGAAACCGGTCCACCCATGTGGTGGACCGGTTTCGCGTCAACTCAATAATGGTGGATGGCGGGTGAGGATCGATGTCAGCCATGTACCGTGCTCCGCCCGCCTTGCCCAGATAGCGCTTAGCCATCCTGGTTGGGAGCTCAAGAACCTCAATGTCTCTCAGTCTGGCTTCTCCCCGGAACACGACGTATCTGTACGGCGAGCTGTCTGTGGCGATCATGATTGAGACCCTTGGGTCTCGTCTGAGATTCCGGACTTTCAGCGAATCCTGATCGGCGATGACCCAGATTGTGTCTGCCTCTGGCATGTACCAGACCGGTGTGGATTGAGGAGAGCCATCTCTGTTCAGAGTCGTGATGATGGCAACATGCCGTTCAGCAAGTAGCTCATCAACCTCGTCCGATGTCATAAGCTCAGCCATTGTTCAGAGCTTTAGCACGCTGGTCACAACCGCCCAGATCTTCTCGCCGACTCGGTCGACACTGGTACTCGCATCAATCACGTACCAGCGCGCAGGCTCTTCAGCGGCCAGTGATCGATATCCTTCGATGAGCCGCTCGTGAAATTCAAGTGGTTGCGACTCAAATCGTTGTTGGTCTGCAGGATCACTTCGTTGATCTATACCCGCACCAATCCGGCTCAAGGCTGCGGTTGGCTCAATATCTAGCAAGATAGTCGCGTCCGGCGTAATGCCTGAACTCGCTATGCGGTTTAGATCCTGGATTATGTTCATATCAAGACCGCGCCCAAAACCCTGATACGCGATCGTTGAATCGTAGAACCGGTCTGATACAACTGTCCTGCCCGCCTCAAGCGCTGGTGCGATCACTTCTTCCACCAGTTGGGCTCTCGCTGTCTCAAGAAGTAGGAGCTCTGCCAGTGGGGAAGCCGCTATTTCGCCTTTGATTAGCGGGCGGAGCGCCTCTCCAAGGGCCGTTCCACCAGGCTCCCTGACATGAAGGACATCGACACCGACGATCTGGAGCCGGTCAACGAGTAGCGCGACTTGCGTGGTCTTGCCCGCGCCGTCTCCGCCCTCAAGGGTGATGAATGGGCTCATCGTCTTGGGCTACTATCGACGCCGCCGAAGCACTACTCTGCGCTCCGGCTCTGTGCCAACGCTGGCCGACCCAACGTTGTTCCTATTTGCGAGGCTATGCTGCAGCCGGCGTACGAATGCTGATTGCGGAGCAAGTTCTACCGTAGTCTCTCCGGCCTCAATCTTTTTTACGGCAGCTTCGGTTTCATGCATGGCAGACCGACTCCCGTTTTTGTGTGAACTACGACGCACACTTTTAGGCGGCTCTGGACTATCGGTGGTCTCAGGAGTCAGTGTTGACTCGAACCGCCTCAGGAACCGGCGAATCTGCTCCGCCGTCCCTTTGCGGAGAACGTACACAGCCATCCCATTGTCCTCAGCGTTGCGCACGGCTCGAGGCCGTCGCCCGTAGTGGGCTTTGGTGGTGACCAGCATGTCGGCGTCTTCAAGGTCCCGAACCATCTCTACTGCCGCACCAATGCTGTCGGCTTCGTCCTGCATCAGCGGGCGTGGAATGCCAAACGCCACAATGCGTGTTATCTCGGGGTCGGGACGCTCTGGCTCGGGCTGGTCCCGGCGCTCCTCACGCTTCTCGCGCTCGTGAGGCCTGATGGCCTCACGCGATTCAACCTTCGTTGGAGCGGCAGCATCCTGCCTGAGTTCACCATTGTTGCCAAGCCAGCGCAACTCCGGTCGGGTTGCATAGCCGCGAAGGGTATCGTCCACCACGCTGGCCACATCGCGATGGACGCCAACGTTGTTCCAGTCGTTGATCTCAATGATCACGTTGAACGTTGGCTTCTGTTTGCGTTCGATGACGGTCTTCTGTGTCCGCCGTCGGCGCGCTTCAACGTCACCCAGCGTGACCGCCTGCGTTCCGCCAATGAGATCAGACAGCGTGGGGTTTGAGATCAGATTTTCCAACGTGTTGCCGTGTGCTGTGGCGATGAGTTGCACGCCACGCTCGGCTATCGTCCGGGCGGCCAGAGCCTCCTCCACGGTGGACATCTCATCAATGATGATCACTTCCGGCATGTGATTTTCCACGGCCTCAATCATCACCCGATGCTGCTCCGGGGTGCTTGGGACCTGCATACGTCGTGCGTTGCCAATTGCGGGATGGGCTACGTCTCCATCGCCTGCGATCTCGTTTGATGTGTCGACGACGATCACGCGCTTTCCGGCGTCGTCTGCGAGGACGCGGGCTATCTCTCGTAGCATCGTTGTCTTGCCTACGCCGGGACGGCCCATCAGCAGAATACTCTCACCACTGAATACGAAGTCTTCAATGACTTTTATCGTCCCAAATATGGCCCGACCGAATCGGAGCGTGAGACCTACCGGATCGCCCATGCGATTTCGTATCACGGAAATTCGATGGAGCGTTTTCTCAATCCCGGCGCGATTGTCATCACCGAAACGCCCGACCCGAGCGACCACCCAGTCGATATCGTCGCGCGTTACCTCTTCGGTATCCAGATGGATCTGCCGGCCAAGGAACCGGATTTCTGGTTTTCGGCCAAGGTCCAGGACAACCTCAAGTACTCCGTTCAGGTCGCCGAGCGATCGGATGGCGGATTGGATGTGTTCAGGGATTGTCGAAACAAGCGTCTGGAGATCATCTACGATTCGATTATCGTCAGATGCCTGTTCTACTTCTATGTCTTGGGAATCTGCTACCTGAGTCATGTTGTATCTGTAATTATCCCACCTTTAGTTGATTGTGACGACGGCGGCTGCGGGTTGTTTCACGCGCTTGGCCATTGTCCGAACCAGCGAGTGGAACGTGCCGCTTCCCAGAAAGCCCTTAAGTTCTAGCGCCGCAATCGTGGAGATTGCATATTCAGGCACCACGGTCATGACTGTGGTGCTACTGGAACCCGCTACGACGCATTCCAATAGCGGCAGAACTCCCTCATGTGAATCAGGGTGGACCATAATTTCGAAATACCTCGTGGCGTCAGAGTCGAACACTCTAATCCACGCGTCAATTCGGCCATCAACCTCTTGTAGGTACTCTTGGACGCCTCCGGAGTGGGTTTCGATGCCAGAGGTCCACTCATCGAACGTCATTCCTGAGTGTGTTCTCACTTCCACGGGTGTCGAAGCTGAATATAGCCTGAAGATAGCCACGTCATCTGAGGACAGCCGCGGTCGCAGCCCAAGATTGGTTGCTGCTGATCTGACAGAGCCATCTCCTGGCCCCTCACCTGCGGGTAACCGGTAAAGGAACTCCAGCCGGGACTGTACAAATCCCGCCAGCCTCGCTGCCTCAAGGATGGGACTTTCTTCAGCGACTCGACAGTTGACGTGAATCGCACCCAGTGCAGCTGCCTCACGCGCGAGCAATCCCAGGATTTCTCCAAACTCAAATTTGGCGCTGCCCGGAGCATATAAGGACTTGATTTGCCAGATGAGCGGTCCACCAACTCGGCCCATTCGCGCCACGGCGTTGGGCTGCAAAGTCGGGCCTGACACCCAGCATCCAGCGACCGTTGGCGAGCTAAGCGCACATCCAATGTGGGTCAGAAGGGAAAACCGTGGCGACCCAACGGATGTGATGCTCTCCAGTGTCACCATCTCTGAGACGCCAGCGTTCCTTGAGAACATCACCAGTCCGGCGGTGTCCATCAGACGCATTGGTCTCAGATCTTCGGACAGGTATCAACTCCTGTTGTTCATCTCCCATTCCTCGCGAGAGCAATGAACATCTCATGGACACGGGTATCGTCAGTTAGCTCCGGGTGGAAAGCCGTTGCCATAATTTTACCGCTCCGCACGGCCACCGGGGTAATGCCATCGAAGTTTGCGAGCACTTCAACCGAGTCTCCCAGGCTGGCCACGGCGGGCGCACGGATGAATACGCAGTGATACGGCCCGCCCTCCATCCCGGCGATTGCAATATCCTGCTCAAAACTATCAACCTGCCTGCCGAACCAGTTTCGCGAAACCTTCATGTCCACGTATCCGAAGGGCGTAGGCCGATCATCAGTAAGTTCATTTGCGATAACGATCATCCCCGCACACGTTCCCCACAGTGCCATTCCGCGATCTAGTTCAACTCGAATCGCTTCACGGAATCCGTAAAGGTCACCAAGCTTGACGATAGTCGTGGATTCGCCGCCGGGAATGATCAGGCCATCGAGACCCTCAAGGTGCATCGGAAGCCGTACTTCCGATGTCTCCACCCCGAGGGACTCAAGAGCCTGTATGTGTTCGTGGAAGTCGCCCTGCAGAGCCAGAACGCCTATCCGAGTCAAGTACTACCAGCCCCGCTTCTCAAGACGCTCTGAGTCGGCCATCTTGCTGACTTCAAGACCAGGCATAGCCTTGCCAAGGCCAGCTGAAATCTCAGCCAAAATGTCTGGATTATCAAAGTGCGTCGTGGCCTTCACGATGGCCGCTGCCATCTTCTCTGGCTCAGACGACTTGAATATTCCGGAACCAACAAAGACTCCCTCAACGCCGATCTGCATAAGCAAAGCGGCGTCTGCCGGGGTTGCGATGCCGCCCGCTGCGAAGTTCACAACCGGCAGCTTGCCTGTGGCGTGAATCTCTCGAATGAGCTCGTAAGGGGCTCCAAGGTTCTTCGCCTCAGTCATTAGCTCTTGCTCAGGCATGTTCTTGATCTTTGTGATGTGGCCAAGTACATTCCGAGCGTGAGTTACGGCCTGAACGACGTCGCCGGTGCCTGCTTCGCCCTTCGTGCGAATCATCGCTGCGCCCTCGCCAATGCGTCGAAGCGCTTCACCAAGGTTCGTGCAACCGCAGACGAACGGCATCTTGAAGTCCCATTTGTTGATGTGGAACGCTGTGTCCGCAGGAGTCAGAACTTCAGACTCATCGGCGTAATCAACGCCAAGAGCCTCAAGGATCTGCGCCTCAACAAAGTGCCCAATCCGGGCCTTCGCCATCACCGGGATGCTTACCGCTTTGATGATGCCTGTGATCAGATCAGGGTCTGACATACGGGCCACACCGCCCTGGGCACGAATATCTGATGGAACGCGCTCAAGCGCCATTACCGCAACTGCGCCAGCATCCTCAGCGATCTTGGCCTGGTCAGGAGTAACAACGTCCATAATGACGCCGCCCTTGAGCATCTGGGCCAGTCCGCCCTTGACGCGCCATGATCCGGTTTCCGGCTTTGCGCCGTTTTTCTGGGTATCTGCAGAAGTGAGTGTTGCCATCGGCTTTTTCTCCGCTTGCTTCCGTTCAGTCTGGGAACGGACCAGCCAGCGCGACACCGAACCCGCGCTGTAATCTCAAGTGAGACATTGGAAATTATAGGTCTCCCGAGCGCGAACCGCACTACGGCGAAGTGAAATAGGACGCTACACATGAGTTCGAACTATCAATTCAACGAATTACGTCAGTTCACGATCATCGCCCATCGCGGCGACTCAGCGTCCGCGCCGGAGAACACCTTTACATCGTTCGATCTGGCTATTGAGAAGGGTTTCGACAACGTAGAACTGGATGTCCAACTTACCTCCGACGGCGTGCCAGTCGTGATTCACGATGCCACGCTCGACCGAACCACTGACGGGACTGGCCCGGTCTCCGAAATCTCTCTTGCTGATATCAGAAGACTCGACGCCGGGGGTTGGAAGGATCCCGCCTTCAAGGGCGAGCGCATCCGAACCCTTGAGGAGGTGCTGGAGCGATATGCCGACAAGCTCCGGCTCCATCTCGAACTCAAGTCACGGGAGCAAGGTCTGGCGGAGAAGGTTGCACCGTTGCTCAGGGCACACGGGCTACTTGATAGTTCGCCGCTGGAATACGAGGCTCCGGGCCTGACTATCACGTCATTCGCAATCGAGCAGTTGTTCCGGTCTCGGCAGGTAATGCCAGAAGTGAGGCACGGCTGGTTGCTCAATGCGATAACGCCCACTGACCTCAAATTGGCCGACCAGATTGGCCTCGCTGGCATCTATCCGAAGGCTTCATTCGCCACGCCAGAATCAGTGTTAGCGGCGAATGAAGCGAGATTGAGCGTTCGCTGCTGGGGCATCGGTGACTCAGAAGACGCGCTCCAAATGGCGTTCGATTCCGGAGCAACCGGTACCACCGTGGACTGGCCAGACCGAGCGCGGGAAATGCTTGCCTAGTTAGCGCCTTGTTGGTATCGAATTCAATACCCAACGAGGCTCCCAAAATGGGAGCCTCGCAGCGAGGGCAGCGGTGGGAACGTCGTCGTATACGTCGCCCGCGAGAGATGCGCCAGACAACGTTCCCGGCTTTTGTTAGCTCAGCCACATTGTTGCGTAACCCTGGCATCACCCAGTGGAAAACTTCCCGAAGCTGTGGGTTGATCCCCATCAACTTGTAGCGACCAGGAGTAGGTTCCATCAGGTGAAAACACGTTGCGAAAAGAGGGATCAGTTGGCGTTATGACGAAAGCCACATCATTCCATCGTGATCCCGGCCGCGATTCGACTCGCCAATCGAACATTCCTTCGGGTCCTGATGCGTACACATTGCCGGGATCGTTTAACACACGCCCTGTCCCATCGGCACAATAGTAGACGGCCGTAACTGTCGACTCCGACGTCCCGAATCTTGCGCCTTTCAGATACTCCGTCCATATCTCTTCGACTTCGTCGCCAGAAAGCTTTTCAGCATCGTCGCCAATGGCCATCGGGAATGGGCGGATATCAAGGCCTTCCAGGGGTGTGACGATGACTTCCGGCTCAGCGGGCTCTTGCGTCGCCGTCGGGGCGACCGTGGGGGCCGGTTTCGCGGTTGGTGCAGGCGCCGCCGTTGCCTGGGGTGCGCTCAATGCTTCACTGTCACCGCCGCACGCGATTGCGAGGGCAACCAGGCCCATCACAACAAACACAGCGATTCTTTCACGTTTGAAAAAGGTAGTTCCCACCGTCTTTTCCTTCCATCTACGGCCAGGCAAAAGCCTGCGCCGAATAACTCAACGGCAACTCCGCTGCCGTGGATTCAACGATCCGGGAAGGCGAGATCGGTGGCATCACAGGAGACTGTGATCTTCAGGCGTACGTCCTGTGATTAATGAGTTTAGATCAGGACGCTGGAAGGTCGTTATCGCGGGCGAATGCGGCGGCCTCAACCCGGTTCTTCGCACCGATTTTGGTGAAAATGTTGCTCACGTGCCTGATCACCGTGTTGATGCTGATGAACAGCTCCTCACCGATCTCTGGATTGCTCCTGCCAGCGGAGATCAACGAAAGAACTTCGAGCTCTCTGTTCGTCAATCTGGCTGCGTTCATGACGCTGGCGCCCGTGGCACCAGACTGAAGATCAACCAGCCGCGTGTGCAGCACGATCAGTTGAAGAGACTCGGCGACTTGCGAGGCATCAGCAAGGATCTGGCGAGCGCGAGTAACGGAATCCCCCGTATTTAGCTTGAGCAAGTGGATGGCATAACGCTCTGACACAAGGCAGACGCCCACCGGCAGTTCGGCTCGGATGGCAAGCCCCAACGCCTGTTCGAAGTGGTTCGTCGCTCCTTCAATATCGCCTTCAGCGCGCGCCAAATCGCCAAGTAACGCGTCATAGAACGGCCCCCCAAGGAACAGATTGACCGATCCAGCGTGCCGGGCTAATCGTGCACGGTATTTCTTTGAAGCCTCGCGATCACCAGTTCCGGCGGCCACGATGGCCCTCACGCAGGTCAACACGTGCTTTTCCGTATAACCAAGGTTCACGGTGTTCTGGAACTGATCTGCTAGCTTTAGTGCCCTCCGCATAGCGGCCTCGTTGGCTGTTTCCACCCCGGTCTGCGCGTAGGTCTTGAGCAGAATGCAGTAGATGGTCGGATTTGGACCACCTCGCTCAATTGCGTCGAGCAGCAGTTGCATCGCTTTCTCGCTGTCGCCAGTCCAGGCTTCCCGAGTCATTTCGTAAAGCGGGGAACTACCGGAGTGAGACAGTCGTTCGAATTCTGAGACATGGCGAGTCACCGCATCCCAATCGGCACGATAAAGAGCGATCGAACTCAGTGGGATGTGCGGAAGAGCAGACTCCACACCCAGCCCATCGCAAATGCTAATTCCGGCTGATGCCATGGAGATCGCTCGGTCGATATCTCCCCTGCCGCCATCGCTGATCGTGGATCCGAAGCGCAAGAGTGCCGCATTCATACTGGTGGGATGCGCCTTGATCAGAAGTTCGGCACTATTCACTTCATGAGCCGCTGCTTCGAATTCACCAATCCGACATAGGATCTGAACCTGGAGCCTTTTGATCTTCAGTTGTTGGGCCGAATCGCCGCGCGAACCCGCTATCTGGAATGCCTGCTCAAATAGATCCATGCTTCGCCGATTCTCTGGGTCATCAATGGCGAGCACGTCTCCGTATCGCGTCAGGATGCGGGACATCTGCGGCGATGATTCACCTATGACTTCGAGGCCGCGCTCTACCAACTCCAGCGCTCCTTCCATTGGAGCGTTGGTCACGCCGATAATCCCGTGACTCGCAGCAGCAGCGGCGAACTCGGTTTCGCCATGCGCCAGGAAGATATCGAATGCCTTTGAAAGGCCATCGAGAATCTGCTGTGGGGTCAGATCGCTGCCCCACCTGCTTTCCAGCGTGTACATGGCCGTTGCCAGTCCCAACCATGCGTGTGCCAGATCAAGTGAATCGTCATCATCACCAAGCGTTCGCCTTACCAGCTCATAGTGGCGATAGGCGTCTGACCACGAAGATGACTTCAGCGCTTCTTCGCCCGCGAGCAGCGAGTACTCGACCAACTTCTCTGTTCCGACTATGGTCGCGGCCTCTGAATAGTGCCAGGCAAGACCGGCCACATCAGAACGACTCGCCTCTCCGGCCACTCCTTCACTGAGTTCAGCGGCCCGGAGATGCAGTCGAGATTTAAGGTTGATTGGGGTTGATGCCCGCACCTGCTCCGCCAGCAACGGATGTGCGAATTCAAACGTCCCCGGCGCGTCGATGACAACACGAATAACTCCAGCGGTTTCGCATTTTGCCAAGGCGTCCATAACCACCACACGATCATCATCACCTCGCTCTAGGATTGAGGTGAGACATGGCAGCGTGAACTGGTCACCCAGCGTTGCGGCGGCCTGCATCAAGCTGGCCTGGTTGGGCTGAAGACCGCTCAGAACTGCGTCCACGGCGGCTCTGATTCCAACAGGCATTTCACCATGAAGCGACTGACCGTTCGGTGAAATTTGTTTGCATATCTCACTCGCGAAAAAAGGCACGCCGTTCGAGCGCTCGTAGATCAGCCTCGCCACATGTGGGGAGGGTCTTGTTCCGCTTACCTGGACAGCGAGGTCCACGATTTCAACCGGGTTCAATCTGCGAGGGGTCATGATTTCCGAGGCAGGTATGGCACTCAACGAGTCGAGCATCCTGTCGACGGCTGATCGTTCGCCGCGATCGGTCACTCTCACGCCGGCGATGAGCATCACGCTGGAATCCACGAGGTGGCGGCTCAAGAACAGGAAGAGTTCGATCGTTGCCTCGTCGGCCCACTGCATATCGTCAATGGAAATAGTGACTGGATTGGAACCGGACGCGTCGACGAGGAAATTCCGAATGGCATCGAACGCCTGGAACCTCTGTTCCAAGCTGGACTCCTGAGATTCCGAAAACCCGGTCCTATCCGGCTTTGCACTCTTGAACAATTCCTGCGATCTACCTGTATCTCTCAGATCTGAAATCGCGGCTCGCCATGGCCAGAGTGGAGGGGCGCCAGGGACGCTTGAGCATGCTTTGTGCGTCGAAACAAAGCCCATCTGGTCCGCCATGACGTGGGCGCTCGTGATGAGCGTCGACTTGCCAATCCCTGGTTCGCCAGCGATGACCAGCGAGTTCGCGTTGCCTGTCTGCGCTCGGCTCAAGGCAGCTTGAAGAGACGCTAGTTCGTCAGCGCGCCCGATAAGTGATTCTTCGACGTTCCCATCCGCCATGCTCGACGGATTTTACGGTGAATCAGCTTGAGGTGGTCAGGCGGCTACCTTGACCTCAACCCTCTCTGCGCGATCGGCAGTTATGTGTGCGATCGCCACGGCAATCTCTTTTGCCATTTCGATAGGGAGAGCAAGTCCCGGCCCAACGTGGCGTACGCCGTCACGCCAGAAGTAGATGCGCACC
The DNA here is from genome assembly GCA_013204555.1 of Chloroflexota bacterium. Lineage (GTDB taxonomy): Bacteria > Chloroflexota > Dehalococcoidia > Lucifugimonadales > Lucifugimonadaceae > UBA1151. The sequence continues at coordinate 12,389 of JABMNO010000019.1, read as the reverse complement.
GCGTCATCGTCCCGCGATACTTCAAACCGATCGACCGAGAACGGCCAATCGTAATCTGAAGACTCTTGACCCAGGCTGGGAGTGCCTGTTTCACGTTGTTGAAGACTTACAACCAGTGACATCGTTCTACTTCTCTCAAGTGCGCTAAGTATTTGCCCCGTGGACGTGTTCTGAGATTTCAGTATCGGGGAGAGGAGGACGAATATCACTGGGCCTTTCGGACAAGCCTGCTCAGACGTGGCAGGCGCATCTCTGCCCATGCGAGGACGCGAATCGCCCACCATTACAATTCCGGATGGGGACTATCGCAGCACCCCGTAACAGCCAACCGTACGGGCAGAGATACCCGTACTACGTCAGTCAGTGCCCATGCCGACCCACTTCCAGTTTCTGAGTCCAGCTTTTACCGGATTACCCAGGACGTACTCCACTGCATGGTTGAGATCCTGCTCATATCGAATGAGGTGATCGTAGTACTCACGCTGCCAGAACACTCCGGTGTGCCTCAGTATCCTGTTCGCTCTACTCGCGGTGAAGGACTTCCACGAATGTACGATTGAAGGTAGGTCATATCCAGCAGATGGTCGGACCACCGCGTGCACATGAGTGGGCATCACGCACCATGCGAGTAGGCTGTAACGCTCACCATCGAACCGCCGCAATGCGGAAACAACTAACCCCGCAATGCGCTCATCTTGAAGCCAGCGCTCTCCGTAACCTGCGTCAAGTGCGGCCTCGACACGGGGCGATGACAAAAATGCCAGACGGTCTCTCTCGTAGTGCGAGGTTGGCCGCTTCTGCTTTTCGGCGAATGTCGCCAGATCTTTTCGCTCAACGATCCAGTCATCACGAACGGATTTTGGCAGAGAATCTGCCAGACGAAAAGTAACCGCGTATGCGCTGTCATTGAGGGTCCAGTGAGGAAGAAATCTTCCGCTACGAGTCTTTAACTCGAATCTATCATTCTGCTTCGGCGGTTCGAATTCCGTGCCTGAGGGAAGGCCAGTAGACATCATTGCCTCCTCGACTCGATATGAGATGGCAGCAATGTATTCACCGATGCGTCTCATATCAAAGCGGGCGATGGCACAACGGCAATCACCAATGTCCCGTCGCGTGGGCATCCCTGCCCACAGTTCCGGGTATTACGCTTTGATCAGATCATTCGAGCCATCGACACTCTGTGGGCAGGGATGCCCACGCGACGGGACCGGACCTCAATCCCGCATTACTTCTGCCTGCGCTGTCCTAAAGTCCCCGCTCCACTAGCAGCGCACACAGGTCCGCTGTGCGGGAGGCGTAGCCCCACTCGTTGTCGTACCAGCCGATTACCTTGACCATGTTGCCGCCGAGTGAAGACGTGGAAAGCGCGTCTATGGTGCAGCTATTGGCGTTGCCTTTGTAGTCGATCGATACAAGCGGTTCGGTGGAGTATCCGAGCCTGTGGTGGAGTGGATCGGTCATCGACGCCTGTCGGTATGCCTCGTTGACTTCTTCAGCCGAGGCGTCTTTTTCCAGTGTCACAACGAGGTCAGTTACAGAGACTGTGGAGGTTGGCACTCGAAATGCCATACCGTCTAGTTTGCCTTCCAACTCAGGAATGACCAGCGTCACGGCTTTTGCAGCGCCGGTGGTCGTTGGGATGATGCTCATCGCAGCGGTGCGAGCGCGGCGCAGGTCACTGTGTGGGCCGTCCTGCGTGTTCTGGTCGTTTGTGTAGGCGTGGATGGTGGTCATCAGGCCCTTTTCAAAGCCAAAACTATCGTTGAGCACTTTGACCATTGGGGCCACACAGTTGGTGGTACACGACGCGTTCGAGACGATGTGGTGGTTGGCGGGGTCGTACTTGTCGTCGTTGACACCCAGAACGAGTGTGATGTCTTCGTTCTTGGCTGGTGCCGAAATAACCACTTTCTTTGCGCCCGCGTCCCGGTGAGCGGCGGCTTTTGTTGCATCGGTGAAAACACCAGTGGACTCAACCACGATCTCCGCACCAACGTCGGCCCACGGGATATCTGCGGGACTTCGTTCAGAGAAGAACTTGATCTCTTGACCGTCGATGACGATGCCGTTGTCTGTCGCCTCAACGGTTCCGTCGTAGACCCCGTAGTTGGTGTCGTACTTGTATAGATGAGCGTACGTCTTCGGGTCACCGAGATCATTTACGGCAACAACTTCCAGGATGTCCCCGTGTCGTTCACCGATCGTCCGAAGTACCTGACGGCCAATTCGGCCGAATCCGTTTATCCCTACTTTTGTCCTGGCCACAAGTTCCTCCTGTTATGCCCGATCAATATCTAGTGGCGACCTGAACTCGGCGGTTTCGCCAAGCTCGTCACCAATCATTAGTAGTCGGTTGTACTTTGCTGTTCGCTCGCCACGTGCCGGTGCGCCGGTCTTGATCTGCCCTGCGCCGGTTCCGACTGCGAGGTCTGCGATTGTAGTGTCTTCTGTCTCACCGGAGCGGTGACTGACCACGGTACCCCAATCATTGGCATGGGCAAGAGCCATGGTTTCGAGCGTCTCCGTCACGGTGCCGACCTGGTTGAGCTTGATGAGAACTGAGTTCGCCGACTTCTGAGCCAGCGCTTTTTCGACCTCCGCTTTCTGTGTCACAAGCAAATCATCGCCCACGAGTTGCACGCGGTCTCCGATCTCCTGAGTGAGCAGTTGCCAGCCGTCCCAGTCGTTCTCATCGAGACCATCCTCGATGCTGGCTATCGGGTACTTTGAGATTAGATTCTTGTACTCATCAATAAGCTCTGCTGAGGACCACTTCTTCTGATCTGTCCGTTCAAGCCAGTAGTGGCCCTCTTTCCGCCACAACTCGCTGGCGGCCACGTCGAGAGCGAAGAAGATTTCATCGCCCAATTTCCAGGGCGTCTTTTCAACCGCTTCGCAGATCAAATCGAGCGTTGTTATCGTGTCCAGCCCTGCCGGTGCAAAACCGCCCTCATCACCAAGGGTTGTGCTGTAATTTTTCTTGGAGAGTATCGACTTCAGATTGGCGTAGATCTCGACTCCAGCACGCAAGGCGTCTTCAAAATTATCGACTCCCAGCGGAAAGACCATGAACTCCTGAAAGTCCGTGGAGTCGCTCGCGTGGGCACCGCCGTTGAGGATGTTGAACATCGGCACTGGCAGACGAGTTGGATTGTCGATTCCGAACAGATCCCCAAACCGCCGGTAGAGCGGCTGGCGACTATCCGCGGCTGCTGCCGATGCGACGGCGATTGACACCCCAAGGGTGGCGTTTGCGCCAAGGGTAGCCTTGTTCTCCCCTGCTTTCTCAATCATCGCTTGATCGACCGCGGCCTGATCGTCGGCATTCATCCCCACTACCAGCGATGAGATGGTCCCGTTGACGTTGGAGACAGCCTGAAGAACGCCCTTATTGTTCATGCGGCTATCGTCGATGTCACGGAGTTCCCATGCCTCGCGCTCGCCAGTGCTTGCGCCAGACGGGACGCCAGCGGTACCAATCGCCCCGCTGGTCAGTTCCACGCGGGTGAAAACTGTTGGGTTACCGCGGGAATCGAGGATCTCGCGTGCTCGTACGTTCTTAATAGCTGTCATTTAGGTGAGGTCCGCCAGTGCCAGTTGTTGCGCCGTGAGCATTGATTCGATGCCTGTTTTCGCGAGATCTAGCAGGCTGTCAAACTGATCTCGGTCAAATGTCCGACCTTCCGCCGTGCCCTGAATTTCCACAAATTGGTCAGAGCCAGTCATGACCACATTGAAATCCACTTCAGCGGCTGAATCCTCATCGTATGCGAGATCGAGACATAGATCACCACTAACGTAGCCGAGACTTGTTGCCGCCACGGACTCAGTGAGTGGTGATTCTTTGATCTTGCCATGCTCGATCAGGTTTTGGGTTGCGAGATACAGGGCTACATACCCACCTGTGATCGCAGCGGTTCTGGTTCCACCATCGGCTCGAATGACATCGCAGTCGACGGTAATGGTCCGTTCACCTAGCTTTTGCATGTCTGTAACGGCCCGGAGCGACCGCCCAATGAGCCGCTGTATCTCCAACGAGCGCCCACCCTGCTTGCCTTGTCGAGCCTCACGTCCACTTCTGGTGTGGGTGGAACGAGGCAGCATCCCGTACTCGGCTGTCACCCAGCCAAGTCCTGACCCTTTGCGCCAGCCGGGCACGCCCTCGCCAATTGAGGCCGAGCAAATTACGTGGGTGTTTCCGGTTTTGATCAGTGCCGAGCCTTCAGCGTACGGCTGGAACCCGATATCAATGCTGACAGGGCGGGGCTGATCAAGAGCACGACCGTCGGCGCGTGAGTAGGTCAAAAAGAGGCTTTCAGGTGATATTAATGTTTGAGATGAACTCTGGTTCGAGTATAGCAACAGACTCATCTGGAGTGGGCGAATGCGGTATCGTTGACCGCCGTCGTAGATTTTCACGTAGCGAGGGCATACTGCCTTCACATCTTCTATCAAGAGGGACGAAACACAGTTATGCCTGACAAAGTGGCGGTTATTGGCGCCGGAGCCGTTGGTGGTTACTACGGAGGAGCACTGGCACGTGCTGGCCTGGACGTTGCCCTGATATGTCGAGGCGAACATCGGGACAAGATTGTCGCCGATGGTCTGTTTGTTGAGAGCAACTGGGGCAACTACACGGTCCACCCGCAGGCCACTCCCGACGCCAGCGAAATTGGTCCGGTTGATCTGGTTCTCTACGCTGTGAAGCTTTACAGCAATCCCGAGGCTATCCCGCTCATCAAGCCACTCCTTGGCGAAAACACTGTTGTCCTACCAGTTCAAAACGGCACCGAAAGCGCCTCGATTATCGCTGACGTCTACGGATGGGACCGGGTTCTTTCCGGGACAACATACATTGAGGCAGGACGAGCCGGTCTTGGCCACATTGAACAGGCCGGCGCCACCGCACGAATCGCGTTCGGTGAACAGGACGGCTCCCGCACGCCAAGAATCGACAAAGTTGAGTCGATACTGTCGCAGGAAGGCGTTCAGGCAGAAGTCAGCGCCGATATCCGAAAGACGCTCTGGTCCAAACTGGTCCTCGTTGCTGCCGTTGGGACTCTTATGGCTGCCACCCGCGGAAATTACGTCCAAATACTGGAAAATCCCCAGGGCGAGAGAACCGCTCGCTCCGTCATGGAAGAGATCGTGGCCGTTGGAGAAAGTGAAGGAATTACCTTCGATGATGGCCTTATCGACAGTAACCTCAAGGGCTCCCGAGACGAGGCGCCTGAGCTAATGGCATCGCTGCAGATCGACCTCGAAGCAGGCAACCCGCTTGAGATCGATGATCTCCTGGGTTCGGTTATCCGGAAAGGCCGCAAGAACGGCATCGCCGTCCCCGCTAGCGCCGCACTTTACTCAGCGCTGTACAACTTCCGCGCCGGATCTCCCGCATAGCAGCAACATATCGTCACAGTACAAAGGATAAAAACATGAACGCATCGCCGATTGAGATAACCGACGAGCAACTTGCTCAACTAAAAGAGATTCCCACGCCAACGCTTATCGACGGCCTCTGGGTCAACGATTGGCCGCAGACGTACATCCACGGTGCGCGACCAATTCGATCAGGACAGCGAATGGCCGGACGAGCCGTGACCCTCCGTTTCGTGCACCAACGACCCGACATCCTGACGGACAAACCAAAGGGCGTGGACTCCGCAGAGTACGTTGCGTTCGAGCTATGCGGACCAAACGAGGTACTGGTGGCATCAGCGGTCGGACCATGGGAGTCGATAGGCGGTGATATCAAGTTTTTGCGGCTCGCCCAGCGCAAGGTTGGCGGCCTCGTTACTGACGGCTCTGTGCGCGACTCCGGTGAGCTCACCGCCTATGGATTCAACGTCTACTCGCACAGCACCACGTCGAAGCAAGGCCCCGGCCTCATGCAGCCCTGGGGAGTGAACGAAATCATCAGTTGCGGCGGAATCTCGGTTCGGCCCGGCGACGCGGTTGTTGGCGATGACGATGGCGTAGTCGTAGTGCCAGCATCGATGGTTGACGAGGTGATTCGCATAGCCGCCGAGCGAGAAAAGGTAGAGCACGTCGTCAAGGCGGAACTGGCCAAGAACCCGCAGTCACCCGGCCGTTACTACCCCTTCAATGATGAGACCTGGAAGCTATACGAGGAGTACAAGGCCCGCGGCGAGGCTGAGTAGAGGCGGCACTCCGCAACTCTGGATGCAACGCGAAGAGGGGCAGGTTTGAAACCTGCCCGAACCGAATGGGCGCGTCGATTTTTCAATCCTCTGACCGGTATTGCTGCGTGTTAGACTTTTTTGTTGAAATCGATAACCAAAAATGCACATTTCGGTCATTGGTGAGCGATCGCGAAAATCGGTGCTCCCGCCGCTGAAATAGTTGAGAGAAGTACTGACCATTCCTGGTGCGATTCCGGGAGCGGTTGGACGGTAGATTCAGGTGAACAAAATTGGGTGAAATCAACGTAGCCATCATCGGCGTGGGTAACTGCGCTTCCTCGCTAATCCAGGGCATCCACATGTACCGGGAAGCCGACCCTGACGCCGAGATCCCCGGGCTCATGAACACTGTCTTCGGCGGTTATCACGTTGGCGATATCAACGTTGTAGCGGCATTCGACGTTGACGTGACCAAGGTGGGAAAAGACCTCAATCAGGCCATCCATGGCGGCCTCAACAACACCGTCAATTTCTACGATGTTCCTGAAACTGGCGTGAAGGTTAACCGTGGCATGACCCACGATGGGCTCGGCCAGTATCTTAAGGAAGTGATTGAGCCAGCTCCAGGCCCAACAGATGACATTGTTGGCATCTTGAGAGACCGGAAAGTTGACGTAGTGGTGAACTACCTTCCAGTCGGTTCCGAGATGGCCACGAAGTGGTACGTAGACCAGGCGCTCGCCGCCGGTTGCGGGTTCGTGAACTGCATCCCCGTATTCATTGCCTCAGACAAAGACAACTACTGGGAGAAGCGCTTCCGGGACAAGGGACTCGCCATCGTTGGCGATGACATCAAGTCTCAGGTTGGCGCCACCATCGTCCACCGCGTGCTTGCCCGGCTCTACGAAGACCGCGGGATCAGGTTGGACCGGACGTACCAGCTCAACTTTGGTGGTAATACCGACTTCCTGAACATGCTTGAGCGATCACGGCTGGACTCCAAGAAGATATCAAAGACTCAGGCCGTCACGTCTCAGATAGACCACACGATCAACTCCCACGATGTTCACGTGGGGCCCAGCGACCACGTGCCTTGGCTGGAAGACCGCAAGTGGGCGTACATCCGCCTTGAGGGCACGACGTTTGGAAACGTGCCGCACAATATGGAACTCAAGCTGGAAGTCCACGATAGTCCCAACTCAGCAGGTGTTGTGATCGACGCCATCAGGTCGGTCAAGATTGCTCACGACCGCGGTATCTCCGGAGCAATTCCAGGGCCATCTGCCTACTTCATGAAATCCCCTGCGGTGCAGTACACCGATGACATTGCTCGGCAGATGGTTGAAGACTTTGCCAATGGCGTTGAGGCACCTGCCAAGAAATCCTCCGGTGGCAAATCCAAAAAGAAGAAGTAGTCCAGTCCGAGATTGATCGCATGGCCGGCATTTCGGCGCCGGGTGTGAGGGCCATAAGTTGAAGATCGCTCTGGTATCGCCCTACGAAATCTCCACGTTTGGCGGAGTCAGCGGACACGTGCGCAACCTTGCGCAGCAGTTCGTCACACGCGGGCACGACGTGCGGATTATCGCGGCCTGCGATGACGACCGCCCCGAGGTGGACGGGATCCCACTTTTCTCCCTTGGCCGGACGTTTGAATTCCACGCCTCAGGCTCAGTGGCCAAGCTTTCGCTGATGATCTGGAATCACTGGAAGGTCAAGGAGTATCTGAAACAAGAGCAGTTCGACATTGTTCACGCCCACGAGCCCTTTGCACCGTTCGCCGGGTTCAATGTCTTGCACACGGCTCCATGCCCGCGGGTAGGCACATTTCATGCCTATAGCGAGGGACAGATGCGAATGTTCCTCCTCAAGCCAATCTTGCAACGGATGTTCAGCACTCTGGATGGCTGGATAGCCGTTTCTGATGCTTCTAGAGCGTATGTATCAAGACGATTCCCCGCGCCATATCAGGTAATACCAAACGGCGCCGACTTCCCGCACTTCTCGAAGCCTCGTCCGCGCAGACCGGAATTCGATGATGGGAAGATCAATATTCTCTTTCTGGGGCGTGGGGAGGTGCGCAAAGGGCTCAAGTACCTGCTTGGGGCTTTTGACTACGTGAGACGGGATGGATACGACGTCCGTCTCATAGTCGCGGGCCCACAAAATCCTGATCCAGACAGCGCCCGATATATGGCGGAAAAAGGGCTTGGCGAAGGCATCGAGTTTGTTGGATCGCCCAGTTTTGAGGATCTCCCGTCGTATCACCACTCCGCAGATATATTCTGCAGCCCGGCGCTTGGCCGAGAGAGCTTCGGTATGGTCATCGCTGAGGCCATGGCGGCAGGGCGGCCGTGCATCGTTTCAGACATCGCGGGTCATCGCAGTGTCATCGGCAGCCCGGACAACGCCATTCTGACAACTCCTCGGGATGAGATGAGCCTGAAAAAAGCGATTATTCATTTGATCGAGAACCCTGATGAGCGGGAGAGGCTGGGGAAAGCAGGTCAGGAAAAGGCCAGGGAGTACGATTGGCCAATTGTTGCGGATCAGGTGTACGACTACTACGAGAAGGTGCTTGAGAAGAGCCGGAAGCGATAAGGCCGTGACGGGATGTCATCATGTTTGACATCCAGGGTCTTCGAGATTGGTTGCGCTCAGCAGTTGCGAACTGGTTTGAGCGGCCGATGGTGTCCGCGTTCGCCGCGGTCGGTATCTCCGCCAACGTAGCGACGCTGCTCGGTGTCGCCATCGCCGGCGTGGCCGCCTACTTCGCTGCCATGGGGGATTTCTGGATCGCTGGAGTCCTTGTGATCGTTGGCTCAGCCATGGACCTCGTTGACGGCGGGCTGGCTCGACGCTCAGGCACTGTTAGCAAGCGCGGCGCAATTCTCGACTCGGTACTCGACCGCGTTAGTGAAACGCTGGTGTTTGTGGGCCTCATCATCTACTTCACTGACTCGGACACAGCCAGCCAGACCGACGCAATCCTCATCGTCATCGCCCTCGCAGGCTCACTCATGGTCAGTTACGTCCGCGCTCGGGCTGAAGGGCTGGGACTGCGTGGCAAGGCGGGCTTCTTCACGCGGCCAGAGCGAGTGGCGCTCACCGGCATCCTGCTAATCGCCGATCAACCTACGATTCTGCTCTGGATTCTTGCAGTTGGCACACCACTCAGCGCCGCCATGAGGTTCATTGACGTCTGGGGCAATGCCGACCAGCCACTCGATTGACCACTTCCCTATTTCCTTGTCGGCACTACCTTGCTGGCAGTCCAATTGCTGGCTCTCAGCGTAATATTTGAGATAGCGGACTCCGCCACATAGCTCAGAGATTAGCCACGGACATGATCGACCAGACGCCAGATTTGAACATCATCTCAACAAGACTAAATCGACCTCTAGTCCTCACTGTTATGGCAGTTGCCTTACTGTTGCTGGTACTAACAGGGCCTACATCAGCGCGGGCCGACTCTCACGTCGAAATCATCAACGCCACCGCGGTCAGTGAGTTCCCTGACGGCATCCGGTTCTCCCTTGAAGTCGAATCAGACCTGAAGATTGACGAGGTCGCCGTTCGGTTCAAGATCGCTGGAGAAAGCTCCAGCCAGTACAACTATCTTGATCTGGATGAGATGGGCGCGGGTAGCAGCAAGGCAATGCTTGTCTCAGGCGAGTATTTCCTCCGTAAGAGCACCAGGGCCACCTACTCGCCGCCGGGAACGATCGTCGAGTACTTCTTTGAGATCACGGACGTGAATGGGGTGACGGAGGTCACTGATCCTCAGCAGCTGATCTACATGGATGCGCGTTATGAGTGGGATGAAGTGACAATTGGGCCGGTCACCACCTTCTTCCACGGCCCGGTGAAAGTCAGGGCCACCAGCATGAGTCAGGTTGCGGTAGACACCCTGGACAACATGGGGCCGCTGCTGGGCGCTGAAACGGTAACTCCGCTCCGCATCATCATGTACAACAACAACGCTGAGATGATTGGCGCTCTGTCCTCAAGAAGCAGTGCCATCTCAAGCGAGCTAATTACAGAGGGGCAGGCGTTCGGTCAGCAAAACGTCGTGCTTCTGCTTGGAAATGGACGACGCGCGGGCGGGACGATCTCTCACGAGCTAACACATGTGCTTGTCCAGCGAGCTACCGCAGGAAGCGCGCTTTCCGTACCCCTGTGGCTGAATGAAGGACTTGCCGAGTTTGGCAACGTTGATCCCAGTCTCTCCTACGACCGATATCTTGAGTGGGCCGTCGATACCGGCCGCACGACGCCTTTTGAGTCGCTCACAGTCTTTCCGGGCGATCCGAACTTAAACCTGGTCGCGTACGGCCAGGCCCGCAGTGTCGTCGAATTCATGGTGGATGAGTTTGGCCGAGACAAGATGACAGAGCTGATGGCGACCGTGGATGGCGGCACGATATTCGACCTCGCCCTGCGCCGCACCTACGACATGAGCACGCGTGAGCTCGATGACCTCTGGCGAAAAGAAGTTGGCGCTGCACCGCTAGCAGATAGATCTGAGATAGCGGACAGTAGCGCAACTACCCCAACCCACGAACCGACGGTCAAACCGGTTGGGTTGCTGACATTGGACAGTGTCGCCGCCGCCGGTTCCAGTGATGCCAACAAATCCGTTGAAACAGAACCAACGGAAGATCCGAAAGACGCGATCGTGGCATCTCCCGCCCCGGAGGCCACAGCAGAATCGCCTCAAGCGACAGGCACCAGCGGTGGCTGCTCCGCACCATCACGCTCGGGCGCTCCACTGGAAGCAAGTTCCGCAGCGTTGACAATTCTGCCGCTTCTGGGTCTGGGTTGGATGGCGGCAAAGGCCGTTCGGAAACGGCGATAACGAAGCGACCTTGGATGTTCGCGTCCCCGAACGGCGGGGCAAGCCCGCGGCTACCGCGGATCCCATGAGATCGCCAGCGCTCCCGCCCCCGGTAGCCACCGGGCTTGCCCGGCCCGGAACGCGTATACGTCCCAATCACCCCGCCGCGACTTCCGATGGTTCGGGCGGCCTACTCCACCAGACCGAAGTGTTTCTCCACCAACCGAAAAACATCGCCGGGATCAGAACCGCCGTCGTTTCTCACGGATGTATAGTGGGCCTGAGTAGCAGATTCCTCAATCAAGTTGGCGAACTGGTCATCGAGCTGCATCCATTCCTCCCACGCGATCTCCAGATCCGCGCGCGACGCCAACGCTCGCTGCACCCACTCACCCCGGCGCTGGTTTGTATTGCGTTGAAACGATGGAGTTGGGAGCAGGTAGATGGCCTTCTCGGGAGCAACGTGATGGCTCGCTAGCAGAACTGGCAGAAGCCCGGGTCCCTCCGCTACGACCGGCCCTACCCGCGACAGCTTTTCGATCTGGTTGACCGCGGTCGGGAACGCCGGAATGTAGCGTTCTATCTTTAGCTCGTTTGGCATCCAGAACCAGTGGCGTCTTCAATGCGATATTTCGTAAACGCAGGATCTTTAAGGAGATGCCAGTCGAGGTGATACGTCTCCAGACCGTGCCGTTCCATCAGAAGTCGTGTGATCGTGGACTTGCCGCCACTGAACGAACCACCAATCCAGTAGATGGGATGGCGATTGTTCGATGGTACGGGCATGCGGTGCTCTCAAGACGTGGTGGTCTGACAGATTACGATCTTGTGAGGGAATCTCGAAGACCATTGAGGCACCTCTCGGACCAGTAAACAGAACGCGTTCACCTAACTTCGCTTATGATTCCCGGTACTATGCCTACTGAGCGTGTGCAGCGACGGATAGACCGACTTCTAGATCAGGCCGAATTGGCGGCTGATGGTCAGGAGTGGCCTGAAGTTGAACGCCTCACCCGGGAAGTCCTTGCACTTGATCCCGACAATGAGGACTCACCGGCGCTTCTGAGGGCGGCGCATGAGATGCTCGGCGGCTCTTCAGCGCTCGATGATGCACCAGGCATCGAAATGCCCAGTGCCCCTATGGCCGACACTCCAACTTCGTTCGCCAATGGCCGCTACGAGGTCAAGAGTCTCCTCGGGGAGGGCGGCAAGAAGAAGGTCTATCTGGCGCACGACACTACGTTGGACCGAGACGTCGCATTCGGGCTCATCAAGGCTGAGGGTCTGGATGCTGAGTCTCGCCAACGCATCACTCGTGAAGCGCAAGCCATGGCCCGCCTGGGAGACCACCCCAACCTCATGCCCATATTCGACCTTGGCGAGGAGAACGGCCAGCCATATATGGT
>JABMNO010000018.1 GCA_013204555.1 Chloroflexota bacterium | reverse complement strand
GTGTGGGATGGTGGTTGAGCGGTGTGATGGTGGTTGAGCAGTGTGGGAGGGTGGTTGAGCGGTGGGATGGTGGTTGAGCAGTGTGGGATGGTGGTTGAGCGGTGGGATGGTGGTTGAGCGGTGGGATGGTGGTTGAGCGGTGTGGTGGCGGTTGAGCGGTGTGGTGGCGAGGCGGCGAACCGGAGTAGGCATGTGGATAGCTGTGGAATAGAAGGTGAATTCCTGTTGCCCGGCGCTCCATATACTGCGAAGCAGTTACCCCAATCTCCAGAAGAAGTGATCCGTGTCTCAGGTTGATGAAATAAAACGCGCGCTGGACATTGTCCAGGTGGTTGGCGAGACGGTTGATCTCGATACCCGGTCGCGCACTCCGAAGGCGAATTGCCCGTTCCATGCTGAGCGGACGCCTTCATTTGTGCTGTTCCCGGATTCGCAATCGTGGCGGTGCTTTGGGTCGTGTGCTACCGGCGGCGATGTGATCTCGTTCATCATGAAGCGGGATGACGTCGATTTCCGGGAGGCGCTTCAGAGCGCCGCGAAATCTGCCGGGATTGAGCTGGACAACAAGGAGAGCGAAAAGCGGGCCTCTGCGTCTCCCTTAATAGAAGCCAACGAAATTGCGTTGGGATATTTCTGGACCCAGTTGCGATCTGCCGCCGGGAGTGACGCGCAGGAATACCTCAGTAATCGTGGCATCGACATGGACGCGGCCAGGCGGCGGGATATGGGCCTGGCGCCGTCTGGAATGGATACGCTCACCGGGCACCTGAAGACGAGCAACGTTTCCGGCAAGGCAGCGGCCGGCGCCGGGCTTGTTGTGCAGTCGGCAGACGGCGGTTGGCGCGACATGTTCCGTGGTCGGCTGACGATCGCTATTCGCGACGCCGAGGGGCGCGTGGTTGGCTTCGGTGGTCGTTCGCTCGATGGCTCCGAACCAAAGTATCTCAACACCTCCCGCACCGAGCTATTCGACAAGTCCCGGATTCTCTACGGTCTCAACTGGGCTGAGAAAAATATCCGCTCGTCCCGCACGGCCGTAGTCGTTGAAGGCTATATGGACGTCATCGCAGCGCATGAACACGGCTTCGAAAACGTCGTCGCCTCAATGGGCACCGCTATCACGTCCGATCAGGTTAGCCAGGTGGCCAACATGGCCGACACTGTGATCCTGTCGCTGGACTCTGACTCTGCAGGGCAGGAGGCGACGCTGAACAGCCTTGAGACTGTTTGGGGCGCGTTTGGGGTGAGTGGGGCAGGGGCTGGTCGCAGGTCTCGACTTGAGATCAAGATCGCCCGACTTGAGTCCGGCAAAGATCCCGATGAGGCCATCCGCAACTCTCCTAACGAGTGGCAGGACGCCCTCAACAACGCATTGCCGCTGCTGCGGTGGTTGATGGACGCGTACGTCAAACGGTTCGATCCCAAATCGCCTGCTGGCAAGTCGAGCATCACCGAGAAGCTGTATCCCCTGATTGCCGCCGTTGAGAACCCGTACGAGCAGGATCGTTACCTGACTGAACTTGCGGAGCGACTTGAGATCAGCATTGAGCAACTGCGCTCCAACGCATCACAAATCCGCTCGACACAGACTCGTCGCCAATCTCAGCGCCGGACGGTCACCAGACGCCCGGACGGGGGAATTGAGTTTACGCATGGCGGGGTGGCCGCTTCCCTGGAGGAACATCTGATTAGCCTGGTTCTGGCGTATCCAGACTTAAGTGAGTTTGCAACTGATCTTGAGGATGAGCTATTTGAGGACATACAGAATAGAAGTCTTTTTGTCCTGTGGAGAACATCGGTTACAATTGATAAGTTGAGGACTTCACTAACTCCAGACCTTGAAGAACGTCTGGACCAGATAACCGGCCGAACGCTGCCGCCCGCAGACCAACCGAACAGAGTAGCCGACATATCGGAGTGCGTAAGACGCCTCCACGAACGGCACCTGAGGTTACTTAAGAGTCAGGAAGAGCGGGTACTACAGGAAATGGCGACCGGTGATGAGGTGGACCAGACGCGCGGAATCGTGGATGACAACGCCCTCAAAACCAATGATCGATTGAAAAATTTATTCGCGAGGCAACGCTAAACTATGCCCAGAAGAGCACGATCACGCGAAGATGACACCATTGTTGCCGACGATCTCGCCGAAGACGGTGATGTAATCCAATTCGCTCCTGGCCTTCCCAGCCAGGATTACGATGCTGACACCAACGACGATAACTCCCGCTCACTAGCGCCCACCCCTGGTATGCTCAGTGTTTCTGAGCTTGACCAGTGGGAAGCTGGCCGCGCCGCTCAGCACGAGGCGACCAGAGCCGAAGAGTGGGGCGAGCAGACGCCCGAGACTGAGCTCACCGACGACCCGGTGCGCATGTACCTCCGAGAGATTGGCCGGGTAAACCTGCTGACCGCCGAGGATGAACGCGTCCTGGCCAGGTCAATGGAGCTTGAGAAGCATCTGGCCATCATTGAGGGCCAGATGCAGGGTGAGGAAGAGCGACGGCCACGGGCCAGCGCTACGACACGCGAAATCCTCAATCGACTCAGCTCACATCACAAGGCTGTGGACGCTATCGCCCGCTACCTGGGATACACCGGTCCTATGACTCTCAGCCGAGTTATGGGCGAGCCGGAATTCCGGGCAATTGTTGACGGTCCTGACAAGGAAGAGCTAATTGCTTACCTGTCTGACGCGTTGAGCATCGATCTTGAGGATGTGCAGCCGCAGATCGTTCAGATTTCCAACCTCTCCCGACTGGTTCCGCCCGAAGTGAAGACCGCCATTGATGGCGATCCCAAGCTCAAGGACATAACCAAGTACATCAAGAACGATGAGGTCTCGCGGAAGCTAGACATGTACGAACTGCTGTTCAACTCCCACCTTGCAAGGGTGCGGGAGGAGAGCGAGAAGTCGCAGCGCCACCTTGCCGAGGCAAACCTCAGGTTGGTGGTGTCCGTTGCCAAGAAGTACATCGGTCGTGGAATGTCACTCCTGGACTTGATTCAGGAAGGGAACATTGGACTGATCAGGGCAGTGGAGAAGTTTGAGTACCGCAAGGGCTACAAGTTCTCAACGTACGCAACCTGGTGGATTCGCCAGGCCATCACCCGGGCCATTGCAGACCAGGCACGGACGATTCGTATCCCGGTCCACATGGTTGAGACG
>JABMNO010000017.1 GCA_013204555.1 Chloroflexota bacterium | reverse complement strand
GAAGCACTCAGACGCCACGGAACACCTGAGATCTTCAACACGGAACAGGGGAGCCAGTTCACGAGTGAGGCTTTCACCAGCCTGCTTAGGGACAACGGAATCCGGATCAGCATGGATGGGAAGGGAAGCTGGAGAGACAATGTGTTCATCGAACGACTATGGAGGAGCGTCAAATACGAGGAGGTATACCTCAAAGCCTACGAATCAGTCTCAGGAGCCAGAGCTGGGATCGGAGAGTACTTCGAGTTCTACAATGCCAGACGGCCCCACTCGAGCCTTGGCGGAATGACCCCCAACCAGTTCTGCGACAAATCGCTGACTGCACCCGCAGCGGCCTAACCTACAGCAGTGTCATTCCACTTATCGACCCGATAGCGCTGTTCAGACAAACGGGACCACCTCTGATCACATTGTTCATCCGAAGGCGATGAATGTAATCCACTAAATCGTCAAATAACGTTAATAGAACCTGGTCAGTATCCCCAAAAATCGATTCGCCAGTTCGATCCTGGACACAAGATCAACTTTCGTTAATTATCATGCCGCTGGCTCATGAACTTTGAAACTAAGGTGGGGCCGGAAAACTGAACCGGGGAATATGGAATCGCTGCCTGAGTGAGGCATCATAGCGCCTCTAGAATCAGGAGCGAAAAATGACGAGACGACCCCGCCGTAACCACTCAGCAGGCTTCAAGGCGAAAGTGGCACTTGCCGCGGTCCGCGGCGATAGGACGCCGTCGGAACTGGCGAGCCGGTTCGATGTACGCCCGAACCAGATCACGCAGCACTTCGAGAGCCTCAGGACGCAGTAGAAGATCCAGTTACTCGATCGGGCGTCACATGTGTTTGGCGGCGGAGCAGGGCCAGCTGAGAAGCGGATCGACATGAAGACCCTCCACGCCAAGATCGATGAGCTTGCGCTGGAGAACGATTTATTAGAAGGTGCGCTCGCAAAGCCCGGATTGCTGAGAGCAAGGCGATGATCAGCGTTGATCACGAGAGTTCTCCAAGTTTCATTACGGCTCCGGCACTCGAGCTCTTGCTCTGTACCCGGGGTCTTGGGCTCTCAAACTATTTGCCTTCAATCAAGACGGAATACCGGAGGCCGCCAGAGAACGAGACCCGGAAACTGAAATGCGAAACAATTCTCCTGAACCTGGCGCGCACCATGGCTCTACGACGAATCGCGACGCGCCAGGTTGGCTGTGTCAGACGAGGGTCATCGCTTCCGCCTCATGCGGTCAATTGGTGAGAACTCCCGACTCACCTCCACCGCCCGCAGGGACGCGAGGTGAACGTAGTGATCGACCATCGACATGGTCGTATGCCCGAGATTTTGCTTGAGCAGCAGGGAACTGCCTCCGGCCAACAAGAAGTTTGTGGCATACGTGTGTCGCAGCAGGTGCGCGTGTAGCCGCTGAATACCCGTCCTCAGCTTGAGAGCCTTGAAGATCGATATGACGCCCTGCTTGCGCAATCCCTGCCCCCGCTCACCGACAAAAAATGATCGCACTCCTGAAACCGGAGGCCGATGGAAAGTCATGTACTTGTAGAGAGCCTGGTGCGTCTCATGACCAAACGGCACGATCCGCTCTTTCGAGCCCTTGCCCATCACTTTCACGTACCCGACGCCGAAATTGACATCCGCGATTTCAATGCCTGCGAGTTCCGAAATCCTGAGTCCGGTGTCGAGAAATAGCAACACGATCGCGTAGTTCCGGGGACTTGACGAGACGTACGCCATAAGTAGCTCGATCTCATCATCTTCGAGGATCTCAATGATTTTGGAAGGTACTTTGGGCGGCCTGACCCGCTCCCCTATGTTTTCATCAGTGAAGCCCTCTCCGGCGGCCCATCGGAAAAATGCCCTCAGGCCGCGCACATATGTATTGATGCTCGACTTGGCGAGACGATGCCCTCGTCGGGTCTTCCGCTCCCCCAGATAGATCACGTGTCCGCGGAGATGATCCTCCGTTACCTCCCCCATCGGGACAAGTGATTCCATCGACTCCATCCACTTGATAAAGCATCCGACTGTCAACTCGTACCACGCAAGCGTATCGCGGGACTTTCCCTCTGCCCGATTCGTGAGCTGGAATAGTGCCAGTGCCCCTTCGATGCTCGAAGCGTGCTTCCGTTTTCTTGCCTCTTCTGCAGCTTTCATGTCCGCAGTGTCCATGTTGTCCGTCCTTCCATACGAGTGTCTGGCGGACAACGGCGGGGTGAAAACGCGTCAGCGAATCGCGCGAGGTAAGTGGCTAATTCGGGGTTATCGTAGAATTGACGAGTCGGCCGAAATACACTTTGTGACCGAATCTCAGTTCAGGCAGGGCATTTCTGGAGCGGGGGACGGGATTCGAACCCGCGGCCACCTACTTGGAAGGCAGGAGCTCTACCACTGAGCTACCCCCGCTCGGGAAGCACTTGATCGAATGGTTTTCCCTCAAGGGAAAACGGTTCAATAATCATGCTTTCGACATAGTCGAGGATACCATGCCCCGTCACTCCCCTACCCTCCTACAACTCGCCAAAATTAATAGCATCAACCCATACTGCTTGTGGGCTCCACATGGCCCCGACGTAAAGGAACCCACAAGGCTGACCGCAAATCTGATTATCGTAGAGGCTGATCGACTTCAGGGGAGCGCTTCCCCCCATTCAATTAGCACAGCCTCGAACTACACCTCGTGACCGTTTCCCGCGGTAGATGACGTTGCGCTGGCTCCAGCATCAGTCAGTGACCGTTCTACGCGTGCCCCCGGCGAATCTCAGGCCTTGAGAATCTCGCGGTGTGCGATCACTTGCTCAAGGATGGGGGTCATACCCAGCTTTCGAGCCACTTCTATCGCTTTGTCTTGCAACTCAACTATGCGATCAACATTGGCGTCGGTGTCAGCGTCGGCGAGCAGGTTCGACAGATCAGCGCAGATCCACGCCATTTCAGGCCGGTAGCCAGCTTTCTCGCAGAATTTGAGACCCTCTTCCATATGAGCGATCGCAGATTTCGAGTCGCCTTTGGCCATCGCAAGAAGCCCCAGCAGATGGTCTATATTCAGCAACATCCCAATCATGAACGAGGTGTGGCGAGCCGCAAGAATTGATTCGTAGTGGTCCGAGGCCGCAACCGAATCTTTTTCCGCTACAGCAGCAAGCGCCATTCCCGCCCTTGCGTAAAGTTGCCGCTCAGGACTTGCAGTAGTTGACCGCATCACCGATTCAGAAATCTGTTTCGCTGCTGAAATTCTGCTCTCATCGCCCGTCAGTCGTGCGACCAGTGGCACAACCAACGCCGGCATCGCATACCAGTAACTTGGCCCCACGGGTGTGAGGCTCATTGCATCAAGCAATCGGACCAGGTAACCATCGCTTACTTCTGCATTGCCGTGATGGGCTTCCAGCACGGCCTTCTCACCCAGAGCGATTGGATCAGAGGTCATATCTAGCAGGCGCGTGTTTGCCAGTCCTGCTTTGTACCACTGCCCGGTAACCAGGAAATAACCCTGTTCAATCAACAACACTTCTTCAGAGTCACGCTGGCTACCGTATGTTTCGACCAACTTTTTGATCGTAGAAAAATGGTCCGGCACCTCGTCTGTACGGCCCACTTTCAGCAGCGCCATCACCGCTTTCATGCGCGCTCGCATCTCAGCACCGGGCTCTCTCATCGCGATTGCAGCAGCCACCGCTTGAGCGCTCTTCTCCGCGGCAGCTGCATAGTCTGAATGATGGCCATCCACTACTGAAGCGTTGATGAGGGTCATCATTTCCAGCGGCTTATCAGATTTTTTGCGGGCGATATCAATCGCTTTTTCAAACGCGACCCTGGCGTTTTCGTAGTCTGCCTTTTCTGTACCAAGAGCATCGCCTAATCGGGCGTAAAGCCTCCCGGCGTGGATGGAGTCAGGCGGCGCAACTTCCAGTGCCCTGGAAATAAATTCGTTCACACGAGTTACACCGGTTACAGGCTCAACATCGCCTTCTGCCAGGCTTAGTGCCGCCTCAATATTTCCAGACCGCACATAAGCCTCAAACCCGTCACGAAGTGTGCTCACACCGCGTTGGAGTTGATGACGTTCTAGCGTGGCGATTTGTGCGCGCCCAAGACCAGCAAGAATATCGGCATTCTGCGCCAGTGGAGTCTGACTCCCCGTTGCGTTCATCGCCATTTCGAAGTGGCCAAGAGCCCGACTGAAGGCTCCTACATCAAGGGCCTTATTACCTGCGATAGTCGAATAATCAATCAGCTTTTCAGTACCGACTACTGTTCGCGCCATGTCAAAGTGTTCGGCCAGTTCCTCAGCGTGATCTCTGGCAGCCGTGCCGTAGATATCTTCCATCGCTGCCGCAATCCGGGCATGGAGCCGCACCCGGCGCGTCAGAGATATCTCTTCCGAAAGGGTGTCTCGGGTCAGGACGTGGGCAAAGTAGTATTCCCCAACTCGTCCGGGAACCTCCTCAATGAGCCTGAGTTCCAGCGCTTCTTCCAGGGTGTCCAACAGACGATCTTCCGTCATGTCTTCGATCAGCCGGTCCAACTGCGCTAGTTGAAACGTGCGTCCTATTACCGCCGCGGTGGTGAGTACTTTTGTGCACTCATCTGAAAGATGGTCAAGCCTGCGGCCGACTACTTCCCGGACGCCTTGTGGAATCGCCACATTCCAATCGCGCTTGTTCTTATTGGCAGGCACAAGTTGACCGTCCTCGACGAGTAAACGCACGACTTCAGTGACGAAGAGCGGGTTGCCCTCAGTCTGATCAAACACCTTGTCGATGAGAACTTCCTGCGGTTTCATGCCGCCAACAACTTCAATGAAATAACCCACGTCTTCACGTGAGAGTCCTGCCAGCACAAGTCGTTCAAACCGACTATCCCGAATTAGATCCCCGAGCGCCTGGGATAGAGGATGCTGTCGGTTTATATCAACGTCCCTGTATGTGCCCAGAAGAAGAATGCGTGAACCGTTCAGCTCTCGCCCCAAAAACTCCAGCAGGCGCAGACTGGCCCGGTCCGCCCAATGCAAATCATCAAGCACAAGCACGATTGGCTTTTCTCGCGCCGCTGTTTTCAGGAATGTGGCGATGGCGTCATAGAGCCTGAATCGCGCAGCGTCGCCATCTTCGGCCTGACTTGATACGGGAATATCCGGTAATCGATTGCGAACGTCCGAAACAATCTCCGCGATTGCGGAGGCTCCGGTTCCCAATTCACGCCGAAGCTCCGTCGGATCACGATCCTGCACATATTGTCTCAATGCCTGTATCCAGGGCCAGTGAGGTGGAGCGCCATCGCTCTCGTAGCACCTGCCCCAGAGCACCTGACCACCACGCAACTCGATGCTTGCTGCGAATTCGTGGGCCATCCGAGTTTTGCCAATTCCTGGCTCGCCGACGAGCGTCATCATGCGCCCCTGCGCGTTCGACGCATCTTCGTATCCGGCCTTCAACTGTTCAATTTCGGACGAACGACCAATGAAAGCATCTCCGCTGCCATCGAAATCGCCGGTGCTCGCTTGTCCAGGCGCGTCCTGAATCTTGGTAGGGTCAATCGCTTTAAGTTCGGCGAGCACCACCGTCGCATCCGGAGGCCGTTCATCAGGATTCTTGGCGAGCATGCTCATGATAAGAGCATCCAGCGGTCGCGGACAAGCCGCGTTGTGCCATATCGGTGAGACCGGGGGAGTATTGATGTGCTGACTGATGATTGCAAACTCATCATCGCCAATAAATGGAGTCCGACCTGTCACCAACTCATAAATCATGGCGCCCAGCGAATAGAGGTCTGAACGCTCGGTTACGACTCCGCCCGTGGCCTGTTCAGGTGGCATGTACGAGACGGTGCCAACCATCATTCCTTCGCGGGTCAAGCGCGATCGACCACTCGCAAGAGCGAGACCAAAGTCACCGATGCGGGCCTGCCCATCATCTGACAACCAGACGTTTCCGGGCTTCAAGTCACGATGCACAATGCCGTGGGAGTGAGCGAATACAAGTCCGTCAGCAACTGCGATCGCGACCTCAAGAGCCCTGGCCAGTGGCAATCTGTTGTCTTCGGCGTCCTCTATTAGGGCCTCAACATCACCGCCACCCATAACAGGCTGAATCATGTAGGGCTGACGGCCCTCCATGCCGAAGTCGTATATCGGCATGATGCTCGGATGATCGCCAAGCCGTCCAATCGCCTGAGCCTCTCTGGTCACACGCTGCAATGATGCGTCATCTAGAGCCTCGGCCTTGATGAGTCCGAATGCCACATCTCGATCAAGAAGGGTGTCATGCGCAAGATAGACGAGCTTTTTCCCGCCCTCGCCAAGGAACCTGACTACCTTGTAGCGTCCATCGGCAAATGAGTCAGGAATTACGCGCTCCGGCCTGGCCGGCGGAACTTTCTCGATGACCGGGGCCGGGGAAGAAGGAGGTGATACGTTGGGAACGCTCGCGTCGGCGGTGTCATGAGTAGCCGCAACTGCGGCTTCCGAAGAAACTTCTGCGGTCACTCCATCAGATGAAGCCGTACTCGCGTCATTCGACTGAAGCGTAACCGCGCTTTGTTGCTCCACCATTGCCAGCATCGAAAGCGCGTCTTCATTCTCGGGATCGGCTGTCAGAACCATCCGAGCGTGGTCGTAAACAAGCTGCCAGTCGTTCTGGTCGGCAGCTTCTTCAGCCTGGTCTAGTAGCCGATCAATACGGCGCTTTATTCGATCGCTTGGCATAGGGAGTGGACATGATATCCCCATTCCACTGATTGTTAAGCCCCGTTAGCCAATGACGGCCTTAGAAGCAAACGGTGATGGTCACGAAAACACTGTCTACTCAGGCAATTCACCATCTATTTCATGATCACTACCAGAAGATATCTCGCCACTTGATTGCTCGTACTCAAGAATTGGCCTCATGACCAACCTGGGATCTGAAGGACCGGTCAACCTGAACGAGGCCATACTCCGAGACTCTCTGACAGAAAGGGTGTTGTTTCGAGAGACCAATACCCTCCATTGCCTTGACGCGAGTCGGGCACCGCGATTCTTTAGGGCGCGGACGTGAAGGCCCAGTCCAGGATCTCGTGAGTCTGAGCCGCTCCCCCCGTACTTGCCGTGAATCCTACCCAGGCGGCATTGTCGCGAAGCTGTAGCTCCTTAGCCATGTCGAATTCAGCCATGGCGATAGGTGCATCGAACTGATCGAGAAAGACAGATAGCTGAATACCATCGTAGGTGACGCGAACCAGGTGAGGTTCCGAGTCATCGAACGGTGCATCTGGAACTCCAATGCTTCGAGCAGACGAGGAGTCGAACGTGTTTGCAGCGGCACCATTCGAGTGAATTGCCACATGATCCCCCGCCGGATCCCCAAAATCAATGTTCTGCCATGTGTCAAACTCCACGGCCACGCTGCGCCTGATTCCGGTGCCGTCTATAGCTCCGTAGCCCACGGATAGGCCTGTGACTGATGAAATATAGTCGGGAGAATCATCTTGAATAACAAAAGCGAATCCATCAGCGCCAAGTCCGAACTTGTCGCTAATCATGAACGTGAACTCAGATGAAAAACCCTTGCCGACTTCAAGCCTGGATTGCGACCAAATAGCACTACTCTGTTCGATTTGTGATGGCGTAAGCGCCAATGAACCGACGGAAGCTTCGGCATTACCCATGAGCTTGAGTCCAGCAGTGTCGGTGAAGTCTTCATAGTCGAAGGAACTAATGATCTCTGGCGATATTTCAGCGACTATTGGCTCCGCGATCTGAGCTACCAAATTGGCGCTATCGATCCCTTGAACACCCGCGCTAATCGTCTCCACTGGGCCGGATGGCAACGGCTCTTGACTCATCAGGAGCGGATTCACGTCACTATCATTTGATGGAGCGAGCAGTTGCCAGCCGACAACCGCCAGCAGGAGAAGAGCGATTGCGATTCCAACCAGGGCGAGTTGACTGAATGGAAGCGCTGCAGACCAACCAACCGGAGCCACTTTGCGCCTTCTCAGCACAGCATCCACTCGCGCCAGTAATTCGCTTACGGGCACCGGCTTCGCGGCGTAATCATCCGCGCCAAGTTCAAATGCCTGGATTTTGGTCGCTGAATCATCGCGCGCCGAGAGAATGATGATCGGCACATCGCTCTTCGTTCGAAGCCTGGCGAGAAGGTTCAAGCCATCGGTATCGGGGAGCGACAGATCCAGCACTATCAGATCAGGCAGAGCCTGGGCCAGTGCGATCTCAGCGGAACGTCCATCGCTTACCGAATCGATCTCAAGCCATGGATGGCTGATGGCCGCCGATGTGCGGATGAGATCTGAGACTTCTGCGGCATCATCTATCAGCAATACTCGCGCTGGCTTTTGAACAAGTGTGTCCTGTGAAGTCAGTGTCGCGGGTCGCTGGGCGAAAGATCGGGAGGTATCCACTCCGTATCCCCATTAGAAATTCAGTGATTCAGCCACTTCAACTGGGCCTGTACTCCCACTTTCTAACAGGGGGAAGTTACACGGAGACGTCTTCAGGTAAACACTTGGGATACGAGCGTCACGAGAAGCGAGCGGAATCGAGTTGAACTCGCTGGTTAGTCGATCAACACACCAGGATTCATGATTCCCGCAGGGTCCAGGACATTTTTGGTGGCCCTCAACGATTTCTCAAACAGGCCCGGGCGCTGCTGGTCATACCAGGGTCGATGTAGCTTTCCAACCGCATGGTGGTGAGTGATCGTTCCGCCCGACTTGATAATGGCCTTGGACGCAGCTTCTTTTATCTCGCTCCATATCTCAAGCTCGCCGCCTGAGAATCCAGGAGCGATAAACGTGTAGTAAGGCGCCGGGCCATCCGGATATACGTGGGTGAATCGGCATGAAATTGTTCCGCCGCCACAACGGTCGTCCAGGACCTTCTGAACGCCGGACCGGACTTCTGAGTCCAGCGTTGGCCAGGCGTCCCATGTAACAGCAGTCTCAAATGTGTCGTGTATCAAGCCCAGTGGAATCGTGCTGTTCATCGCGTATGGAGCCCGTATGAACGATGCGCGCCACCTCCCCACGGCACCCTGCCTGCCCGCCCCACTCGCAGATGTCTCAGAATCGATAATCTCATCTGGGTCGGTGACTCCGCCAAGTTCTCGCGCGATCTTCAAGCATGCCGCCAGCGATTCAGTTTGGGGAACATCACTGGACTCGAATCCGATCACGAGCAAAGTCTTAGTCCCATCCATCCCAGCGGCATTCTTACCCTCAACCGCATCCAGCATGCGCAAGTTGGCGGGCCAGAGTTTCGCCTGACCGATCTCACGCGCAGCGGACCATGCGTCTTCATAGTTCTCAAAGTACACGCCCGCTGATGCCCGGAAACCTGGTGGCTCTTGCAGCCGCACCCAGGCTTCTGTGATCACCCCGAAGATTCCTTCGCTTCCAAGGACCAATCGATCAGGGCTGGGCCCTGCCCCACTGCCCGGAAGTCGTCGCGATTCCCATGGCCCGGATGGGGTAAGCATTCTGACTGATTCAACGAAATCATCGATGTGGGTGTGATTCGTCGCATAGTGACCACCAGACCTGGTCGCAATCCACCCACCCAGCGTGGAGAACTCGAAACTCTGCGGGAAGTGGCGCATCGTCAGGCCGTGCTTCTTTAGCTCACGTTCGAGGGCAGGTCCATAGATTCCGGCCTGGATTCTGGCCGCCCGCGATTGTGTATCGATCTCAAGTACCTTGTCGAATCGCTCCATATCCAGCGAAATGACCCTCTCATCCGCTGTATCAGGCTCAAAGCCCGACACGACAGAAGAGCCGCCACCGAAGGGATAAACCGTGATCGCGTTCGTGGATGCCCACTCAAGGATCTGCTCAATCTGATCCTCGGTTTCTGGCCTCAGCACAGCATCTGGAGGCTCAGGAAAGTCAGCTTTGAAGGCCCGTATTCGGTCCGGGAAGCTTCGTCCATAGGTGTGGACCGCTCTATCAGCATCATCAATCGATGTGATGTCCCGCAGATGCGCTGGGACTTTTACGCGAGGCGTCCGAAGTGATAAATCAGATTGCGAGGGGAGATTTACGGGGAGAATCGTCCTCCCGTACCGCTCAGAAAGTGAAGTTGCAGCCGCGGCCAGATCGGCAGCGGTCGGCTCATCAGAAATTCGTCCCCAGGCCCAGTAGCTTCTGTCGGTCAATTTCGATCACCTCTTTTCATGAGGCGATCATACCCTGTGCAGACTAGGCCGCTTCCGGGGGGCGCGTGATAAGTGTCTTGAAGATATCGGTCGCCTCCGAGTCAGTTTCATCCAGCGCGGTCTTAGCACCTTCAAGTCTGCGCTGTGCCGATCGTTGTGACCGATCGCGGACGTCCTTGGCTGCCTTCATACTGGCTGGCGCCGCGAAAACACGTTTCCCCAGGTGATCCATAAACATGATCCGGCCTATGCCCTTGTTAGACAGAGCGATGGTCGCCCTCATCCTGCCGTCTGCATCAGCGAATATGATCGAGGTTGAGCCATCATCCTTGGCGCTGACGGCGATCCGTTTCCGTCCTCGATTGTCCATCACGAACACATTCCGGGCTTTCAGCGTCTCAGCGCGTAATTCAGCAATCTCACGTGGCTTGTCAACGCCATGCACGGGCATTGGCGGCGGCGCGCTAATATTTGAACTCAATCCGGCGCCAGGCTTCGGTCCCAGCGTCGCTTTTGCGGCCGCTATTATTCCAGGCACGTCTGGTACCGGCGGAGCGTCTGAATCGGTCATCGTTATCAGATAAACGAATCCGTAGATGTCATCTGCACCAAATATTGATGAGGCGTCTCCTGATGTCTTGAATCGGCCTGAGTACGTCCACTCTTCGTCGCCGGAAAAACCGCTTTCGGTACATGCGAAGACTTCTCCAGGAACAATCTCTATGGCCTGTGACGCCTCTTTCATGAGTATTAGCGCGTTGCTTGAGACCACCTGCATAAGGTCGTTTACGGCGCCCAGCGCTACGTCCCCACCGAGTTTCAGCGGGCGAGACCCAAATTCTTCTGCCAGCCTGGCGGCGGTTTCCGATGCAAGGTAATACAAAACGTATCCCTGCACGGTTCCCGTGACCTTGAGGTACGCACCAACCATCTGACCTGATGGATCCAGACGCTCATCGCCCGAACTCTTTACGAGATCGCGGCGGAACTGGCTGTGCCAGGTATTTTGCAAAGGGTCCAGAAACGCGTTTGCAAACTCTATGCGCTGAACATCGAGCATTGTTAGACCTGAGTGTCCTTGATACTGCTATGCCCTGATCATCGGTCAATACACCGGATTCAGACATGGGGGTGTGTTCAGTGTGAATGAGGGTTAGCGTCCACGCACACACGCCATTTGGAAGCACTCTGTCAGACGGGAAGCACATCACTGAACAGGCGGAGCAGGTTGCCGCCGAGTATCTTTTCGATATCGTCCGAACTGAATCCGCCCGCCTCTAGTGGCCCGATGATGTTCTCTATTTCCGAAGAAGACTCCAGTCCGCGGGTCCATGTGATTTCATCTTGTGATGTATTGCGGGTGTAGATCTCGTCACGATCTGGATTCCCAAGTATGAAATCTGGTCCAAGCCCGATAACGTCGATGCCACCAACGTCTGCAACGTACCTGACTTGACGGAGCACATCGGTTATCTCGGCCTGTCTATCATTCACACCCAAAACCAGCCGAGAGCAGAAGTGAATCCCGATAACCCCGCCGTTGGTCGCCATCGCACGAATCTGATCATCCCAGAGATTCTGAAGTTTGGGCGCCAGTTCTCGCGACCCAGAATGAGAGTTGAGGATTGGTCTGCTAGTTACATTGAGAGTGTCTGAGATCGCAGTTGGCGACGAGTGAGAGACGTCGATCACCATACCCAACTCGTTCATCCGGGAAACGACTTCTTTGCCAAATGGAGTAAGTCCCGGCTGATCCGGCTCCCGTTCATTTTCCTGGCTTGCAGATATCTTGTTTCTCATTGACCAGTTGAATTGGATATGCCGCATACCAAGCTCGTGGAACGCGTCGAGTTGGGATAGCGAATCTCCAATTAGCTTTCCGCCCTCCGTACCAAGGAGGAGACCGAAAAGACCCTGGGCACGGGAGGCACGGAGGTCGGCTGCTGTACGAATGATCTTCAGCCAATCTGAGTTTTCGCGCTCGTTACGTAGCTGCTTCGCAACCGCCTCAACTGCCCGCTCAGTGAAGCCGTCGTACCCGAAGTAACTGGCCTCGTATTGCTCGCGTGTGGGTGCGTCAATCCACGCATCCACCAGCATGTGAAGGATCTTTCCGGCGACGCCGGAGTTGTGATCCCGCTTGAGGTCTTCGAGCCGATCCATATGATCATGGGCGAAATAGATTGGATAATCAGTCATTACGCATCCAACCTCGCCGTGTCTGAAGCTTCATCAATTGTCAAAAGGCTTACCAATCCGCTGTGCCAATCGTAGCCGTGAGGTCGACGCAGGTGATCAATAGCCGGACTGGTCCAATAGTAGAGAACCAGTGCTCTCTCTTCCGCGAAATACTCCTCCAGCACCGTGCCAAAGTAATCCGTGATGTTGCCCAGCGGCTGCCCCGGCTCAACGATATCGCCCTCTTTTACCGCCGGGTGCCAGACGCCCGAAACATCTGCATTTATCTGTCGGCGACTGCCCTCAATAAACGTGTGCGAAGGTCTTTGCGGCTCGCCCGCCAGGTTGCCTGCCGTTTGCAACGCGGCGATTAGTCCCTGGTAATGCGCGTCGATATGACTCTCGTTTGGCAGACCGTTCTTACCAATCTCCGCCCAGATATTTGCGACTCCGTCGTCCGCCAGGTGGTTGACCAGTGCAGGGACGGATTCCCGTTCTCGCCGTAGCTCTATATGTTCCACCGGATAGCCAAGTGCTAGAGATAGTGTGCGACGTTGAAAATCATCAGATCCCTGCATTGGGACAGGAATCCATGAATGCAACGCTTGAGCGAATTCTCCGCTGTGCATATCGATCACATAATTAGAAGTGACCAGTAGCTTGTAGAGAGTATCTATCTGGAACTCTGTATATGAGTTGTCTGCATTGCCCGGTCCGTAGAAATGCACCTCGCGTTGATCCACTGGCGACAGCTGCATATTTCGGGCCATAAAGGCTCTGGTTGAGACAACAGGAATCACTCTTACGGTGCCCGAGATACCGGTAGTCCGAAGGTGATTGATAAGACGTTGTGCCGCCAGGATTCCAGAGTATTCACCGGCATGCATGCCTGACATCACTGTGAACTCAGGACCGTCTGATTCTCCCCGGAACGTGATCACTGGAATCTCCAGCGGCTCCTCTCCGCGAAATGTCCCTCTTATGATCTCTTCGGTTACAGAATTCATGCTCATTCGTGGCGCCTCTGCCCTTCAATTATTGCCATCATGAGCCGAGGCGATTCGCTTGTACACGGCACATATAGGACAATCTGGCACCATACTACGTGTGGGCGCGGGAAATTATGGCTGGAATATACCCGATGCCAGAGGGCGTGCAGATCCAAATACCTGGAGAAGTAATGGCAAGTTCAGAGCCGCTGATTCGAGCCGATCACGTTAGTCGGACCTATGATCTCGCGGGCGAAAAAGTACATGCGGTCCGTGACATCACGCTAAACATAGATCGCGGAGTATTCATTGCGCTTGTCGGTCGGTCCGGTTCGGGCAAGACGACTTTGCTAAATCTTCTCGCCGGACTCGATTCACCAACCGAAGGTTCCGTGCAGTTCGAGGGACGAGATCTCTCGACGTTCAATGAAAATGACATGGTCGAACTCAGGCGTCATCGTCTCGGATTCGTTTTTCAGTCATTCGGTCTCCTTCCGCTCCTATCTGCGTATGAAAACGTGGAATTGCCGCTGCGAATATCGGGCGTTGGCGCCGGGGAGCGATCCCGCCGCACAAAGGAAGTTCTAGAGATTGTTGGCCTGCTACGCCGTTCCAGTCATAGGCCATATGAGCTCTCCGGTGGAGAGCAGCAGCGTGTCGCAATCGCCAGAGCAATCGCAATGCGGCCATCTCTCATACTCGCCGACGAGCCAACAGGGGAACTCGATTCGACCAACGCGCAGTCGATATTTGGGCTGTTCCAGCAGATGGTTCACGACGAAGGAATGTCTATCGTCGCGACCACCCATGATCAGACGTTGCTCGACATGGCTGACGAAGTACACAAGATGCACGATGGAAAAATCGAAAGTACGTGGACAGCGGCGACCGAAATCGACCCAGATAATCCGAACGCGATATTCATGCCACCGGTCAGCGCTAAATCAGCAGGATAATAATAGAGACATCCGTTCTGTCCATAACGAATCAAACTTCTAAACCCGGTGGACCAACCAGTTTACCAAGAGGAATATTGAATTGACTTCAACAGAAATCCGCCCCCCCTCCGTACTCAGCGAAGAGTGCAAAGAAGTTGTGGCCAACGCAGTCAGGCACATACTTGCGGCAGTTGGCGAAGACGTAGAGCGAGATGGGCTGCAGAGAACTCCTGAACGCGTAGCTCGCATGTATGACGAGCTACTTGAAGGCTACTTGACCGATCCTGAGGAGTTGCTCAACAACGCGCTATTTGATGTTGAGTATGACCAGATGGTCGTCGTCAAAGATATTGAGTTCTACAGCATGTGCGAACACCACATGATCCCCTTCTTTGGCTACGCCCACGTGGGCTACCTGCCTACGGACAAAGTGATCGGCCTATCGAAGATCCCGCGCCTCGTCGAAATGTTCGCCCGGAGGCTCCAGGTCCAGGAGCGAATGACACATCAGGTCGCAGAGTTTCTTGGTAATTTGATAAACCCACGCGGAGTTGGCGTCGTGATTGAGGCCACACACCTCTGCGCCGTCATGAGGGGAGTCAAAAAGCATCACACCAAGATGGTCACAAGCGCCATGGTTGGTGAGTTCCGTGAGAATGTCACGACGCGTGATGAGTTCATGGCTCACATTCGACATCAGGCCGGGAATCTCCTCTAGTGTGTCGGCTCTTAACTGCTAGCCCCAGATTGCTGTCTTGAATCCTGATTCTGCTGTAGCACTTGTCACCGGTGGCGCAACCAGAGTTGGGAGAGCGATAACGCTCGCACTGGGTGCCCGAAATGCCTCTGTGGCTATTCACTACCGCTCGTCCGACCGTGAAGCACAGGAAGTGGCTGACCTTGTCCGGGAGTCCGGTGGTCACGCTGAGTGCTTCCGAGCAGACCTCTCAGATCCAGATCAGATTGACTCACTGGTGCCCGCGGTTATTGCGAAGTTTGGTCAACTCAACGTTCTGATCAACAGCGCCTCGATCTACGATCAGGGTGGTCTTGAGGCCACGAGTCGGGCCGATTGGGAACTGAATATGATGGTGCACGCGTGGGCGCCTTTTCGCCTCTCCCAGATGATGATTGCCACTCTTGAAGACGCTCCCGGCAAAGTGATCAACATCAACGACATCAAGCTCGTGAGGCCAAATCGGCTCGCCTACGGCGTTTCGAAGGCTTCGCTGGCCGCGGTCACTCGCTCGCTCGCCGCCGCGGTTGGGCCAAATATCCAGGTAAATCAGGTCGCCCTCGGCGCGATACTTCCGCCGCCAACCCTCGCTGAAGATCGAGTCGCCGCAATCGCAAAACTGATCCCCGCGCAGCGGTGGGGAGATCCCGACGATGTGGCTACAGCGATCATTCACCTCATTGAGAGCGACTACATTAGCGCTGAGACTATTAACATCGATGGTGGCTCAAGCGGAACCAGTGGGTAGCTCCCAGAGAGGCCAAATGCCAGATCACACTCGTAGAAAAGTGGCGCTAGTAACCGGCGGTGGCGGTGCTCTTGGTTCTGCTGTAGTCGCGGCGATGGAAAATGCAGGCATCACGATCTGCCGTGAAAACCACAGCGATCCTGAATCAAAACTAGAGTGGTTCGATGTGACCGACTCAACCGCTGTAAACGCCGCAGTACAAAGTGCGATCGAGATGCACGATCATGTCGATATCGTCGTGAACCTGGTTGGTGGATGGCGACCACAGCCTTCGCTTGCCGATACTTCAGATGAAGAACTGGACTATTTCCTGAATCTAAATCTCAAATCTGCGTTCAACGTATCTCGTGCTGCGGTTCCCGGAATGGTGGAGAACGGTTGGGGCAGGATCATCAACATCGGCGCAATGCCCGGCGACAAAGGGGCAGCCTTCAACGGTGCCTATGGGATTTCAAAAGCTGGTGTACTGGTACTCACAGAGGCAATGGGAGAAGAGTTAAAGGGAACAGGCGTTACGGTGAACGCGTTAGTCCCGTCCACAATCGACACGCCCGCCAATAGGCAGGGAATGCCGGACGCAGATTTCTCAACGTGGGTTCCGCCCACCCACCTGGCATCCACGATCCTATTTCTATGCACCGACGAGGCTGGCTCCATTACTGGAGAGCGTATCCACGTGCTGAACCGAGCCTGATGCCCATCACACCTGATTTGCTGCTCATCGAAGGCCTGAGATTCCAATGCACTATAGGCGTCCATGAATGGGAGGCACTGGTTGAGCAGGAAGTGTTTGTCGACCTTAAGATCGAGACTGACACACGCGCCGCCGCCGGTTCGGATGACCTGAGCAAGGCCGTCAACTACTCCGAGGTTGTCGCGGCCATTCAAAAACTGATTTCTGGCCGGCCCTTCAAATTAATTGAAACGATGTCCGAAAAGATCGCGCAGGTCGTCCTGGACATCGAGGGAGTTAACGCGGCGACCGTAAAAGTCTCCAAACCTAGCGCGAGCAAGATCGCCCGAAACGTCGCCATAGAGATCACGCGGCATCGCGGGACCGATTAGCGGAGAACAACTCGTGGTGGCAAAACGGGTGTTTATCGCCTCTATCGCTCCCCTGTTTGAAAGCCAGGTCTATGGCGGCTCGCAAGCGATTCTCAGATCAATCGCCGTTGGACTCGCCGAGCGTGGTGCGACGGTAGATGTGGTCTGCTCTCGTCGGCCGGAAAACGAGGATGGTTTCCGATGGCACGAGCGGGCCGTCGTACACCCGCTGCTTCATCTAACCGGCGCATTCCCCGATCCGTATGAAGTGCCTCCGGGTAATATCGCCCGGTCCGCGCGCGAAATCGCACCTTTGATTGACGCCGCAGATGTGGTCTACCTCCACGCCGATATATTCCACCTGCGCAGACTGATTCCAGAAAAAACACCAATCATTCGATCTTTCCACGACTTCTCATTTGAGACTGCCTTGATCTCGGCGTTCGGCTATCCAGCCGATCTCACCATCGTGCCATCGCGTTACCTCGGTCGCGTAATCAACGCGACGGTTGGCATCAGCAACATGCGAGACATTGAGCCCGTAGTGGTCGTTCCCAATGGAATCGACACTGAAAAGTTCGCAGTGGCGAAATTGATCTCGCCAAAACCGAACAACTCGCTCCGAATGCTCTATCCACATCGACCAGATGAACGCAAAGGCATCTTTGAGTGTTTGGATCTGGTCCGCTCACTACGCGACGAGAGACCTGAACTTGCAGTTGAGTTGGTGGTTCCCAGACACATTGACGCCGACCGACTCCCGGATCTGAGGCAGATTCACGCGTCGATCGAATCAAGAATGCGAGAGCTAGAAGTTCAAGATTCAATTGAATATGTGCCATGGCAGACTTCCGACCGGATGCCCGAGTTCTACCGATCCGGTGACATCACCCTCTGCCTCGGCAATGCAATTGAAGCATTTGGCCTTGGCCCCTACGAGTCGATTGCTTCTGGCACTCCGGCCGTGGTCTCCCGAGTTGGAGCTTATAGAGATTTTCCATCACATCCCGCAATTGAAATGATCGAACCCGGCGACCATCCCGCTGCCATATCAGCGGTGCTCAAGCGATTTGACGAAGGCTTTAGCCCTGCCACCATGCCCGCGTTACCAGCGGAATTTGATGAACGTTTGATGATCGAACGATACGTCGACATCTTGCTCAATCCCGATGACGCTATTGAAAGATACCGATCTGACTCGGCCGCACGAATTGGAAGCAATCAGGTGATGCTCGCACCGTGGTGCCACCTCATGAAGGACGGGGTCTATGACGACTACCACTACGGAGTTCGAGAACTCCCGCAACTGGCCGAATTCTTGAGCGGAGAAGATACCAGCATGTCTTTCTCTCCTACTGAATTGCGAGAACGCGGCCTAAGCCAGGAAGAGATCGCCGTGGCGACCGACCAATCTGTGCTGGTCCCTCGCTTCAATGGCCCCACGCTGGCTTAACTGAGAAGACCGCCCGTAGGCGGCCTTCAGAGATAGCTGGGGTACGCCCCTTTCACCAACCGGGGAAAGAGGAGACCGAGAGTGAGGGGTTTTGGAGAAACCCGGGACGCCTCCAGCCTGTTGATCAAGATCTTCCGGGGCCACTCGGCTGTTTGCCGGCGGGGTGTGGTCCCGTTGACCTCTCACTGATACCTATATTGCCTTCCATACCTTTGATCGATGTGGGAGCTATGTTGGAATTAAGTAGGAGTCACCAACACCGAGTGGTGTATCTACACACGCAACTGAAGAGCGCGCCTATTAAATTGAGTTGTCGAACTTAATTCGAATGCCCCTTTTCGCAAGGCTCACGCACTCATGGACACACAAAGCGCCCGCATACTGGTAGTTGATGATGAGCCAGACATTCTTGAGTTGGTGGTTGCCCGCCTGGAAATGGCCGGACACCACGCGATTCAGGCTTCCACAGGTGAAGAGGGTCTTCGGGCGTTTTTTGAGCACCGGCCTGAACTTGCATTGCTTGATATCGATATGCCGGGAATGGATGGCATCGAGCTATGCGGACGGATAAGAGAAGTCTCAAACATTCCCGTTCTGTTCCTGACCGCGCTTGGATCCGAAAACGAAAAGGTCCGCGGCCTGGCCGCTGGGGCTGACGACTACGTTGTAAAACCGTTCGGACGTGATGAGCTCATGGCGCGCGTCAGTGCCGCCCTTCGAAGGGCTTCCTTGCCCTCATTGAGCAAAGCTCCGGATGCCTATTCCGACCCTGTCCTCACGATCGACTACACGGCGCACCGTGTGACCGCACGCGGCAAAGAGCTCAGACTTTCTCCTCTGGAATTCAAGATGCTCGCTGCGCTGGTAGCCAATGCAGGCCAGGTTCTGAGCCAAGAACGGCTGATCGACCTGGTGTGGGGTGCAGATTCACTGGAGACCGCGCCAGAAAGCGTGAGACTGTACGTCTCATATGTGCGCGGAAAGATCGAAGAAAATCCCCGCAAGCCGCGCCTCATTCAGACAGTCCGGGAATTCGGCTACCGATACGTAGCGCCTGAACGCGGCGTTGTGGAACGCGTAGCCTGAGTCCAACCAGGCACTGCGCCTGATTCCGTGTGGTCTCTGACCACCATTCCGATTAGTTCTTAGATGCGCCAGTAACCGCGGCGTGGACATCAAGAGTGTCCAGCAGCTTCTGAGATGCCTTCGCGACCTGCCTCACAGCGAGGTTAAACACCTGTTCGTTCGCCTTTGAAGGCTTCCTGAACCCACTGATTTTGCGCACGTACTGGACCGAAGCGGCTTCAATATCGTCAGCCGTTACTTCTTCCTGATACGGTGGCCTCAGGGTCTTGATGCTTCTGCACATAACGCGCTCCTTCTCGATGGCTACACAGGTGGATTGGCGAATCATACTATTCCGGGCGCATCACAGATCATAATGATGGCCGCGTCAGAATCGGAGACCCCTGGCGAAGTCGGAATAGAAGCCCGCCTGAAACATCCCAAACGTTAAAGTGCGCTCGGATACGTCATTGACCGTTGTGAACGGTTACATCGTGAAGAGTGGCAGGTTTGATACCCGCCACCACCGGGAGATCTTGAGATATCCAGGGTAGAAATCACTGTAGGCCACGCGGTGTGGCCTGCGATCAACCTCAGGAAGCAGGGGTGCTGGCAGCCATTCGCACGGTGAACGTAGACCCTTCACCTATCTCACTCTCAAGCGTGATCATCCCGGACATTCGCTCGACAAGAGACTTGGTAATGGCCAGGCCCAATCCAGTGCTTCCTGCAGGGCGTGATCTTTTCGAATCGATTCGGAAGAATTTTTCGAAGACGCGACCGGTGTGCTCTGGCGCAATTCCCAGGCCTGTATCAATAACAGCGATCGCAACCGCTCCAGAATCGTGCGTAATCCGAAGATTAACATCGCCACCGGAAGATGTGTACCGAAGCGCGTTCGTGAGCAGGTTTATTATCACCTGACCCATTCGACCGCGATCAGCCCAAATCATTGGCACTTCGTCCCCTACCTCAACCGTTAGTTTGACGTCGCGCTCAACGAATAATGCGTTCACGCCATCCGCGAGATCGGTCGCCAGTTCCACAACATTTACCGAGTCCATATCAAGACGCAGCGCGTCGCTCTCAAGCCTCGAGACGTCCAGGATATCGTCAACCAGGCGTTGCAGGCGCTCGGCATTCGATCTGGCGGTGCCCAGCAGCTTTATCGTCTTCTCGCCAACGGGATCGCCAGCACCATCCATAGCGAGGTCAATAAAGCCCATCACCGAAGTCAGAGGGGTCCGCAACTCATGTGAAACCATCGAGACAAATGTCGACTTAGCCTCGTCGGCAGCTCGTTCGGAAGTTACATCTCTGAAAACCCACAATCTGCCTGCGTGCAGCCCTCGTTCATCTTCAACCGGCACCGAGCTCAGGGAATATGAGTGCGGTTCGGGCGTGTTGATCGTGACATCTTCACTGGCGACTGTTGATTCTGGGTCTCGAACAACCTCTCTTATGAACTCAATAAATCGGTCTCGATGTTCAATATCTGGGCCATTCGTTTCAAGACGGTTCGCCACATCTTCGCCTGCCAGTTCACTGGCCTCTCCCAACTCCATCATATTGGCGAACGCCTGATTCGCCCAGATAACCCGGCCACGCTGGTCAACCAACAAAATTCCTTCGAGCGCTGAGTCCAGAATGGCCGACAGTTGTGTCGTCACAATTTCCAGATCGCTTCGAGCAGCTCGCCTGCCAGCGATTAAGGAATAGGTAGATCCACCTGCGACCAGCGTTATCACCAGGCCGGCGACCATCACAATGATCCAGACTTCCCGTTCAAGTGGCGTCAGGTCAAAATCATGCGGTCCGGAATACTGGAAATCCCATAACTGTCCACCTACCTCAACCTCGCGATGTAGCCGCTGACCTCCACTCCAGTCATGACTGGAATCTCCGCCGGCCTCAGGAAATATCTCCGTCCCGCGAGCACCTTTAGATACATCAACAATTCGGAAATCTATATCTCCAAACTCCTGAGATACCGTCGCTCCTCCAAGAAGCTCTTTGGCCTGATACACACCCAGAGCGAATCCCTCAAGAGTACGGACCAATGTGCTGCCAGAGACCTCATCCGCTATTTGGCGAATTACCGGCGACAAGATCACAAGTGACGCGTCACTTTGATTGGGATCCGAAGATTCAAAGGGACCAACAGCAACGGGCAACAGGGATTCTTCTGCCGCCGTCAGGGCATCGGTGAAAAAGCTGTCTCTACCAAGATCCTCACCCAGCGAAACAACGCCGGAGTTACGAGGAAACAGCTGTTCAATTACCGTGTACTCCGGTGCTCCTCCACGCCTCGTCAGATCGAAGCCCACCAGACCACGTTTTCTCATGGCCTGGTTGAACGCATCTACCTCTACCGGAGTGATGCGCCTCACGAAACCCAGCGCCTCAACAGGACCTCCTTTATTTTTTAGAAGGCCTGCGAACACTTCAAATTCCGCCTGGCTGATGTCGTCCGATGTCTTGAAAAGACCCTCCACCGCCAGAAGTTCGGTCAATCGTCGTGAAACATCGGCCTCAAATTCAGAGTTGGAGGTTTGGACGAAGTTGGAAAATCTGTCCGCACTTTTCTCAGAAATAAACGAACGAACGGCGAAAGTGGTACCAACAGTCATCGCGAGCAACAAGGCGAATGAAGCCAGCGCAGCGGCAGTTGCCAGCTTGGCTGAAAACAGTGCATTTGTAGAAAATTGCGAGGCGCGATAAGTGAACGGACGGCGTGGAAGCTGCACGTCTGATGAATCCCGCGATACTGGCCCTGCGCCAGTTGCGTCCCTGAACATACGACTCTCTACCCCGCGAAAAAAAGTCATGCGAAGGCCCCGCAAATGGACCCTCATACCAAGTGAATCAGGGTTGGGAGACGGTGACTATTGGGGTATACCCACACGTCCGGTGGCGCCACCACCAGCGCGGGTGCCTGGGCGGCTGGCTACTGGGCCTCGTCCAGAATGACGAGTCCCCGTCTCGCCGCTTTTACGACGGCTTCGGTCCTGTTTTTCGCATCCAGTTTGGAGTACAGATTGGTGAGATGAACCTGGATCGCCTTTACGGATACACCAAGCGCATCAGCAACGTCATCATTGGTTCGGCCATCCGCTATCAGTTGCAGCACTTCCGCTTCTCTTGCCGTAAGCGAATCCCGGCTTCTTCGAGCCCTGTTATAGGGGGAGTGGAGATATCCCTTGATGATGTTTGAACTGACCGTGGAAGAGAAGACGCTGCTGCCGCGCATCACCATCCGCAGGCCCTCAAGCACATCACTTGGCGGAGTATCTTTCAACAAATACCCGTCCACGCCCAGTTCCATCATCGCGCGGACGTAGGGCTCATGCGGGAAATTGGTAAGCACAACAATTTTGGCGTCAGGAACTTGCTCTCGAAGATCCCGAGCCAGATCAATGCCGGTGCGACTGCCCTTTAATCTGATATCTAATAGAACAATGTCAGGTTTCATGACCCGGGCAAGTTGAAGTGCGTCGTCCGCGTTGTCGGATTCGCCAACTACGTCGCAATCTGACGCCTCGGTCAAAAATGAAACAACACCAACCCGGAGCATTGGGTGGTCGTCAACCACTAACACCCGGTTAGGGCGCTGATCCGTTGCTTTTTTGTGTTGGTCCGGGGATCTCGTCACCGAACGGGAGTCTTGCTCTAACACTAAACCCTCTGGACTCGCGATTTTGGACCGCCAAAAAACCGTTCTGGCTTTCCACTCTCTGCCGCATGCTGAGCAAACCAAGGCTATCAGCTTTGCTCGTGAGGCCATCTGGTCCTTCTGGAGCTCCAACACCGTTGTCATCAACTGATATCAGCAGTCCTTCGTTTTCATATTCCAGGGACACCCACACCATTGATGGTTTTGCATGTTTCTGGCAGTTCGTAAGCGACTCTTGGACAACTCTGTAGGCGACCAGCTGTGTCGATTTTGAGAGTTGAGACTCGCGTTCATCTCCTTCTATTCGAAGATCAGTACTGAAGTCTGATCGCTGGTCCGTTTCCGCCACGAGCCACTCGACAGATCTCGCCAGGCCAAGATCCATCAAGATGGCTGGACTGAGGGTCGCCGTGATGTTCCGTAGATCACCCACAGCGTCGTCCAGAATTGCCTCAAGATCAGCGCCAAGGTTGCGCTCTCGGTACTGCGCTAGCGCGTAGGAGACCTTCTGAAGAGGCTCATCGTGCAAATATCCAGAAATCCTTGCTCGTTCCTGCTCTTCAACCTGGACAATTCTCCGGTTGAGACCGGTCAACTCTTCGTTCTTAACCTGTAACTGCTCTAACAGCCGAAGCCTGGCGACCGCTGTCGACAGCAAACCGCCTATCGTCTGGATCATCTGAAGATCTTCATCGCTGAACGGCTCACCGGTCTCTTTGGGACCCACGCAGATTGTGGCTGACCTGTCACCGCTATCAGGGAACATAACGAACGCGACCTGCCCTTCTAAAGCAGCATTGATAACCACATGTGTGCCAGATTCGGTGCCGTTCGCTTGAACCGCTCTCCGGTACGCTGCTTCGATAATTGGATCCTCTACTGCGCCAACGCTACCGGTAATTCCTTCGCGCTCAATGTAAGCCACGAACGACGCACCCAGGGGGTCCCTTATCTGGCCAAGGACTCCATCAAAAAGTTCTTCAACAGATGGCGCCTCCACGGCGCGAAGGCTCACTCCCCTAACCACCTCTCTGTGGCCGATGAAATCTTTGTACAACAGACGATCGACGACGGAGAAAGAAAGTTCTCGCACGCGAGGAATCAGCGGAATCCCCAGAAGCGCCATCAGGATCGCGATGTTCACCGCTGTATCGTCACCAACTCCTTGATTTATCCATGCTCTCGTCGCACCCAACACAACCGCGTACAGGGCCACTACGATGGCTGAAATGAGGACGTATGCGACCCCTCTGTGAACCAGGCGCCGTATACCAAGTAGATCGTGGCGGAGGATGGCGTACCCGAATGAAAGAGGGATAATCACACTGGCCGTAAGAAGGAATTCGGGCGGCACCAGGGGATCAATATTGAGCCCGTTTGGGACGATGTTAAGGAGAACAACAGGTAGAACGGCAATCATCGTGCCAACCGCAATGACGCGAATCTGCTCTCTAAATATGGCGGACGTCGAATTGAAATAGCGTCTTGCCAGTAAAAAAAGTCCCCAGAAGAGTCCCGTTGCAAGAAACAGAAGGGACGCGGATGCGGCAATGTCGGCCAGCGCTGGAGCAGCTGTGAATCGGACTAGATTGACTGTCGTCAGCCCGATCGCACCTACCAATGGCAAGATGAGGCCGATAGATGGGACCATCTGCTCCCTTCTATTTTTGTCCTTGCCAAGCACATCGAACAGACCGATAAAGGCCACCGGAATCCACGGCAATGTGGTTGTGAACACTGCGCGGGAGAATAGGTGTCCAGATTCAGATCCCGGAAGAGATGCGAAAGCGATGGAAGTGATGACCGCGAAGTAGGCGAATCTATTGGCTTCGATTGATCTCCAGGCTCTCGAGATCACGAAGAGGCTCGACAGAGCAAAAATTACGCCCGAAAATTCCAGCGCCACTACGCCGCCAAGGTCGATGGCACGGGCTTTTGCTATCTCAGCCTCGATCACCTCGCCAGTGGGGCTGACGAATCTCATCGTCTGAGACGTGTCGCCGGTGCTTGACCAGACTTCTTCGGTGGTCGGCATGCCATCGATCAACTCAAGGAGAGAGCCTTCTTCCACACCGAATTCCGCCGCAAAGCTTCTTACACTGACCTCGGTTACCGTCGCTGCGCCGCTATCAACATTGAACGAAACCGAAATCCCGGCGCGTGTTCCCTGGCTCCAGTCAACGATTGAAAGGATCGCGAAAACGACATAGGCGACGCCCAGCCGCCCGTGATTACTTGATTCCGAGCCACAATTCCTCCAGGCGATCAATCATGCCCGGAGTATACCGACGTTGGAACTGCTAACTCATGCCACCAGCAGATCGGCGATTCGCGAGTTTGGATTCGACTGGACGCATTTCGCGGCCAGAGACGCTGCCTTCGCCCTGTGGACCGCGGCAACTACCCACGCGTAGTGAACGGCTCCAGACTTGAACAGTGCTTCTCTGACCCAGGCTTCATCCCGCCCGCCAGATTCATCTCTGGACCGCAGTGCAGTCTTAACCTCGTCAGCGGCTTTATTCACTCCAGAGGGGACTTCGAAGGCGAACATGAGGGGGGAAGTTGCCCGTCCAAGCGAAATATCAGTGCTGGCTTCGCCACCCGGCCAGACTCCTGCGACGTCGTTTTGGAGTTGGTCGATGATTGCAAGATGATGTCCGAACTCGCCGTGTGCGTGAATCAATGCTTCGTCGTTGGTCGCCAATGCGGCCCCGATCTCGGCCGCTAGCCTTCCGAAAGAGCCTGACTTTTCGTGGGAGGCATCTGTCGCCAATTCCATTGACCCATCCGTGGCCTCAGCTAAATCGATCTGATTCGCCCTATGCTGCCCCGCCAGAGCACGGACTTCAAAATGCGACAAGATCGACATCGCTGTCTCTATGCTGCCCGAACTCATTCCAGTGGATTTCAGACCGCACATTGACTGGTTCGCCAGCGCCATAAATAGAGCTACCAATTCAGCCCCAGCCCCTGGGTCATTTGGATCGATGCCAGGAATCGGATCCAGATCCTGTAAATCGTCAAGCACAGACGCGGCTGCCGCTGTGAACTCAACCGCCGCCGCTGCCGGTGCGACGTCTTCATGGTGTTGCCCGCCTGCAGACTCATAAGAGTGAACGGTCAGCGCCCCAAAGAGCGTCGGAGGAATCATGTCCTCCATTGCCCCGCCAGTGAACTGAAACCGCGCAACCCTTTCCAAATCTTCTGGCAATCCCGCGAGAGAAATCTGACGAGATATCTCAGATGTGACGTGACCACCCCGTTCACCGGCTCTGGAAGGCCGGTGAGACGGCGCAGTCACTTCAAGTAACGCGACCAATTAGGCCCAACCCGCGTCGACGATCTGCGGTGGTGTGTTTGGCAGCGCACTGACGTCATCACCCTTGAACTTCATGTCGTTCAGGATCTTGACGACTTCGGTCTTCTCATCCGATGTGAGTTCAAAGGAGTTGATGAAAGACTCGACATCGGGCGACAGCGGTGACTTCTCAACTTCGCGTGCAATGGCTTCCACCATGTTCGTGTCCATACTGGACATATTCCTACCTCCTGCGTCGATATTCGACCAGTCCCAGCCAGGTAAATGCCTAGCCTTAAGCCGAAAGAATGGGCCGTATTACATCGACAGTCACTAGGTATTCCCCTACGCGTTACTAGGAAAATATCTAGATTGAGGTGGGTATGCTGCTGTACACCCGCTCGACCGCCGAAGTTACGCTAAGTATTCAATCGGGGACGCAGGCTTCCGGGGATATCCGGGAAGCTCATTTTCGTGTATCCGATTGGCTCGTGACAAGTAGGCGGGTCATCAGTTGGGACCATCAGTGACTAAGATTAGTTCTGTGCCTCTGGAGTCAAACCACATTGCGGTTTCAACCGACGCGGACACGCGCCTGGCTGACCAATTCTTGGAGTTGGAGCGTGAAAATGCGGCAATGCGCCAGTCGCTTGCGGTGGTCTCTCATGAGCTGAGAACTCCGCTCACTTCCATCGTGGCATTTTGTGACCTTCTTTTGAGAAACCGTGATGATCGCCTCGGCTCTCGCGAAATGGACCAACTCAAAAGTGTCAGTCGCAATGCCAGCGTACTGACAGAGATCATCAAAGATCTTGGTGAGATCGTAGCATTTGGTCGGCAAAAAGATGTCTCAATTGTGAAGACCAGTATTGACGCAGCTGACCTGATCGATGAAACGGCAAAGTCTATGAGACCGATACTGGAATCAGCAGGCCAGACTCTGATCGTGCAATCGCCAATTCCAGGCAGTGTTATCCAGGCTGATCGTTCTCGAATACATCAGGCTCTGGGTAACCTGCTCACCAACGCATCGAAGTTCAGTTCCCCAAGTTCTCAAATTGATCTCGCCGCTGAGGTGGATGACTCCCGATTCTATGTGCAAATAGTAGATAGAGGGATCGGCATACCGAGCGAGGAATTATCGAAAGTATTCGACAATTTTTATAGGGCTGAAAATGGCTCAGGCGCAGTTGTCCCGGGGCTGGGACTTGGCCTATTCGTTACCCGAGAAATCATTCATGCCCACGGGGGCAACATATCGATAAAAAGTAGTCCCGGCCGCGGAACTACCGTCTCATTTGCTATACCCAGAGAGTGCGAAGACACCATCTCTGCGGCATAGCTCCGCCCTCCGCCTGACGCCTTCCTTCTCTATCGTGAACTGGCAATCAGTCCCGATCGCGGGAGGAAGGCGTTTGCGCGTGTATGGCGACGGCCCTAAACTGTGCCACCATCGTGGACTCACGAAAATGGCGAGCGCACCACACAATCCGGCCCTGGGGGACTAGCTGCAACCAATGGCGACACAGACATTCGATCTCTCAAATATCTATTCCAAGGACAGTGTGGACACGGAGCTACGGGTTCCCGTTCACGCCAAGTATGACTTCGCAACAGCCCAACCAGACCCGGATTCAATTCCCTTCAAAGGTTTGACTGACGCCCTGAGCACCATGCTGGAGAAGCAAGGTGGTGATCTTGCGTTCTACCCGGATACAAGAGGCATCCCGGAGCTACGAGAGTTGATCGCAGCAAAGTTAGAACGCGACGACGGCTTCAAGGTCTCTCCAGACAATATTGCGGTAGTCAACGGTTCTGCTGAGGCCAACTTTGTTGTCATCAAGGCGCTTGTGGACCCCGGTGACACGGTCATCATGGAGCACTACGTCTACTCTGGAACGCTGGCACAGTTCCGCAAGGCCGGAGCAAACGTCGTTGGCACACCAATTGACGACGACAGCATCATTCCAGAAGAGCTTGAAGCTCTCATTGTGAAGCTCACCGCAGAGGGCAAAAAACCTAAGCTCCTCTACACCATTCCTGAGTTTCAAAACCCAACCGGCAATACGCTGCCGACCGAACGACGAAAACAGATCATCGATATCTGCCGTCGACACCACATGGTGATCATTGAAGACGAGTGCTACACGGACCTGCGCTACGAAGGCGAAACACAGGAGTCGTTCAGATCGCTTGATGATTCAGGCATGGTTGTCTACGTGGGCTCGTTCTCCAAGATCCTCGCACCGGGCCTGCGCCTGGGCTACTTTGTCTCAGACCCTGAAACGATGCGCCGAGCGCTGAGCTTCCGGATGACTGGGACGAATCACTTCACGTCATTGGCTGTCTATGAATTCCTCAATCGCGAGATGTACAAGCACATTGACTACATCAACGTGATCAACCGGCCCAAGCGCGACGCGATGGTTGCGGCTCTTGGCGAGAACTTTGGCGGCACTGGGACCACCTGGAGCACCCCTAAAGGAAGCCTCTACCTCTGGGTCACGTTCCCGGAACATGTGAACGCCACTGAGCTGATGCCAATCGCGTTCAAGGCAGGGGTTGGATTCAACTCCGGCGCCTCTTTTGCACCCAATGGCGACGGCGACCACTGCGCCAGACTCTGTTACGGCTACGAATCAGTAGAGAAAAACCGCGACGGAGTAGCGCTGTTGGCAGAGATCATGGAGCGAGAGGGCTCCTTCAAGGTTTCACCGGGCGGCTAGCCAAGATCTAATCAAAAGAACGGCCCCACCATTTCTGGTGGGGCCGTTCTTTTTCCCTCGATAATCCGATCACATACGGCATGATCAGGTACGATTCATCGCCGTGCCAGAATCTTCTGAAGAGACACCTCAAACCAACCCGAATAATGCCGGTGATCCGCCGGTGTCTCAACCTATCCCAGATTCTGAGCCGCCGTTCTCTATCCGCTCAATCATGTGGACGGTCTACGTCCCAACGCTGCTGCTATCTCTGGGCGAAGGACTCGTCCTTGCTCAAGTCCCGCTGTTCGCCAAACACCTCGGCGCCGGTCTC
The DNA here is from genome assembly GCA_013204555.1 of Chloroflexota bacterium. GTDB lineage: Bacteria > Chloroflexota > Dehalococcoidia > Lucifugimonadales > Lucifugimonadaceae > UBA1151. Next base: position 52,259 of record JABMNO010000017.1, on the reverse strand, counting down.
GGGCTAATTGGAGTAGCGGTTGCAGCGCGTGAAATTGGCACAATGCTCTTTGACGTCCCATCCGGCGCGTTTGTCTCGCGGTTCGGCTCAAAGAAGACCATGGTGTTTGGAACCGCTGCAATTGGAGTTACGGCCTTAGGCGCGGGTCTTGCCGCGACCATCTGGATCTACATAGCCTTGAGGTTCTGTCAGGGAATGGCCCGCGCCGTTTGGTCGATATCCCGTCAGGCGTACATCGCCAAGGTGATCCCGAACCAGAATCGAGGCCGTGCGCTCGCCCTGTTTGGCGGGGTGAACCGGATGGCCCTGTTCGCTGGGCCACTCGCTGCAGCTTTCATTGCTCAAGAGTTTGGCTTGCAATCCACATTCTTTGCTCAAGCCGGAATAGGCATCATCACAGCAGTGCTCATGCTAAAAATGCTGGTGGACACGGGAGGCGGTGGACTCGACGTTGAGGGTGAGTCGATCGTTTCCCGGCTGGGCGAAGTCGTCACGGAGAATAAACGTATTTTCGCCACCGCCGGGGTTGCGGCGGTCTGCCTGCAACTCATCCGGAACGGCCGCTCCATCCTCATCCCACTCTGGGGCGATGCGATTGGCATCGATATACGCGGGATCAACCTGATCATGAGCGCATCCTCGCTGGTCGATAGCTTCTTCTTCTACCCGGTCGGAATTGTGATGGACCGCTGGGGACGCAAATGGGTCCTCGTTCCCAGCCTGATCGTGCTTGGTTCGTCGCTGGTGTTGATTCCGCTCGCAGGCAGCTTCGGAACGCTGTTGGCAATCGGTCTGTGGGCTGGAGTGGGAAATGGCATCAGCAGCGGAATCGTGTTCACGCTTGGAGTGGACTTCTCCCCCCCCAACAGGACGGGCGAGTTCATTGGCGTGTGGCGGCTTATTGGCGATATAGGTGGCAGCACAGGGCCGTTCATCGTCGGATTCGTAGCTCAGGCGGCGACCCTTGGCGTCGCATCAGTCGTGACCGGCGGCTTTGGATTCATAGGAGCCGCAGTAGCATTCTTCTTCGTACAGGAAACACTGAAAAAGAGCGGTAAGACGAAGAAGCGGTAGAAACCTAAGCGAGAAGCTTATGCAGATCGGTCAAACACTTTGCGTTCTCTTCCAGAGTGAACCCGTCCACGTAGGCTTTGTTATCGCCAGAAAAGCCGTCGACCGCTCCACCCTCAACGAGAGTATTTACCCAATCGACCTCATCATCAAGCGATGGAAGCAGGTTGCGACCAGCAGCCTGTGAAAGCGCCGTCACCAGCCCATATCCACCCCAGTTAGAAACGGCTGCGCATATCAGGTTCGTCGTGGTCGTAACGGCAGGAACATCCGGAAGCCCTTCGGTCTCAGCAATGATTTTGGCCAGGTTCCCCATGCCAATCTCGTTGCCACCGTCCCCTATTCCCAGCGAATATGGATTCTGGTCAAAGAGGTGATCAATCTTGGCGTTGTGGTCTGAAATATCCATCCCGCGCATGTTCCGGTAGATACCGTCTGAGGAGATGCCCGCTCGCTCGATCGAGATCATGAGGTCAGGACGCTCGTTACGAATTAATTCCTGTGCAAAATCGGACGACTCACGGTGCGAAGTGATCGGGAACTCAATGATGGCGTGCCCCGGACTTACGATCGAAGCGAGGGCGGACAACGAGACCGAATCAGTGACGTAAGACACATCGAATCCAAGCTCATCGAGCGCGTTCCCAATCGCAACCGCGCCAGGTGGCCCGTCAGTCTCGGGCTGGCCTGCAGACAAGATGTAGAAGCCGGTTGTGATGATTACTCGACCTTTGTGATCCATCACAAACTGAGCGCAGTCAGTAACGTAGTCCGGTTCAAGATGAGGCGCCAGATGCCGCATGCCGCGCACATCGCCACGAAGGATGATCTCTTCAATCGCTCCCATATTGTTTGCTCCGGCTTCTCACTGCGAATGTTATGGAGTCAGAATATTGACGCATGTGGTCCGCTGAAACAACCCTTCGGATGCGTTGGCCTCGTCAGAGGTCATGGTCTTCGATACCAAGGCGTCCTTCTCATTCGACGATATGTCATTCTGAGGCTCCGCGAAGAATCTCAGCGTCGCATGACATGAGCGTTTCGATGAGCCGCATACCGTGATTCCCAACTGAGATTCTTCGCGGAGCCTCAGAATGACATGCTTGGCGCAGGCAACGCTCGCCGATCCCACCTCTAAAAAACCGCCAGATCCACATCCCTCAAATCAGTCACAAACATGTATCCCGGCGCATGCGTGATCATCAGCGGCGGCTTTGATGCCATCGCAACCGCCTGAGGCGTTACACCGCAGGCCCAGAACACTGGCACATCGCCGGGTTTGGGTTCCCATGCATCGCCGAAGTCCGGTTTCGAAACGTCTGAAATGCCCAGAGCGGCGGGATCACCAACGTTTACCGGCGCACCGTGGACAGCCGGGAAGCGCGATGTGGACTGCACGGCCCTGACAACTTTGTTCTGTGGTATCCAGCGCATTGACACGACCATCGGCCCGGAGAACGGTCCCGCAGGAATCGTATCGACGCTGGTCTTGAACATGGATACATTCTGGCCCGTGCCGTAGTGCGGCAATTCGATTCCGTTGTCGATGAGAGCGTTTTCAAACGAGAAACTGCATCCGAGCAAGAACGTGACAAGGTCGTCAGACCAGTGCTCTTCAATTGTTTCGACCTCATCAGTCAGTTCACCGTCGCGCCAGATCCGATACCTGGGCACGTCAGTTCTGATATCTGCTGATGGAGCGCTGATAACGGGATGCACCTTGCCAGCCTCAATAACTTCAATAACCGGGCACGGTTTCGGGTTTCGCTGGCAGAAAAGCAGGAAATCGAATGCAAGATCTTTCGGCAGGATTGCCACATTGGCCTGGACATAGCCCGGCGCCCATCCACCGGTAGGAATTCGACGCCCTGCCCTGATCGCCTCTCGGGCGGCCATTCCGGTGTCAATTGTCGTCACATCTGTTGTCGTTGCCACTGTCTCGCTCCAGGTCGCTCGTCAGACTGATCCTGCAAATGGTAAACCAGAGGACGTATATTCATGTCTTCCGCGGGTCGTCGGATGTATTATGGCCCGGCTCGCCTGTATCCCATATCTGGAGGCCCCATAGTGAAAATTACCCGAATTGATCAATTCGCGCCACGCAATCGGACCCGATTAGTCCGAATATCCACTGACACGGGTATTGAAGGCTGGGGCGAGAGCACTCTGGAAGGCAAGCCGCGCTCGGTCCCGGCAGCCATCGATGAGTTTGCCGAATATCTCATTGGCAAAGACCCGCTCCGCATAGAGCACCACTGGCAGCAGATGTATCGGTCGCCATTCTTCCGGGGCGGCGCACACAACATGAGCGCCATCGCCGGCCTGAATGCCGCACTGTGGGATCTGGCGGGCAAGCACTATGGCGTGCCCAGCTACATGCTCATGGGTGGCAATGTTCGGGACAGGATTCGCGTGTACGCCCACTGGGGCATTCGGGACCTGACTGACGAAGGACTTGAAGAGTCCCGCACCCGGCTCACCATGCTCCAGAAGAGCGGATATACCGCCTACAAAGCTGGCCCGGCAGGTTTCTTCCGGGCACACGAGCCACCATCCCGAATCGATGAATTCGTGAAGGCTGCGTACTTGATGCGCGAGTGGGTTGGCGACGACGTTGAACTGGCCTTCGACTTCCACGCAAAGATGACGCCGGGACTCGCAGTTGAAGTGTGCCATGAGATCAAAGGCATGCGCCCAATGTTCGTAGAAGAGCCCGTGCCACAGGAGAATCCGGACGCGTTAAAACTCGTGGCCGACAAGGTGCCATTCCCAATCGCAACTGGAGAGCGACTGCTTTCGCGCTGGGAGTTCCGAGAGGTGATTGAGAAGCAGGCGGTATCGCTGCTGCAACCCGATGTTGCCCACTGTGGTGGTCCATCTGAGCTCAAGCGAATCGCCAACTACGCTGAGGTCTACTACCAGCACATCATGCCGCACTGTGCCATTGGCCCGTTGGCGCTGGCCGCCTGCATGCTGGTTGATGCGGTGGTGCCGAACTTCCTGATTCAAGAGCAGGTGGACGCCGGTCTCGGCAATGGTCTTCTCAAGAAAGATTGGGAAGTTGTGGACGGCCACATTGCGCTATGGGACACACCCGGTCTGGGCGTTGAGGTTGATGAGGTCGCGGCGACCAAGGAGTATGACGGCCCGGCGTACGGCTATCACGAGGAACTCGGCGGCGAGAGCTACCACGAGAACGATGGCTCGGTAGCTGACTGGTAGAGGGGCAAACTGGCCGATTGGCCGCGCATAGCCTGGTCCGACGACGTAGGGGTGCTGCGGTAGGTTCTCCTGAGGCCACTCGAAGGGCCGCACCCCGGACGCCGCATACTCGACTCGCAACCTGATGGCCGAAAAGTGTCGAATTGTCACGTCGGTATTCGTCGTGGATGTAAAACGGCATATATTCAGCCGTTCAACCAACCATGGAGCACACGATGCGCTACGCACTTCTAATCTACTCAGACGAATCCACCTACATGAACCTCACTCCTGAAGAGATGGAGGAAAATATGGGTCGCTGGTTCAGCTACACCAATGACCTTCGTGAATCCGGAAAAATGCTAGGCGGCGAGGCGTTGCAGCCCGCGTCAACGGCACGCATCGTCCGCGACGCCAGCGGCGCGATCGCCTCTGATGGCCCATTTGCAGAGACGAAAGAACAGCTCGGTGGCTTCTATACGATCGAGGCCGACAACGACGAAGAGGCAGCGGTCTGGGCGTCAAAGATGCCAAACATCCCAGACGGCGGGTTTGTTGAGATACGCCAACTGAGGGAGTTTGAATAGTCAGGCGAGCCGAATTCATAGCGATGCTTCTCCCCACCGTAGGGGCACGTTGCAACGTGCCCCTACGGTAGGCAGCGTGCCGAGTGGCGGGTGGTGTTGTCCCTTGATGCGCGGGTAAACCGCGTAGGGGTGTCTGCGGTAGCTGCACGCCCGGTCGACGACCAATCAGCATCAACCACGGAGCGTACCCTGCGCCGCATGGGAACAATTGCGACGTTGATCGCACCCATTGCGCCAAATATCCCATCGGGCACAGCTATCGCAGCCGCCCCTGCGTGTGACGGGATGTGTGCTGTTGACGCTTGTCGTACGCCAACCGCGCTACGCGAACACGCTTGCCCCGTACGATGACTGGATGAGGTCATCCTCTGCGAACCGTGTAAATCGCAGTGGTGACGCGTCTATCGAGTGGCTTGCACCATCAACTGCCATCTCAGCCAACGCGCGTCCTATTGCTGGCGACATTTTGAAGCCATGCCCGCTGAAACCAGCGCCCACGAAAAGGCCATCCACGCCCGGAACCTCATCGATGACGGGGTGCCAGTCTGGCGTGATGGTGAACAGGCCGGACCATCCGCCATCCCACCCTGCATCGGCAAACGCTGCGTGACGCTTCGCCATAACTTCCAGTGCCGTAGCGGCCACGCTGGAATCCACGTTTCGGTTATATGTTTCCCGATCTGCGGGGTCTTCTTTGATTGTGACCAGCGTTGTGTCTGAGCTATCGGGCCGGAATGAGTAACCGCCTGGCTCATCGGCCACCGTGGGCAGCGTCGGCAAGCGGTCGAGTGGCCTGCGAAGCACGATCACCTGATGACGCACGAACTCCAACGGCAGCGGCGCTCCCACGGTCATCAACAGATCGTTCGTCCATGGACCGCCACAGAGAACCACTCGGTCGGCGTAAATTCTTTCGTCCGCGGTAGCTACACCAACGATCTTCCCACCCTCAACAAGTAACTCCGATACGGGGTGTCCAATGCTGATGGTCCCCCCTGCCCGTCTGGCGGCATTGGCGAACCCGGTCGTCACCGCCGAACTGTCCGCGTACCCGGACTCCGGCTCATGCGCCACAGTTGCGACGCCATCCAGATCGAAGCCGTCAGGCATCAGTTCTCGAGCTGTATCAGGGGAAATCGCTTCGGTGTGGAGGCCCAGTCGTTGCCCCAACGCCACATTCTTGCGCAAGCCCTCGGCCCGCTCCTCGCTAACCAGGAAAAAGTAGCCCGTCTTCACGAAGCCACCGGGCTCGCCAACAACATCCTCGAAGTTCGCGATCACATCGCGCCCGTACATCGACATCAGAGTCGTCACTTCATTGGAGTAGTGCGAGCGAAGAATGGCGGCGGATCGGCCGGTGGTGCCTGAAGCAAGGCCTTCGCGCTCAATCAGAAGCGCGTCGGTAACCCCTAGTTGTGTCAGGTAATACAGCGTAGCGCAGCCCATCACGCCGCCGCCAACAACGATTACATCGTGAGTTTGATTGGTCATCGGCGTAGGTTACCGAATGCCCTGTTCCACATGCACCAACGCGCCGCACAACCCGGCGTAGTGCGGGCTTCCAGCCCGCACCAGCAATCCTGAAAACTCATCGCGCATCCACCTCTCCGGTCATGTAAAGTCGCCGGACAACATTATTCCGATCACGAAAATGAGGTCTCTGTTGGCTGACAATCCCCGCTTGAAAATCACAGATGTCCGCCTGGTCAACCTGCGAGTTGCCGAGGAAATTGGTGGAATTGAGGCGGCATGGAATCCCGGCGTGATGATGAACATCACCGTTGGCGGCGGCTCTTACGTCGAAGTGCACACGGATCAGGGACTGGTTGGCATCGGACCAGCGATAAATCCTCAGTTCCTGGCCGCGGCAAATGAGTACCTCGTCGGCAAAGACCCGTTCGATGTGGAACAGCACACGCATGCCCTGCGTTACTACGTTCCGGAGCTCGCGTACCAGGGCGTAGCGGGAATCGACATGGCTCTGTGGGACCTGATCGGCAAGGCATGCGATCAGCCGCTGTATAAGGTATTTGGCGGCGGAAAAGACAGGGTCATCCCCTACGCCAGCATGATCCGGCTCTCAACGCCAGAAGAGCGGGCCGAAATGGCCACAGCGCTGGTCCAACAGGGCTGGCGTGCGATCAAGTTGCGTCTGCATCACGAGACTCTCGAGGAAGACATTCGCGTCGTTGAAACCGTGCGAGATGCGATTGGCGACAAGATGACGATTCTGGTCGATGGCAACCAGGCGCAATCAAGTGGCGAATGGCAGCCCGGAATCCAGTGGGATATTCAGCGAGCGCTCGATACGGCCCTGGCGCTGGAAGATCTGGATGTGTACTGGTTGGAAGAGCCAATACTGCGCCACCATTACCGTGAGATCGCCGATCTCAATTCAAACGTGAACATCCGGATTGCGGGCGGCGAGAACAACACGCTCATGAGTGATTTCGTAACGATGGTTGAGAACAATGTCTACGACGTACTGCAGCCGGAAAGCATGGTGTTGGGCGGCATTACCAACCTGCGCAAAATAGGCACGTTGGCTGAGTTATACGGCAAGAAGATCGTCCCGCACCACGGTGGTGGCGGCATCGGTGTGATTGCCCACATGCACCTGGTAGCGTCATGGCCGCACGCACCGTTCATGGAGCTACTCCACGACCCGCCAATTGGAGACTACCGGCACAAGTTCGCAATCATGAGCAACGCACCCCAAATCGAGTCCGACGGCTACATGAGCGTACCGCAGGGCCCAGGTCTGGGCGTAGAGATTAATCCAGATCTGATCGAGGGTTAGCCTGACGCGCGATGAAGTGCGTCCGGTGGATGAAAGTATGCGACTCCCCGCTATTTAGACGGCGCATTTGGGCTGACCGTAGGGGCACTTTGCAACGTGCCCCCACGGCGTCAACTATTCTAACTCCAGGCCCTATCGTGCGCGTCCAGTGAATCCCACTCGTCGGTTGGCTTGAACAGGCCTCCGGGGTAGACGCTGAAGTTTGTTGGCTCTTCGTTCAGGTGAGCCTCGATGGCTTCTTCGTTGAGCTCGATGCCCAGTCCGGGGGCTTCCGGGAGCTTGATGTAGCCATCCTGGATCATTGGGCCATCCTGTCCGACAACGTCCACCAGATCATCCCACCACGGGTTGTCGACTGAGTGCATTTCCAGAGCGACGAAGTTATCGATCGCTGCGGCGCAGTGAACGTTGGCCATTGCAACTACCGGCGAGCCAGCCTGGTGCAGTGCGACGGAGATTCCAGCCTCGTAGCAGTAGTCGGCAATTCGCTTCGTCTCAAGGATGCCGCCGGAGGTTGCGAGGTCAGGATGAGCGACTGAGATTGCACGGGCATCGACCAGCGGCTCGAATCCCTCTTTGAGGTAGATGTCCTCACCTGTAGCGACGGGTGTTTCTACGGCATCTTTGAGCCGCTTCCACTGGTCCACGAACTGCCACGGGATCATGTCTTCGTACCAGGCCAGCGTGAACTGGTCGAGCGCTTTGCCAATACGGATGCAGTTCTCAACGCCCATGTGGCCAAAGTGGTCGGACGCCAGCGGGACTTCGTAGCCGATGATGTTTCGGACTACCTCAACGTACTCCTGCATCTTGGAGATTCCGTAGTCGCTGACCTGGATTCCGGTGAAGGGGTGCATCACTGAGGCAGACTCCGCCATTACGGCCTTGTTGACCACGCCGCCTTCGTGCGGCTCAGCGATCCACGCGCCGATGTCCATCTTGAGGAACTCGAATCCACGGTCCATGCGGCCTTTTAGTGCCTTGCCCATCTCTTCCGGGTCTTTCAGGGACGGAGTATCGGCATAGACCTTGATCTTGTCACGATACTTGCCACCGGCCAGCATGTAGGCAGGTACGCCGTATGCCTTACCTGCGAGATCGCAAAGTGCCATCTCCACGCCGCAGACGCCACCACCCAACCGACCGTGACCGCCAAACTGCTTGATCTTGCGGAAAAGGCGGTCAATGTCACAGGGATTCTCGCCAAGCAACCTGCTTTTCAACATGAGGGCATAGCGAGCGCTCGCCCCGTCTCTAACTTCGCCCAGACCCACCAGGCCCTGGTTGGTGTAGAGCTTGATGATTGGCCAGCGCCAGTTGCCCTGCCCTACCGCGGCAATCCGCATATCCGTTATGCGCAGGTCAGAAGGGCTAGAAGCGGTATTTACGCTATCGAGTGAGCTGGATTCTCCCGGATTATCTACCAATATTCTGATCCTTTTTTTTCGATCATTTGCCGCGTCGCAATTCTGTTTTTCAGCGTTGAATTATGCGCTGGAAGACTCGCCCGCGCCACTCAGATTGGTTTCGCCAAATGAAATGGAGGGCCAAATCTGTCGATTGAACCGCCCGCATTGCCGCCGAGTCCAATTTTTCAGAAGCGGCTGACTTGAACATCAAGATCGTATCTGAATGGGGTATCAAAACAGTGAATCGCCCCACCCACGCCTGAGCCTCGCCACCCAACCAGGGTGTCGATTACCCCCGTTCTTTTCGTAAGAAGCCGGAATCACAACCGCTATCGTCAACCTAACTTGATTAGCGGTGACGCCTCGTATTTCACACCTGATGGTTGGGCAAGAGATCGAATATTCACCTTGTGGGCAAATGTCCGCCAGAACGGTAGCCGCTGGCGAACACATTATTCAGGGGCAAGCTGCAATCTTTTCCAGATGAGAAGAGACGCCCAGTTGAAAATCAGGGGGAATCAAGTGAATTTTAGTTCACTGAATGACAACTTCCTGGCCAATTCGATTCAGAACAAGATCATTGCTGCACTCGCAGTGATGTTCGGTCTGCTCGCTTTGACCGTCGTGTTGAACTTCAACGCGTTTGGAAGTCTTGACGGTAGTGCTCCAATGGTCAACCAGGCCGGTGCACAGAGAATGCGTACGTTTAAAACGGCTACGCTGGCCAATGAGTTCAATCGTGCAGACGCAGCCGCCAGGCCTGCAATTGCGGAAGAGCTCAACGCCACCATCGGTCAATTTGACCAGGTTCAGGCAGGCCTTGCAGCCGGCGACGCTCAATTTAATCTTTCTGGTACGTCTGACCAGGGGATCATCGATCAGCTTGCAGTCGTCAACGACCAGTGGACGGTATACAAGAGCAATCTTGAGACCGTCCTTGGATCAGACACCGAAGCGATGGAAGCTCTGGGGCGTGTAAACGGCTCCGTGGGCAGCGTGTTTTCAAACGCCGCCGCCGTTGTAGGAGCGCAAAACTCCTCACAGGTGAGCGCTATTGATATCGACCAGGCTGGTGCGCAGCGCATGCGTGTCTTCAGGATGGCATTTGAGGCGAATTCATTCGCAGATGCATCCGCTGGTGAAAAACCAGAACTGGCCGCAGGACTTCGCTCTACTATGGCTGATTTTGAGGCCGTTCAGGCTGGACTTCGCTCAGGCGATACCGCCCGCGGACTCAAGGGCACATCCGATACAGCGATACTGGCCAAATTGGATGATGTGGATGCAACGTACGTCCAATTTGAGCATGATCTTGAGTTGATCCTCAATCAGGGATCAGACTCTGAAACTGCACTCATTGACCTTGATCACAGAGCAAACGGTCTATTTGGGACCACTGCAGCAACCGTAACCACAATGAACACCTCACAGGTGTCACTCGTGGACCTCGACTCTGCTGGTGGCCAGAGAATGCGCGCTTACAGAGTTGCGTACCTTGCGAATGAATACCTTGCTGCTGAGACGGATGCCGAACGAGCGGATATCTCAGAAGAACTGTGGGCACAGGCTGACACGTTCGACGCTGTACAGGCTGGTCTCAGGTCTGGCGACCCAAGCCGCGGACTTTTGGGAACTTCTAATCCTGCAGTTCTCTCCACCCTTGACAGCGTTGACACCGTTTGGGCCGACTACAAGGCAGATCTACACGCCGTGGAGACCTTCGACCCTTCGGTTTTGGACGCGCTCTCAGCCCTTTCAGCCTCAGCCCCAGCGCTGTTTGGCCAGGCCAACACCAACGTGAGTCTGGTTTCCGACGAGGCACAGGGCGTAGTTTCAGACTTGAAGCGGTTGGAGATCATTCTGATCATCATCAGCCTGTTCGTCCTGGCTGGCATCATCTGGTTCGTCAAGAAGACGATTGTTAACGCTCTAATAAGAGTTGCGGAAGCAGCGCAGATGATGAGCACGCAAGCGATTCCTCAACTGGTCACCTCACTGGGCACCGTTGAAAGTGGTGATCTGGGCGCTCGGGTCAACTTTGACCTCAAGCGCGTCGACAACTCGTCAAAGGACGAAGTTGGTCAGATCGCAAATGCGTTCAACGACATGTCAGACAAGCTCGATGAAGCTGGCGAGTCATTCAACAGGATGGTCGCCGGTGTAGCCGATGTTATCGGCGAAGTAACCAACACAGCTGGAGAACTGGCATCCGCCAGTGCCGAGCTCGCATCGTCCGCCGGTCAGGCAGGCGACGGCACCAACGGCATCGCTACTGCTGCGCAGGAAATCGCCTCGGGCTCCGTCGACCAGCGCAACGGCGTTGAGGAGACGATGGGCGCGGTCACACAGCTTGCCTCAGCAATCGACTCAGTGTCGGAAGGCAGCAGGCAGCAGACCCAGAGCATCAACATTGCCACTGAGATAGTTTCACAGGTCTCTTCCGGCAGTGAAGAAGTTGCCACGAACGCACAGGCCGCCACCGATGGCGCACGTGCGGCAAATGAGGCAGCTGAGGGTGGTCTCGCAACCGTCCGACAGACCGTTGAGGGCATGGAACGAATCACGTCAGCAGTGGAATCCGCTGCGGTTGAGATTCGGGCACTTGGCGAACAGTCTGCAGAAATTGGAAAGATCATTGGTGTCATTGATGACATCGCAGCCCAGACAAACCTGCTGGCACTCAACGCAGCCATTGAGGCCGCACGTGCCGGTGAGCAGGGCCGTGGTTTCGCAGTTGTCGCTGACGAAGTCCGCACACTTGCGGAACGAGTCACCGACGCCACCAAAGAGATTAGCGATCTGATCCAGGGCGTCCAGAACGGTGTTGAACGCTCCGTTCTGGCCGCTGAACAGGCCGGTGGTGAAGTGGAGGCAGGCTCCGCTCTTGCGACAAGCTCAGGTGAAGCTCTTGAAGAAATCCAGGGTGCAGTTTCTGGTGTGACCAGTCAGATCGAACAAATCTCAGCGGCCGCGGAACAAGTATCCGCATCAGCCGACGAGATGGTTCGAACAATTGAGACGGTCAAAACGATCACAGAGCAGAACACCACTGCCGCTGACCAGATGAGCACGAGTAGTACAGAAGTTCAGAAGTCAATCGACGGCATCTCCTCTGTGACCGAGCAGGCCTCGGCCGCAGCACAGCAGATGTCCGCTTCCAGTGAGGAAGTTGGCGCTCAGGTGCAGGAAGTTGTCGCCTCTTCGCAGACCCTGTCAAGCATGGCGGACGGACTTAAGAGCCTGGTCCAGCGCTTCAAGCTGACCAGCGACAGTGGAAGCGCTCCACAGGTTAGCTAGCCGAATTGCGCAAATAGCAATCCTCTGAGACGACCCTGCGCGATGGCACACCGTCTGAGGAAAAGGAAAGGTAGCCACGTTCCGATGATTCGGAACGTGGCTACCGACGCGTTTAGGGCAGTGTGAGATTAGCGATCCAACGGACTGGCGGCGGCGTCTCCGCCGGCCCCACCCGTCTTCCCGGACGCTAAGGCCTAAAGCGGAGTAATCCGGGATCTCAGCGTCGACTGAGCGCGACGGCAAGCAGAACCCAACGTCGGTCCCGTTCAAATGGTCTGCCAAATTCGGTTACTCGCCAGAATGACACGAGGCATCACCAATCACTATGTCATCTTGAGCGAAACGAAAGTGGCGTCGAAAGATCTCAGATGTAATGACGCCATGAATCCTCGCCATCGAAACGATCCGCCCCACCAGCACTTCAGATCTTTCGACTTCGTTCCGGCTATCGCCTTCACTTCGCTCAAGATGACATGACCTGACAGCCGATTCCGGTGTGGCTGTCCTTATGGGGCTGCGGCGGGGAAAACCGATCCCGCGCATAGGATGACACCTAACTCACCAGCGGCATCTTCTCCGCCCAACCACACCTATCATCCCGGACGCGGAGGCCAAAGCCGGAGCGATCCGGGATCTCAGCGTCATATACGGCAACGTTCGACAACGATAGAACGTTCAGACGCCGCACCATGACTGGCGATAATCAACCTCGTCCCGCCCAACCCCACCCGTCTTCCCGGACACGGAGGCCTTAGCGGAGTGATCCGGGATCCAGGCACACGCGCAGGACATCTTCACGCCCATACACCCTCGCCAACGCCGGTCTTGAGGCGCGTGCTGGAGCGCTATCAAACCCCGGATTAGTGCGTGCCCGGGTCCCGGGTCACCTACCGGCGTCCGGGACGACGATTGGGACCGCGACGCACCAGGCACAACGGGAAGAGAGGCGCTGCGATCGCCCCACCACCTAACTCACCGGCGGCATCTTCTCTGCCCACGGCCGAGCTTGCTCAAACGCGGCGCAAGCCCGCAATACGGTCGCTTCGTCCTGGAGGTTCCCGACTACCTGAAGTCCAATCGGCATCCCATCGCCATCGAACCCAACCGGCATTGAGGCTGCCGGGTTCCATGAGATGTTGAACGCCATCGTCGTTGGAATAGCGCCGTAGGAGATACCTGCGAAGGTCTCAGACTCCTGGCCCGCGATAACGCTGGGTGGCGACTGATGTGGGTAGGCCGATATCGCCGTCGTTGGCAGGATGAGCAGATCGTACTCGTCAAAGTAAGCGGCCAGGTCCGATCGCAAGACCTCTGCGTTTTTGAGGGCGCGAGCGTAGTCCGCTGCGGTCAGCAGCCGGCCAGCTTCGTTCATCGCCACGGTGTATGGCATCAAATCCTCACGGTTTGAGTCGACCAGATCGCCATACATCGCCACCTGATTGCCCGTCCAAACGTCCCACCAGTACGAGAACGGCGGAACTTTTAACTCAAGCGGTGCTTCACTTACGTCCGCGCCCAACTCTTTGAACGCCAGCGCGGAGTCGTACACCGTTTGTTCGATGTCCTTTTCCGCTGGCGACAGGCCAAGGTTGATGCTCCAACCAATCTTCATCCCTTTCACGCCATCGCCCAGGCCAGATAGGAAGTCTGGCACAGGCCCTCTCAACGAACTTGTGTCTCGCACCTCGTGGCCCGATAGCGCCTGCGTCATGATCGCGGTGTCCTTGACATAGCGCGTCATCGGCCCGCTGGACGATGTCTGGTTTGGCGCAGGGTTGGCGACGCCGCCGAAGCGCGGGATTCGGCCAAGTGTGGCTTTGATCCCAAAGATGCCGTTCCATGCGCACGGAATTCGCACCGAACCACCGCCATCGGTGCCGGTGGCGATGCTTACCATTCCAGCCGCGACGCTTGCGGCTGCCCCACCGCTTGAGCCACCTGCCGTCCGTTCGACGTTCCAAGGATTGTTGGTGGCTTCTCCAACCTTGTTGTAGCTCTCAGCGGCATTGCCAAACTCTGGAGTTTGAGTCTTCCCAACGATGACCGCACCAGACTTGCGAACGCGCTCTACAACGGTAGAGTCATAGTCCGGCACCCACTCCTCGTAGACTTTGCAGCCAAGGGTGGTGCGAAGGCCTTTGGTTAGCTCAAGGTCCTTGATAGATATCGGTACGCCGTGAAACGGGCCAAGTTCACCTGCCGGGTCTGACGATGCAGCAACCGCGGCGTCTGCCGCGTCCGCAGCCTCAAGCGCGCCGTGCTTATCCAGCGTAATGAACGCGTGCAACTGGCCGTCTACAGCATCAATGCGTCGGAACGACGCCTCAACCAGTTCACGAGATGAAATCTCGCCACCCACCACCATGTCGCGCTGCTTCCAACCCGGAAGCGTCATCAGTTCTAGATCATTCATTTCGTCCTCAATCGTTTGTGTACCAGTTGATTCATCAATTCGTGTAATTCATTCAATTCATGATCGCTCCGCCGTTTACGTTGAGCGCCTGGCCCGTGATGACTCTGGCGTCATCTGAGGCGAAGAAGGCTACCGCGTCGCCGATATCGGTAGGCGTTTGGGGTCTGCCGAGCGGGATGGAACCCTTAATCTGTGCGTCGAATATGTCATTCGGCTCCATGCCCTCGTAGCGGGAGTCGTACAGGGAGCGCATCTGAGCGATCCGCTCCCACATTGGCGTCCAGAGCGTGCCGGGGCAAACGACGTTTACTGTGACTCCGTGCTTCGCTATCTGGAGTGCGAGGTGCATGGTCCACTGGATTACGCCAGCTTTCGAGACGCCGTACGGCACCTGCACGCTGCCAATTCCGCCGTCGGCGCCCCGAGGCGTACGTCCGCCGTGCGAGGCGATATTGATGATGCGCCCACGGCCTTTCTCGATCATGTGTGGACGAACCGCGTCATTGGTGTTGACCACGCCCCGCACGTTTACCGAGTGCGTGGCATCCCAGTCGTCATCGTTATAGTCGCGACGCTCGGTGAATCCCGGACCGCCAATCACACCAGCATTGGCCACACAGATATCGATCTCACCGAACCGTTCTAGTGCTGAATCGACGGCAGATGCCAATGTCGAAGGGTCGGTAACGTCGGCAAACAGTCCAATCGCTGCGCTGCCCTCCCCTGCGATCTCGTTCGCAGCCGACTCCGCGGCCTGTTTATTTATATCTACCAGCACCAGTGAAGCGCCTCGGGAGTGAAGCACTTCTGCGATGCCACGCCCGATACCGGACGCTGCACCCGTCACCAACGCCACTCGTCCTTCAAGTTGTCGTGAAACGACTGCTCCTGCGCCGCTCATGACAGCACCGACCCGGCGTTCACGTTGAGCGCCTGCCCTGTGATCTCGCTCGCCTCATCGGATGCCAGGAACGCCACGGAGTGACCAATGTCCTCCGGCGTTTGCTCAAGCTGGAGCGGATGCCTCATCATCGTCGCTGCATCGAAAACCGCTCTCGCATCAGCGCCAAGGTTCGGTTCAAAATTAGATCTATTCACACCAATCGACTCCCAGATGTCGGACCAGACTGTGCCGGGGCAGACACAGTTCACGTTGATGCTGTGTTTGCCCACATCCTGCGCCAGCAGGTGGGTCCACTGGATGGCCGCGGCCTTGGAGACCAGATACGGAATAGTCTGGCGCCCCAGCACCACGTCCGGGCCCCGTGGAGCACGCCCTCCCTGCGAGGCGATATTGATGATCTTGCCGTACTTGCGTTCGCGCATATGCGGCAGCACGGCCTCAGCGGTGTTCACCAGACCGCGGACGTTGACGCTGTTTGTGGCATCCCAATCACCATCGACAAAATCGCTGCGAGTTTCGAATCCCCGCGTGCCTACAACTCCCGCATTTGGTACACAGATATCCAGTTGGCCGAACTCTTCAAGAACCCGACTTACTCCGGCATTGAGTGAGGCGACGTCTGTTACGTCTATCGAGAGTGGTATTGCCGTTCCTCCAGCGCTGGCAATCTCATCTGAAATCGACTGCGCGCGTTCGAGACTAATATCGCTCACGGCCACCTTTGCGCCACGTTCGGCGAGCACACGGCAAATACCGGCGCCAATCCCGTTCCCGCCTCCCGTGACCAGAGCCACTTTGCCTTCCAATTGCCGCTGATGTTCCTGTTGCTGCGCCATCGCAATCTGCCCAACTTGCTTGATCGTGGAATCGTGGCCGCAAGTCTACCCATCTCAGGCGTCAAAGGCATAATGTGCCTCCAATCTCGATCTCCAACTGGCAGCGAAGATATTACTCGTAGCGGTTATCGATCTTGGCTCAGTGGCATACCCTTCATTCCGGACGCGCAACCCGCAGCCTCCCGCGCATCTGTCATCACGGACGCTGTGGCCTTGCCGGAGCGATCCGGGATCTCAGCGTCATTCATGGAAACGGTCGATACATATGCAACATCCAAACGTCGCACCAGGACCGGAAAATCAACCCCAGCTCCAAACACCACGAATTGCGATCCAAGCACGGAGTAAACTTCAGTGGCCGCCTCCACACTAAGGCGGCATTTGATTGCCCCTTAAATACAAGTACTTCGAGCAGAGACCGTTGCAAAGAACCCTTACCGAGCCAGTTGAACTAGACAAAATCGTCTCCCTCGCCAAGCGGCGCGGATTCGTGTTTCAGAGCAGTGAGATCTACGGCGGTCTCGGCAGCACATGGGACTTTGGCCCGTTGGGCGTAGAGATGAAGCGCAACATCAAGGATGCCTGGTGGCGTGCGATGGTCCGCGAACGCAATGACGTAGTCGGACTGGACGCGGCGATTCTGATGCACCCGGACGTTTGGGAAGCCAGCGGCCACGTTGGTGGTTTCACTGACCCTCTTGTGCAGTGCGAGGGTGAGTGCAAAGAACGATTCCGCGCCGACAACATTGAGGGCGACGTCTGCCCAAAGTGTGGCGGCCATCTGGGCGAAGCGCGCCAGTTCAACCTCATGTTCAAGACATTCATGGGTCCGGTTGAAGACGCTACCGCTCAGATCTGGTTGCGGCCTGAAACGGCTCAGGGCATATTCGTCAACTTCGACAACGTGGCGACAACTTCGCGCAAGAAAATCCCGTTCGGCATTGCCCAGATTGGGAAGTCGTTCAGGAACGAAATCACACCCGGCAACTTCATCTTCCGCACACGCGAATTCGAGCAGATGGAGATGGAGTTCTTCTGCCATCCAGGCGAGGTCGATCAGTGGTTCCGATACTGGGTGGACTTCTCCATGGGCTTCTTCAAGCGCTACGGCGTGCGTGCGGAATTCCTGCGTGAACGCGAACACACAGAAGAAGAACGCCCGCACTACGCGTCAGCAGCGGCCGATATCGAATACAAGTTCTCCTTCGGTTGGTCAGAGCTTGAGACGATCAACAATCGTGGTGATCATGATCTGGTCGCTCACCAGGAAAAGAGCGGCAAAGACCTCTCATATTTCGATCAAGCAGCTGACGAACGATTCGTCCCATACGTAGTGGAACCCGCCATGGGCGCAGACCGCACGATGCTGGCGATGCTGGTTGATGCGTACGACGAGGAAGAAGGCGAAAAAGAGCCCCGTACTGTGCTGCGTTTGCACCCGGAGATCGCGCCTATGACAGTCGCTGTCCTTCCTCTAAGCCGCAACGACAAACTCACACCAACGGCGCAACGCGTGTTCGAAGTTGTGAGCAAAGAGTGGACGACGCAGTATGATGACACCCAGTCCATCGGGCGTCGCTACCGGCGTCAGGACGAGGCGGGAACGCCACTCTGCGTGACGGTCGACTTCGATACGATCGACGATGCCTCAGTGACCATCCGAAATCGCGACTCAATGGAGCAGATCCGGGTACCAATTGAGAACGTGAACGCAGCCATCACCGATCTGATAAACGCCATGCGAGAAGACATCTCCGGATAGCCCACACCGATGACCGATCTTGATCTGTTTGAAATCCTGCTGCTAGCCACACGCTGGATTCACGCGGTGGGAGCGGTTGCATGGGTCGGCGGCAGCATCCTCTTCGCGTTCGTGCTGCGTCCGGTAGGCGCCCTTGAGCCTGACGGCATGCGGGCAGTCATGCCCCACGTATCCCGCTACTATCGCGAGTTAGTCGATATATCCGTAGTCGCCATCATCTTCTCCGGCCTCATCCTCACCCTGGACCGACTTTCCGACGAAGCCGCAACGGGAACCTATGGCGCAGTTCTCGGCGTGAAGCTTGGCATCGCTGTACTGATGTTCATCCAGATGTGGAACCTGCGCCAGTCCGATAACAGCCTCGACTCAGGTCCCCGTTGGACCCGAAAACTCTCATGGCTCCTCGGCTACAACGCCCTCGTTTTCCTGGGAGTCATCGTCTACCTGCTCGCCAACCTGCTCGCGATTCTGTTTGATGATGGGCTGCGCGCCGTCAGCTAGAAGGAGTGGCAAATTCGTACTGTGGGCATCCCTGTCCGCACCCCTACAACGCCATCACCCCATGGATCACGCCCGTCCCAGGGAAGAACACCGCAAACATCATCACAGTCACCCTGAGGAGCGAGGCTCTGCGAGTAACGTGAGGGCGTCTGCCGCGCTCGAATTGGCGTCTGCGACACCTACGCGGGAGCCTCATCACTGATTGATGATGGGCTGCGCGCCGTCAGCTAGAAGGCGTGGCAAATTCGTACTGCGGGCATCCCTGCCAGCACCCTCACAAGGCCGTTGCCACATCTCAGGTAACCGCCGGGCTTAGCCCTCCAATTCCACTGAGCCCACGGCACTCACAATGCCACCCTGAGGAGCGAGGCATTGTGAGTGCCGTGGAGGTATGCGGAATGGGATTGAGTCTCCACCTGAAGCGAACGAATCCGTCGACCTCTGAATACAACCCGCTCCTCAGATGAATCACTCACCAGCCTCTTCATACGCTGCATTCCGCACAGTGCGAAACACTGCAAGCGCGAGTTCCTGCTGATCTGCAGATAGTCCGAACGCGACCATGCTGAGAATGCTTAGGTTATCGGCAGATCCCGGAAGACGATCTGACCACATGCCAGTGATCGCGTCGGGATCAGATTT
The DNA here is from genome assembly GCA_013204555.1 of Chloroflexota bacterium. Taxonomy (GTDB): domain Bacteria; phylum Chloroflexota; class Dehalococcoidia; order Lucifugimonadales; family Lucifugimonadaceae; genus UBA1151. The sequence continues at coordinate 32,836 of JABMNO010000017.1, read as the reverse complement.
TGTGCTTGCTGGTCTGATTAACCAGAATGACTCCCCTGCAATCTGCTCCTCCCAGAAGAAGTGGTCTGGAACGGTCCCTGCGATGATCTGTCTGGTACCCGGCCCAAGGGGGGCACTGGCAGCGTTCCCAAAGTCGTAATAAATTGCGATTCCGTCTCCATCGATGTCCCCCACGAGAGTGTCAATTCCGCGCCGCGGCAAGACATTCCAATGGTCTGGGACCCGCATGGTGATACCCGGAAATGGGCTCTTACCAGACACGGTCTTCCACGAACTGGAATCGATATCGGGTACAGGCGATAGTTCAGGTAGAACATCGAGCTTTTGATACTTGATCGTCGAAAGTACTTCGCGAATCAATTCGGATTCAAAAAAGTCCCAGGGCTCTACGAATACCGTGAATGACGTCTCTCCAATTTCGTTTGGTGTTCCCGGAAGACGATCAAACAGCGCCAGCGACTGGATACGACGTGGCGAGACGCCATCCGCGAGATCTGTCCAGATGACGGTGGCATCTTCGATAGACGTCGAGATCGAGCGATACGCAGATTGCTGCTCAATATCCTCTGACAGTCTTGAGAAATCGATATCAAATCGAATTCGGAATATAGGAGATATGTCATCGCCGTCCTTTTGAGGAGCAGCAATCCACGCGCTCCTTGAAATGCCCGGCCACGATTCTCCAGCGCTCCATCCTTGGGGCAGATCGACCGTGAATCCTACATGCGAGTCGTCGCCGTATCGGCCAATCAGCCCGGAGCGCACCTGAACACGGTTCCAGCCGACGTGAAGAGAACCATCTGTAATTGGAGTTGGCCTAACAACAGTCGACGCCGCGGGCGGCTCGGACACCCCACTACAACCCGCTCCGAGAACGAGAGCGAATGGGACTATGGCGAATATCGATTTGAGCAGATTAGGCATCGCCCGCCTTAAGACGGTGAAAATTGGTGACTTTGGCTATCATGCAGCGCCGCGGCAGTTTACGATGGACCGTCACAGTCCACTGGACCACATCCCCGGTAGTCGCCGGGCTAGCCCGGCCTTACGGTAATCATGATCGTGAGCTTCATCGAATCGCACCCGGTATTTGGAACCATGGTGGGGCAAGCCCCACAACTACCATTGGCGGTCAAAAATAGCGCTCAATCCGAAGCGATCACGTCCGCTGGATTTGGGACATACTTCTGAACCCCTGACGCATCTACGTCTCGCAGGAGATCGCCGGGGGTTGTGCCCCTGATCGGGTGGATGAGGTCGGGGGCGATTTCAGCTAGTGGGGCGAGAACGAATGCGCGCTCGTGCAGACGGGGATGCGGGATTTGTAGGCCGGGAATATCGATAACCCGGTCGCCGTAGAAAAGGATGTCGAGGTCCATCGGCCGGGCTTCGTTCTGGAATGTCCGCTTCCGGCCCAGATCGGCTTCAATGCCTAGCAACAGGTTCATGAGGTCGTTGGCTGAAGTGGACGTCTGCAACTCGCAGACCTGGTTCAGATAGGCGGGCTGCTCATCTGGCACTCCCCACGGCTCAGTCTCATAGACGCCTGATATCGCAGCAACAGTTTCCGTTTCGCCAATTCGCTCCAAGGCGGTGCGCAGGTTTACTGCCCTGTCTCCCAGATTTGACCCGAGCGCTACGTAGACCGCCTCAGGCTCACCGTAGGGGCGCTTTCCGTTGTCGTACTGAGCTGGATATCTGGGGAATTTCACTGGGGCGGGGTCCATCCTCTAACTATCGCATCCGACATCTTTGCGACGCGGGCCATCTCCTTCACATCGTGGACTCGCACCATATCCGCCCCCTTCGCAATCGCCAATGCCACAGTTGCGCCGGTTCCCTCCAGGCGATCATCCACGGGCAGGTCCAGCACGGCGCCAATAGAGGATTTCCTGGAGGTTCCAACCAGCACCGGGAATCCGAGGTTGGTTAGCTCGTCAAGATGCCTGAGCACGGTCAGGCTATGTTCAGCCGTCTTGCCAAAGCCGATGCCGGGATCAAGGATGATGGCATTGCGGGCCACGCCTGCGGATTCGGCACGATGCACGGTTGCGATCAGGTCAGTGATCACCTCGCCCACGACATCCGTGTAACGCGCTCTGTCTCGAATGTGTGAGATCACGACGGGCACGCCCAACTCGGCTACGGTGGTAGCCATAGCCTCGTCATAACCCAGCATCGTCACGTCGTTGACGATTGCCGCACCCGCGCTCACGGCGGCGCGGGCGACGGTCGATTTGCGTGTGTCGATACTGAGAGGGACATTTAGTTCCGCCGATAAACGCTCGATGACTGGAATTACGCGGACGAGTTCCTCATCGGCATCCACCGGATTTGCGCCTTCATAGACCTTTGGGGGACGGGTGGATTCTCCGCCTATGTCCAGGATGTGGGCTCCGTTGGCAACAAATTCGCGAGCCTGAATCAGCGCGTTCTCAACATCTGTGCCGAGTCCATCTCCTGAGAACGAGTCAGGCGTGATATTCAGCACGCCCATGATGAATGTCTTCGTTCCCCAATCGAACATTTCTGGCCCGGACCGATTCAGACTGGCGACGTCGGGCTGCAAGCCACTCTCCGCATGCTTTGGAATGTTCATTTTTCGATGGTAGCATCGCCATATCCCTAACGGGCAGATTTCAAGTTGCGGCCACGATTGGCCTGAGATACGATTTTGAACGCGTTTTCAGGCATGTCCTTCCCAGATTGAACGGGCAGCCACACCCCTTTCGGTAAAGGCACGACAATCTCCACAAGCTCTAACGAAAACGAGAACCCAGAACTCGAGGACGCAACGGGTCCAGAGCCGTCGGAAACGCGAAAAGACCGCACGGCAGAACTTGCCGCACGCAAAACCGAGGGTCTACTCGGTGGCGGTCAGGCTCGCATCGACGCGCAGCACGGGAAGGGCAAACTCACCGCACGTGAGCGAATCGATAAGCTGCTCGACCCCGGCAGCTTCCACGAGATCGACCCGTTCGTGCGGCACCAATCCAGTGACTTCGGCCTCGACCGCATGAAGTTCGATGGCGATAGCGTCGTCACCGGCTACGGCAACATCGATGGCCGACAGATCTTCGTGTACGCCATGGACTTTACCGTTATAGGCGGCACGCTCTCAGAGGTGGCCGCGGGCAAGATCGGCAAGGTGATGGATCACGCAGTCCGTGTGGGCGCACCGGTGATTGGCATCAACGACTCCGGCGGAGCCCGCATCCATGAAGGTGTTGGCTCGCTGGCGGGCTACGGCCAACTGTTTCGACGCAATGTGATGGCGTCCGGCGTCATCCCGCAGATCACGGTCATCGCCGGACCATCCGCCGGTGGTGCCGTCTACTCCCCTGCCCTGACCGACTTCATTTTCATGGTCGAAAACATGGGTCAGATGTATCTGACCGGCCCCGGCCCGGTGAAGGCAGCAACCGGCGAAGATGTCACCTTCGAAGATCTTGGCGGCGCGGCTATGCACGGCAGCCGGAGCGGCGTAGCGCAGTTCACAGGCCCCGATGAGGCAACTGTGCTCTCTGACGTTCGCAGACTGCTCTCCTTCTTGCCGTCGAACAACGCAGAAGACCCGCCCAGACTTGCAACCTCGGACGATCCCGGCCGAACCTCCGAGCAACTCGCCACGGTGATACCGGAAGCGTCGAACCAACCGTACGACATCAACGATGTCATCTACGCGATTGTGGACGACGGTGATTTCATGCCCGTTCACCACGCGTTCGCGCCGAATATTGTCGTTGGGTTTGCCCGTATGGACGGCTCGACGATTGGCATCGTCGCCAATCAACCAAACTACCTTGCCGGTGTCCTGGACATTGACGCATCTGACAAAGCAGCGCGATTCGTCCGACTCTGCGATGCCTTTAACATCCCAATCGTGACGTTAGTAGACGTTCCCGGATTCATGCCCGGCACGCAACAGGAGTACGGCGGAGTAATTCGCCACGGCGCCAAGTTGCTCTACGCGTACGTCGAAGCGACCGTGCCAAAGATCAGCATCATCACGCGAAAGGCATACGGCGGCGCTTACATTGTGATGAGCAGCAAGGAGCTGCGCAGCGATGTGAACCTGGCATGGCCGACGGCTGAGATCGCCGTGCTTGGGCCCGAGGGGGCCGTAGATATCATCCACCGCAGGGCGATCGCCGATGCTGAAGACTCAGCCGCCGCCAGAACGGAGATGATTGACGAATACCGAGAGAAACTCGCAACCCCTTACATCGCAGCAGAGCGTGGCTGGCTGGATGACGTAATTGACCCGATCCAGACCCGCCCGGAGATCATCAAAGCACTGAGAATGCTCGCAACAAAAACTGACCATACCCCCCAACGGAAGCACGGGAATATTCCGCTGTAGCCGTTTTGGGGGTAGGAATTGGCACTTCAAGGGAGTACGTAGTGAGAAGCAAAGTAACGGTCGTCGGCGCCGGTAACGTGGGCGCCACCACGGCACAACGCATCGCTGACAAAGGCTATGCAGATGTAGCGCTGATAGACATCGTCGAAGGTCTGCCGCAGGGCAAGGCGCTGGACATGCTTTCAGCCGGCCCGATAGTCGGATCAGACGCTGACGTATTTGGCACCAATGACTACGGCGACACGTCTGGATCAGACGTCGTCGTGATCACCGCTGGCATCGCCCGGAAGCCGGGCATGAGCCGTGATGATCTGCTCCTGACGAACATGAAAATTGTCGGCTCCGTGACTGAACAGGTCGTCAAAGCATCCCCCGACGCCATTCTGATCGTCGTTTCTAACCCACTCGACGCCATGGTTCAGCACGCCTACGCCCTATCCGGCTTCCCGCGAGAGCGCGTAATCGGTATGGCTGGCATCCTTGACACCGCACGGTTCCGAACGTTCCTGTCACAGGAGCTCGAGACCTCGGTGACGAACATTTCTGCCTATGTACTCGGCGGACACGGTGACTCTATGGTGCCGTTGATCGGCAGCACCACCGTTGGTGGCGTTCCCGTCGCCAGTCTCATTGAGGCAGGTCGGCTTGAGGAGATCGTCCAGCGCACCCGGAACGGCGGCGCAGAGATCGTCTCACTGTTAAAGACCGGAAGCGCCTACTACGCTCCATCAGCTGCAATTGTGCAGATGGTTGAGGCGATTCTCTTCGACACGAAAGAGATACTCCCCTGCGCAGCCCTGCTCAACGGCGAGTACGACATTGAAGGTCTCTATGCCGGAGTACCCGTGAAACTTGGCGCGGACGGCATTGAAGAGATCATTGAGGTAGACCTCACGCCGAGTGAAGCGGCAGCCCTCAGGTCTTCGGCTGATTCGGTGCAGGAACTCATAGACATCATGGCCGCTAACTCGTAAACGACCAGACAATCATCGGGATCAGGCGAACCGATCGCCTGATCCCTCCAGCGTGAAGGAGACAGGTATGGCTCGACTGTTACTCGTCTCCAACCGTCTGCCCGTCACGGTCCGCACAAGTAGTTCCGGCAAGGCGATTCTCGATCGAAGCAGCGGCGGACTCGTGTCCGCCCTTGGCCCAATCCACGATGCTGGCGAGGGCCTGTGGATCGGAAATCCAGATGGCGAGCTTGATGATGGTGCTCGTGAAGCGCTATCCCATGGCAGATACGTCCCGGTTCATGTGACTCAGGAAGAGACCGATGGCTACTACTACGGCTACTCCAACTCATCGATATGGCCGGTCTTCCACTATCTCCCTGAGCGAGCGAGCTTTGATCGATCTCAATTTCAAACGTATCGCCAGATCAATCAACGTTTTGCTGACGCCGTTGTTAAGGTAACCCAGCCTGGAGACACGATCTGGATTCAGGACTACCAGTTGATGTTGGTTCCCGGGATGATTCGAGAACAGGTTCCGGATGCTCAAATCGGCTTTTTCCTGCATATCCCATTCCCATCTTCAGAGATGTTCAGCCTACTGCCGGAGAGGCAGGAAATCCTTCAAGGCCTGCTTGGAGCAAACGTCGTCGGGGTACATACCTATGACTATGCACGCCACTTCGTCAGTTCCGTGCTGCGTGTTGCCGGTGTGCACATGCGTGAAGGAGCGGCAGAACTTGGCGGTCGGCGCTGCGAGATTGCCACGTTCCCAATTGGCATTGATGTCGACTACTGGCAGCAGCTCGCCGCCTCAAAAGAATCCGAAGCTCACCTCTCCCAGTTCAGGGAACACTTTGGGGACCGCAAAATAATTCTGGGCGTAGAGCGGTTGGACTATACAAAGGGCATCCCGCTGAAACTTGAGGCGTTCAGACGGCTACTTGAGCTCCAGCCAGAACTGCGTGGGAATGTTGTAATGATTCAGGTGGTGGTCCCATCTCGTGAAGATATCGACTCGTACGCACAACAGCGGCAGGAAATTGAACAGATTGTTGGGCAGATAAACGGGGAGTACGGCAGCCCTGGGTCAGTGCCAATTCACTATCAGCACCAATCGATGGCTCCGGCGGAACTAGCGGCCCTTTACAGAATTGCGGATATCGCTTTCGTCGCTCCGTTGAGGGATGGGATGAACCTGGTCGCAAAAGAGTTCGTGGCATCTCAGCTAGACAGGTCCGGCACATTGTTACTGAGTGAGTTCGCCGGAGCAGCAAGCGAGTTGGGCGAGGCCGTCCGGATAAACCCATGGGATGTTGATGGAACCGCAGACGCGCTTGCAAACGCGCTCGAGATGGAGCCATCGGACAAGACCAGCCGGATTGACGCAATGCTGGAAAGACTGCGCCGAAACGATGTTCACCGCTGGGCAACGCGGGCCATCCGCGCAATAGATCGGCCCGCGCCGTCAATGACGACTCTGCCCCCAGCGCGAGAGCCGGATGAACTGCTGGAATTGATTAAGCCCCGCCTTGATCGCGCCATAAAGCCTGCCGTGTTGTTGGACTACGACGGTACCCTGCGGGAGTTTGAGAATATGCCGTCTGACGCCACACCCACATCGTCCATAGTCAGAATCCTGGAAAACATCCATGCCGACCAACGCGTCCAGTTGGCGCTGGTATCTGGCAGGGATGCGAAGACTCTTGACGCCTGGTTCGGCCACTTCGATATCACCCTTGTGGCTGAGCACGGCGCCTGGATGAGGGTTGGCAAGAACGCCCAGTGGATCATGGCTGAGTCTCTTTTGGATGACGCATGGAAGAAGCAGGTTATGGGCATGCTGGATGAATATACCCAGCGCACTCCGGGCTCATCCGTTGAGGAGAAGACAGCGGCCGTTGTGTGGCACTACCGGGCCGCTGACAATGACCTCGGCAAATGGCAGGCGCGTGAACTCACAACCCAACTCGAATATGCACTCGCGAATCAGCCGGTTGAGGTCATCGAAGGGTCCAGCATCGTCGAAATTCGCCAGCAGGGTGTTACCAAGGGAGCGGCGTTCCGCGCGCTGGAGCAAACCTTTGGTCCATTCGACTTCCAGCTAGCCATAGGCGATGACACCACTGACGAGGATATGTTCGCTGCGCTGCCAGAATCAGGCATCTCTATACATGTAGGGAACACGCCCAGCAGGGCTTCAGAACGGCTCAGCGGGCCACCGGAAGTCCGAGCATTTCTGCGATCTCTTTTCCCGCCTGCGGAGTAGTCCGCAACCTGAATCACCTATCGTGGTAAGTCAAATTTTATTGCAAGGAAATTAGAGTGGCTTACAGGCTGATAGAAGACTACGGAATCATCGGTGACATGCACACCGCCGCATTGATTTCGAAGAATGGCTCAATGGATTGGCTATGCCTTCCCGACTTCGATTCGCCCAGCGTCTTTGCTACGTTGCTTGACGATGAAAAGGGCGGCTACTTCAAGATATCCGTTCCAGATTCTGAAGATGCCCAAACCCGCCAGTTTTACTTCCCTGAAACTAACGTCCTGATGACCCGATTCTCGTCCTCAGGTTGCGTCGCCCAACTCGCTGATTTCATGGAGGTTCATGAAGGCGTTCACCCGCAATCACACGAGCCTCACGGACGCCGGGTCATTCGGCAGGTGCAAGGCGTCCAGGGCACCACTCGCGTTCGGTTGGAGTGTTTCCCAAGGTTCGACTATGGCAGATTGCGGCCCAATGTGGAGGAAGTACCAGGCGGCGTCATATTCTCAGGCGGCAACGGCTACTCAATCGGCCTTTCGTGCGAAGGGGAGGTTCGGATCGTCAATGGCGGCGTAATTTACGAGTTCGATATTGAAGCCAACGAGTCAATAACGTTCGTCCTCTCTTACCGCGGCCCAGGCAAAACCGGCATAGTTAGCCTCACTCCAATCGAAGGTGAAAAGGCATTCCACGAGACCACAAGTTTCTGGCGACAATGGCTCAGTAATTGCACCTACAACGGACGTTGGAGGGAGGTCGTATTCCGCTCAGCCCTCACTCTGAAACTGCTGACGTTCGCGCCAACTGGCGCTATTGTCGCGGCGCCTACGTGCAGCCTCCCGGAGGTCATTGGAGGCGAGCGCAACTGGGACTACCGCTACACGTGGATTCGTGATTCTGCATTCATCCTCTATGCCTTCATGCGGATTGGCCTGACCGATGAAGCCAGAGACTTCATGAGCTTCGTAGAAATGATCTGCGAAACAGATGGTGAGGACGGCCCTCTCAATCTCATGTACACAATCCACGGGGCGGCTGAACTAGAAGAGACCACCCTCGATCATCTCGATGGTTACAAGGGGTCGCGCCCCGTCCGGGTTGGCAACGGCGCGAGCAACCAGTTGCAGCTCGATATCTATGGTGAGCTCATGGATGCCGTCTACCTGTACGACAAATACGGCACGCCAATCTCCTATGACCTGTGGAAGTCGTTGAGAGGAATGCTCAACTGGCTGATGCAAAACTGGCGTCGCGCTGATGAAGGTATCTGGGAGGTGCGCGGAGGGCGCCAGCAGTTCGTCCACTCAAAAATGATGTGCTGGGTCGCCTTTGAGCGAGGCATCAGAATCTCGGAGTCTCGTTCGTTCCCATCTGACCGATTCGAATGGATCAAGACCCGCGACGAGATATATGAGGAGATCCAGGAAGAGGGATGGAGCGATGAGCTCCAGAGCTACGCCCAGTACTACGGCGCACAGACGCTGGATGCATCGGCCCTGCTCATGCCTCTCGTTTTCTTCATGGCCCCTCAGGACCCACGAATGCTATCGACGATAAAGGCAATCGAAGAGCGCCTCACATACGACAGTCTGGTGTTTCGTTATGATGCCGATGAGTCCGCACCTGATGGCCTTGAAGGCGACGAGGGAACGTTCACCATGTGTACGTTCTGGCTGGTGGAAGCCCTCACCAAAGCAGGCCGTCTTGACGACGCCAGGTTCCTGTTTGAGCGGATGCTGGGCTACTCGAACCACCTGAGACTATATTCAGAACAGATCGGGCCGTCAGGCAACTCCCTGGGCAACTTCCCACAGGGATTTACTCACCTGGGCCTGATCTCAGCCGCCGTCAATCTTGACCGCGCTCTTGGAGGCGGCAGGATTTAGAGCGCTTCTCGCTCCACGAATCTGGCCCTCAGCGCCTTCCACCCATACGCTACCGCCCACCACCGTCATCCCGGACGCCGTTAGGCGATCCGGGATCCAGGCACGCACGTAGTCGGAAGTCGATTGTGGCTCATCACGCGCGCAGCGGCCGAACGCCGATATGTCATCCAGAGCGAAGGCGGCTTCGCGCCGTAGTCGAAGGATCTGAATGCGCTGAAATGCGACCGATGCGGCATTCACGGAGACATCACATCGGGCAGCCTGAATGAGGCTGCAGGGCAACCACAAGGGTTGCCGCTACGGTGCGGTCGGTGGCGAACCCAGCGTTCCGCGACTCCCACCGCACTGTCACCCTGAGAAGCGAATGAAGGCCTTGCGCAATGAGTGCCGTGAGGGTCTCTGCCGGTTACACATGCGCGGACAGCGCTTCGCGATACGGCCGTCCGATTATGCGCGTCTCTGACCACTTCCCAACCGGCAAATGCCCTCACGTCGGGCGCAGAGCCACCCTCCTCAGGGCGACTGATGAAGGTGCGATCTCCAGATGGCCGAATGGTCCGCCAGCAACATAAGGGAAGCGAAAAGGGGCAGGTTCAAAACCTGGCCCTCCCGTTCGTCAATGGTTGATGTGTGCCTAGACGCCCGCTGGTGACACCACCTGCTCTTGCAGACGGCTGGTCGACACCATGTGCTTGTTCATGCCGAGTTCTTTCGGCGTAAAGCCCATCGCAAGTCCAAGCATCTGCGGCAGGTGGAGGATTGGAAGATCAACCGCGCTGCCGCGATTCTTCTTCGCTGCCTTACCCTGATAGCCGTCCAGATTCAGGTGACAGAGTGGGCACGGCGTCACCATTGCGTCTGCTCCAAGGTCTTTGGCTGTCCCCGTGTGAGTTGCGACCATCTTGAGCGAGTTGTTCTGATTGATAAACAGGATTGGAAGCCCGCAGCATGCACGTGCGCCCTTGAAATCAACCACTTCAGCGCCGGTTGATTCAATCACCCGCTCAAGCGACGTCTCCCGCTCAGGTACCTCTGCGAAGCCCAGCGCGTCGCTGGGGCGGATCAGATAGCAGCCATAGAACGGTGCGAACTTGAGTCCCGAGAGATCGCGCACAAAGTGCTTCTTGAGATTCTCCAGACCATACTCTTCGACGAGAATCCAGAGGAGATGTTTGGTGACGGTTTCACCGTGATACTCCAGACCCTCGGCGGCGAGATCTTTGTTGATATCGGCGAGGTAACCATCGTCTTTGATTACAGCCAGTTGGGCCTGCGCCATCGTGCCCTGGCAGGTAGAGCAGATCGTCATGATGGGAAGTCCCATCTGCTCGGCCTGCGCGAACGTCCGAACATTTAACGTGTCGCCCAGTTTCCGGTTCTTTTCCTGGAGCACGCCCGCGCCCGTGCAGGTAGCGTTGGTCAGCTCCTCGACCTCGATGCCGAGTTTGCCCAGAACAAGCTTCGTCGATTGGTAAAGTTCCGGTGTGCCGCCTAGTGCAACACAGCCCGGCCAGAATGCGTATTTCACTTCGACGTCTCCTCAGACTTTTCGACGATCTTTTTGACCGCGTCTTTTGACGGAATCTTGTGGTCGATTGGCGATGGCATCTTGCCCTTCAGTAGCGCCCTGACTCCCACTGGCGCCATGGCTAGTTGGCCGGGAATGTTCATCACGCCCACGCTCTCAATCGCCAGACGAGTCTCGTTGAGCCGCCCTGAGCGTTTGACTGAGTTGTATACAGACTCTGTATGACGTGCACCAACCGTCCCGGAAAAGCCCTCTTCAATCGCCTGATCACGCATGACCATGATGCGTTCCATTGGGGCAACGTCCTTGGGACATACTTCCACGCACTGCATACAGCGTGTGCAGTCCCAGATGCCCGTATCGCCGTTCAGTGCCTCAAGTCGCTCTTTCTTCTTGCCGTCGCGGGGATCCGCAACGAATCGGTATGCCTTGGCGAGCGCGGCAGGACCGATGAATCGATCATCGACCTCCAGAACCGTGCAATCTGAAACACATGCACCGCACATAATGCAGTTCATTACACCTGCCAGATGGACCATGTCCTCGTTTGGCGCAAGGTACTCGGCCACGGGCTCGGGTCCCGTCGGTTGCAGGTACGGCTGGACCTGGCGGATCTTGTCCCAGAATGGCTTGAAATCTGCCACCAAGTCTGTGATGACAGGCATGTTCCCCGGAGGATCGATAATGACCGTTTCACCGGGTGACCAGACACTGTCCAGCTTGGTCTTGCAGACAAGCTTCGCCTGGCCGTTGACTCGCATCGCGCATGAGCCGCATATTGATGCGCGGCATGCGCAACGTAGCGAAAGGGTCCCATCGATCTCTTCCCTGATCTTTATCAGGGCGTCAAGAACGGTGAACCAATCCTCCACCTCAACCTCGTAGTCCTGGTAGAACGTTTCAGGTCTTTCAGACTCTGGGTCGAACCGCTGAACCCTCAGGTTGGCCTTCAGCTTCGTTGGAACGGTCGCTGGCATCTAGTAAACCCTTTCTACAGGCTGCCACTGTGTAATGGTGACATCTGAAGTTTCAGTGCGAACACCGTCGCCATCTTTGAACACATGTGTGTGCTTCAACCAGTTCTTGTCGTCGCGGTCGGGCATGTCCGTGCGGGAGTGCGCGCCTCTGCTCTCTTTCCGCATCAGTGCGCCCTGAGTAATCGTCTTGGCAACGTCAATCATGTAATCAAGCTCAAGCGTGAATATCAGATCCGTGTTGAACACCTTGCCCTTGTTCTCAACTGAGACCTGGGAATACTTTGCCCTCATCTCATCGACCTTGGCGTCCGCGCCCTCCATGCTGGCCTGATCACGATAAACGCCAATGCCTTCCGTCATCGAGGTGGCAAGCTCATTACGAATGGCGGCCCATCTAATGCCCTTCGGTCGATCCAGCAACGCCTGAATGCGAGCCTTCTCAGCATCAAGGTGCTCCTCTGATCTTCCGGCGGAGTCCACAGATTTTATGTACTCGGCGGCGGCGGTGGCGGAGCGTCGACCAAACACAATGGTGTCCAGCAGCGAGTTTGCGCCAAGGCGGTTTCCACCATGAACGCTTACATTCGCGCATTCACCTGCCGCATAGAGGCCGGGAACCACGGTTGCGCCGTCAACATTCGTCTTGATACCACCCATGATGTAGTGAACCCCAGGTCGAATCTCGATCGGATGTTCCGAGAGGTCGATACCCCGAAACTCCACCGCAACTTCCTGCAGGTAACCCAGGCGCTCTTCAATAAATGTCTTTCCAAGGTGGCGGAGGTCCAACAGGACGTTGCCGTTGATGGAACGTCCCTCATTGATCTCCGTCTGTTCGGCTCGTGAAACAACGTCACGTGATGCCAGTTCCATGAACTCTGGAGCATACCGCTCCATGAAGCGATCTCCCTCGCTGTTGAGCAGGTGCGCGCCCTCGCCGCGCGCAGCCTCTGAAAGCAGGATTCCGTTGCCGGCCAGCGTTGTGGGGTGATACTGCACCATCTCCATGTCCATCATGGAGACGCCCGCGTTCCAGGCCAGCGCCAAACCATCGCCCGTGCAGATCAAGGCGTTTGTGGAGGGCTCAAATACCCTCCCTGCCCCGCCGGCCGCCATAATCACAGACTTGGCTCGGATCGTTTCCATCTCGCCGGTGTGCATGTTGAAGGCAATCGCACCGTGGCAGACGCCTTCTTCAATAATCAGTGATGTAACAAACCACTCTTCATAAACCCGCACGTCATGCTTGATGGCCTGTTCATACAGAACATGAAGCATAGCGCTGCCCGTGATTGCCCCAACAAAGAATGTCCTGGGCACCCGTTGGCCACCAAACGCGCGAGCTTCCAATCGCCCGGATTTTTCACGACTGAAAATGACGCCCATGTGCTCAAGTTCGATCAAGTCATCGCCCGCCTCGCGAGCCATCACTTCGATAGCATCCTGATCGCCCAGGAAGTCGCTGCCTTTGACGGTGTCATAGGCGTGGTCTTCCCACACATCTCCGCGGTCAGTGAGGGCGGCATTTATCCCGCCCTGCGCCGCACAGGAATGGCTCCGGACCGGGTGGACTTTGGATAACACTGCTGTGTTCAGGCCAAGCTTTTCAGCCTCGACAGCGGCTCTGAGACCGGCAAGACCGGCTCCAATGATCAATACATCATGTTCGTACATTCATGTCTCCAGAGAGGACGATGAAAAAGCGCTCGTCTCATGTTGGGTCACTAGTTCGAATCAGTCAACGGATTACGGGCAATTCATCACCGAAAAGACATAATACCGTCAGTAGAGCGGCAATGGACATGGAGTCGCAAATCGCGCCTGCCCTGATCATTGAGGGGATATCGCTGAGTGGATATCGCTCAACGACTACGTCCTCATCAACGTCCATAGGGAGCGGATCGGGCGTGAGGTCGGACGCAAGATAAACGTGCATCCACTCTGTGCTGTATCCCGGAGCGACCCACTGTGCGCCGATCTTGGCCATCTTGCCAGCCCGGTATCCAACTTCTTCTCTCAACTCACGCTGTGCCGCTGCCTCTGGACTCAAGTCTGTTGACTCAGTGTTGCCAGCAGGCACCTCAAGCGAGCGACCTCCCGTTGCGACGCGGGTCTGGCTCACCAGGAGTACGTGACCATCTTCGGTCACGGGCACAACCACGATCGACTCCCGGTGCTCGACTGTCTCCTTTTCAAAAGAAGGTCCATCATCAAGCTGAATCTCATCAACGCGCACGCTAATTACGCTGCCCTCGAATACGCGACGACTATTCAGGATATTGACTTCACTCAATCGGTTGGCCAGATGTGAACAGATGGTTTCGCACTAATCATCGCCATCCATCGACGTTCGTTGCATGGATCCCTGCCGCATGCCCAGTCGTCGGGTCAATGAATCGTAAAAGGCGTTGGGCGGATCTCTCCGCAGGAAGGTGGCGCTATGTTCACTCACCTCCACACGAACTTTTTGGCCGGAGGTGACGGGCGCTTCGTAGAAACCATCGACGCTGCACAGTGCATCTGTATCCGTCCTAAGGGTCATTTCGACCACTGAGCCAGGCTTAATAAGCAGGCCACCCTGGAGACTCATGTGCGATGCGACGGGTTTCACCAGGAATGATTGTTCCTCCGGCTCCATGACCGGTCCACCCAACGCCAGTGAGTAGCCAGTTGATCCAGACGCGGTGGCGATCACCAGCGCGTCGGCTCGATATGTGGTCACTGGCACCTCATCGATTGAAAGTGCGATGTCCACGAGACGAATCTCGCGCCCCCTGCCAAGAACGACATCGTTAAGGGCGTGATGAGGAGTTGCGTCGTCACCGATCTGCGCCTTAATCATTGTGCGCAACTCCGGCCGAGCGTTCCCGTCCAGATACCAGTCGAGACCATCAAGCGCGTCTTCGGCCTCGATTTCGGACATGAACCCAACACGGCCCATATTCACGCCCAGTATTGGGATACCAAGGGGAGCGGCCACGTGCGCGCTGCGGAGAATGGTGCCGTCTCCACCAATCGCAATAACGAGATCGGTTTCGACCACCATCTCGCCCAGACCAGATGACTCAGCGACCGAACAGGTCCACCATTCGCTGCGACTGGAGTAACGCTCGGTCAGAGCCTGAGCGAGTCCCCTTGCCTCTCCCACGAAATCGTGGTGGATGATCCCTGTGCGCATTCGAACCGTTTCACTCACCTTCGGACTCCAGGACCCGCCACCCACGTAGGGGTAGCCCTTGTGGCTACCTTCTTACGCGCCCACGCAACTACCTGATCGCCAGGCCTTCGACCGCTATCTCTGCGAACTTCAGCAGGAACCAGGGCGCCACCCCAAGTACTACTACTCCGGTAGCAGTCAATCCGGTGGCCAGAGTGAGCGGAATATCTCCGCCTATCTTCTTGTCGTCGTCAGCATCATCAAGGTACATGGTTCGGACGATGCGCAGGTAGTAGAAGGCAGACGCAGCACTGTTGACCATGCCGACCACTGCAAGCCATAGCAGACCTGAGTTGACGGCTGAACTGAATATAAACGCCTTACCCATGAAACCCACCGTGGGTGGAAAACCGAGAAGCGATAGCAGGCCAATTGTCAGCAAGCCCGCAAACAGCGGAGAACGCTTCGCCATCCCGGCGAAGGACGAGATCATGTCATTGCCGGTTCTATTGGTGATGGCGATTATGGCAAAGAACACAGCGAGGTTTGTGAAGCCATAGCCCATCAAATAGAAGAGCACGCCCTGTGGCCCACCGCTTGAGCTTCCGCCGCCCTCAGCGCTTGCAGCCACCGCCGCAACACCAACCATGATGTAGCCAGCCTGAGCGATTGTGCTGTAGCCCATCAGTCGCTTGATATTCGTCTGCCGTATCGCAGCGATGTTCCCTACCGTCATTGACACTGCGGCAAGAACAGCGAACAGGTTTCCCGTATCCATGCTTACCTGTGGGTCCGGAAGCGCGGCATAGATCAGGCGAAGCACGATGGCGAATCCCGCTGCCTTGCTGGCCACCGAAAGGAACGCTGCAACAGGTGTTGGGCTGCCCTCGTAAACATCCGGTACCCACATCTGGCTGGGCACTGATGACAACTTGAAAGCCAGACCAAGCATCAGGAGCACGACCCCAAACATCAGGGCGTAGGAACCGAACGGCTCATCAGCGCTCAGTACGCCGGTTGCCTGCATATCGGCAATTCGAGTGACGATCTCAGAGAAGAATGTGGAACCGGTGAATCCATAGATGAATACGACGCCGAATAGCAGCAGCGCCGAACTCAGTGCGCTCATCAACAGGAACTTCAGGCCAGCCTCAGACGATCGGTCGTCCCGAAGCCATGCTACGAGTGCGGCGGCCGGAAGTGACGTCAACTCCAGCGCCACATACATCGTGATCAACTCTCGTGCCGATGCCAGCAACATCATTCCGGTGAGCGAGAAGAGCATCAAAGCCACGAACTCGCCTCGGAAGCCCTCGAACCGCTCCTGGTACTTGGTGGACGCCAGAAAAACCATCGCTGCGACACCCACGAACAGTATCTGGAAGAAGAGAGCGAACTTGTCGACAACGAATGCGCCGAACAGTCCAACGTTATCGTCCGGTGCATCGAACCACAGGATCAGCGTGAAGAGGAGCGGAGCGGCGAGCCCAAGAATTGCGGCAGCAGAAACCAGACGCTTATCGCTGACCACAAGATCGATCACAACGATCAACCCGGCCAGCACCGCCATCGCGATCTGGGGAGAAATCAGATAGATATCGTGGGAATTCATAAGCCCAACGTCGCTTTGATACCGATTTCGAACGTATCCGTGATGACTGCAGG
The DNA here is from genome assembly GCA_013204555.1 of Chloroflexota bacterium. GTDB lineage: Bacteria > Chloroflexota > Dehalococcoidia > Lucifugimonadales > Lucifugimonadaceae > UBA1151. The sequence continues at coordinate 16,038 of JABMNO010000017.1, read as the reverse complement.
CCAGATGCCAACTATCACGATTGGCGCAATAAGTCCGACCACTGGAATGAGATCGACTATCGTCGCGTCTTCAGCATCATCAAAGCGCTCGGGGCGTGGGCCGAAGAAGACTCGCTGCACCATCCAGAGGATGTATGCCGCCGCCAGCACCACGCCAAAAGCGGAGATTCCGGTTGCAATTGGCCACACATCCCATGTGCCAAGGAATACCGTGATCTCAGCGGCGAATCCGCTCAGTCCCGGCAGACCAAGCGACGCGAGTCCGGCCACCAGGAATGCGGTCGCTATCAGAGGCATTTTGGGAGCTAATCCACCCATGTCCGGTATATGGCGGGTGTGCGCTCGCTCGTATGTCATACCCACCAGAAGGAAGAGAAGACCCGTGATGGTTCCATGCGTGAACATCTGGAGCGCCGCACCGTTGAGCCCACCGCTGGCAGTCTTGCTTCCCGTGGCTGAAACAGCGGCCACGCCAAGCATGACGAAACCCATATGGCTTACTGAAGAGTACGCGATAAGCCGTTTTAGATCGGTTTGGCGAAGCGTTAACACCGCGCCATAGACGATCGAGATCGCCGCTCCAATCGCGAGAATCCATCCAGCGTCTCGAATCTGAAAATCAGGGCTCTCCATGAAGAAGCCCGCTGAGATTCGGATAAGGCCGTAGCCACCCATCTTCAACAGGACTCCGGCCAGCATCACTGAGACAGCGGTAGGAGCGTCTGTGTGGGCGTCTGGCAACCAGCTATGTACTGGCCACACTGGGAGTTTGACCGCAAAGGCGATCAAGAAGAACGCGAATATCAGGGCCGTAGGAGCGATCAGGCCGGTAGCCAGCGCCATCTTCTCCGGGATGCCAACGATTCCTTCTTCAGGAATCGAAACCATCGCGAATGTTCCAATCTGACCGGACATGAACAGGGCCAGGATTGCAACGAGCATGAACGCGCTGCCAGCCAGAGTAAATATCACGAACTTCATGGCTGAGTAACGGGGACGGCCAGTACCCCACCCGGAGATCAACATGAACATCGGTATGAGTTCGATCTCCCAGAAGATGAAGAACAGCAGAAGATCGAGCGATACGAATACGCCCATTACGGACGATTGAAGAATCAAAAGCCAGATGAAGTACTCACGAACACGGTGCTTGATTCGCCACGATGCGAACGCGGCTGCCGCGCCCAGGATTCCCGTCAACAGCACCAGTGGTGCGCTCAGACCATCCACACCAAGCAGGTACCGAGCGTCGAAGCCTTCAATCGGAATCCAATTGCCGAACAGGTCGACGAACTGTACGCCGCCCTTATCTATCTCGTACCGGATGAAGATTGTGATGGTGAGGACCAACTCCACCACCGTGGCACCGATAGCGGTCCATCGAATCCACTGGTCGCGTCGTGGCATAAGCGCGATGAGCAACGCCGTCGCGATAGGCAAGAAAACGGCAATCGTGAGATAACCGGAGAACATCTAGTACTCCGCTCCATTCACGACGTTTTCATCACTTGCCAATTGTTGACTCCGTGCCATCAGTTAAGCCCAGAACAGGAAAATAACGATAGCCACCACAGCGCCCGCCGAAGCCACCGCTCCATAGGTCTGAAGTTGGCCATCCTGTATGAAGCCCAGCACACCGCTGAACCGCCGGGTCCATGAAGCGAGTTGTACGTTGACGCCATCCAAAATGGTTATGTCAAACGACGCCAGACGCTTCGCGAACCGGTTGTAGAAAATATTTCGGACAATGATGTCTTCGTACAACTCGTCCATGTAGTACTTGTTGATCAGAATCCGGTGCACAGGTTTGAACCGCGCAGTGAGATTTGCCGGGGAGATCAACTTCGCCTGGTACATCGCGTACGCCAGCGCAATCCCGCTCAGCGCTACCAGCGTGCTCAAGAAAGCGATTCCGTAGTTGAACTTGGGTTCCGCTCCAGCGTGTACGGCGGCCTCATGTGTTTCAAAAACCTGGTGGTTCTCAGTCATGAATTCGCCGAAGGAGTGCTGATCAACGATTCCGTATCCCGCCGTGGGGTTCGTGAGATACCCGGCCAGCACAGCGGCCACCGCAAGGATCAACAACGGCATCACCATCGTCCACGGTGATTCGGCCAGGTGGACTCGAGCGGTCGCGTGTGCCTCATCAATCTCCTCGCCAGCGGCTCGAAGATCTTCGTTTTCTTTGTCGACGCCACCGCGGAATTTACCGTGATAGGTCATGAAGATGACACGGAACATGTAGAACGCCGTCATAAACGCTGCGGTCAAACCAAGAATCAGGACGATCCAACCCACGGGGCTATCGACCTCGGCCGCGTGGGCAAAAATCTCATCCTTGCTCCAGAAACCTGCGAACGGGAATATTCCGGCAAGGCTCAGGCCGCCGATAACCGTTGTGGCGTACGTGAACGGCATCACTTTGCGGAGTCCACCCATGTACCGCATATCGAACGTGCCACTGGCATGGTTCACCGAGCCGGCGCTCATGAAGAGAAGCGTCTTGAACCATGCGTGGACAAACAGGTGGAAGAAGGCGGCAACGTAAGCACCAATTCCAATCGCGAAAAACATGTATCCCAGCTGGCTGATGGTGGAGAACGCGAAAACACGCTTGATATCGTTCGCCACCAGTCCCATGGACGCAGCGAACACCGCTGTGAATCCACCCACCAGGGCCACGGTGTTCATTGCCTCATTGCTTAGCTCAAACAGCGGGAAGAATCGACCCACCAGGAAGACGCCAGCAGCAACCATCGTGGCCGAGTGAACCAGTGCGCTAACTGGCGTTGGCCCTTCCATGGCATCCGGCAGCCACGTGTTAAGCGGGAACTGTGCTGACTTGCCAACCGCGCCGGCAAAAATGCCAAGGGCGGCCCATGTGGCCGCTGTCGCGCCAATTGCGCCGATCTGAGCGGCCTCGTACAAGTGAGGGATATCGAGAAGATCATCGCCCAGGGTGAAGATATAAAGAATCGCCAGAAGGAACGCGAAGTCGCCAAGCCTCGTCATGAGGAAGGCCTTCTTTGCGGCAGCCGCAGCGGCGGGCCGGGTGTACCAGAATCCAATTAGCAGGTAGGACGAGAGCCCCACAAGCTCCCAGAAGGCGTAAAGCTGGATTACGCCACGGCTGAGCACCAATCCCAGCATTGAGGCGGTGAACAGAGACATGAAGGCAAAGTACTTTGCGTAGCCTTTGTCGCCCTTCATGTAGCCAAGCCCGTAGACCTGCACGAGTAGGCTCACTCCAGCAACCGTGATGAGCATCAGGACAGTAAGTGAGTCCATCATTATTCCGAACGGAATCACGAGCCCCGGGAACGAGAGCCACTCTCGCGACTCGAACGGAATATTTCCGCCTGCATCCGCCACTGATATGAAGGCGAATATCGAAAGCCCGAGCGATATTGCGACCGCCAGAATCGTCAGGTATCCGGCGACGATCGCGTATCTGTTAAAGAACGGCCGTATCACTGCACCAATGATCACAAATGATGCCAGCGGGAAGCCGATGATGAGCCAGGAGCCTGCTTCGTTGATCACTTACAGTTTCCTCAAGATCTCATCTGCCACGTGTTCGCGGCCTACCGGCACCAGGATCCTGAATGGGACGCGCTCCGCCCAATCCAGGATGTCCGTCTCCGGAATGATCTTCGTTGGCAGCCCCTCAGCTTCCAGGAGGTTTTTCCACATTTCGGCAACCTGAAGGTTTGGCGCCTTCTTGTAATCAGCCCACATGGCCGTGCTCCGTGGGTGCGTGGTGGCGGGAGATCTGTAATGAGGCCATCAGCCGCTCATCTCCGTCAGATCTGTGACATCAACGGTGCCCCGCTGCCTGTAGACGACGATCACGAGCGCCAATCCCAGCGCCACTTCGGCTGCTGCTGCGGTGATGACGAACACTGACAGCATCTGTCCGGTCAACGCCCTCTGCACCGCCTGCTGTGTGACGGTGATGGGTGTGTCCGTGAGCCCGGCGGGAACAGTGAATCGCGAAAATGCGATGGCTGCAATATTGACGGCGTTGAACATAATCTCAATGGACATCAGAATCATGATCGCGTTGCTCTTGGCGAGCGCTCCATAGAGGCCAATCGCGAAAAGAACAGAGCTGACCAGGAGGACGTTCTCCAGCGTCATGACTCCTCCCCTCGCTGTCTCAGCAAGGCAAGCGCACCAATCATAGCGGCAAGCAACAACACAGAGACGGCCTCAAACGGCAGGACAAAGTCTCGAATAAATAAACCGCCTATAGAACCAGTACTGTTGGAGAATATTCCAATCTCGGTTCCTTCCGCACCTTCCGGCGGTGCGACCGCGATCTGGTCTTCGTACTCATCGCCCACCGCATTACTTGCGTCCAGGTCATAGGTCCCGGTCAGAGCTGCCGCAACATCAGCGTTGGAGGATTCAAGTGCATCCAGGTTTGTGAAATCAGAGTTGTACGAAACGAAGATAGCCAGAGCACCCAGGAGCGCCGCAACTGTGGCCGCAACAACCTTCAGGTGGTTATCTTTCCCGCCACCCGGCATGTCCCGAACAAGGACTATCGCGAAAACAATCAGGATTGAGATCGCACCCACGTAGACCAGTATCTGAACGACTGCGAGGAACTCCGCCCGAAGAAGTATGTATAAACCGGCCACGGCCAGGAACGACAGCGCGAGAAATAATGCAGCACGAAAAATATCACGCAGAGTGACGACCATGATCGAGGCAGCGATAGCGATAGCTGAGACCACCCAGAACGCGACGTCTGTGACGCTTGATCCCTCTACGCCATTCATCGTTCGTCAACCCAGCGCTCGGTGAGTTTCTTGTCGCCCGGCTGCTCGTGCCTTCCAGCCTCAGTCCATGGCCGATCTTCCCCGCTATGAGGGTTGTAGCCGGCAGCCTCTTGCTGGGGTCGGAACCATGTGCTTGGCGTCTTTTTCTTGGCCTTCAACTCCTCAACCGTAATCACAAGATTTTTGCGCTCGTACTGGCCGCGCTCAAATCCACTACCCATGTGAAGCGCATCGTACGGGCAAACCTCAACGCAGATACCGCAGAACATGCAGCGTCCGATATCGATGTCGAAAACATCAATGTTGAAGACTTCACCTTCCTGCTGGAGTTTGCCGGAAGGGCTGGTTTCGATTTTAATAATTCCAAGCGGACAGAACTTCGCGCAACTTGCGCATCCGGTGCATCGTTCTTCATACCAGTTGAAGTCCTGGCCTCGAAACCTGGTTCCCTGAACGATTTTGGCTTCAACAGTGGCAAACCCGGCGACCGCTTTCACTGCATCCTTGGGCCGCCTAACCAGGAACCGAAAGAAAGATAGATCCGCCTCTCTGGCGGCGCCCAGCAATCCGACGCGTCGGTCTGGATACTGCACGGTCACTGGACCTCGGATCGCAGTCTTCATCGTGACTGCAAGGCCTCTCATCAGCCCCATACCGATCAAGAGTCACCTCCCGCGCTCAGGCCGGCTGGCCGGGGACGAGGCAACGCCTCATCATGGCTCATCCTTGGCGTGGATACAGGCCCCGAACCAAACCAGGAACTGATGGCAAAGACCGAAACAATTAACACCCCAAAGTTGATTGCTGCCATGAGCCACAACTCAGACGTGGAAGGGGCGGGCCAGATGAAGGACAGGATTGCGCTGACCGCAACGTTGATGAACGCCAGAATGATGAGACCTTTCCATGCCAGCGAAAGAATTTGATCGATTCGCAAACGAGGCCAGCTGGCGCGGGTCCATACGATGAAGAACAGCACCGGCACCATTTTGAGAATGAACCACGCCTGAGACGGGAGGAAGCCCCATCCGCGCCCGCCTGCCAGGAACACGGCAACAATCACGGCTGAACTCAAGATCGTGGCCGTGAACTCGGCATTGATGAACAGGCCGAACTTCATGCCGGAATAGTCGGTGTGATATCCCGACCCAAGCTCAGATTCGGCCTCAGCCACGTCGAACGGGGCCCTATTGATCTCGGCCACCGATGCGATGAAGAAGACGAGGAATCCTAGCGGTTGAACAAGAATAAACGGCACGTTTTGCGCCTCGACAACGCTCACGAGCGAAAGCGATCCAGCGATCATCAGAACGCCAAGCAATGATATCGCCATGGGGATTTCATAACTGATAAGCAACGCGACCGCTCGCATCGCACCAAACATGGCGTAGCGGTTCTGCGATCCCCAACCGGCCATCACGATAGCGAACGTCGATAACGATGTAATCGCGATGATGAACAATATGCCAACGTTGAGGTCGGCAAGGAATGTGCCCGTCCCCCAGGGAATTACGGCCAGCACCATCAACGATGGCACCATCATGATCACCGGAGCGGCGTTGAAAACCCAACGGTCCGCGGCGGCAGGAACGATGTCTTCCTTGAACAGAGTCTTCACCGCATCAGCTATGGGTGTTAGCGATCCGTACGGTCCCCAGCGGTTGGGACCAATCCTGCTTTGGAATCGCCCCAAAAGCCGTCTCTCAGCCCATATGAAAACAAGCGACGCATTCAGGACGAGAGTGATGAGAATCGCTGCCATCAAGATTGCCGTAATCAGGAATGCAAGCCACTCAAAACCACCCGGAAGTAGCCCATCACCTAACCAGCCGCCCCCTGAGCAACGGACGTCGTCACTTTCTGACAGGTTGCAGTAGATATTCCGAAAGAATGCGTTGTCGAGGAAGTTAGGACCCAACTAGCGGTCTACCTCCCCCATATTGATATCGACCGTGCCGAACGTAACGATCATAGCGGCCATCGGCAGCCCGATGACCATCTCCCGAAGCAGCGTCAAGTTTATTAGTGATGGAGGGCGCACTTTGCAGCGGTAGGGGGATATCCCACCATCGCTGACCAGGTAGAAACCAAGTTCTCCCTTTGGTCCTTCGATTGGCACGTACGCGTCACCCTCTGGTGGTCGGATAACGAACGGAACATCGGCGTCACGAGCCGGCCCCGGCTCAATCTGGTCGATGCACTGACGCAAAATCTTGAGCGACTCTCGCATCTCGTACACACGAACCAGGTACCGGGAATAGTTGTCGCTTTCGTCCATGATCGGACGATCGAACTGGACGCGATCGTAATACTCATATGGCTGGCGATGACGGAGATCCCAATCAACGCCGCCCGCTCGCAGCATTGGGCCGGTGATCGACGCGTTAATCATCATGTCCGGCTGAATAACTCCAACACCACGCATGCGGGAGAGAATGATCTCGTTGCCTGAGATCAGCTGCTCGTACTCGTCAATTCTTCCTGGCATGTTGGCCATGAATAGCTCAAGTCGCGGCCAGAATTCATCGGGAGCGTCCTGGAAGACGCCGCTTGGCCGGTGGTAGCTGTTGGTAATCCTTGCGCCACACAGAAGTTCAAAGAGATCCAGTACATCTTCTCGTTCGCGCATTGTGTACATGAGCGGCGTGCCCATGGCGCCCAGATCCTGCAAAAGGAATCCAACCGCCACCAGGTGGCTCACAATTCGTTGCAGCTCTGCTGAGATCATCCGCAACCAGACGCCACGTGGAGTTGGCTCAATACCGGCCAGCTTCTCCACCGCCAGAATATAGGCCTGGTTATTCGTCATCGACGCCACGTAGTCCATGCGGTCGGTCAGCGTGACCACCTGAGTGAACGTCCGCTCTTCCGCCAGCTTCTCACTGCCGCGGTGCAGGTATCCAATGACCATCTCCGCGTCCGTGACAAGTTCGCCATCGAAAGCAACGCGCAAACGCATCACGCCGTGAGTCGACGGATGTTGCGGTCCTACGTTTACGATTACGGATTCAGAATTAAGCGTCATCTGTGTATTGCTATCGCCCTACCTGAGGTAGTCCTTCCGCAGCGGATGGCCTTCAAAGCCTTCCCACAGCATCAAACGCTTCATGTTCGGATGACCATCGAAATTAACGCCCATTAGATCGTACGCTTCACGTTCTTGCAGGTCGGCTCCGCGCCAGACGTTGATCGCGGTTGGCACCGACGGTGAAACCCGGCCCTCACCACATCGAATCTTCACTACTCCTGTGCGGTTTCGAGACAGCGACACCAGGTGGTAAACCACCTCAAAGTGATCGACATAGTCAACGGTAGTAAGCAGCGTAAGCATCTCGAATCTGAGTGCTTCCAAATCTCGAAGTTTCTCAGCTACGTCAGGCCAGCTTGAAGGCGTGACCCAGACCGCATCATCGGAATGATCCGTAACAGCGTCAGAGTCGATCTCTCTGATCGCCTCGGCGAGTTCAGCGCCACTCATGGCCACACTCATTCCTGGCCTGCCACCGTCCCGTTCAGCGAGTACCGCTTGATCTTTTCATGCAACTGCATGATGCCGTACAGCAGCGCATCTGGCCGTGGCGGACAGCCTGGAACGTAGACGTCAACAGGAACAATCCTGTTGACTCCCGGCACCACTGAGTAAGACTCAAAATAAGGACCGCCAGACGTTGCACACACACCCATAGAGATGACCCACTTCGGCTCAGCCATCTGGTCATAAAGCCGACGAAGCACGGGCGCCATCTTCCACGTCACAGTGCCGGCAACAATCATCAGATCTGCCTGACGGGGACTTGCTCGGAACGCTTCCATGCCAAATCGTGAAATATCAAAGCGGGCAAGCGCCGAGCCGATCATCTCAAACGAGCAGCAAGCCAGTCCAAATGACATCGGAAACACTGATGATTTGCGGCCCCAGTTGAGCAGCGTATCCAGAGAGGTGACTAGCAGGTTCCGCCTTAAATCGTCTGGGACTTCTAGTACCGGATCCGGGTAGGGAGACAGCCGGGTTGCCTTCATATTAGTGACGATATCGCCTTCCTGGCGATCCATCTCAAGCGTCCTATCCCAGAGCGCTTCGGTGGGAAGTGGGACTATTGGTATCTGCATCGGGCCTGTACCGGCAGGGGACATCAGCTACCTCCACTCAAGAGCGCGCTTGCGCCATGCATAGCCCCAGCCAATACCCAGTATGACGCCGAACACGGCGACCTCCAGCAACGCGAATACACCGAATTGGGCAGACAACACCCCAAATTCACTCGCCCAGGGATAGAGGAAGACCGTCTCGACATCGAATATGACAAATAGCAAGGCGAAGGTGTAATACCGGGCGTTAAACGTCCACTGCCCACCCACCGGTCCGTATCCGCACTCGTAAGTTTCGAGCTTTACCGGGGTCGGTCGTCGCGGACGAACCTTGATCTTTGTTGCCATCCATGACATTAGCAACATGCTAATTGGAACAACCATCGCGATCGCCGCGAATACTGTGATCAGCCCGTACTGCCGGAAATAGTCCTCTACCATGGTGCTCCACAACGTGATTTCAAGGCTGAAATGGACCTTATCATCGGGCGAAATCAGTCACAAGTGAAATATTCCACAATCGCGAAAAGCTGTTGATTTTTCCCACTACTTCTGCGGCCTCCGATCAGTTGAAAACTATCACCCCTCGGCCGTCTTCTCCGCGCTCCAGAGCATGAAATGCCTCGTTAATCTGCTCCAGTTCGTATCGACGGGTGATGAGCCCATCAATGTCAATCTTTCCCTGCTGGTAAAAGGTGATGAGCTTGTTGAAAGTCTCATGCGGACTCGCTGAGCCGTAGTAGCTTCCCACAACTGTTTTCTGCAGGCGCACAAGGTCCACCAGATTGAGCGGTACGGTTTCCCCTGTTGGAGCGAGACCAATAATGACCGCGGTACCGCCTTTTTTCACGGCGTTGATCGCCTGACCGCTAGTGACCTGGGATCCGAATGTATCGAACGCGAAATCGACTCCCTCCCCGCCGGTGAGTTCCATGATCTTCTGAACGGCGTCTTCCGACCTCGAGTTCACGACGTGAGTCGCTCCAAATCTGTATGCAAACTCCAGCTTGTGATCGTGGATATCTACTGCAATCACCTGGCGAGAGTTCATGAGCTTGGCGCCCTGCAGTGCGTTGAGCCCCACGCCACCGAGTCCAATCACCACCACGGTGCCACCGGTCTGGATGTTGGGCTGGTTGATAACGCCGCCAACTCCCGTGGTGACTGAGCAGCCAATCAGTGCTGCAACTTCCATTGGAACATCGTCTGGCATCGGGCTACACGCCGCTTCTGGCACCACGGCATGCTCGCCAAATACGCCCACTTTTTGCATCTGGAAAATATCGGTGCCACCCTTGTGGAGACGTGCTGTGCCATCAAACATGAGCGAGTTGACCTGGCGGTGTGTGTCGCAAAGTTGAGGCTGCCCGGTGTTGCAGGGCGTGCAGTGACCGCACGGGGAGATGAATGAGAGAACACATCGGTCGCCCGGCTTCACCCTCGTTACACCCGGACCAACTTCTTCAACGGTACCAGCGCCCTCATGACCAAGCACTATCGGCATAGGAAATGCGGCTGAGCCAGTCATGATGTGGTGATCACTCGCGCAGATTCCGGCTGAACCGATACGAACTCGGACCTCTCCAAATCCCGGCTCATCCAGATCAAGCTCTTCAATTACAAGGGGGGTGTTTGCTTCGTAAAGAACTGCTGCTTTCATCTTTAGATCCTTGTATGGGGAGATTGGTCTTCTGATTGACGGCGTCGACCAGCGTTCGCTATGACCGATTGTATGGGGTACCGACCGCCAGTGAGTGATTAAACGCAAAGTGCGCACCGCAATTGGTGCGCACTTCAATCAGGTGAGGTGCGGAATACCCTTCCGCTATTAGTCCCCCACTGGCGCAGAGATCTTGTCCTGAATCATGTTTCTGAGTTGAGCTTTAATCTCTTTGGCCCGCACCAGATCAGGGGTGCGCCCATTCTCAGACGGCTCGGACTTATCAAAGACAGTTATACCGTCCAGATTCACTTGAAAAACACCACCACCGCCGCCTCTTACGGTTACGTTCACATCACCACCGCCGGCCGCGAACAATTCGGATAGCATCCAGCTAGCCACGTTGTGGTAGCCTCACGGCACGCAGTAGACGATTTCCGCCTGTACTTTTCCTTCTGCCAAACTAGCCTCCTTCACTCACATAAACATAACGTGTCGCTGTGACGCTACCAGAGCTTTCCGGGTCGGTCAAAATCCAACTGCGAATGACTGGGTTGACGAAGTCACGTTGTTGCTCTAAATCCACTCCCCTATACTCAAAACGTCCCACAGACTCGAATTGCCGACTTCATCAGGCCACTATGCGGGTGGCTGTCGACAGTTCTGGGACCAAAACTCCATCACGGTGAGGTGTTAGATGCTGCCAAATATTGAACTCCGAGCGGTAACCCGAGATGACGTTGCAAAAGTCGCCGATTGGCTTGAAGACACGGAAGTTCAGGAAAACTGGTTTGGCCGTTACACCTACGGGGAGCCAGCGCATCTGGGATATGAGCCAGCCAAGATGGTCAACGCCACTGAAGCCGAGTGGGATGAAGTCTTCCACGACCCCCATCACGAACCGCACCGTGACATCTTCTCCGTCTACTCCTCTTCCAATGAGCATGTAGGCGAGGCTCAGTTGGCTATCGATGAGCCGCTCGGTGACGCTCAGCTCTCAATTCTTATCGGCAGAAAAGACCTCTGGCACAGTGGATTCGGTACCGCAACCACGCTTGCGCTGCTGAACCACATTTTCAATAAGTTGGATCTCTATCGGGCGTGGGTGGACGTTCCCGAATACAACCTACATGCTCGCGAGATGTTCGAGCATGTAGGTTTTGTCCACGAAGGCACACTAAGGAAGAGCCGACCTCATAAGGGCGCGCGCTTCGACTCTGTGATCATGGGAATGCTCCGGGCCGAGTACGAGCGGAAGTACCCACATGAAGAAGGTCAGATCTCCCACAGGGTGTAGTAGCGCGGAGCCCGGGTTCCGTCTTCGCTCAGCCGCAGCCGCAGCCGCAGCCGCAATGTCATTCTGAGCGCAGGCTCAGCGAAGTCGAAGAATCTGGAGCGGTGGATGACCGTATGTGCCTCGTTGAGCCTGCCTGCGAATCACACAGAACCCTTTCGCCTGCGTTGAGTCCGCGAAGCCGAAGATCCGCAGTTTAGCCGACGCCTACCCGTCAGGCATTGACCTCAAATAACGGGCCAAGCACGTCCATGTACTTCAGCGCGGAACCCGTATTAATCAGTAACACGCGCTCATCACGCCCAATCGTTCCCTGATCCACCAGCTTCTTCGTTGCCGCCCAGATTGCGCCGCCCTCGGGTGCCGGAAATATTCCCTCCAGCCGGGCCATCTCAGCGGTACCCTCCAGAATCTCGTCATCGGAGACACGGATTGCAGTGCCGCCACTCTCCCGTACGGCCTGCAATATCAGATAGTCACCTATCGCAGCCGGAACTCTCATTCCTGCAGCCAGCGTGTGGGGATTCTTAATGGGTTCAGCGTGATCGGCGCCCGCTTCGAACGCGTTCACGATTGGTGAGCATCCCTCCGCCTGCACCGACACCATTCTTGGCCGCTCGGATCCCATGAGGCCCATGCGCTCCAACTCATCCAGCGCCTTCCAGATTCCAACGATGCCCGTGCCCCCACCAGTGGGGTACAAGATCACGTCCGGCACGGTCCAATCAAGTTGTTCCGCTATCTCCAGCCCCATCGTCTTCTTGCCTTCGGCGCGATACGGCTCGCGCAGCGTTGAAACATCGAATAGGTCCCGTTCCTCTGCTGCTTTGGCGCTCAGCGCGCCCGCATCCGTTATGAAGCCATCAACGAGTACCAACCGCGCTCCGTATGCGATGCACTCGTTCTTGTTGGCTGACGGCGCGTCGGCGGGCATGAAGACGTTAGCCTCCATCCCGGCTACAGCGGCGTAGGCGGACATCGCTCCGGCCGCGTTACCGGCGGATGGCATGGTAAGAGCGGTTTTCCCAAGCTCCTTGGCTTTAGATACGGCGGCGGACAGACCGCGTGCTTTAAACGAGCCTGTGGGGTTAAGTCCCTCATCCTTGATGAGCAGATTCTTCAGACCGATCGTGCCACCGAGCCGTGGCGCATGAAGTATCGGCGTATATCCTTCACCAAGCGTGATGATGTTGGCGTCATCAATTACGGGCATAATCTCGCGGTAGCGCCACATATCAGGTCTTCGTCCGGTGAGCGATTTCCTCGTCAGAGTCGCAGCGGCTCTATCAAGGTCGTATCTTGCGAATAGGACCTTGCCGCATGATGGGCACGTTCGGTGTGCATCATGATGGTCAAAATCTTCACCGCAATTGCTGCATTCAAGGTGCGTAATCTGACTCGCAGGCATGTGGACTATCGAACTCTTTCGCTAATGGGCGTTAATAGAAAACGCTGACGGGCAATGACCAATAGAATCATTCAGGGTTCAACCTACCACCACCAGCAACATCGCAGGGAACAATCAGTTGAAAGACACCGTCGAGTTACTCCGGTCCATACCGAAGGCTGAGCTTCACCTGCACCTCGGCGGCACTTTGAGCACTGAGGCGTTCTTCCCCCTCTACGAGAAATATCGTTCAAAGGGCGAAGAGCCGTACCTGGACTCCGTGCGCTACTCAAGCATTAGCAAACATCCCGTGCTGGAGAATTTCTTGCGAACCGGCAGTGGCGCCACCACTTTCGAAGAGTTTCTCGACTTCACAGATTTCGATGGATTTTTGGATGTCTACGGCCTGACTACTTGCTATGTTCGTGACGCTGAAGACATCGCTTTACTCGCCCACGCAGCTATCGATGATCTGGTTGCACAGAACGTCCGGTACGTTGAATTCGATATAACCCTGGGCGGACACAAGGTGATCAAATATTCAGCAGGCGATCTCGGCCCCGTCATGGACGACATATCTAAGAACGCACCAATTGAGGTCCGCTGGATTGCCGGTCTGCCCCGTTTTCTGGGCGCGGAGGAGTCGAGTCGAGTCGTTAGAGAGCTCGTTATAGCCGACAGTAAATCACTTGTTGGCGTGACGATGGGCGGCCCGGAGAAACAGTTCCCGCACGCTGAACATGCCGAGGCGTTCCGGCTGGCGGCTGAAGGTGGACTACGACTCTCATGTCACGCAGGTGAGGCCGATGGAGCACACAGTGTCTGGAGCGCTATCAACGATCTAAACGTGGAGCGCATCGGCCACGGCGTGCGGTCGATCGAAGACCCGCAGCTTGTCGGTTATCTGGCTGAAGAAGGCATTACGCTTGAGGTCTGCCCCACTTCCAACATTGTCACAGGCATCTTCAGGGACCTGGAACACCACCCGATACGTGAGCTTTATGAGGCCGGGGTTCCGGTAACGCTCAACTCCGACGACCCGGCGTTCTTTGGCTCGAACCTGAACGAGGAGTACGAGAAGCTTCACCGTATGGGATGGACCGAAGAGGAGTTGTTGGAGTTAGTCGAAAACGGATTCGCCGCGGCTTTCGCTGACGAAGAGACAATCGACGGACTTCTCGATGAGGTTCAGGCATATGTCGAATCTGAGCGAGGCGATTCCACAGCGCTCCCTGAAATCGTTCGCACATCATCTTCGTCTGTGGCTTCAGGGAGTGATGCTGTCCACGATGCACCTGACATGAATTTCGAGCCCGGCAGCGTTGAAGACCTGATCGTCCGAGTTCCAAAAGCCGAGTTACACATCCATCTGGCCGGTACCATGACTGCGGCTGTGTTTGCCCAACTACTGGATAAACATCGGTCCTGGTCGCCAGACCTCGTTAACGGCTGGGACAGTTCAGCCATGTCTCGCTACGCTGCATTGCAGCCGCTGCTCGATGGCGATTTGGACGTGTTGCGTTCCCCTGACCTCTTCCAGTTTGAAGATATGGACCAGTTTGGAGTCACCGTCCGCGTACTGAACTCGTTTGTGCGCGACCTTGATGACGTTGCGCTGGTTGCCGCAGGAGCGATCGAAAACCTGGAGCGCCAGAACGTCGCGTATGCCGAACTGACATTCGATCTGGAAAGATTCAGCAGATTGGAGAACAGCATTCTGGAGGTCGGCAAGCGGCTGGATGCGATCTCAAAAGCTGCCCCAATGCAGATCAACTGGCTCGCTGACCCCACCAGAGACATTGGTCCCGAGAACGCTCTGGGGCTTGTGGAGCGATTGATCGACGCCAGGTTTGAGACGCTGGCTGGCATCTCGCTCAGCGGCAGGGAACGAGACTTCCCGCCCCGACTGTTCGCTGAAATGTTCAAACTGGCGCAAGGTGCCGAGTTGAGAACGACGATCCATGCTGGCGAATTGCTCGCTGCCGACTCCATCTGGCATGTGGTGCAAGAGCTTGGAGTGGACAGGATCGGGCACGGAATCCGTGCCATCGACGACCCAGAACTTATCGATGTCCTCGCTGCGGACGCCATTCCGCTGGAGGTCTGCCCAAGTGCCAATGTGGCAACGGGAATGTACCCAACCCTTGCCAACCATCCCATTCATGATCTGTTTGAATCGGGGGTGACCGTAACGCTCAGTTCCGACTACCCCACCTTCTTCGGACAGGACCTCGTTGGCGAGTACCTCTCACTCCACGAGACCGGATGGGCCAAAAACGATCTCCTGGAAGTGGTCGAAAACGGCTTCCTGATGGCCTTCATCTCAGACGAAGAAGCCGACCGTCACCTGAACCGCGTCCACGAAATCTGGGAGGAAGAGTAGCTCCAGCTTACCCACGGGAGACTGGCATAACACCATTGAGGCACCGCCTCTCTGCGAGTAGCGGCGATCCCACCGGGGTTGCCCAGAACGACCCAACCGCTCTCAACAACCTCACCGTAGGGGCGGCTGCGATAGCTGCGCCCAAGCGCGACATCACCCGACCCGCGACCATCAGCGCGCCGCCCCCGAACGCCACCAACAACGTCATCCCACAGCCACTTCAAAACCCCACCGTAGGGGCGGCTACGATAGCTGCGCCCAAACGCGACATCACCCGACCCACGACCGTCAGAGCGCCGCCCCCGAACGCCACCAACAACGTCATCCCGCAGCCACTTCAAAACCCCACCGTAGGGGCGGCTGCGATAGCTGCGCCCAAGCGCGACATCACCCGACCCACGACCATCAACGCGCCACCCCCGACCGCCACCAACAACG
>JABMNO010000016.1 GCA_013204555.1 Chloroflexota bacterium | reverse complement strand
GCCCAGACGAAACTGAGGCACTCGCCTATCGTCGCGTGGCGATTAGTCTCGTCGCCGTTGTACCCACAGCGGCAGTTCATGCCGGCACGGCGCTCGCCGAGCACCATCTCATACTGAGCTAACAGCCAGACCGAAAGAATCCGCAGACTGCCGCTTGTTTAACGCCATGCACAGTGGGCGTGTCATGCAGCATCGAACGGCACGCCGGCTACGGCGCAGCGCTTACCGTTTCTACGGGCGGCACTGGGAGCGGAGCCCATGGCTTCCTGCTCAAGTGGATTGAGAGCACGAAGAAGTTGGCCAACGATCGGTCGGCCAGTACTTCCCCGCGAGGTATCTCAGGCGGGGCACCGAATTCACCGAAATCGCCACCCAGGATTCCCGAAAGATCAGATAGGCCAGGAATGCCTGAGGGAGCGCTGGGAGTTGGTGATCTTGAGTCGCCAACACGCGAAAGTGATCGGAGCCTGACGCGATCAAACCCCGGCGATGATTCGAGTGCTTCTGCGTATGAGAGGAGCCCGGCAGTGCTTGACGCGGCGACGTCCACGACGACCAGAGCGCCGTCATCGTCGAACTCGCGGAGTATGACTCCGCGTGGCAGCAGCAAGATCACTTCGCTCAATGCGCCGGAGAAGCCGCGATCGATTCCCGATATAGCTGAGGTCGATGCGAATATGGCGTCCGCTTCTGAATTGAATTGGTCAATCCCGGCTTGAAGTATTCCGGCTTGCCTCAAATCAGATCGACGCTCATTGACTAGCTGTTCAAGTCGTTTCGCAAACTCAAATCGTTCCTGAGTTTCTGCGTGAACGTTCTGCACCTCTTGAAGACCAAGACCTGCACCCAGGATTAGCGTTGCGACCGCCAGACCCGCTGCGATAGCGCGCACAGGGCGCGGCCGCATTGGAAAATCAGAGGGAGTGAACTCCCGTGTGGGCTTCGGGATATCAACGTCCCGTCTCCCTTTCCATGCCTTGCGGCCAGACAGAATCCCTAGGCCGATGTTGGGCGCATATTCACTGGCGTTGAATTCCGTGGGGGCGCTGTGAAGTTCAGGCAGCTCAGCGGCAGGGTAGGGGAGTTGATTCAGGATCCCGGCGACCAGAGATTCATTATCAGTGAGCGTTCCGACAACGATGATTGGGACGTTGCTCAGCAGCTTGCCGTTGGGGTTTATCGAGTCGAAATAGCCAACCGTGGTTTTGACCTGCTCAGCCGCAAGTTGCACCAGTTGATCGAGATGGGTCTCTGCATCAATCCACATATCCCGTGCGACTTCTGGCAAACCATCCCGCAGCACCGATACGGAGAAGTTGAACGGCTCAAGATCGAGAATGATCGCTTCTTCCTCATTGGCGGCGGCGGCCAGCGCCATCGCTCTTGGTCGAGCGTCCGTCGGCCATGAGTCCAGATCTCGGAACGCCTTGAGATCGGCGTCTAGAACGTTCCGGTACATGCCGACTGCGTAGATCTCATGGCTCGGATCATCATCCTCGTAGTCGATTACGAACTCATCAGAATCATCGTCCTCGACTTGAGGTGGCCGCTCGTGCCAGTCGAGTACAAGTTCACCGGCCTCGACCGAGAACCGTTCGAGTGCAGCGGCGGCGACCGCCTCTTCGAGGTTGTCGTCTGTACCCAGTTCAACGGTAAATCGCGCGTGGACGTGCGTTCGTCCCCCGATCGCGATGGCGACCTCTCGGCCCCGGATAGTCGAGCCAGGATAGAAGCCGTCAACCAGTTCACTTAGCGCTGCCTTGAACCGAGCCGGTTCCAGCACCATCCCATCGCCAACGATTCCCATATCGAGCTCAATGCGGCCCCAGTTGCGCACCCGGCTGCCGCTGAATAGCACGGCCCTGATCGACCAGTCATCAATCGTGATCGTGAGCAGTGACCCGCGGGAGTCGGCGGCCATGTTGCCCGCATTCCGCTTCAGGGATTCCACAGAAAACGGCAGTGTTCTCAACCGTTTTGAAGTCGCGCTCGTCTGAACCAGCGATCGGACTCGCTTCCACCGAGCGGAAGTCAGAATCCGTCGAGACTGCCGCAAGAATCCCCTGGAAATCCGGAATGTACCCATTCGAGCTGTTCCCACACCTGCCT
This sequence comes from Chloroflexota bacterium, assembly GCA_013204555.1. Classification (GTDB taxonomy): domain Bacteria; phylum Chloroflexota; class Dehalococcoidia; order Lucifugimonadales; family Lucifugimonadaceae; genus UBA1151. Next base: position 20,867 of record JABMNO010000016.1, on the reverse strand, counting down.
TTAGCTGGCGTCGTGTCCCTGACCAAAACGGAGAAGTCAGAATTCGCTGAGGCAATCTCTGTGACCGCAAGCGACCTATACGTGCTCGGTTGGCATTGGATAGGCGAATGTTCATTTCTTCGCCGCCGATGTCTGGCCGGGGGCGGTTGTGGATTTATCCGATGCATCCACAGGACCGTTATAGGCGAACTCGCTCAGTGAGTTCAGTTCTGCTTCGATCAAGAACTGACCGGAGTCTTCAGACACTAGTGTTTTGACTATCTCCGAGGTCACAAGCGCACCGGATTCAAGCAGGAACATGAAATACTCGATTGGTCCCAAATCGCCCCGTGCCTTAACGAATATTGGAGTTGAGCGGTACTGAGCATCCAGAATTGGAGCAATCGACTCTTCCCGTATGCCTGACGAAAATATGTCCACCCCTGCAACTTCAGCAATCTGGAATATCTCATCGAGTAGCCCGGAATCGAATCGCTTCTCGACCCGGTTATCGAGCGCCAGATCGCGCGACCACTGCCAGCCGTCGAGTGTGGCCTGCAGGTTGCTCAAATCTGGTCGTCCCTGCGCCAGGATCAGACGGTTCTCCTCCAGCATCACCTCAACCTCTTTGAGGTCCTCCGATGCGAAAAAGTAGAGGGTCCCTACGATTCCGAACAGGACAACGCCAAACGCGAGGATCGTCACGGGCTTCTGGAGAAAGCGTGCAGGCAGTCCGGCACCTAACGATAGGCGCCCGGTGATCCGACGTAATCCGGTCGCTGCCGCAGGGGAGTCAGCGTTGTTGTCCATGGTGGTCATCGCTAGTTCACGCCTTCAGACCAGGAGATGATGTCCGCGCCGGACGCGAGCATGAACGCTTCGATTTCTGCCCACGCTGCTCCCTGGACGGCGGAGATAGTGAATGCCCGTTTGGCGGTGATAGGGGCGGTCTCTCCGGTCTCGAAGCTGGAGAGGTCGAAGAACTTGTGGACCGATCCCTCATCCTCCTCAACCTTTATGGAGGTACGAGTAGTGTGAATTCCCGGTAATAGAGACGCATCCATCTGGAACGCCAACTGAGCGGTAGAACTCGCTGCCAGCGCCGCCCCACCGAGCGCCCATTCATATGTGTACCGACTGGTAATCGGATTCCACCAGGTATCGGGGTCGGCTACGCTCAGGCCAGAAGAGCTTCCGGGAACGTAAGCAAACTGATCATCTGCATAGTGCCGAATCCATCGCATCGTGAGCGGACTTGAGCTGCTGTTTGTGATGTCTACGGCGAAGTCGAACGTATTCGTAGGGCCGGCAGACACCTCGTCTGGTGCGACTGACGTTTCGATGCCCAACGTGTTCAGATCCATGAAGCGGACACGCGCCGTAGTGGGAGCGCCGATAGTCCCAACGTCCACGATTCTTGCCGAGCCGGTGGTCCAGAAAGTACCCCAGTCTTCGCTGCCGATTACCTGGTACTGCATTGTGACTTCACCGCCAAACGCGGGAATCACCGCGGGGGGCGATATGTCCCATCGCCAGAACCCGCCCTGAGTTGGGCTAACTGATGTAAAACCCGACGTGGAATCCGTGATGTATACCGGACTCCAGAACCAACTCTTGGTCTCAACTCTGTTTATTTCGTGGGGCACGGAGTCGGCGTTTGTCACCGTCATTGAGTACGTTAATGTTGAGGTTGCCAAAGGCGAGACGATGCTGGGCGCAACCGTGAACACAGCGGTGATGCCGTCATCCACCGGGGGATTAGAGGACGCCGCCACCGTAATCGTGGTTGTGCCGCCGGGAAGCGATAGTTCATACGTTATGGATGGTGGTGACCCAGTCAGTGTGTCGAGGAAAAGCGGATCGTTCACGATCCGCCATAGGGCATGTTCCGCACCGCTTGCGGCGCCGCTTGTGGTCAGGAACTCCTGCGACTCAACACTGTTACTGAGCGTGTTGAGACCAACTCGACCCAGAATTGGTCCAGACATAACTCCCGTGGCGAGAAGCCCCAACAACGCCAGAGTTAAAACGGCATAGCCTCGCTGAGAATCAAAAGTAGATTCAGGGGAACCTGAATCGTGAAATAGTCGGCGGATCGCCGAGAGTAATGTCTTAGCCACCGCGCATCGCCACATTGAATTCCACGGTCTCAGTCACGCTTACCATTGCGGCTGAAGCGAGCGTTAGATGCGTCGTGATGAGCTCTCCGGTTCGATCAAACGAGAGTGCCGTCGCACCTCTGGCGATTACCGTGACCACCGCGCCGCAGGTGCGTAGTACTTCCCCCGACGTGAGTCCGTATGAGCAGTTGACCGGGGTGCCATTATCGTCCCAGTTGAACTGGGCCGCGGATGATGAAGCCACAGGGTCGCTCAGATCCGTACCGACGGCTTTCCGAATGTCTCGTGTGAGCCAGCGGTTGGAAGTTTGAACAGATGTGGTTACGCCGCTGCGGGCGTTGCCGTTGGCAACAGTCATGTTGAGTTGAAATAGCGAAGTTACGATAATTGAGCCGAGCGCCCCCATTACCGCCATCGCGAGGACTACCTCAAGCAGTGCGAAGCCACGTTGTTGACCTTCAACCCGGTCGTCGCGCATCATCTGTCAACCTTCACAAACTCAACCGAGAGAATCTCGTTTCCCTCTTTCACAACAGCAATCGTTACAAGCTGAATCGCTGCGTCACCGCCTGTTATGTTCGCCGTGGAGTTGGCAACAGTGAATCCGGTTGGAGTGTTGATTCCGGTGTACTCACCGGGAGTCAGCACAAACACGGCTGCTTGAATCTTCTCTGCCTGGGATGAGGCAAGCCACGCAGCCGTGGCCTCGTTCGTTGTACTGGCAGAGCTGTTTGCTGCAACTGATATCAACATCAAACTGGCGGAGCCAGCGGTAGCCGTCACGGCGATGGCCGCAAGCGCCTCAAGCATGATCGCTCCGCGCTGACGGCCAGATTTTGATGTTGTAAGACGATTGCGTAGTCTGGAAAACATCTCAGTCCCCCCCCAGCGAACCGAGTGCCGAGTACATTGGCATCACAACTGCCATGGCGATGAAACCAACAACACCAGCTATGAGCACGGTCGACAACGGCTCTACGAGACCAACGAGATTCTTCACCGACGCCTCAGATTCGCGCTGGTAGTACTGAGCCATGCGTCGGAGGTTGGTGTTGAGTGTGCCGGTCTCCTCCGCCACTCTGATGGTCTGGACAAACGTTTTAGGAAACACCCGGGTCGATGCCAGAGGTGCCGCAAAACCCTCCCCCGCGAGCAATCGGACACGGCTGTGGGCCAGGGCAGCCCGAATCACCAGATTGGATGTGGTTTCCGATGCCACGTCAACGGCCTCCGGGAGAGAGAGTCCTGCTTCGGTCAGTGAGGCCATTGCCGAAGACGCTCGTGCCACGTCACTGGCGACGACGAGTGAAGACATGATCGGCATCCGAAGTATGAGGCGGTGTAGCTGCCACTGACCGCGTTTCGTCTTCAGGTATTTAGAGGTGCCCACGCCCCCTACTACCAAGGTCGCGAGGAGTGGGTATTTGTAGGCAATCAGAAAGTCTGAGAGCCAAATGAGAATCTTTGTTGGAAGTGGGAGTCCCTGATCCAGTCTTTCAAGCATCTGCGTCATTGATGGCAGAACCACCGTGATAAGAAGTATCACGACTCCGAACCCTATCGACAGCACGATAGCCGGGTAGACGAGTGCCTGCTTGGCCTGAGAGACAGCAGAGTCTGCAGTGTCAAGGATGTTAGCGGCCTGTTCGAGCACATCAGGTACGGGAGCGCCCTTGTCGCTGGTCGCGACCGTGCGTACGAAGATGTGGCTAAATACTTTTGGATGCGCCGCCATTGCTTTCGCAAGTGGAACGCCCGCGTGGAGGTCGATGATCATCTTCTTGATCACCAGTGCTATTGGATCGCCTTTTCTCTGGTCAGCGATCAGCCGAAGCGCCTCAACAACGGGGATGCCAGATTGCAGGAGTGTCGCAAGTTCGCGCGCGAAACCAATAATCTCAGCCGTCTTGATCTTGGGATGAGGGTTGGTGTTGAAGTCGCGTATCTTGCTCAGAAGGCTGACGTTGCCTTTAGCTCTGCGTGATCCCCGTTTGGCGGCAGTTTTATTCATAGCGAGTACACGCTCCGCATCACCTCAGAGGGAGTGGTAATTCCTTCTACCACTTTGGACGTCCCGTCTACCCGAATGGAGGCGAATCCATCCTCAACAGCCTGTTTGCGGAGCGCTTCCGGCTCTTGAGAGTGAGTAATCAAGGTCTTGAAGGCGTCAGTAGCCGTCAGGACTTCATATAGTCCGGTCCGCCCGTAGTAGCCGGTGAACGAGCAGAAGTAGCACCCCTCGCCAGTCATGAACTTTTCAGGCATGTTCTCTTCGGTGAGTTCGAGCGCCGCAAGCTCCTCTGCCGTGGGGTGATAGTCGACCTTGCAGTGGGTATCGATGCGCCGCACCATCCGCTGAGAAACGACGCCCAGGAGCGCAGACGAGAGCAGGAACGGCTCAACACCAAGGTCAATCACGCGTGTGATGGCTCGGACGGCGTCGTTTGCGTGAACAGACGAGAGCACGAGGTGCCCGGTCAGGGCTGCCTGGATCGCGATCCTGGCGGTTTCGGCATCGCGGATTTCTCCCACCAGGATCACGTCCGGGTCCAGGCGAAGGGTGGCCCTTAGAAGAGTGGCGAAATTGAGCCCCGCCTTATCATTGATCTGCATAGAGTTGACGCCAGGGAACCTGTACTCGACCGGATCCTCGATGGTCAGGATGTTGAGGGCCGCGTGGTCGAGTTCATTCAACGCTGCATAAAGAGTGGTCGTTTTGCCAGCGCCAGTGGGACCAGCGACCAGCACAATTCCGTACGGCGCTGCGAGCATCTTCTTGAGGCGACTGCTGGTATCTGTGAGAAGTCCCAGGTCATTTAGCGAGAATAGTTTTAGGGACTTATTAAGGATTCTGAGCACGATCATTTCGCCGTGCACCGTGTCGGTCGTTGCTGCCCGCACATCAAGGCTGTCGTTGCCGACCCGTACACCGAAGTGACCGTCCTGCGGGCGTCGTCGCTCAGCGATGTCCATCCCGGCCATGATCTTTAGACGAGACACGAGCGCGCTGTGAGACGCTGGAGGAAGTTTGACAACTTCCTGTAAAAGGCCGTCGATGCGGAACCGGACCCGAAGCGCCTGTTCCATTGGTTCGATGTGGATGTCAGTTGCTCGCGCCTTCGCTGCCTGTGCGATGAGAGTGTCGATCGCTCTTACGACAGGCGAATCGGCATCGTCATCCTCGTCAACGCCAAGCTGATCGAATACCAGCGGTATGTCGCGTATCGCCGCTAGTTCGTCCCGTTGTTCCTCTACAACGGCGTACTTCTCATCGATGGCATCGACAACCGCGTCTGGCATGGACGATGAGTAATGCACATCTATCGCGTTAAGGATGTCCATCTCTTTCCCGTAGGCGGGGACAACCTCCATCCGGCAGCGTGCTTCGATGCTGCGGATGGCGTAGTAATCGCCGGGGTCTGACATGACAACAGTTAACCTGCGCCCGTCCGCACGCGCGGGGAACGCGAGGTATCTGCGGGCCACGAACTCCGGCACAACGTGCGTGGCCGCGTCTCCCAACTTCAGGTCTGCCCAGTCAAACTCGGGAAGCGATCCAGCCGATGGCTGGACGGTCGGTTCCACGGCTTGACCATCCTGAGTTATCGTCACGCAACCAGCTCCAACATGGGTGCCGGTGCCGCTGTCGCGTTGCCATTACAGATCCATGTGTTCTCAACTGCCATTCTCACGGCGTGAGCTCTAGAGCGAGCATCCAGTTTGTCCAGAATATTGGCCATGTGATTTTTGACGGTGCGCTCGGCAATAGCGAGTGTCATGGCGACCTCTTTGTTGGCATCGCCATCTGCCACCAACCCAAGGATCGTCAACTCGCGGTCAGTGAGCGGGCACTCGGTTTGGGTTCTGGCCGTGGCGGCGGCGGGACGTAGCTTTCTCTGAAACTCTGAGAGGAGTCCGCTCAACAGAACCGGACGGCAGGCGACTTCTCTTTCCAGCGGGAGTCCTCCGTTGCCAACTTCAGAGATCACTGCCGACAATCTGGCCGGGGAGATGTCTCGTGCGACACATGCCCTCGCTCCCATGTTGATAGCCAGGCTCAAACTGGCGTCATCAACGTTGCCTGTGGCCGCAATCAACATCGCCCTTGACGCGCCATCCTGCATTCGGGATGCCACATCCATCGTTACTGCCCCTGGGAGAGTGATGTCGACCATCACGACATCCGGGTCTATAACGGCGAGGCAGTTGAGCGCCTGGTCGACTGAATCGACCACACATACCAGGGAGAATCGCTCGTCCTGGTTCAACGCTTCGCAAGCCCGTCTCCAATGCAAGTCATGAGAATCAACCGCCAGAATCTTGAGTCCGGTCATAGTCGCCTCCATCTCAGTTGCCTCCATCTAGCAGGGTGCTGAAAAACTCGCGATTTGACCTGGGGTTTCGTAATCTGGGATGAGACCTGATAACTCACCTCCTGGAGGATGGACATGCGTGGTGATACTCCCAGCCAATCGACGATGCTCTCACTGACGACCACGGATGATTTCATCCCCGAAGATCATCCCATCCGACGTATCAAACCGATAGTTGAGCGTGCGCTCACCCAGCTCTCACCAGTTTTTACCCAGATGTATTCGAAGCGTGGCCGACCATCGATACCGCCCGAGCATCTGCTCAAGGGAAGCCTGCTGATTGCGCTCTACTCAATACGTAGTGAACGCCAGTTTTGTGAGCGGCTGCGCTATGACCTTCTCTTCAAGTGGTTCCTGGGCCTGAACATCGAAGATAAAGCCTTCGACGCCTCCACTTTCTCAAAGAACAAGGACCGCTTGCTTGAGCATGACGTGGCAGGGCGCTTCTTCAAGGCGGTGCTCTCAGAGGCGAAGCGCAAACACCTGCTCTCGCCCGATCATTTCACCGTGGATGGAACGCTGCTTGAGAGTTGGGCCTCAATCAAGAGCTTCAAGCCAAGGGATGGGAATGGACCGCCATCTGGCGAAGGCCGTAATCCCGATGCCAACTTCCATGGTGAGCGCCGCTCCAACGCCACCCACATCTCAACGACCGATCCTGAGGCGAGACTTGCCCGCAAGGGGCCGGGCAAGGAGGCGAAACTATCGTTTGGGGGACATGTGCTGATGGAGAACAGGAACGGCCTGGTGGTCGATCTTGCACTCACTCAGGCCACGGGCACGGCGGAGCGGCAGGCTGCCTTGATGATGCTCGGACGGCTGCCGCGACGACGGCGCATCACCATTGGTGCGGACAAGGGCTACGATACGAAGGATTTCGTGGCCGGATGCCGCAAACGTTCCGTCAGTCCGCATGTGGCCCGCAAAAGGAAGCATTCTGCAATTGACGGTCGCACGGTTCGCCACTCTGGTTACGTGGTGAGTCAGCGGGTTCGCAAGCGGGTGGAAGAGATCTTCGGCTGGATGAAGACGGTGGGTGGCGGGCGTAAGCTCAGATACGTGGGAGTTGAGCGGAATCATCTCTGGGCCACGCTGACCACCGCTGCCTACAACCTGGTCAGGATGGCGAAACTGATCCCGGCTTCAGGCTAATCCCGCCCGACCACCGGTCAGGCGGGGTCACCGCCCCTGGTAGCGCCGTCAATACGCAACGGAGCCTTCTGTTTTTTCGTCCGATGAGACCATCGGTCACCGCCAATCTCATCAAATCATGGACCCAAACGAAGAAACTGTGATTCTTCAGCACCCTGCTAGCCACATCACCAATTTGCACAACTCGTTCATTCGATGTGCGTTTTCTCCTACGAATTCCGTCGTAGAAACTGATAATCTGATTGATGCGCCCACTGGCGACTCGACGACCCCGCTCCCGGCCTCGTCGAATGCATTCAACCCCTATGTTATTTACCGGCCCTCCCGCGCCGTTCTGAAAGCTCTCACTCAAGCATGTCCACGCAAATTCGTTCTGATCGTCGCAACGCCGCCATCATCGCCCACGTCGACCACGGCAAGACAACACTCGTCGACGCAATGCTCCGCCAATCTGGCTCCTTCGAAGAGCGCGCGGCGGTAATCGACCGCGTCATGGACTCAACAGACCTTGAGCGCGAGAAGGGCATCACGATTCTCGCCAAAAACACCGCCATCAGGCGTGGTGACATCAAGATCAACATCATCGACACTCCCGGCCACGCCGATTTCGGTGGAGAGGTCGAACGCGGCCTGACGATGGTCGATGGCGTTCTGTTGCTTGTGGACTCCAGTGAAGGACCACTCCCGCAGACTCGATTCGTGCTCCGTAAGGCGCTTGAGTCGAAGCTTCCCGTGATCCTTGTCATCAACAAGATTGACCGCGCGGACGCACGCATCAGTGATGTTCTGGACGAGGTCTACGAGCTGTTCCTCGACCTTGACGCGACGGACGAGCAGATCAGCTTTCCTATCGTCTATACCAACGCCCGCGCTGGAACCGCCACGCTGGACCTGGAACAGCCTGGAACAGATCTCCAGCCTTTGTTCGATACGATGATGAAGCACATTCCTGCGCCGACATACGACGATGAGCACCCACTACAGGCGCTTGTCACCAACCTTGACGCGTCGCTCTACATTGGCAGACTGGCTCTGTGCAGGGTGCGGCAGGGGACTATCAAGCGCGACCAGTTCATAGCTCACTGCAAACGTGATGGCACAGTCGACCGTGTGAAGATCACCGAGCTGTATGTGACAGAGGGACTCGAAAGGATTGAAACTGACGAGGCTAGCGCTGGAGAGATCATCGCTATCGCTGGCCTACCAGATGTAACCATCGGCGAGACGTTGACCGATATCGATGATCCACGGCCGCTGCCACCGATCGTGATAGATGAGCCCAGCCTGTCGATCACCGTTGGTGTGAACACCTCACCGCTGGCCGGCCAGGACGGCAAAAAGCTGACCGCCCGCATGCTCAAGGACAGGCTCGACCAGGAACTGGTCGGCAATGTTTCACTACGCGTTGTGAACACTGAAAAGCCCGACACGTGGGTGGTTCAGGGGAGAGGCGAACTGCAACTCGCCATTCTCGTGGAGACTATGCGCCGGGAAGGCTTTGAGCTCACCGTGGGCAAGCCTGAGGTTGTGACACGTGAAGTAAACGGCAAGATCCACGAGCCCATGGAGTCGCTATCGATTGACATCCCTGACACCTATGTTGGCGTTGTCTCTCAGCAGATGGCCCTGCGCAAAGCGCGCATGATTACCATGGTCAACCATGGCACGGGCCGTGTGCGCATGGACTTCATCGTCCCCGCACGTGGACTCATCGGCTTCCACAATGAGTTCCAGATCGCCACCAGCGGCGCCGGAATCGCTCACCACGTATTTGAAGGCTACGAACAATGGCATGGCGAGTTGCGGACCCGCCCCACGGGCAGCCTTGTTGCTGACCGCACGGGTCCAACTACTACCTTCGCTCTGCTGAACCTGCAAGAGCGCGGCCAACTATTCGTCGGACCGGGCATACCCGTATACGAAGGCATGATCGTTGGCGAGAACCCGCGTGCGCAGGATATGGACGTGAACCCCACAAAGCCCAAGAAGCAGACCAACATGAGAGCGGCCGCGGCCGACCAGACGGAGCACCTCGCCGTCCATCGGACGCTATCTCTAGAACAGGCGCTTGAGCACATCATGGCCGACGAATGTCTTGAAGTAACGCCAAACACCGTCCGTCTTCGTAAGGTCATCTTGGACCAGGCCGTAAGAGGCCGCCAAAAAGGCAGAGCCGCGGCGGCGGCCCGGTAAGGCTGCATGATGGCCATCGGAATACATGCCAGTAGCCATCATGAATCGCCACGAGAGCCATATTAAGTTGGTCGAAATGTGGCGACATCGTCCGGCAACGCTGTTCGGCGATCTGGATGGATGACAAACATTCAATCCACGTTCGCTGCCACTATATGTGCGCCCCTGCGGTCATATAGTGATGCGCTCAACATTCCGACGGGAACCGGGCAACCACGGAGGGATTGCCCCTAAGCGGGCACCCTCTTCAGCGGCCCGCGCTCAGTGCCCGTGCGGCAGGCACCTACTTCAGCGCTACGCTGCCGTCTTCCGCGATGGGTGGCGGGATCTCGGCGGGCTTGAACGGGAACATCTCTGCTGACTTTTCGTTGAACTCCATGCCAAGGCCGGGCCGCTCCGATGGGATGTAGTACCCATCCTTGATCTGAACCACCTCATCAACCATGTCCACACGCGGCGACTCGTTCTCATTCACTGACTCCTGGACATCCCACGAGAGTGAAGAGATTCCCAGTTGGATGCAGGCGGCTGTAGCGATGGGGCCCTGGAAGTTGTGTGGAGCGATCTTGACGTGGAACGACTCTGCGATTGCAGCGATCTTTTTGCAGGCTGTTATGCCGCCTGCGGCTGCGATGTCCGGCTTAAAGAATGCGCAGTTGCTCAACTGGGCGAACTCTCGGAACTCGTACACTCCAAAGTTTCGTTCGCCTATTGCTAGCGGGACGCGGAACTTGGCGCCAACCTCGCCCATCGCCACCACTGAGTCAGGAACGATCGGATCTTCAACGAAGTAGGGGTGGTACTTCGCAATCGAATCGGCGAAGACTACGGCCTCGGCCGGCTTCATGTTGCGGTGGATTTCCACGCCGATATCGAAGTCCCAGCCAACTGCCTCACGCACCGCTTCGACCATTTCTGTGCCCAGTTTGATCATACTTCCGTACCGTTGCTCAGGCCAATTCTTCAACATTGGCGTGAATTTGAGCGCCGTGAATCCCTGATCCTTCACCTTTTTCGCAGCGACCGCACACTCATCTGGAGTATCGCCGCCGACTCCCAGCGCGATCGCCCGAACTTTCTGGCGAACCTTGCCGCCCAACAGGTCCCAGATAGGCGCCTGTAGTCGCTTGCCCTTGATGTCCCACAGGGCGGTATCGATGGCGCTCAGCGCCCCGCCAATTGAGTTGCTTCGAAACGCTCCGTTGTACCTGAACAGGTAGTTGAAAATATGCTCGATGTCGCCCGGATCCATCCCTTTGAGCACCGGCTCCCACGCCTGAATCGTCGCCTCAGCCGCTTTCGGATACGACCAGTAACAGGACTCACCAATGCCCTGTGTTCCATCATCTGTCGTGATCCGCACCACGAGGTATCGGTCGACAAAGAAGGTCTCGATCTGTTCGATTTTCATTGCGTGTTCAGAACTCCTGCGGGCATCAGTGATTTCTTGGCGTGATTGTACGGTTGCCAGAGTGTTGCACCCGTGCCGTCAAATTTCAATTGGGGGAGGAGGATCGAACGTGGCCGTTGGAGCGCCGACTATGTGCAACGGCAACCACTATCCACGCAAGCCCGGAGGCGGGGCAAGCCCCGCTGCTACCCGGTCAGGCATGGCTCAGCGTCACGACTATAGACGCAGCAATATGGCGTCGGGCTCCGGTATAGTTCAATACAGCCCTGTATGGGCCTCGACATCGTTCTCTTCAGCTGAGCAATGGGTGGACCATATGACCACGATTTCGCACGAGGCGATTGAACAGCTCGCCGACATTCGGCGTTCGGTGGCTGATCGAGTGCTGTGGCTTTCCACGGCTATGGTCCATCGCGCCAATAACGTTCGCCCTAACGAAGACGGCATGAAGGTGGGCGGCCACCAATCGTCATGTGCATCATCCGTGCACATCCTCAGTTCGCTATTCTTTGAGACGCTTGGCACGAACGACCGCATTGCGATCAAGCCGCACGCCTCGCCCGTGTACCACTCCATCCGATACCTGTTTGGCGATCTGGATGAGTCGTACATGGACCAGTTCCGGGCGTTCGGCGGTCTCCAGGCGTACCCATCTCGAACGAAAGACCCCGATGGCAGTGACTTCTCTACCGGTTCTGTGGGACTTCCGGGGCCAGCCGTGGCGTTCGCGGCCCTGACCCGCGACTATCTCGACTCCAAAGACCTTTCGCCAACTGCAGGGCGTTTCTTCGCTCACCTTGGTGATGCAGAACTGGATGAAGGCTCAATCTGGGAGGCAGTTGCTGAGCCAGCCCTTGAGGGAATCTCGCGCTGTGTGTGGGTCATCGACGTGAACCGCCAGAGCCTGGACCGAGTGGTTCCGGGTATTCGTATCGAGCGATTCCGGCAGATGTTTGAGGTGAACGGCTGGACGGCCATCGTGGCCAAATACGGTAGTCAACTCACGGAGTTGATGTCACGCCCGGGCGGACATGCGCTGCGTCGTCGTATCGATGACATGCCCAATGAGGAGTATCAGGGTCTGCTGGTCTGCGATAGTTCTGAGGTTCGCAAACGCCTTGTGACAGGCACGGGATCGTTGCGACGAGACCTCGAACGCTGCCTGACGGATGTTGGCGATGAGGAACTCCAGACCCGTATCGCGAACCTGGGCGGTCATGATTTCGGCACGCTCAATAACGCCTACCAGCAAGCGGCCGTCGCGCCCGGCCCCGCCGTCATATTCGCCTACACCGTCAAAGGCTACGGTCTGGAGGCTGCGGCCGATCCCCGCAACCACGCCGCGCTACTGACAAATGAGCAGTTCGACCTGTTCGCGAATGAGCTCAGCATGGATCCCGATAGGCCCTGGCAACGGTTCGATGAGGAGTCGCAAGAGGGCCGATACGCCGCAGCGGCACATGCCCGCGTAAGCCGTCCCGACACCGAGACAGGCCGAGGCTACAAGTTCGTTGATACGAACTTGAACGCGCCCGAAGTTACCTCCACTCAGGACACCTTCGGCCGGATGCTGGTGGAACTCGACCGCACATCGCCTGATTCGGCTCAGCGAATAGTCACCGCATCCGCCGACGTGGCCACATCCACCAATCTGAGTAGCTGGATCAACCGTGTCGGCCTGTGGTCCCGCAGTGAGACGGAAGACTACCTGGGATTTCAGGAACGAGTTTTGAAGTGGGTGGAGTCCCCTGAGGGCCGGCACATCGAACTCGGCATTTCCGAGATGAACCTGATGATCATGCTGGGCCAGTTGGGACTTGCCGAGCAAGTGTCGGGCCAGCGACTTATACCGATAGGTACCGTTTATGACCCATTCGTGGCTCGCGGTCTCGACGGGCTGATTCATGCCCTTTACATGGGTTCCCGATTCATGCTGGTCGCAACGCCCTCGGGAGTGTCGCTTAGCTCAGAGGGCGGCGCGCATCAGGGTGTAATTACACCGGCAATAGGTATCGCCACGCCGGGAATTACATACTACGAACCGGCCTTTGCGCAGGACCTGGAATGGATCATGTTGCACTCGCTGAACGCGATTGGAGCAGGAGTTGGCGAGTCGATACTGCTCAGATTGAGCACCCGCCCGGTAAGCCAGTCGCTGTTCCCGTCAATCAACGGTGAGTCACTTCGTGAAGGAGCCATCGCGGGCTGTTACCGGCTGCGATCTGCCGCGCCTGACGCGCTTGCAAGGATCAACATATTCGCGGTGGGAGCGGTGGTGCCAGATGCGATGCGAGCAGTTGACCTGCTCGCAGAAGAGGGCGTCGATGCCAATGTGTTTATCGTCACCAGTCCAGACCTGCTAAACCGCCGAGTTACCGCTGCGGCAGTGGATGAAGCGGCTGGAACAAGCGAAGGGTACTGGGACCCAACCGGGTTGCTGGCTGAGCATGAAGTCGGCCTGCCAACCATCTCAGTGATCGATGGCGCTCCAAGCGCAATGGCATTCCTCGGCTCAGCGCTCGACTGCCCCACTGTGAACCTGGGCGTCTCAGAGTACGGCCAATCCGGCAGCCTGGAAGACCTCTACCGCCACTTCGGAATAGATGCAGACGGCATCTACCGCTCAGGCCTGGCGCTCATAGATCGCCTGAGGCGGCGAAGCAGCTAGGCCGCCCTCATCATCGTCTTCCCTTCGAGTAGCCTCAGGACAGGCTCCCATGGGAGAAGGGACTTACTTCCTCGCCTTCTGGGAGAGGATTGAGCTGAGGGGGCGGTTGGTCTTGTAGAACGCTCAAACAGTCGAAACCGCCCTACGAGTAATCTGCCACGGCGGCTAGATCTTCCAATGGGCGTTTATGCTGGCTTCGTACTGGGCTGTGGACTCGGTTTCTATTTCTTCTATGGTTACTGCCCTGCCGAGGACTGATGACTCCAGCGCTGCGTTGCAGACTGCCAAATCTTTGCGGCCTACGTAGGCGTCTACTTCTGGTTTGATGCCGTCTGCGATGCACTGTCCCAACTCGTAGTACTCCAGCGCTACTAGGAAGCGGTCGGCGTCTTCAAATGGGGTGTCGTATGAGCCGATGCGGTCGCTGCCGAAGAGGCGTGCTGGTAGTTCTTCAAGGTGGAAGTCTGGGACGAGATCGAGCACGTCGTCGCCGGTGACTACGCCGGTGCCGTCGATAGTCAAGCTAAGGGGGGCGCCCCGGCGCTGTTTGGCGGGCGCCATCGAGCCGTTGCTGCCGTAGATCATTGCGTAGTTGAGAGGCTCACCGTGCGCTGCGTAGAACGAGGTCCACTGGCCGATTGCGCCACTCTTGAACTTGAGCGTGGAGATAACCATGTCCTCCGCGTCGGCGTCGATCTCATCCGGTACTTCGTCGTACCAGTGCTCGTAGAAGTTCGCGACGCCGATGCGCCCGCCCTTGAAGCGCTTCGGCTCCCAGACTTTTGAGACGGCGTAGACCTCCTCAACATCGCCCATGTAGTACATCATCTGGTCGACCGCGTGGACCCCTGCGTCGACGAAGATTCCGCCGATGTTCTTGTAGTGCCGCCAGGGCCAGATGATGATGTCGTTGCCGCCGCTGGCTGAGCCAAGAAGGAAGCTGTACGGCTTCCCAATAGCACCGGCATCGATGACGGCCTTGTTGAGCCGGCACATTGGGTCTCGGCGTTCCTGCTCGCCCACGCTGAGTACCTTTCCGCTCTTCTTCCAGGCATCGATGACACGGTTGCAGCCACGGATGGTGAGCGAGAGAGGTTTTTCACACAGGACGTTGTATCCAAGATTGAACGCCATCTCAGCGACGAGGTGATGGGAGCCGGAGTCGGTGGTGATGTCCACCGCTTCGATATCCGGCCGCTTATTCCGCATCTCCTCCATTGAGGTGAAGACTTCCGGGCGTGCGCCAAGCATCTCTTCCGCGGTGTCGGCAAGATGGATCGCGTTGTCTTCACGGGTGTCGCATACGGCGGCGAGTTCCACGTTCGCCATGCCACTTTCGTAGAGCGCGCCCATCGCCCGCAGATGGCGACCACCCATACCTCCGGCGCCGACGATCGCGATTGGTATCTGAACCATTTCTACCTGCTACTTCTGGTTACGCCGATATGTGGGCTGACTGAGTTACGAGGTGCGCAGTGTGCCACAGTAGGGATGGCATGTCTCAATAGATTGAGCGATTCTCTGGGTGGGTGGTTTCTTCGCGAACGGAGATCTCAGTGCTGACATGTTCATCGGTCTTCCCACCCACGGATTCAGACCGGGAGGTGCCGCGGGATGAGGAGTCTTCAGGATGCGGCTCTACGTTCTCCGTTATACCGATTCGCCAACCGGCGTTCGGTATAACGGTCCTAGAGAAATTGGCGTCTCTGGCTGACGATGGGCGAGCTCATAGAGGGGGCGGGCGCGATGTTGGCGCTACCCGTGTTCCCAAATCACCGCGTCGCACGACGCGACCGCAAGCGATTCTGCCGCATCATAGTTACAGCGCAAAACAAAGCGCGGAGGAGAATTTTGCGATCAGACATCGTCCCCGGAGCGAAACTTCCGGACTACGAACTCACTGAGTACACAAAAACGCGGCGAAAGCTGTCAGACGTCCAGGGCGTAGATCCCATGATCGTAATCCTGGCGCGTGGCATGTACTGTCCCAAGGACCAGTGGCAGCACAAGCGGCTCGTGGAGTTCTACCCGGAGCTGGTAGTGGGCTACTCAAAGATCGTCACCATCTCCACAGACAATCTTCTTGAGACGAATGAGTTCCGTACAGCGTTGAACGCTCAGTGGCCGTTCTTCTCAGATGCAGGACGCAAGGTCCAGAAAGACCTGGATATCCAGGAGTACACGGACCCGCATCACAACCCCATGATCCCGCACACCATCGTGCTTAAACCGGGACTGGAGATATACAAGATCTACAACGGCTACTGGTTCTGGGGCCGCCCGACCACAGAGCAACTCCGCAAAGACCTTCGGAAGATCACGATGGAGGTCAGGACTGACTGGGATCTTTCAACCGACGGTTTGAGGGAAGCCTGGGATTCGCAGGACAAATCCCGGTTCTACCCGTATTCAGAGAAAGAGTAGCGATCTCAGAGTGGGCTTACTTGGAAAGATACTGGGACATGAAGATGGCGAATCCGATCCGCCACTCACCTCACTCCCAGACGACCGTATTGTCCAGTTCTACGGCACGTGGTGTGGCTACTGTCGCATGATCGAGGACGATGTGGACCGGCTCGAATCTGAGGGCGTGGACATGTTACGTCTTGAGGTTTGGGGCAACCGCAACAACAAGCGGCTTATGGAAGACCTGTCAGGTCTGATTGAAGAATTCAATCGCGGCAACTACACCGTGCCGATGTTCTACGATGCCCGAAAGCAGCGCTCACAGCAATTGCTGGTGAATCCACGCGGGTACGACGAGATCATGGGTTGGATGGGCAGCGGTAACGCTGACACGGTCGCGAGCTGAGGCAAAGGCGGCGGACGACTGCCGAATTCCGGTAAGGCCAATAGCCACTGGTGGTCGCTGCTATCATCCACCCACAACTAGCGCCTGGAGTTGACGTGAACGGTATCCATGACATGGGCGGCATGCACGGATTTGGCCCTGTTCCGCGGGAAGAGAATGAGCCCGTATTCCACGAGGAGTGGGAGGGTCGCATCTACGCGATCAATCTCTGCACAAGGATGCCCGCAGGCCTACGCCCGGAAATTGAGGAGATACCACCGGCCACTTACTTGCGATACAGCTACTACGAAAAGTGGCTCCACGCCAAGGTTGAGGGACTCATCAAGATTGGCCTGATCGACCGCGGAGAACTGGCCCTACGTGAGGTGGCGATTGCTGAATCGCCATCAGCAGTGGCGAAGCCAGTAGTAGATCCGGAGCGCGCCCGCGAACGAATTGAGCGGCTCAAAACGCTGTATCTCCCCGATGCCGAGCCAACGGGCGAGCCGCGGTTCCATGCGGGCGACGAGGTGTGTGTACGAAACATCAATCCGCCCGGCCACACCCGAATGCCTCGCTACGTACGCGGTCACACTGGCACCGTGCAACAACTATGGGGGTGGCATCGGTTCGAGGACCAAGATCCGCCCGGTGTGATGACAGACCAAGCGGAACCCGTCTACAGCGTTCGTTTCGAGGGCTCAGAACTCTGGGGCGAGCAGGCCGAGCCCAATCAGGCCGTATATATCGACATGTGGGAGAGTTATCTGGAGTCGCCAGATTCCCTTAGTAATTCGGACTCCGAGGAGTAGCAAATCATGAGCGGACACCACGACGACGGACACACCCACGAACAGTCAGTGCCAGAGATTCGCACAAAGGCGCTTGAGTCGCTGTTGGTAGAGAAGGGCATCATCTCAACCGACGAGATAGATGAGGTCGCTCGGATGTACGAACAGGACATCGGCCCCATGAACGGCGCGCAAGTCGTAGCGAAGGCGTGGACCGATCCTGAGTACAAGAAGCGCCTGCTTGAAGAAGGCACCTCAGCGATCGCCGAACTCGGATTTGCCGGCGCCCAGGGCGCGAAGATAGCGGTGTTCGAGAACACTCCGGAAGTACACAACATGGTCGTGTGCACACTTTGCTCCTGTTATCCGTGGCCGGTCCTCGGACTACCGCCCACCTGGTACAAGTCTGAAGCGTATCGCTCCCGCGCAGTCATCGAGCCACGCTCTGTCCTGAAGGAGTTCGGAACGGAACTTGACGATGACGTGGAAGTCAGAGTCTGGGACTCCAACTCAGAAGTCCGCTACATGATTCTCCCGGAGCGCCCCGCTGGCACAGAAGGCATGTCTGAAGAAGAGCTAGTCGAGATCGTCACCCGCGACGCCATGATCGGCGTCACCAAAGTCGACGTCCCGACTTCGGCGGTTTAGGAGCCAACATGGAGAAGTCAGCAGACCGCCAGATATCGAACATGCCGGAAGAGGTTGAACTACCGCGCGAAAACGGTGAGTTGGTTTTCGATGCGCCGTGGGAGAGCCGTGCGTTCGGCATGGCCGTCGCCCTGAATGAAAGCGGAAAGTACGAGTGGCCGGAGTTCGTGAATCATCTTGCGGGTGAGATCAAATCAGACCCGGCTGAGGAGCGATCGTACTACGAAAAGTGGCTCTATTCCCTTGCAGATCTGGCGGTGGAACGAGGCCTGATCAGCGAGTCTGAACTAGACCAGCGCACCAACGAGTACGCCACCGGCGAACGAAACGACGACGATCATTAGCATCTGCCATGCAGGCACTTCAAACAGCCTGGGACACGCTCGAAGATTTCGCTCTACCCCGCCCCCTACCAACTCCGTTGCGTCATCCTGGAATCGGAAGCTTCGCGGAGATGTCCGGGACCCAGGCACGCATTCATCACACATAACTCGAACCCGGTCAAAAACCCACCACATTCACTGCGACAGATGGCGGGCGGCGTTCGTCATTAGTACAACGTGGGTGATTGATGACGCCGCCCTTCGACTTGCTCAGGATGGCTTACGCGGCGGGTTCAGTCCTGCGGTGGTGCCGATCTAGCCCCCCACGATGGTAAAGGTAATCTGAGGGGCCCATCCTGAGGTTCTCATAAGACACCTTTCCTGCACGCACGCACCGTTTACAATCGCACCGACACGCTTGCGGCCAACCACCGGTTTACAATGGAGACGAACACATGAGTTTCAAAGACGCCATCCTCAGCGGCCTTGATGAATATCTAACGGCCCTGCGCCGAACACTGGATGGCCTCACCGCCGAGGAGCTTCGCTTCCAGGCCAGCCCATCCTCCAACCACATCACATGGCTTGTCTGGCATATGTCGCGGGTGGAAGACAACTGGATTATGCGCGTATCCGGAACGGATACCATCTGGGGGGCCAACGACTGGGCATCGAAGACCGGTGTAAGCGGTGAGGCATACGCAGCCGGCAACGTTAAGACAATGGATGAAGTCGCCGGGTTACCTGATGTTCCAATAGCAACGCTCCTTGACTACTACGATGCCGTACGGACCAGAACACTGGCTGTTCTCGAAAGCCTGTCGGATGACGATATGGCAACCATCTACCCGAACTCATATCGTGGAGCAGTCACAAACGCTTGGATCTTTGGCCACATCATCGTGGAAGAAAGCCAGCATCTCGGCCAGATCGCGTTCATCCGGGGGATGCAGCGCGGATTGGGTGGCTGAGGGCGGATCGCCAGGTAGCGTAGCCACGCGAGGAAAGGTTTCCTGAGGCCCTCGAAGGGCACCTTTCCGACAAATACGCGCGGCATCAACCGCTGCGGGCATTCTAGATTAGCAACCAAAAAAGAGGCCGGGCGATTGCCCGGCCTCTTCGTTATTCAGTTGTAGTTCAAAACTAGTCAGCCAGAATGGTGACTGTGCCCAGCGCTCCGGCCTGTGCGACCAGGTCGTAGGTCTCGCCGCTGACGCCGGTTGCGGTCATTTCGCGGTTGTACTCGCCGGCTCCGAGCCATGCTCGGGTGGCCATGGAGAACCAGTCTGCGGGCAGCGGGAAGCTGACGGAGCTGCTTACTTCAGGCAGTCCCCAGGACTCGACGTGGCTTGGTCCACCATCGACACCGGTCAGAATGACCGTGATTTTCTCAATCTCTTCCGGGAACATGCAGCTTGCGCGGTTGATGCCGTCGAAACCGGTCGGCGTCGCGTCCTGGCCGAAGTGGAACTCGATTGGCAACTGCACCGCCATGGTGCTCATGCAGAGCAGCGGTGCGGCCGCCTCATCCTCCTCGATCACCGGCAGTTGTACCGGAATCTCAACTGGCTCACCTTCGTACTCGGGCAGTTGCACAGGAGATGTGGTCGCCTCTTCAACCTCCGGCAAGTTCACTGGCAGCGGTGGCAGTTCAATGGGGTGTACCGGCAGTGGGAGTGCGCCATCGCCGATTCCACCGTCGGACTCTACGGCGATTGGCAACTCACCATTGCCAATCCCGGGATCAAGTATTGGGTAGTCGATCTCATCGACCGGTTCCAGCACCAAATCGTCAGATGGAGTGGAGGTAGCGGAGTCGGATGCCTTCGGTAGCTCACCCTCGACGGGAATGCCAGGGTACGGCTCACCGACTGCAATGCCTTGATTGCCTGAGGGGTCTGCTGGCGCTCCGATAACTGGCGCCGGGTTCTGGTTGGGTTCGTCATTGGCGGATACGGTGTCGGATGCGCATCCGACTGCTGCAATGGCCATGATGCCGAGTCCTGCGAGCGTTAGGGTGATCTGTTTGCGGTTCATTGTCTTGTCCGTGTTGTTTGTTCTGGGGTCTGTGTTTCGTTGTTTTTGAAGCCTTCACAATCTAAGACGGATTTCGTCGCGACTTTGTTCCAGCGAATACAAATGACCATGAAACTGCGATTGACGTAAGTTCAAAACCACGCACTCTTGGTGTTCTTCATCCGCGATAGATAAACTGTTCTGTATCGGCTGTGATGGAGACGAGTAGCCTCGTGATCTGCGCCAAGAGAGCCCGGTTAGCTGTGAACGGGCGCGCAAGAGCAAGGTGAATATCACTCTGGAGCTGTCGGGGTGAACCCTTTTGCCTCCTCTCCCTCTGGGAGGGAAAAGAGCGGTCTGGCGATAACCATAACCGTGCCTCTTGATTAGTCAGGATAGTGT
>JABMNO010000015.1 GCA_013204555.1 Chloroflexota bacterium | reverse complement strand
GGGCATCATCCACCGCGATCTGAAGCCTGGAAACGTGTGGCTCACTGAGGATGGCACGGCGCGTATTGGTGACTTTGGACTTGCTATCTCCCTCGATCGATCACGCCTCACGCAAGAGAAGATGATGGTCGGTACGGTCAGCTACATGCCCCCTGAGCAGGCCACCGGTGGAGAGGTCACCCCGAAGGCCGATCTCTATTCGCTGGGCGCAATGCTCTATGAGATGGTTACCGGCAGACCACCCTTCCTGGGCGATGACGACATTGCCATTATTGGCCAGCATGTAAATACGCCGCCGGTGGCCCCAAGCTGGCACAACCAGACACTGCCGCAGACACTCGATTCGCTCATCGTGCGTCTTCTCGCCAAGGACCCTGCGGAGCGTCCTGCCAGCGCTTCGGAGGTATTGCAGGCGGTGGAAGCAATTGACCCGTCTGATGCCGCCATCATCCGTGAAGAAGGTCAGGGATCGCTCGACTCCATGTCCGGGGGCGTCTTCGTCGGAAGACACCGCGAGGTGGACACCCTGAAGGCGACTTTCGAGGAGACGCTTGGCGGCCACGGCAAGATGGTCGCGTTGGTTGGTGAACCTGGGATCGGCAAGACCCGAAATGCACAGGAACTTGCGACCTATGCATCGATGCGCGGCGGACAGGTGCTCTGGGGCCGCTGCTATGAGGGTGGAGGCGCGCCTCCCTACTATCCGTGGGTTCAGGCGATACGCAGCTACGTGACCGAAACAGATGCGGAGACGATTCGGCGCGAGATGGGCAGCACTGCGTCGGTGATTTCCGAGATCGTGCCGGATGTGAAGGAGCGGCTGCCCGATCTGAGTCCCCCATCACAGATCGACGACCCTGATTCAGCACGTTTCAGACTATTTGATTCGATAACCACATTCCTGAAGACAGTCTCTGGGGGGCAACCTATCGTCCTCATGCTGGAGGACCTCCACTGGGCGGACAAGCCATCCCTGCTGCTGCTGGAGTTTGTGGCCCGGGAGATTGGTAACTCAAGGGTGATGATTGTCGGTAACTACCGGGATATGGAACTCAATCGGAGGCACCCGTTATCGATCACGCTGGGTGAACTATCTCGTGAGCGCCTGTTTGAACGGGTGCTGCTGAGAGGACTCCAGAAGCATGACGTGCACCGCTTTATTGAAGTTGCTGCTGGTATCGAACCACCCGCCCCGCTGGTGGATGCCGTATTTACCCAGACAGAGGGAAACCCCCTCTTTGTCACGGAAACAGTCCGACTCCTGATTCAGGAAGGTGACATCACATCTGGGGCCACGGCAGAGGGTGGAACATCTTCGTGGGAGATTCGTATTCCTGAAGGTGTACGTGAGGTGATTGGCCGCCGCCTTGATCGCCTCTCGGAACGCTGCAATGAGGTGCTCGCCACGGCGGCTCTGGTCGGTCGGCAGTTCCGGTTCGGGGTTTTGATGAATCTGGTTGATGACGTGTCTGAGAACGTGCTTCTGGACGCGCTCGATGAAGCGTTGGAAGCCCGCATCGTAGAAGAAGTACCTTCCGAAGTTGGCCTCTATCAATTTGCTCATGCGTTGATGCAGGAGACACTGACATCTGAGTTATCGGCGACCCGAACGGTCAGGCTCCACGCTCGGATTGCGGTGGCACTAGAAGAGTTCTACGGGGACGACGCCGAGATGCACGCCACAGAACTAGTTACGCATTTCGTGGAGGCCGAGACCGTTCTGGGCTCAGAGCGGCTGATCCATTATTCGAGATTCGCTGCAGCGAGCGCGCTTTCCGGATATGCGTATGAAGAAGCGGCGCACATCGCCACGCGTGCGTTGGGAATGTTCCAGAGCGGTGACTCGTCTCCCGAACATGCTGGCTTCCTGGCGACACTTGCTGAGGCGGAAGCAGCGATGAACACTGATTCATCGCAAGCGCAGGGTATCTGGGACCGACTTGAAACAGCCGTAAACATGTATCTCAGTGCAGGAGATATTGCGTCTGCGGTGGAGACAGCGACCCTGCGTATTACAGCATTCGTAGGATCGCTCGGGCCCGCCGCGCTTCTGGCGAGCCTTGTTGAGAAAGTAACGCCCGGATCAGCCGAGGAAGCGCGAATTCAGGAGCGGCTCTCGGTGGCCTTAGTGGTGGAATCTCACAACACGGCAACCGCGTTGATTGCGGCTGAGAGATGTGTCGCCATCGCCGTGCAATTGGATGATAGAGATCTAGAAAGTGCCGGGCTCACGCAGATGGCGCTCGTGCACAACAACGAAGCGAATTGGAAAGAGGCTCTGGACTACGCAGATCGAGCGGCCTCCATGGCGATGGAGTCCGGGAATCTCCAGACGCAAGTCCGCGCCCTGACCTTTAAAGCCTCTGCGGTCGGCTGCCTTTCGGGGCCCGATCTTCACAGGAAGGCGGCGAAGGAAGCGCTTGAGGTGGCCGAGCGTATCCGCGACTCCTACTGGATGTTCGTGGGCTCAATGAATATGTTGTTCGCCAACATCAACGCCGGTAAGAGTGGCCAAGAACTCTTTGACGATGTTCCTGATCTGGTTTTGAGTAGGGTTGCCGATGCGAACATTCTGGGCGAGTTTCACTACGGTGATTTCCGAAATCGGAAAGTCATCCTCGACTGGTGCAAAAATGTTTTCGAGAACAAGGCCCCACTTGATGACGCAACCACTATCCGACTACTGAACGCGACAATTGCAGGTCGGATCTCTGGTGACAAAGAAATTCTCGACGCGGCACTTGAGGCGATCGAGCAGCTGCTTGATTCTGATGGTTTGAATCGTGAGCAGATCCTGCTTCATATGTCCCGATTGGTCGTTGCCACTGAGTCGCGTGATGCTGGCCTCGCAGGCGACGCCCTCGAAAAATTGAGTTCGCTTCCCACCAACACGCCGGGGTCGTTCTTCGCTTGTTCGGACCGCCTGACAGGCCTTGGATATGCGACCGCTGGAAACGCTGACGCGGCGGAGGTTTCATTCAGCAAGGCGCTCGACTGGTGCCGAGAGAACAATTCGATTCTAGAAAACGCCTGGACAGCCGCAGATTTCGCAGAGTTCCTCATTGACCGCGACACTCCCGGCGATCGCGAAAAGGCCACTGAACTCCAGGACGAAGCCATTGCCATCACCACCAAACTCGGCATGAAGCCGCTGCTGGAGCGCGTGCTGGGGCAGCGTGAGATATTGAAGGCGTAGCGGGCTCATCATCGAGATCTGGATACCCTGAGCATCGGAAATCCGATGTCGTTGTGGCGGCAGAGATAGCTGCGGCCCAGTATCAACCGCATACGTCCACCTGCACAGATGTTGTTGTAATCACGCGCTCTATAAGTTGAAGGAGACGCCCGCGACGGCATTACGCTGGGTGCGGTTACCAGACACCCCAACGCGCCGCGATGCGATCGGCTCGTACGGGCTGGAAGCCCGTGCTACGTGTCCTTGCGGCGAATCCTGCCGCACCCCGGTGGCCCTCCTGGCTTGTGTAACGGGAAATTCACGCCGCCGAAACATGGATGAAACATTGCGCCAGTAATCTTCCGGCATCTCCTTGAGCGTGAGTGCATATGTTTTCGCTCAGGGACGACTATTGAGACATTCCCCGCGTGGTCGGGGCTAATCGATTGGGCGGAGGCATATGGATACCGGAACAACTGCATGGTTGTTGACCTCATCGGCCCTGGTGCTTTTCATGACACCGGGTCTTGCGTTCTTCTATGGCGGGCTCGTACGCGGTAAGAACGTTGTCAACACCATCATGCTCAGCTTCATGGCGATGGCAGTCGTCGGAGTCGCCTGGATTGTGTGGGGTTACAGCCTCGCGTTTGGCGGCGCAAACGAGTTCATTGGCAACTTTGATTTCATTGGTTTTAGGGACGTAGATGCTAATGCTGGCCCCGATGCTGGCTATTCATCAATGATCGTCGCGATATTCCAGATGATGTTTGCAATCATCACACCGGCCCTGATCACGGGTGCGGTGGCCGAACGATTTAAGTTCAAGACGTACCTGGTCTTCCTGCTCATCTGGATGACCGTTGTTTACGCTCCCATCGCCCACTGGGTATGGGGTGATGGCGGGTGGATTGGCGGCATTGGCGCCTCAGACTTCGCCGGTGGAACAGTCGTTCACATCAACGCCGCAATGGCGGCGGTTGCTGCCGCCATCCTGGTTGGTAAGCGACGAGGAATACCAAATGGGATTGAAGCCCACAACGTTCCTTATGTAGTACTTGGCGCCGGAATCCTCTGGTTTGGTTGGTTTGGCTTCAACGCCGGTAGTGCGCTTGCTGCTGATGGTGTTGCTGTGAATGCTTTCTTGGTCACCAATACAGCCGCAGCGATGGGTGCGCTCACATGGGTACTCCTGAGCTACCTGACCACCGGAAAAGCAAGCGCAGTTGGCGCAGCTTCAGGTGCGGTGGCTGGTCTTGTGGCCATAACTCCTGCCGCCGGTGATGTTGGGGCAATGGGTTCACTTGGTGTGGGTCTCGGGGCAGGAATTCTGACCTGGCTTGTGGTCAAGTATCGGCACAAGCTCATGTTTGACGATGCACTGGACGTGTTCGCAATCCACGGAATCGGTGGAATATGGGGCGCCCTTGCCACAGCGATCTTCGCAGTGGGCGGAATTGGCGTCATCGATGGCGAGTTTGGTCTGCTCTGGGCTAACTTCAGGGCGGTTGCTGCGACCATTGGTTACTCATTCGTTATGACATTCGTGATCCTCAAGGTTCTTGACTACGTCCCCGGCCTTGGACTCAGGGTTGAGGAAACGGAAGAGGATGGCGGACTCGACATTGCCGAACACGGCGAACGCGGCTACGTTGGCGATGGTGCTGACTAGGCCCTAATTCACAGATAATTGATCCCGATGGGGGCCACCTGGCTCCCCATCGGGAGGAAGAGAATCAAATGATCAAAATAGAAGCAATAGTCAGGCCGGAACGCGTAAACCTCGTTATCGCTGCACTTGAAGACGCTGGCTGCACGGGTTACCACCTGTTCAACATCACCGGCGCCGGACAGCAGCGTGGCGTTGAAGTGTTCACGGGTAGAGGAGCGGGAACGGTAGTGCGTACAGCGCTGCCGAAGACGCTGATCTCAACAGTGATCCCTGATGATATGAAAGATTCAGTCATTGAGGCTATCGTTGGCGCTGCCCGCAGCGCTGGTGATGGAGCGATTGGCGATGGCAAGATATTCATCTCAAAGATGGATGAGGTTGTCCGGGTTCGCACCGGCGAATCTGGAGACATAGCTCTCTAAGTAGGGCGATTGCTCGTATTCGAGGGTATTCGCGGACTTGCGCCGGGGGTGGTATACGCCCTCGGCGCTTTCGCGTCTATAAGTTGCGGACGCAGTTGGGCGCGAATAGAGTGACACCAGTTTTCAATTGAAATCAGGCCCATTCAGGACAGCCAAATGCCCCCCTCAGAGCAACAAGAGTTATTGCGCGCCACTGCAAAGGATTACGCCGAGCGTGAACTGGCGCCAAACGCGGCATCAGTGGATGAGCGTGAAGAGTTTCCTGAAGACGCGTTTCGGGGGTTGGCCTCTCTGGGGTTATGCGGCCTCACCATCTCCGAAGAAGCGGGCGGTGCTGGCGGCGGCTATGTAGATATCGCCACCGTGATTGAGGAGATAGCGGTTGTCTGCGGATCGTCGTCGACGGCCTATATCACTCACGTCTCGCTGGGGACGGCTGCCATTGCCCGGTTTGCCAATGCAGAACAGCTACAACGCCTCGTTCCGCCGCTGTCCTCGGGCGAGAAGATCGCAGCTTTCGCACTGACCGAGCCCGGCACGGGCAGCGATGCTCTGGGCATGGCAACGACGGCAAAGCGCGATGGTGACGACTACATCCTCAATGGCTCAAAAACCTTCATTACCAACGGCACCCACGCCGACACATTTGTCGTTTTCGCAAACAGCGACCGGGACGCCGGGTACAAAGGAATCAACGCGCTCGTAGTCGAACGAGGTACCGAGGGTTTCTCAACAAACCATCTGACCGGCAAGATGGGCATGAGAGGCTCAGGAACGGCCGAGTTGGTGTTCGACGATTGCCGGATTCCGGCGTCGAATCGACTGGGTGATGATGGCGCTGGATACTCCGTGGCTCTTTCTACTCTCACAACATCAAGAGTCTCCATCGCGGCCCAGTGCATTGGCCTGGCGAGAGGGGCTTATGAAGCGGCCCTCTCATACTCAAAGCAGCGTAAGACCTTTGGCAAACCGATCAGTGAGCACCAGGCGATTGCATTCATGCTTGCGGACATGGCGACGGAGATCGACGCTGCCAGACTGCTGACACATCGGGCCGCTGAGATTATTGATAGCGGAGGACATCCGGTAAAAGAGTCGGCGATGGCGAAACTTTACGCCTCAGAAGTGCTGGGCCGAGTCGCTACCAAGGCTGTTCAAATCCACGGTGGGACCGGCTACTTCAAGCCCAGCATTGTGGAGCGAATTTTCCGTGACGCGAAAGTCACAGAAATCTACGAGGGCACCTCAGAGATTCAACGTCTCATTATCTCGCGTTCGATTCTGAGCTAGACCGATTTCTCAGCACACCCCAACGTGAATCGCTCCACAGTTGCCCGCGCTGGCATTCCCACAATCATTGCCGGAGCAGCCGGACTGTTTCTTGGCGCGCTTGATTTCTCAATCAACGTCTCGTTACCCAGTATTCGTGATGATCTGAATGAATCGATCATCACGGTTCAGTGGATCATCATCATCTATCACGCCAGCCGCAGTGGTTCCGGGTTTGGTGTTGGAGCAATTGGCGACCGATACGGCTTGAAATGGCTCTTCCTCATTGGCGTCATCCTGAACACCATTGCCGTTGGGATTATTGCCACGCAAAGTACGCTTGCTGGCGTGGTTGCTCTCCGGGTGCTGCAGGGTGTTGGCGTCACCATCCTCTTCACAGTTGGCCCGGCTCTGGTGGCGCGAGCGTTTGGCCCTCAGCGCCGTGGAGCCGCGCTTGGAGTCACAATCGCCGCGGTTGGCGCAGGGCAGATGACGGCCACGCTGGGTGGCGGATGGTTCACCAACACGTTTGGTTGGGAGTCAATCTTCTGGGTCAGAGTCCCAATAGGCATCGCCGTGCTCGTTGTGGGTGCTCTCATGATCCAATCCAGAGTTGCGGCTCCAACAGAGAGGCGAAATGGCAGTTTCAATTGGAAAGGGACCGGGCTGCTCTACCTTGGGCTGTTCATGTTTGCCCTATCGATATCCATCGCTCGAATCGATGGTTGGACGTCAATTGGCACGCTGGGCACAGGTGCGGCATTCCTGATTTTC
Organism: Chloroflexota bacterium; assembly: GCA_013204555.1. Classification (GTDB taxonomy): domain Bacteria; phylum Chloroflexota; class Dehalococcoidia; order Lucifugimonadales; family Lucifugimonadaceae; genus UBA1151. Next base: position 70,525 of record JABMNO010000015.1, on the reverse strand, counting down.
TTCGGCTACTTCGTCATACGGGAAAGAAGTGTTCCGAATCCGCTTGTGCCGGGTCGACTTCTGGCTGACTGGACGTTTCGGCAGGGAGCCATTTCTAATCTTGTTGGAACTACCGCGTACTTTTTGATGTGGTTCCTTTTTCCGTTCTATATTTCCGACGCGCTTGGCAGGGACTCAATCGCACTGGGGGCGATGCTGGCGACGATGGGCGCTCTAACTTTCGTAGGATCTGCCATCGGCGGGTGGCTGTCTGATCGATTGGGCGATCGCGCCATGACCGTGGTTGGAAGCCTGTCCACGGCGGGAGGTCTGTTCTGGATGTCCCGCATCGACGATACAGTGAGCCTCCCAGAGGTCGCTGTACGCGCCGGATTCATTGGACTGGCATTTGGCATCCACCAGTCCTCGGTATACGCGCTGACGATGCGACGAGTTCAGTCGCAGATGGCGGGTGCGGCGTCAGCCACCCTTGCGGTCACCCAGACCATTGGCACAGTGATATCGGTGTCCATAGGCACGATGATCTTTTCCTGGCGAGAAGATGCGGCGCTGGAGCGCGGACTATCTGAGGCAGGCGCATTCATCGACGCGTACGGTGATGCATTCCTTGTCGCCGCAGCGGTTGCTGTGTTGGCGGGTGTTGTGGTGATAGGTCGATCAGTCAAACAGGAAGGAATCGTTTCAGATGAGTAACGTCCCGACCAGCAAAGCGATCACCGAATTTCTCACGTCACATCTCAATCTCGTCCTCGCCACTACCAGAGCCGATGGAACGATTCAGATGACTCCCGTCTGGTTCATCTGGGAGGACGATTCATTTTTGATTTCGACCGTCAAGCGGACCGTGAAGTGGAAAAATCTCAAGCGCGATCAGCGTTGCTCCGTCATTGCAGATGATCCCGCTATCCACTATGTATCGGCTAGCGGGAAGGCTGAATTAATTGAGGGCGACGTGTATGACGCGACCCAGCGGATAGTTCAGAAGTACAAGACTCCTGCCGAGATTGATAAGTACATGCGCGAAATCTACAAGGAGGGAGATCGCGTAATTATCAGGCTCAAGCCCGACCGGATGCACACCTACAACATCGAATAAATCGAGCGTAGTTAACATCATTTTGTAATGCGATACGAAGATCATCCCATCCTGACTTAGTCGACATCAGGCACACCAATGGCGCGTCTGCTCCACCGAGCCACTCTTCTACTGTGTATTGACGAAGATTGAGTGTCGGTTTTCAGTCAGCTGACCATGCGAATTTCCTATTGTTCGCGGGTTTTGCATGCGCCAATCTGGTTTAACGACTAGAAATACGGATGCATCCAATACACCCAGAATTTCCAGCCCGGAATGAAAAGATATTGTAGCGGACGATGCTGCATTCATCCGCTACAACTTTTTTTGCATTGCTCTGAAACAGGTGCCCTCGACGGGGACTACCTCTCGAGAGCGTTGTGATGGCACGCGGGAAAAAGAAAGACTGAATCGTATGCAAGTGGGCCCTTCAATGGAACGGGCAGTCTGGGATCCAGATAGCGCGTGGAAACGCTACTGCGGTTTCCTTGATCTGCCGCTCGATCAGTTCACTGATATTCAAAACCAGCTGCTGCAAGAGCAGTTTGCCCTGGTCGCGGATAGCACTGTAACTCAGCGCCTCTCTCCGACGCGTTTGACAGGGTCTATTGATGATTTTCGGCGAAGTTTCCCGTTAACGAGCTACTCAGACTACGCCGAGCTTTTCGCCAACCAGGACGATGAAGTCTTGCCAGTGAAGCCAAAGCATTGGATGTACACCGCCCAGGGTGCTGGCGACGAAAAATGGATACCGTTCACTGGTCGCGCGTTTGATCGCCTTTTGGACAACATCATGGCAAGCATGTTGTTGAGCGCCGCAGATGTGCCGGGTGACGTGCGAGTTGGCCCGGGTGACACGGTGATGTACAACATTCCACCGCGTCCGTACCTGTGTGGCTACGCAGCGCTTGGGATGAGGGAACGATTCGGACTGGTTGGCGTGCTTGAGCCAGAGGTGGCTGAGGAGCTTGATTTCAAGGAACGTATCTCGGCTGAATTTGAGCAGGCGCTGAACAACCGCGTAGACATCATGATCTCCATGACAAGCGTGCTGCTTAAGGTTGGAGAGCGTCTCGATGGCAGCCTCGCACCATCTAGCGATCCGTCCAACGGCGAGCGTAAGCGCGATCTCAACTTCAGGGCGCTAAGACGCCTCATCTGGGCGAAATTTAAGAGCAAGTTGTCGGGTAGAGCCGTTCGGCCGCGTGACCTATGGCATCCCAGAGCCATTGTTGGCTGGGGACTTGGCACCGGGTCTTCGCAGGACAGAATTGAAGGCTACTGGGGCAAGCCTGCATTTGAGATTTACGCCTCCACAGAGGGCGGCGTGATGGGACTCCAGCCCATGGATCGCAACGGACTGGTGTTCAGCCCCCACGCCGCCTACTTCGAGTTTCTGCCTGAAGACAGGGTGCAGGAGAATGAGCCTGGAAACGAACCGAAGACGGTGCTCCTGCAAGAAGTCACTCCCGGCGCTACCTATGAGGTCGTGATCAGCAACTATTACGGCATGCCTCTAATGAGGTATCGCACCGGACACCTCATTCGTTTTCTGGAAAATACGGGAGTTGCTGCGAACGCCCAGCCAAGGTTTGAGGTAATAGGCCGAAGCGACCAGCGTATCGACATCGCTGGATTTACTCGTATTGATGAGAAGACCGTATGGGAGGCACTGAACGCGATCGGTGACCCATTCAGTGACTGGACAGCGCGGCGCGAACAGGTCTCCGGTGATCCAGTTCTCATGTTTTATGCCGAGCCTAAGAAACCCGTGGATCAAGACGAGTTGACTGACAGATTTCACCAGGCGCTGCTCGATGCCGACCCGCTGTACCGAGACCTTGACGGGATGCTGGGAATTCGTCCGCTCAAGCTGAAACTTCTGGAATCAGGAACGTTCGACAACTATTACGAGCTTATGAAGTCTAGTGGCGCCTCACTGACCGAATGCCGTCCACCAAGAATGAACGCGTCAGACGCCATCATTCAATCACTGGTGGGTGACTCTGAAGTGGCAGACTCCGGCATAGGGCAGATAGCCGCCTAGTGCAAATGATTGCCGCATGAACGAGATATACATCTCGCTGCCATTCGTTCAGTTCATCCTGAGCCTGTTCCTCGCGAGCGTTGTGCTATTTAGCGACCCTCGCAGTATGCGGAACCGTCTCTTCGTGCTGTTCCTTGGAGCCATGGGACTCTGGGGTGTAACGGTATTCGGCATGAGAGACGCCTTCCCTGATGAAACACTCGCCTACACATGGGAGAGATTCATTCTTGCGATAGTGCCGTTTTCGGGAATAGTTTTCTACCACTTCTTCGTTGCTTACGCCCGGATTGAGCGACGAAAAAGCGTACTGGTCACGTTCTATTCTCTAGGCGTCATCTCAGCGGTTCTGTCGCTCCTTGGATTTGCTGCGTCCGGAATGGTGGAACGGTTCTACGGCTTTGCACCACAGTTGGGCTGGGCCTTTCCTGTGGTGCTCCTCGCCAGCTATCCGCCGGTAATTCTGTCGATTGTCGATCTCACAAAGGCTCGAAAATCAGCCGAATCGAAATCAGAAGCATCCCGGCTCGGTCTGCTGCGAACGGGAGTAATTATTTCCATCATTGGTGGCACAACGGACTTCCTACCTTCACTGGGAGTTGCGATCTACCCGATGGGCGTCATTGGCAACCTGGTATTCGCGTCAATGACAACGTGGGCCGTCGCTCACCATCATTTCATGGACCTTCGCCTGGTCCTCAGGCGGGGTCTTGCATACACCGTGATGAGTGCAATCATCTTCGGCACCTACGGGTTCATGTACGGAGTCCTGTGGCTGATAGTCCGGAACATGAGCGCTGTTGCCGGCGTCATTCTGACCATCAGCGCAATCTTGATTGTGGGGCTGTTTGTGCAGCCCCTGGTGAGGCGAGTCCAGGACGTGGTGGACAGGCTATTTTTCCGCGAGCAGCACGACCGGCTTCACTCCCTTGGGAATATGAACGAGCAGACTCGCGAAATCGTAGATATGCAAGCCCTTGCGGGGAGCGTTACAGAGACACTGCGCCGAACTGTCCAGAGCGATTGGATCGCCATCATGGCGCCGGGACCTTCACGCAGCGGATTTACTATCACGGCAGACACGCGCGCCGAAGCGTCACACGGGCGTCTACCAGCCAACGGCATGGTCGCCTCATGGATGGTGAAAAAACACACGGCGCTGCAAGTTGTCGACATCGACGCGGACCCCGAACTACAAGCCATGAGCCAGGCTGAGCGCAGAGATGTCGACTCCTGCGATGCGGTGCTCTTTGTGCCAATGATCGTGAAAGGCTCGCTGACGGGAATCATCGCCGTCGGATCAAAACTGGTGGGGTCCGGATATTCCAGTGGAGACCTGAGCTTCTTAACCACAGCGGCTGAACAGGTTGCGATCGCGCTGGAGAATGCCCGCCTGTACGCGGCGGCAACCAGAGAGGCCCGAGAGCGGACGGCGCTGGCCGAACTTGGCAGAGTGGTAAATGCCAGCCTTGACCTGCAAATTGTGTTTGAGCGATGTGAGGCGAGGGTCCGGCAACTGATAGTCAGTGACAGATTCGTCATCTCATTCGTCGACGACGAAGGCCAGAAGATTGTTGACGCATTCTCCCGAGGTCCCGGCGACTCACTCTGGCCTGAGAAGCACTCCCACACGATAGAGGGCTCCCCGTTTGAGGAAGTGGTGCGGACCGCAAACGGGATTATTATTATCGAATCTTCCCGCGGCGGACGATTCAAGGACTACCTTAGCCCCGGTAACGATCACGGTCCTCAAGTCAGATCGATGATGACCGTTCCCATTAGCTCCGGCGGAACTGTAATTGGCACCATGAGCTTGATGTCGCAAAGCGCCGATGCCTATCAAGGGCAGGACCTGGAGCTTGCGATGCAGGTTGGCGCCCAGATATCTACGGCGATTGCCAACTCTCAGAGCCACGAGCGCGCACTCCAGCTGGCTCAAGAGCGAGAAGAGCGGGCGATAGTAGACGCGGAAAACCGTGAGCTTCAGCGAGTGAACGAGGCGAAGAGCCAGTTCCTCTCAACGGTCTCCCACGAGTTGAAGACGCCGTTGACCAGTGTCCTGGCGTTTGGAGACATCCTGAAGGCGAATAAAGAGGGTAATCTCACAGATCGTCAGCAACAGGCGTTGCAAATCATGGACCGAAATGGTCGGAGGCTCAACGTCCTTATTGACGACCTTCTGGATGTATCCCGAATCGACTCCGGAAACCTCAAAATCGATCGACGGGAGTTCGATGCTCGGATGCTACTTGAGGAGTTAGAGCTCAGTTTCGCTCCGATAGTGACTCCGAAACAACAGACGCTCAAATTCGATGTTCCAGACCAGCCTCTCTACGTGTTTGCAGACCGAGATCGCATAACCCAAGTCGTATCCAACCTGCTTAGTAACGCCTCAAAATATTCAGGTGAGGGCACATCAATTGAATTGCGGGCGAGGGAAGATGGAACGCGGTTATACATTGAGGTGGAAGATCACGGAATTGGAATCTCCGAGGCAGACCGGAAGCAGCTATTCACGCCCTTCTTCCGTGCGGACAACCCGGACACACGCTCCGTACCCGGAACTGGTCTGGGGCTGGTGATCACAGCGGGCATCGTTGAATCTCACGGTGGACAGATCAGCGTGACCAGCGAGCGCAGTTCCGGCACCACGATCTCGTTCTATGTGCCGCTGTCCATCGACTCAGATGAGATTGATGAGAAGCGCGTCGCGTAGCTGATTGGATCGGACGGCTTTCCCTCCTTGGCCAATGGCGGGCCGATCGAGCCGCGGTGGTGCGCATCACGCTGGATACTGGTTGTGGCAGGTTTGAAACCTGCCACGGTTTTGGACGCTATCGTGTGATGCGAAGAGGCGGGGCAAGCCCCGCAGCTACCGCGGTTTTTACAACACGCCAACAAGAGTGTCTGGCGTCAGCTAACCAAACCTGATTTGACCGTCTCTTCATTCAGAGTCACTCCCAGACCCGGTCCCTGAGGCAATTTCAGATTGCCATTTCCGTCCAGATCCATCGATTCATTGAAGAGGCCAAACGACCATGTCATGTATTCCACAGTCATGAGGTTAGACGTTGCAGCGCCCAGGTGAACGGCGATCTCCGGGCTGAGGTGCGTGGCGACCGGTTTGTTGCCCAACTCGCACACTGCAGCGGCCTTCATCCAGGGGTCAATGCCGCCCACATGATGGGCGTCGATCATGACAATATCGGCCGCGCCCGCCTTCACAACTTCGTAGATGGGCTGGGCTCCATAGTGGTACTCACCCTGGGTAATTGGAATATCGAGCGCGTTCACCAGTTGTCGATAGCCGTCCATATCCTTGTGATCAATTGGATCCTCAAGCCAGAAGACGTCATGCGCCTCAAAGTAACGTGCCACTGCCATAGTGCGTGGGATGTCCCAGCCCTCGTTGATGTCGACCATAATCTTGATTTCGTCACCCACGGCATCACGCACCACGCGGGCGCGCTCTGACTCTGCCTCAGCGCTGGCCTCTGCCCCGCACCGGAACTTCATCCCGGTGAAGCCCTGTTCTTTGAGTGATCCAGCAGTCTCCGCCAACTCATCCAGCGAGAAGTCACGCCACAGTGAGCCCGATGCATACGTCGGTACCGACTCGGACGTATGGGCACCCAGAAGTTTCCAGACTGGTTGGTTAAGCGATTTGCCAGCGATATCCCAGAGAGCGAAGTTAATCGTCGCCTGCACCACATCGCTCAACCCGGGTCCACTCCACCGAATTACGCGATGGAGCTCTTTGCGAATCTGGTCGCGCAGCATGGGGTCGTAGCCCTTGATGTGGTTCGCTGCATCATCAATTGCGCTGGCGAGTGCCGGAATCATTACCGGAGAGTGGGAGAACGACCATCCCAATCCTTCAATGCCATCGTCTGTATGGAGCTTGAGGATGACGTGTCGCAGCGCAGAGCTGGGAACCGTACCGCCAGACATGAACGGGCGCCCGAGCGGATTATCGACGATCAGGATTTCGTGTGATGTGATCTTCATTCAAAACTCCGGGAACGAGGCGTTAGTTGTGCCGAGCCGGAATGTTACTCCCTGTTCCCGTGTTTTCGGGGCAATTAGAGAATCACACTATAATTTGCCGGGTCCACATCTTTAGAGGAGATATGAAAACGACTATCGACACCAGTTTCCAAATCAAAAAGATCGAATCCTGGCATCTCAAGTTTGACGGCGGTTACTGGGAAGATTACAAGCGCGATGCTGACAGCGTGGAAACCGGAAGGTTTGAGTTCCATCCAGGCTGGCAAACGGTTTACGCGTCACAAGTGGAAGTTGCGGTCACCAGGGTGACCCTGGCTGATGGTTCGCAGGGCTGGGGTGAACCCAATTGCACGATTGGGCCTGAGGTCTACTGTTTGATCCTGGACAATCTTGTCCCGGAGATGGTTGCGGGCCATGAATTTGGCACACCGATGCAACTCTGGGATTTTCTCTATGACGCCCAGCGTGGCCGCGGTTACCACTCAGGATTCTGGTTGGATGCCCTCGCCGGTCTGGATATTGCCGTTTGGGACGCCATTGGCAATCGCGAAAAAACCCCGGTCCACGCCATGCTTGGTCGAGATGTTCGTAAAACTATACCCGCGTACTTATCGGGTATCCGGCGCGCCACGATTGAAGAGCGGATCGATTATGGAAACGAGTGGGTAGATGGCGGCCTGACTGGCGCCAAAATATTCCTGAATGGCGATGTGAACGACGGTCTCAAGGAGCTCGAGGCATTGAAAGCCGGAGTTCCCGGCATTGAGAAGTGGATGGTTGATGTCCTGTGGATGCTCCGGGGCGACAATGGCCCGGCAGCCAAACAGGCGTTTGGAGATATGGGCGCGATATTCCTTGAGTGCCCGCTGCAATCTGAAGACCTGGATGGTCACCGAGCGCTGTGGCAGGAGCCGGGCGCTCCACTCGCACTGGGCGAACACTTCCGCACCTCGTACCAGTTCCATGACTGGGTGAGCGGTGATCGTGCTCTTGACGTCTACCAGCCTGATATCGGTCGCACTGGCATCTCAGACGGCCTCAGACAGTTAGATCAGGCCTGGAACGCTGGACTGGATGCCACGATACATATGGGCAGCGGAAGCGCCATTTTCCAGGCGGCCACTTTTACCGTCTCATCCGTCTGCAAGCCGACGCACTTGCAGGAGTATCAGGCCGGGCTCACAGATAAGACGGGCGATTCAGTCGACACCGGATGGGTCTACGCAGACGGTGTGATTTCGATCTCTGATCGGCCGGGGCTTGGCATATCAGTTCAGGCTGACGAGCTTGAACAGTTCGTGGTCCGCAAGAGCTAACCGCCCAGAAAGAAAATGCTCCCAACTGGGCACGAAAATACAACCAAACGCGTACCAGACCGCAGAAAGAAACTCACGCACATATGAAAGCCCTCGTACTCCACGGCAAGAACGACCTTCGCTACGAGACCGACTACCCGGACCCGACTCCAGCGCCAGGTGAAGTTTTGCTGCGAATGACCTACTCCAGCATCTGCCAGACCGATATCGAGGTGTGGCAGCATGATCCTTTCGGCCTGTTTGCTCGCGGTGGGGGTCCCAGGATCCAGGGGCATGAGGCGGCAGGAGTTGTGGCGGAACTTGGCGAGGGCGTCAGCACCCTGCAGGTCGGCGATCGCGTGGCAGTCGAAAATGTCCGCACGTGCGGCACATGCTTCTTTTGCCGAAAGGGGCGCTCGACCCTCTGCGAGAATGGGCGCAATTTTGGGTTCAGCGACAACGGTGGCCTTGCCGAGTTCGGTGTCTGGCCTGAGAGCCTGTGCATCAAACTGCCTGAATCTATGTCTAACGAGGAAGCACCGCTCTCAGAACCAACCAGCGTGGCTGTCCACGCCGTAATGAATTCAGATGTCCACGTGGGCGATACCGCCGTGGTGATCGGCTGCGGTGTGGTTGGGCTTGCAACCCTGCAGGTACTTCAGGCTGCCGGCGCGAGGGTTATCGCGATCGACACCCGGGCGCAGTCACTGGAACTGGCCTCAAAACTTGGCGCGGCGGAGACTCTGAATGTTGGTGATGTGGACCCGGCGGAGGTGTTGCCCGGCCTTACCAACGGCTATGGCCCCGACGTAATCATTGAGACTGCGGGCGCGGATCGCACCGCATTGAACGCTGTTCAGTGGGTGCGACGCGGCGGCAGGGCTGTGATCGTCGGATTCGCTTCAACGCCGCAGGAGATACTGCTCAGCAGGACGGTTGGCGGTGAGAAGACGGTAATGGGATCATCAGCCGCAGGCGTAGGTGACTACCATCGAGCGGTCAATCTCATCGCCAGCGGCAAGGTGAACGTTAAGCCACTGATCAGCGCGAAAGTCCCTCTTGAGCGAGGTATTCCGGACGGCTTCGAACGCATGCTTCAGCCCAACAAAGACGTCTTCCGAATTCTTGTTGGCAACGGCTAGAACCCGGCTGAATAACTTTCTCGCCCCAATGAGACCCAGAGCATAGGGCGAGCATCAGCGACTTAAGGCGTCGACGCTGTCCGATTGAGTCGCGTCGAGCAAAGTGAATACCGGTAAATGAAATTAAGTTCCTTCCAGAACGGCATCGTTTACCCATATACCTGGAGCGCGTTCCCGCGCCCGTGTGGGCAATAAGGCTCTGTGCCAGCGTGTAACTGGCATTGAGACTTCTCCTTATGCGGACCAGGCTGTGATCTCGGTCTGCCGGTTCCTCAACTTGCGGATGGGCTGAGTTTACTCGCCGGTCGCCACGGGGGCAGTAACAGACAAATGTCTGTCCAACACAGGCGCCAAAGACGGAAGGGTCGTGATCGGTTGCCTGGTGACTCCACTCAGATAGGTTTACTCCAGATGCGTGAAGTATCGGGTCTGCCTTTTTTGCTCCGCACGTTGTGGGGCTGGAGCGGTAGTCAGTGTGTGTTCGGCCCAACCCAATAGCCGATATTCGTGGACTTTACGGATTTAGGAAGACGGGGGATTAGAAGATGAAACTAACGATTAAAACTAAACTGATCGGTGGTTTCTTGGTCGTGGCGGCGATGCTGATTGTGGTGTTCGCCATCGGACTGGTTGGAATGGGAAGTATTTTCAGGGGAGCCCAGGGGATTGAAGCGGGCGCTGAGCATGCCGATCACGTAATGGAGATCAAAGCTCTGGTCATCAACCAGTGGCAATTTTTGACTGACTACTCGCTTACGCACAACACAGAAGCGCTTGACGAGGCCAGGGCCGTGGGCGAAAACATTATGGCCGAGATGAGGAGTCTTCGTCCTCTCCTCAACGCTGAACAAGAGGCTGATCTGGACGCATTCCACGCCAATCATAGTAAGTTTGTTGCGGACGGCGAGTCCATGGCTGCCATATACGTGAGCGGTGACTGGGATGGCGGCAATGCTGGTATGGAGCTATGGGACCAATCCGGTGGAGCTATGCTCGAAGACCTCGATGCCATGGAAATCGCGGCGGTCGACAAGATGGCTTCTGCCATAGGCTCGGCTAATGACGCGAAATCCTCAGCCATGACGATGCAGATCATCTTCGCTGTAATCGGCGTTATCATCGCTCTCGCGCTGGGATACTGGATAGCACGGACCATTTCAGCCGGTGTAGTGGCAGTTGCCAGAGCAGCGAACGATCTGGCGACGCGGGCGCTGCCTGATCTAGTTTCTGTAACGGAGATGGTGGCTGCCGGAGATCTCACTCGTACTATCGAGGTGCAGATCGAGACTATTGATGTCAAATCAAATGATGAAGTCGGCCAGATGGCAAGCGCATTCAATTCAATGGGCAAACAACTGGTGGCTCTTGGCGCCGCCAATACCAAAATGGTGACCAGCCTCCGAGAGACAATTACCAAAGTGAATGGCGCAGCAACTGGAATGGCCAGCGCCAGCCATGAATTGGCGACGGCTGCAAATCAGGCTGGTGAAGGAACGAACGGCATCGCAAGTGCTACACAGGGTGTTGCATCCGGTGCAGCCGAACAGTCCCGGAGTGTTGAAGGCGCGAATGAAACTGTTGGGCAACTGGCAACTGCAATAGATCAGATCGCCCGGGGCAGCCAGGAGCAGGCGCTAAGCGCAGAGAAGGCAGCAGAGATCGTAAAACAGGTTTCCATTGCCTCAGACGAGGTAGCCTCAACAGCTCAATCGGCGACCGAAGGAGCACTGGCAGCCAACCAGGCTGCCCTGCGAGGACTTGAGACTGTGCAGCAAACAGTCGCTGGTATGGAGACGATTTCCACCGCCGTGAATGAAGCGTCCCGACAGATCCAGGATCTGGGCGCCCAGTCCGCTGAGATCGGAAAGATCGTCGCAGTTATCGACGATATCGCTGCCCAGACGAATCTGCTGGCGCTAAACGCCGCAATCGAGGCGGCGCGGGCAGGTGAGCAGGGTCGAGGATTCGCAGTCGTGGCGGATGAAGTGAGATCGCTCGCCGAACGTGTCACGGATGCAACAAAAGAGATCGAGTCTCTGATCGAAGGTGTCCAGACTGGAGTTGACGCTTCCGTAAATGCCGTCAGCAAAGGTGCAGAGCAAGTTGCCAGGGGTTCAGAACTGGCGCTTGAATCGGGCACGTCTCTTGAGGAGATCCAGAAAGCGGCTGATCAAGTTACAGAGCAGATTCATCAGATATCAGCCGCAGCGGAAGAGGTTTCTGCATCTGCAAGCGAGATGGTCTCCACGATAAACAACGTCAACGAGATTGTGCAGCAAAACACCGCTGCTACTCAGCAGATGTCAGCGAGCAGCGTGGAAGTCACGAACGCGGTTGATGAGATCGCTTCAGTGACAGAGCAAAACAGCGCTGCCGCCGAGGAGGTTTCCGCCTCCACGGAGGAGGTCAGTGCACAGGTTCAGCAGGTCGTAGACTCGTCATCGAAACTTTCGGGCATGGCCGGGCAACTGGCAGAAGTCGTCGCACAATTCCGCCTGAATTCAGACGGAGGGGGAGAGGCGCTGACGCCAGCCACATAGTAGCCGTGGGAATCGGCGACTAAATCGATCGACCCCTGTCGCCCCACCATCTGGATCAACATGCAGATGGTGGGGCGTTTGCGTTGCGTGCCGCTTTCCATCTACCCATGGGCCGATGAGCCTACCCCCCGCAATACAGAGCGTGCGCAATCAACCAGCTAACCAACATCAACGCCGTTGGCACGGTCACTAGCAACATAGACGTGCCCATCAGGCTTATCTGCCCCGCAACCTCATTCCCGGACTTCACCAGACGTGAAATCACACCGGTACCCACCCCAAACAGCAAAGTCACCATCCAGATGAAGTAGAGCACCAGTGATCCATCCCGAAACCAGTCCGTTCTGAAGAGGTGACCATCATCATCGTAGAAAAGGTTCGACCCTCCTCCCCCAACTATGTCGATTCGCCAACCCACTATGATCAGCGGCATGATGATCAAAAACGCCGCACCGGGGGCGATACGCAAGAGCGATCTCCGCATCCCATCAGAACCAGTCCGACTCATGCTGAGCACCACGAACAAGATTGGCGTCAGGATGAGTGGAGCCAGTTCGAGCGAGTCGTGATCACTGACTGTTCTGGTGCCAACCATAATGGCAAGAACCGTTCCCACGACCACCAGCACGAGGTGCGCCGCCCCAATCCTCAGAGCGAGTGCCGAGTGCGATAGACCTGACGACGGCCCCAGGATGCCGCGAGTGATTGCCAGTAGCAGTGGGAATGCGACCAACCCAAGCGCCCCCACAACCCACATCGACGTGGGCCACCCAGTGAGTCCATATGAGCAGTAGTGACTATTGCCTGGGTCATACAGCAGCGGGTGAAGCGCTGAGCCCACGCCCAGCGTCCACATCAAATACCCGAGCAAGTAGATGCGAGTCGATTGCATCGACGGCCGACGCTCCATCGTCATTTGATCATTCCCAATAACAGGCTAGTTGGCCCTGAGATCATGAGGCGTGCGCTCCAGTATCAATGCAGAAATCTCCAACATCACGTCTGCACTCCAGATTGGATCACCCTCAGACGGCGGAGTACTGAAGATGGAAACCAGGGCGCGGTGGTCAAGCATCACCGCCATACTCCCAATCCCGCCTTCGTTGATGTCGAGCGACGCATGCCGCTGGTCATCTTGATCGCCACCCACAAAATACGGCTCAAATCCACCGGAGACCAGATCATCCGTGATCACACTGAAATGGTCGTTCGCTGATCCGTTCGCCAGGAACGTCATGAGGCCCACCGTTAGCGCCTCACCTCGGCCTCCCGCACTTTCATAGGACGCCAGGCACATGCTCGCCAACTGCGGGTTATCCGCTGCCGCAGTATCCGTGAAGGATCGCGTCTCAAGCGTGAAGTTTGGTGGCGGAGTACCCAGGACTCCATCACATGTCAGCAGGTTGAGTTCGTCTGGCACATCCGCGCTGTCGTCCAGAACACCGGTAACTGGCGTGGGAACCTCACCGGGCGGATCAACCTCGACCGTACCTACCTCAATCCTGTCCACGGCCTGTTGATCGAGGTCCCCCCAAACCCGCCTCGATACATCGAATAGCGCGTTGATGACTTCCCCATCATGCCCCGGATAAATGATGAACAGATTGGCGATCCTGAAGTAATTCGGCGTCGGTTCCCAGATCAACTGCTCGTTGTTTGGCACGTCCAGGGCCATATCCATGGCTTCATTGACCGTCGGGAATTCGTAGACCCAGACCGCCTCATTCAAGACGTTCAGGACCCTGGTAGGGACCGGAGAGAACCTCTGATTGAGCGAATCTCCCTCCGTGGTTGCCCAGGTGATGCGCTCAAGTGAATTCTTGAAGCCATCGAAGCTGAAGATCGGACTGGGACCGGTGGCGGTGAAGGTGAACTCTTTGTCGTCGGTCTTCACCGTGTACGTGCTACCCGGCTCGAAATCAACACCCAAATCTACTTCCTGCACAAACGTGCTTATCGCCTGATCGCATGCAGCGTCTGCCCCGCCAGTGATCTCGTTGACCGCGCTGATCTCCACCTCAGGGACGTGAGGATCGTAGCGAGTCTGAACATGATCAAACACGGCGCAGCTGTTGGGCTGAACCGCGGTCACCAGTGCCGTGTATTCGACGGGCACTCCATCAGACATTTCGATCTCAACCGACTCAATTGGCGCAGGTGCAAATTCGCTTGGTACCGCTCCGTCAGATGATGTGTCGCGATCAACGACCATCGACTGTGTGCCCGTGCCGCACGCAATAATCGCGAAGGCAGCAATCGCCAGAAGCGTGCCTGGGATGTGGCGTCTCAGGTTCATTCGTAAACTCCAAATTCAACTGACTTCGTCAGATGTGAGAGGCGGATTGAATGCAGCTCACATCGTACTAACGATGTCTTACTGATATTTGTTCCCGATACCCGCGCCAGCGCATCCACAGGCACATGTAGGGTCGCGATAAACTAAGCACCACTGAATTTCGACGCCAACCGCCAGCCACGCAATAACGGGGCGTCGACTTCCTCTTTTACTTGCGATTAGCGCGCCATGGCCGACTGTCGCATTTGAATCCCTCTGGAAGACTCCGTGGGATCACGCGTCCCAAATTCTCGTTTCAAAAGGCCGGCGGCACTGTCGGTCCTGGGTCAGCGCGGTTACCGCAACTTCTGGATTGCTGGCACCTTCGCAGACATCGGCCTCAACATCTGGTTCCTCGGTGCCGTTTGGCTGGTGCTGGAGCTCACGGACTCCGTTGCATGGGTCGGATTGGTTGGCGGTATGTCTGCCGCACCCGTGCTGCTTACGCTGGTTGGCGGAGCGCTGGGTGATCGCTGGAACCGACGCAATATCGTGATCGGCTCTCGCGTGGCATGGTTCGCGATGGGGTTGGTCATCGCTCTACTGGTAATGAGCGATGCCATTGAGCCGTGGCACATACTGCTTGGGGCGCTGACGGTGGGCCTCGTGGATAGCATCGGCAGCCCCGCAAGTGGCGCTCTAATCGTCGACCTTGTCGGCAAACCGCGACTACTGGCCGCCACATCGATGAACGAACTGGCGAACTACACAGGTGAGATCATCGCCCCGCTGCTTGTGGGCGTGTTGATAGCAGGCCTCGGCATCAACTCCACGTTCTATGCCGCCGCTATTGCGCTCGGGATTGGCGTGGTGTTCATCCTCAGAGTGCCACTGCCACGAAAGGCCGAAGCACGATCTACCGAGGAGCCTGAAAAGCATCAAAACCTATTCGCCGACATACGGGATGGATTCCGCCACACCCGCAGAACGCCCGGCATCGCTCCGCTGCTGTTGCTTGCCTCCCGGATGCTTTTCGGCGCCGCCTTGTTCCCAATGATTCCCACTCTACGCGCGCGCCGTCCTGGACGTGGGAAGCACCGGGTTCGCCGTCATGATGGCGGCTCTCGGAGCAGGATTCATCGTAGGATCGCTGATCGGCGCATTGGGATCGGTAGGGCGACGTGGTCCGGTGATTTTTGGACTGATCGCGGTGTGGGACGTTGGAATGGTGATCTTCAGCCAATCCGACTCGTACGTTCTGACGGTCATCCTCATCTTCCTAATGGGCGTTGCGGGAGCGCTCACAGACAACCTGATCACTGTGTCAGTCCAGCAGTTGACCGAGGACCAAATGCGTAGCCGCGTGAGCGGGATTCACCGGTTCGTGAACTATCTGGACCCCGCCGGCGTAATGTTGGGCGGTCTTGTTGCGGCCTTCGTGTCGATTGAGTTTGCATTGATAGGCGCGGCAATTGCCAGCACTACTCTGACCGTTGCCGTGATGTTGGCATCGCTGTCTGTCAGGAAGCTTTGACATGGCCGGTTTGGGTCGAACAGGCTGATTTCGCCGTCTCGGATCCCTCGACGTATTCGAAGCGCGTGACTTTCGCTGGAAGTGATGTTGGCGGGATTCCTTGCGGTGGCGGTGAACAACTGGTTTCCGCTACTCTTTGGCGGACTTGTGGCAGAAGCTATTACCCTGGCGGTCTTCTTGACGATTCCAGAATTGCGGAGAGCATGAGCAACTCAGACATCACGGTCACCCCCGCGGGTGAGGCCGATATCGACGCCGTAGCGAATCTCCAGTTTCGCTCGCACACAATCTCGTTCGGAGAGTTCGCACGACCCGAGTGGGTGGCAACGCGCGAGATTGGCGAGTATCTGGAGAAGTGGGCAGAATATATTCGCGACGAGGAGAAAGACCAGACCGCGTTCGTGGCGCGCGAGAACGGCGCCATTATCGGAATGGTGTCTGTCGACGGGCCAACGGGAAATGGTGAGTTTGGAAGTTTCGCTCACCTCAACGGCATGCACGTAGACCCGGACCGGCGAGGCGGCGGCATTGGACAATTGCTAATGACCGCAGCGTCCGACCACATCAAGTCACGCGGCTACCGGAACACGATGCTCGGCTGCCTGGAATCCAACACATACGCCCGCAAGTTCTACGAAAAGAGCGGATGGTACGCCGTCCACCTCTCACACCAAGAGCCCTACGGCTGGACGTACATCTACCAGTACGATCTCGCGTTATTGTGCATCCGGGGCCGTTAGCCGGCCCAGTCTCCGTAGATGGGGTACTGGCTGGCTATGATTTCTATGTAGGCAGGCTGGTTCGCCTTATTGGCTGCGAAGGCTCGCTCCAGGGCCGGAATCACTTCTGAGGGTTCTGTTACCCGCTCGGTATTCCAGCCTATGTTGCTAATTGCTTCTGTCATGTTGATGTCTTCGTGGCCCAGAACATCGAATGTGAATGGGTCGTGGCCTTCGCCCCAGAAGCCTGGGCCGTAGCCTGAGAAGCCGCCATTGTTGATGTGGACGATGGTGACGCCCAGCTTCAGGCGGTTTAGTACCTCAAGGTTGCCCAGCATGTAGCTCAGGGCGGCGTCACCGATGACGGCGACAGACTGGCGGTCCGGGTGGGCGAGCTTGGCTGCGGTGGCCGCGGGGAAGCTGTAGCCGAGCGTGGATACGTTGCCCCAGCCGAGGAAGCCGCGTGGGATCAGCGTTTCGAAGGCGGTGCTGAGCTGGTCACGAGTGTTGCCAGACTCGTGCGTCACGAATGAGTTGTTTCGATCGAGCGCCTTCATCAGATCGCCGTAGACACGGTAGGGGTTGATTGGCTTCTCGTCTGAGACCATCTTCTCCCGGTACTGCGCCATGCCATCGTCTTTGATCGACTTCACAGATGCGGTTACGTCATCTCGGTTGCTGGAGCCGCCATCGAGCTTGGCGTTGAGCGCCGTAAGGGTGGCTTTTGCGTCGCCGATGATTGCGTGCGACGTCTCGTAGATACGGTTCACGTCGTATTCGTCGATGTTGCACTGGATGATGGTTTTGTTCGTTGCGTCGGGAACGCCGTGTCCGAACCGGCCAGGAGAGATGCTGGCGCCAATGGCGAATACCAGGTCAGCCTCTTCCATGAATTTAACTACGTGATCGCCGCGGACGCCTACTGATAGCGGGTGATTTTCCGGGAATGCGCTCTTGCCTTTGAGCGTAGTGATCACGGGAAGATTCGCCTGCTCTGCGAAAGAGCGAAGTTCGTCTGTTGCGCCAGCATAGAGCACGCCCTCACCAACGAACAGCACGGGCTTCTTGGCTGCGTTCAGTGCGGCGATAGCGCCTTCGACGTCGTCAGGATCCGGGAGGCTCTTCCAACCCTTCGGCGATCTGTACAGGTCCACGGTTTCATCATAAGTGGCGGCGGCGTTCGGGACGCCCAGCACTACGGGACCGGGGCGGCCTGAGCGGAGCATGGTGAAGGCGCGGCGCATGAACTCTGGCGTGCGTTCCGGCTTATCGATATATCCGTACCACTTCGATACGCTGCTCATGGCCGCGTTCTGGTCCCAGTGGGTGCTCTCTCCGCCGCCAGCGGGCACGGCATCGACGATGCAGAGGACGGGCGAGCCATCCTCAAAGGCCTGGGCGATTCCTGAGTATGCAACCTGCGCGCCGGCGCCGTTGACGCCCCCGGAGAAGGTGCAGACGCCGATTCGGTCGCCGTTGTTGATCCTGGAGAACGCATCCGCAACGCCGACTGCGTAGCGGTCATCTCGCATCATCAGGAGCTTGAGGCCTTCTCTACCGAAGGCGTTGTTGACCTTGCTTACCGGGAATGTTGAGACCCATTCCGTGTTCTCAGCCTTAAGGATTCGTGCGATGCCGGTTGCGACGTCGATAGTCATGCGATTCGCCTTTCATGAGGCCGTAGGAGCTAACGGGGCTGTATGGGAGGTGTGGTTCAGAGTTGACGCCGGGATTGTAGCGCGAACCGGGCGTGAGCGTGGGGCATGTTGCAGCGCGGATCATCCCAACTGGTAGCTGAGGGGCTTGCCCCTCCAATGGTTGCATGCGGCGCGATGTGACGCGTGATGCCGATCTCCCAGGGGGCCGGGGCCTTCAGCCGGGCTCAGGAGGACCAGACCCGGCGGCTACCAGGGGGCAGTTACCTTGGGCGCGGCGGGGGCGGTCCGCCTCCTGGGAACCGGCCTCCGCCAAGTGGCCCTGCGTTCACGACTGGAATGCTGGCATCATCTATTTCGCCGTAGTAGCACAGCAGGAAGTACGGGAACCCGAGGTCGCCATTCCCGTTGGTCAGGGTGGAGTGGTAGTGGTAGATGCCATCAGGCGCCTGCGGGGTCGATCCGATGTGGCCGTTGCAGGTGTCCAGATCACCAAGGCCATCTACGTACTCGTAGTCGTCGATTCCGCCGTAGCCATTCGCTCCCTCGATCAGGCGGTAGGAGGATGTCACTTCGACAATTGTGCCGTCTACGTCCTGCTCGTATGTGCCGTAGATCGGGTATCCATCGAACGCGAAGCCGATCAGCTCAGCCTCGCCGTTCGCAATGAGGTCGGAGGGCTCGTAATCCGTGATTTCCTCGTCGCCATCTGAATGCCAGTGGATGCAGTTGGCGTCGAAGTGGTAGTGATACTGACCGCCGGGTCCAGCGTGACCGCCGCACACTCCGAGGTCGATTGGTTGGCGGTCTTCTTCAAACAGGCCGTGCTCAAGGGCAACAGCGTCACCGCCGGGCCCTTCCTCCGGGCCGTAGATCGCCACACCAGACACGGTGAACGCCACTGGCCCACGCTCAGGCGCCATCGTAAGTTCACCATCGGAATCGGGCTGAGGATCGAGCGGAATCACCCAGCGATTGTCGATTTCAGCGGCACAGCAGCCCAACGTTGATTCGAAATCGTGATTTGGAATGCCGGATGCGTTGATTACGAGGGTGTCGCCCTGGACCTCGACGCCCACCGAGCAGTTGAGAGTGGTGTTGACCGTGAGGTCTTCGACAGCGACGTCTTCGTCGGCGCAAAGCCATACGTCTGACCACGCTTCGGTCAGGAGAAGTGGGAGCGTATCTGCGGCTGGTTCCACTGTATCGCCGGGGCCTGGGGTCACACCCTCAACTGCCGGAGCGTCGTTCGGCTCTGGAGTCGGTGTTGTAGTCGGAACTGCCGTTGTGGCGATTGCCGTTGCTTTGGGTTGCAGGGCAGCGCTCGCAGGGGTGGTCGCTTCCGTCAGAGGCGTTGCCCCAAGAGGGTCGGCAGCCACCTCGGTACAGGCGGTGAATGCGATCAGGAGTATCGCGAAGACGGTCAACGGAACCAGTCTGAAATGCTTTGGGAATCGTTGCGGCATCAATATTCTCCAACGGCGGCGTGCTTTGTCTGCACCCAAGTTACGTGCCTGATGCGGCGGCGTCCCACAGGATTTCTTTGGATTTGGTCAGGAGGGATTCAGCGGTGCCTGTTCTGGGGGACCTTCGAGGATCTCAGGATGACCTGAACGAGTCCAGCACGAAGCAAATCCTGATTAGCCGAGTCCGGATTCCCCCTGGTCGGAGTACGTTGTCAGTGCCTTCAATATCTCTCTTAGGCACTGCGGATTCGCTATCTCAGCAGGAGCGGTCTGGCCCGCCACCTGCCTGCGTTTAGCCGGTGGCTTCTGCTACGAAGATAGGAATCACGCGATCGGTTTTTTCCTGGTAGTCCTGATAAGGAGGGTACGCGGCGACTGCGATCTTCCAGAGCCGCTGTTTCTCAGCGGCGTCTGCTACTTCTCGAACCTGCATCGAAAATACGTTTTCAGCATCACGAATCTCAACGTTGGGATCCGCTTTCAGGTTGTGATACCAGACGGGATGTTTCGGTGCTCCACCCTGCGACGCAACGAGGATGTAGTTGTCTCCATCCACTACGCGCATCAGCGGCGTCTTCCGGGTTGCCCCTGTTTTACCGCCACGGTTGGTCACGATGATGACTGGCAGGCCGGTATCTTTGAGGGTCAGCCCTTTGGTGCCGCCGCTGCCTTCATACAGGGCTACCTGCTCAGCCACCCAATCCGTTGGGCTAGGAATGTATTCACTCATAGTTATCTCCCTGTCTTGGGTTTCGTCCATTCAGAACTGAACCCGTAGCCGCGATTCATGAATCGCCTGCCCCGACGAAGCAACCCACAGCGCGACGTGGGGAACGCGGGCGTCTAATCACCATACATCGATTCTTCGCGACCTGAAGATGAGATGCTCACGTCAGCCGCGGAGTCTCCCTCATCAGAGCGACGCGAGTGGACAGAGGCACTGCGGACCTCATCGGCCACCCTGGTCCACAGTGGTCTCAGGATCCCTCGCTATCAGCACCCAAAGCGGTGCTTAAGTCAGGGCAGGCTCTGGAACCTTGCTGTAGATCTGGATGCGGTGGCGGCAGGCGTCTGCGATTAGCACGAGGCCATCTGAGTTGGTCTCGATGGCGGATGGGCGCCAGAATCGCTTTTCTTCTTCAAACAGACCTGCGTTCTCGCGCCATCCTGCTTGCTCCGGGTTCACGTCTACGAACTCCTGGCACCACTTCGATAACGTGGCGTCACCAGTGAGCGTTTCGATGTGGCCGCCATCGTTGTTGAAGACCTGGACGCGGTTGTTGCGCCAGTCGGCGATGTAGACCTGGCCGCTATCGTCGACGTGTACACCGGATGGGCGATCAAACTCGCCATCGCCGGTGCCGGTTGAGCCAATAGTGGAGACGAACTCGCCGTTGGCCGTAAACCGCTGGACGCGGTCGTTACGCCAGTCGGCTATCCAGATTCCATCGTCGGAATCAAGAGAGATGCCCCATGCGAAGTTGAACTCGCCGGGACCGTTGCCTTCTGATCCAAACGATGAGATGTAGTCGCCATCTGGTGACAATTTCTGGACTCGGGCGTTTAGATGGTCCATTACAAGCACGTTATCTTCGGAGTCGATTACAAGACCAGACGGTCGATTGAACTGTCCAGGTTCCGAACCGAGTTCACCCCATCGCTTGACGAAGGTGCCATCGCGTTCGAACACCGAGATGTTGTTCATATGCTCGTCTGGTACGTAGACCCGGTCCTGGCTGTCGAATGCGATCGCCGTAGGCATGGTCGTTTGGCCGGGTTCTGTGCCCCAGTTCGCAAACTCGTACTGGAACTCGGAATCTAACGTGACAGCGCTGATGCGAACGTTTTTGTTGCCCGCGTTTGAGCGGCTTAGGACGAACATCATGCCGGTGCTATCAAGCCGAACGTCGACCGGGTTCATGAACCCGCGACCAAGGAACGATGCGATGCCGATTGTGTCCTGGTAGGAGAAGTTTTCTGGTGCCATTGATTCAGTCAACCTATACCGCGAGAAGGTCAAGCTGGCTGAACTTGCTGTTCAAAATTGGTTCGGAATCCAGGTCCATGAAACTTTCAAGGATAGTTGCGTAGCCGTCCCGATAGTCCGTGTTGTACTGGATATCACCTTCAAGCTGCGCCGTTGGGCTCAGGTCCGGGTACTCGCCGTAGAGCCCACCCTTCACGGACGGACCGATCAGGAATGCACCACCACCGGAGCCGTGGTCCGTACCGGTGCCGTTGTCGGCAACACGACGGCCAAACTCGGTGAAGATCCACATTACCGTGTCTTCAGCCTCACCTTGCTCTTCCATGTCTGCCCAGAAACATTCGACAGCTTCCGAGACCTGATCCCACAGCAGTGCGTGGTTCACCAGCTCGTTTGTATGCGTGTCAAAGCTGCCGTGCGCGGTGTAGAATATCTTCGTGCCGAGATTTGCCGATGTGACCTGCGCCACGCCCTTGAGGCTCTGCGCAATGGGGTTGTCTTCCGGGTACTCGACGGTCGATGTGTAATGACTGGGAGCCTGTCGCAATAGATCGGCGCCATCAAGCGCGCCTCGTCCGGTGTCCAGTAGACGCTGTGACGGGAATCCCTCAGCAGACATTGGCTGGTAGATGCGGCTCACTGTGTCAAGAAGAGCGTCGCGGTTTCCTGCACCCGCCAGGCCTGTGTAGAGGCCATAAGAGTCCAGCGCACCCACTGATGCAACTGGAACTCCGGGGAATGCGAGTGCCCGGGGCAGGCCACGTCCAAAGTTCACCGCTGTGACCGGGTTTTTGCCCTCTGGGTCAAGCGCCTTTGTGACTTTGCCAAGCCAGCCTTCTGCTGAGCTTGTGGTTGGCTCAGCGGTGTGCCAGATGTCCATCGAGCGGAAGTGCGACCGGTTGGGCTCCGGGTATCCGATGCCCATGATGACGGCCATCATCCCCTTGTCATACAGCCGCTTGAATGGAGCCATGTGAGCATTGAAGCCAATACGGTCGTCAATTGGAATTATCGACTCGCCCTTCAGTCCCATGTTGGGCCGGTAGTCGTAGTAGAGGCCATCCTGATACGGGACTAATGTGTTGAGGTAGTCGTTCCCACCAGAAAGCTGAACCACCACCAGGTTCTTCCGCTTGCTGCCGTTTGATCCGTTGTGTCCGTTACTCGTCATTCGAAAAAAATCTCCTGCGCTACTGCGCAAAGGTGTTGGTTCTTAGCAGTACTGGTAGTCGGGTGTTGAAACGATCAGTTGGAACATCTCAATTGTCCGCTCGATAGCGTCAGGAGCCTCGCGCTCCCAGGGTGTTCCGTAGCGATCGGCGTGGTCAATAAGAATTGACTTGGTTCGGGCCGAGGCGTCAATAGCGCCCAATCCATCCAGACAAGCATCCACGAACGCCTCTGAGTTGAGCTCATCCCCAGCGCTCTGAACGCGTTCTAGCATCTCCTGCACACCTCGAGCGTCAAGCCTTGAGACCTCGGTTGAAGCAAAGTTGATGCGTTCAATCAGCGCGCCGCTATCCACCCACTCTTCACCCTCGTGCCAGCCTTCCACACTTGGGGGATTCATAAGGTGCTGGCCCATAAACATCGTGTTGTTGGCCAGGTTTCCAGAGTCTGACTCTGGGATTTCGAAACGATCCACAAGCCTCGTGGTGCCAAACACGAGGTCTGACGGGCTCTTCATCTTCTTGAACCGAACTTCTTCAGACTTGAAGTGATCCGAGTTGAATATCTCTCGCAATACGGAGCGGATCTCGCCATCATTTGCCTGGAACACATCGGTCAGACGCTCAATCTCAGCCTCGTTCGGAGTATCCGATACGAAGTAGTCGTAGAGTCTCAGTGCCACAAAGTGAGCGGCCGCCCGGTGCCCGCAAATCATGCGGACAATATCATCGCCATTCCAGTTGCCCGTCTGGCCCAGGAACGTTTTCTCGGAATCATCATGATCTTCCGGATCGAATTGGAACTCCATCGGAAACGGTCCCAGGAAGAATGGTGGCGGCGTTACCTTCGATGCCCAACCGGTAAACGCTCGTGCGGCCGCCTTCACATCATCTTCGGTGTAGGCGCCTTCGCCACTTTCGTCGATGCCCATTGCGAACAACTCTAGGAGTTCACGACCGTAGTTCTCGTTCGGGGCGCCTTTGTGACTGTTCTGGTTGTCCAGCCAGTACATCATGCCCGGGTTGCGGGAGATTTCCAGCAACAGATCCTCGAATCGTCCCAGTCCAAACTGTCTGAACAACTCAATTTCGGTCAGCATTTCCAGACCGTGGTCGAGCTTGACTCCGCCAACCGCCATCAGTCCGTGCCAGAACAGTGAAATCTTTTCTTCCAGCGGCTTAGGGCTGGTTGCGAGCCTCCACGCCCACTGTGGATCAGCGTGACCAGCAGATCGCGCTTCTACGGAAGCGATGAAATATCGGTCGACCAGATCCTGATCTTCCATCTCACCATGATCAGGGTAAAGAAGCTCCTCAACAACCGCTTCATACCCTTTTTTCAGGTACTCGTCGATCTCATTACGGGTCGCGCCGAAGCCCGCCCTTCGTAGCAGATGCGCCATGAGCGCAACATCGGTAGATTGCCGGTTAGATACGGTAGTCAAAGTTGGCGTCTCCACAAATGGGTATCAGAAACTTAATATTGCGTGCACTCATAACACGCCTTGAGCATGTTAAGTTCGTAAACGCTGTTGGTCAATCCGGTGTTCTGCCCAATGACACATGAGTTTGAAGGAATAGGCGTATTTCGACGCGCAGGTGAGTCTGTAGAAAGCTTAGATCACGGCCAAACGCAGGACTGTTCCTCAAACCGGGAGTGAGCTTCGAACAACTGGACGAACTGGCACACGCCAGCAGCGACAATGAAGCCGCCAAACGACTCAATCAGGCATGCAACAAACTATTCTCTGACATAGAAAAACCCCAAACTCCGGCAACCTGAACGCTCTCACCACAAAACGCTGTTCAGACTCATCTCTGAATTGGAAACAAATTCGGAGAATGCGATACTGACCGCTGCAATTCAAAGATTTATCAGCAGGGGCCACAAGAATGCCGTACAAGATCGCTATTACCACGGGCACCGATTACGCTCCGGCTAGCGTGATCACAGATGCAGGGATGGAGGTAGTTCGAGGCCCTTTTTCGACTACTGCCGAATACATCGACACGATCAAGGATTGTGATGGCGCGCTGATCAGCGTATGGCCGCTGACTGACAGAGAAGTCCTTGAGGCATGCCCGAAACTGAAGGTCGTCAGCAGGATGGGTGTTGGAGTTGACTCGATCGACATGGATGCAGCGACCGAACTTGGGGTCCTGGCTTGCAACACACCCGGCGTGAATACGACTGAAGTCGCTGACCACGCGGTCGGCCTGTTGCTAACTCTGCTGCGCAAGATTCCTGAAACTGCCGCCGCAGTAAAGCGGGGCGCCTGGACGGATGACAAGCCGCTCATGGGCCAGTACCAGGTCAGCGTGCAAAGGGTGGCGGGCCACACAGCCGGCATCATTGGCTTCGGCAACATTGGCCGGGCCTTCGCAACGCGAATACGGGGCTTTGGCCCCGCCAGGATCATAGCGTACGACCCCTATGTGCCACAGACCGCAGCCGATCTTTACGGCGTTCAGCTAGTTGGCCTTGACGAACTGCTCGATGAGTCAGACTTCATTACGGTCCACACGCCGCACACGAAAGAGACGCACCACATCATCAATGCCGACACGCTTGGCAAGATGAAGCACAGCGCCATACTGATCAACTGCTCAAGAGGCCAGACCGTCGATGGCGTCGCCCTTCACGCTGCACTTCGCGACCGGGTCATCGCCTCCGCTGGAATCGATGTGACTGAAGTTGAGCCGGTGGATCCGGAAGATCCGCTCCTCTCACTCGACAACATCATCATCACACCACACCTCGCCGGTTGGTCGCCAACATTCGTTTCGGAATCAGGTAGGCGTCAGGCGGAGAACGTTGTGCGGGTGCTTAGCGGTGAACGGCCGCATGGTCTCGCCAACCCTGAGGTCATAAAGACCATAGCTGTGATGCGAGCCAGTGGGAACGCGGGCAGATGGGAAGGCGTGCCAGACTTCTCGACGGCGCTGGACGTTTAAGTCTGGAGTTGTTGCAGGAGCACGGCTACGGGCGCCTATGGCCAAACCATCGGACTTGCCGAGCCAAAGTTTGAGGCCGCTGCTGAGACGTCGAGAATATCGACAACTCCATCGGCGTTGAGATCGACAATGCGTCCAAGTCCATCCGTTCTTGCAACAACTGCCTGGCCAAACGATGCTGTGATCGCGCTGAGGTCGCGAATGGTAATCCCATCATCGCGGTCGACGAGTCCCGCACGCAGTTGTACGTTCGGCAAGACGACAGGAGATCCGCCCACGGGGAATTCGACCTTCGCTGCCACCATGAACCCAGCCGCCGACACGGAGATCTCATAGCTCCACGGCAAGAGACTCGCAAATTCGAAGCTTCCATCAGGATTAGGAATTACCACGACCGGAGTACCGCCATCTGTGGGCATGAGGGTGAGGCGAGGAGCAATTTGGGCGAACGAACTTGTCGATTCCACGGATTGGAGAGTCAAAACACCAGACAGCGTCTGCCTGACGGTGCCGTTCGTGGTCCAGGAATTCGCCTCAGCGATGGTGTCAATGGTGGCTCCAACGCCATCGGTGATCATCAACGGTCGGCGCCCACGGTTTTCGACCAGATACTCGCCGGATGCGGTTTCCGAGATTTTGACCTCGCTACCACCAGAAAGTGCGACCAGCGTGTCGGCGTCCAGGCGAACTTCTACCGCGCCGTTGGTGACCTCCAATTTTAACGAGCCGCATTGGATCTTGATGGCGTCGTTCTGATCGAGATAGATATCCAGGCCGCACGCATTGATCTGGGCTGTTTGAGTGCCTCCGCGCGCGTTAGCGTAAAGCCCGTTACCGAACGCATCCCAGACGGTCACGTTCTGGTCGGCCCGGTCGATGACCGTACCGGAGCTGGTCCCATCTCCAAATGCATCAGAGGCAGCGATCGGGTCGATGTCCACTTGGTCAATAATCCCATCAGCATCTCGATCTTGAGGCCCAATGAATGAACCGATCATGCTTGCGGTGGGTGGGCCAGGCACGTTTTTGACCCATTGGTTCGTGGCCACATCGATTACCTTGACGAACTCGGTAATCACGTAGACCTTCGTCGCATCCGGCGTCACTTCTACGTTGCCCCCCCCGGCGTCAGGTTCCACATGCACAATGGCATTGTCGTCGGTGTCAATCACGGTGAGATCAGGGTTTTCGAAGGTCTCAGCGGTGACGTAAACAAGGTACTCATGGCCTGGCACCTTATTCGGTGTGATCGCCACATACCTGGCATCCTCCACCGCGATGTCCTCAACCCAGGTATCGGTGGTGGCGTCGATTACAGCTACCGTGTCATTATCGGAACTCTGGGCGACGTAAAGCCACTTGCCGTCCGGTGTGATAGCAGCATCCCATAACTTGAACGAATTAGTAACGGTGTAGTCGATGTTTGTGACTTGCTTGGTCCCAAGATTGATCGAGAAAACGTGAGTGCCGGCGTGGTTGCCCACCACGTACAGTTTTTCTCCATTTGGATGAACGACGATCCCCGAGCCCGAGACACTACCGCTTGCATCACCCGCTCCATACGGGATTGACTCGATGAACTGTTTTGTATGCGTATCGAACACATGGACCTCGCTGGGGTCAGCATCATCGTGATCGGTTACATAGAGCCTTGTTCCGTCAGGGCTAACCGCGGCGCTCTGGAATTGAGTAACGCCTGCCGGCATCAAGTCATCAACCTGGTTAGTTGCAAGGTCGATGAAGGAGGCGGTCTGTAAATCCGCCACATAGAGTTGTGAATCGTCGGTACTCACTGCTTGCCCTGTGACAAACATTGCTGGGAGGGTACCTATCAAACAGTCATTTACGGTATCGATCACGTTGGGGATGGTGTACGCGTACGCTCCACCGCCATCGGTGCACGGTACTGTTATTTTGGCCACAAAGGCGTCTTGCCCCCCGCCGGAAGCCTGAAGCGGATTTACTTCGGGGAAGTTGCCAGAGGAGGTTCCGCCGGCTACGTAAACAACGCCGAAGCCGTCCACAAAGATTCCGTTGCCGCTATCGGAGGAGCTACCGCCAAGGTACGTGGAATACGCCAGCCCGGAGCCGTTTGGAGTTAGCTTGGTGACGAAGGCATCACAATCGGCGCCGACATTGATGCCCTGGCCAGAGTTCTGCGCGAGGGGACTTGCCAGCGGAAAATTAGGGGAGCAGGTCTGCCCGGTGACATATGCGATCCCGGTCGAGTCGGTGGCGATAGACGGGCCGTAATCATCCTCGCTGCCTCCCAGATACGTGGATGATCGCAAGTCATTGCAATCTTGGTAGTCCAGCCCGGAGATTGTGCAGTCGTCCGCAGTGTTGGACGTTGAGGTGAAAAGGTGGGTCACGAAGACGTCGTACTGGCCGTCACTATCGCCGTGCTGGGCCTGTGCCGCCGACTTGACGGGAAAGTCGTTGGAGAGCGTCTCCCCTGTGATGAAATACCCTCCTGCGGGGGATTGGATGATGCTCCGCGCAAGATCAAAGCTGGTGCCGCCAAGATAGGTTGAATAGATCAAAATACCGGAGGACGAACCCATCAATACGCCGGCAACAAAGCCATCGCATCCACCGTTGGCGGAGGCGTCGAATCCGCCGGCAGTGCCGGGGAAGTTATTCGAGCACGTCTGCCCAGTCACGTACGCCTGGCCGGAATTACCGGATAGCGCGATCCCGTGACCATCGTCGACATTGCTGCCGCCCAGATAGGTGGACGCAATGAGATCCGCGCAGTCGTTTTTGGGGGATCCGAGGTAGCAAATGACATTGGCATTCGAGCTATCGAGATCGAGGAAGGTGATGAACGCGTCTTTACTTCCCTTGAGCGTGGCTTGAATCGAATTCAGCACTGGAAAATTAGCCGACGAGGTTTTCCCGACTACATATACATCCCCTGACCCCGCGACCGCGATGTCCGAGATCACGTCCTGGTCACTGCCGCCAAGGTAAGTCGCATAGCTCAGGGTCCCGCCGCTTGAATGGAGGTTGAGCACGAAGCCGTCAGTGTTGCCGGCAAAGTCGATCTGGAAAGACTCGTTGGTGGCCGGAAAGTCGGTTGAGGTGGTGTACCCGCCCACAATGACGCCGCCGGAACTGTCCAGGGCGATGGCCGCGGGGCCATCGATGCCACTCCCGCCAAAAAATGTCGTATAAATCATGGTCGAGCCGTCAGGGTTCAGTTTGGCGATGAAGCCGTCTATTCCCGCGGACACACCAAGGAAGGTGACAGTCGAACTCGCGACTGAGTCAGCGCTCCCAGTCAGATAAATATTGCCGGCAGCGTCCAGGGTGATATCACTGGCGGCATCAACACCTGACCAGCCAATGTAGCTTGAGTACTCCAGTACGGGGTCGATAATTAAGGGCCGCCCAGAATCGTAGTCATCAACAGAGAAGCCAACCTCAACAGTCCCGTCAATATTTGGGGGAGTACTCAAATCGTAGCCGCCGGGAACTACGCGTCGGACGCCGTCGATCTCCTGGTAGATCGATGGCGCGCTGAGGCGCAGGGTCTCACCGTGGACCCCGAGCACCAGGTCTCCCTCCGAATCGATCCGGGCTTCGTCGGCGCCATCGAAAGCCAGATTGATGGTGGAGGGGTTCCTACCTGGATCGACAACGAAGTCGAATTCAAGTCGGCCTTGATCGCCATAGTAAATCAGATCGACTCCCGGATACACGTCCCGATATTTGACACTGGCGTACGTCGGGATGTTGGTCTGCCACTGTTCGGGGTCGCTACCCATGAAGTAGTTGCTGATGCCCGGCAAAGGCTCAAGCCCCTCCGCTTGAGATTCAGCGGAAGCTCCCAGAGGTCGCATGCGAAGCAAGGCAGGCGCCTCGTTGGTGAGGCTCGCCCCGGGTTGTGACGATGCGGCTGTGTCGGCGTTGCGTGCGGGATCCACATGGTCGGGGCTCGACCGTTTCATAACCAGAGTCGCTTCACCCGAAGCCAGGAACAGGCTGTATCCGCGGACTCGGGACAGGAATTCGATCTGATGATCGGTCTGCCCCACATTGACCTCAAAGTGGAGGGGCAATTGGCCAAGCGTGGATTCCAATTCGGCTTTGGCAGGAGCCAATAGCGCAGCATCACCGGGATTCGGGACTGTTGTGGGAGCGATGGCACCTTCGCCACCGGAACAGGCAACCGAAACGAGCAGACCCAGACCGGCCGCTTTCCAGAGTAAGGCTCTCCGTGTATGCATCGGCGTCATCCCTTGCCGAAGTTTCAAACACGCATACCACTTGACGTCTATCGGGGTGGTATCAGCGTCATCCCTAGGGCGTACGCGATGTTAGGGGCAAACAAGTATTCATGCAACGATGCCAATATGGCTATGCGTTGACGGAGAGCCAAAACAGTCGATTGTTCCAACGAAGGCAGTATCTAGTCTTCGGCCATCAATTCAAGAAGAGCGGCGTGCGTTCGGGGCCAGGCGAATACTAGTCGATCCAGATCTGATCTGGCGGCCCAGTCAATTGGGTCGCCATTTCCGTCCGTGACTTTGATGCCAAGCTCGTAGGCGACTGCGGCAGCGGCGGCGAAGTGTACGACGTCGATCTGGTGATACACGGCGCCGTGGAGGCGTCCGAGCAGGATCTGGCCGAGCGGGAACGCGGCTGAGACGAACGAGTACACCTGGCCGAGTTGGGCGGTCCATTCGAGCGTAGAGGCCAGCGCAGCGCGGGCAGGGCCACCATCCAGTTCGACTGCAATAGCGATGTCCGCGAGATCACCGGGTGGTTCGCTTGCCACGAGCGGTCGACCATTGCGGGAAGCTCCGCGCCCCTTCACACCTGTCAGAAGTTCCCGTGACGGAGGGAGTGTGACCACGCCGAACTCAAGTTCACTTCCTCGCTCAAGGGCGATGTTGATGCCCCACTGAGCGAGGCCTGTGCTGTACGGAGTTGTGCCGCAAAGCGGGTCGATGAGCCACGTGAGATCGGTACTGTCATCTGGCGCATTGCTTTCTTCGGAGTAGATCGCCCCCCCTACGGTCGAATTGCGGATCACTTCCGTGATGGCTTTGTCCGACGCCATATCTGCATCCGTGACCAGCGCTCCGTGCGATTTCGACCTGACGTTCAGTGCGCCCGCATCCTCAGGCCGGAACCTCGCTTCTAGCGCCTGAGTGGCGCTGTCAGCGGCCGCGAATGCGACCTTCAGCGCCTCTGCCAGATCGAACGATAGTGGTTCGCTCAACGTGCAGTGACGGCTGTGGTCGTGGAGAGATTACGGGCGATGGCCATCATACGGTCCACAGACTCAGCCATGAACGTTGTTAGCTGTTCGCTAGCCTGGGCATGTTGGCCACTGGCGACAAGCCCAGCGGCCTCGATCGCAAGCCCATCCGCCAACCCAAACAGATCAGCCTGGAGAGGGGCCCATGCTGCACGAATCTCCTCAACGCGATTGCGTCCCTGAGCCAATCCGCTCTGGGTTAGCTCGTGGAAGGTCCACCACGGCGAGTCGCTGGAAGGTATCTTGCCGCCGATAGCGAGCGCGGGCGGGAGTTGGCCCTCCATGAGCACCGGGAAGTAGAGGCCCATGCAGGGCGAATAGAGATTGCACCAGTAGATCGGCAATCGTGAGCCATCACTGCACAGGTCTGCGACTACGCTGGCAGCGGTGGTGGATGGCGCGCCACCCGGCGCTGTGTGGGTGCATATGCCGCGCTGATCGCCGGGGTAGGGATCGGGTTGTGTCGCAGGACTCTCGTCCAGCAGATGGTCGGATAGCACTGAGATCATCGTTTTGACATCGACAGTGCCGGACCGGTCATTGAGCAATGCTGAAGATCTGCACTGCCGGTTCGTTCCGCTTTCTGATCCATCCCAATCTGCGACTTCATTGCCCCAGTCAACGGGCGTGCCGCCGTTTAGCGCCGCGTTGGGACGCGAGATTGAACTCCAGTTGGAGCGGATGCTGCCGACGTTGCTGATTGAGGCGACGTCCTCAATACGTTTCACCGCCCAATCGTGCTCGACGGTTTCAACGATGTATGCCTCGTTAGGGTCGGCCACGATGAACAGGTTGTCGTAGGTACGCACGCCTGCGTCGTTTTCGAATTTGCCCTGGCCGTACTGCTCCGTCAGCGATGTGATGACCTCGATCGCTTCGGCGGCAGTTGCTCCACGCTCGAGGCCGAGCCGTACCAACTCCATGCCGATGAGCCGTGGTTCTGCAGCAGGCAAAGCCTTCGTCGGAAAAGCTTCATTGCCGATGATTACCTGGTGCTCGTTGAATCCGTGCTCGTAGCCGTGGCACCAGTAAGGTCGGCTTCCAACGTGACGATAAGTAGTGGCCGCTTGAGGCACGCTAACGAACTGGCATCCAGCATCGGCGTCGGCGGGATGGTCCTGACGTGGATGAAGCTCCAGCGGCTGGGTTTCGTCTGCGGGCCGATCAGAGTTCTTGCCAAACACAGTGTTTGAGCGCGCAGAGGCCGAGCCAACGGACACCATCGTGTCGCAACTGCCAATGTTGTCAGGCGTGAAACTATTCATCTGAAGTCAGCCTTTGCACTGAATGGGATGAGCCTGAAGCAAGAACGTAGCGGGTCCCCCCCATTTTTGCACGGTCCACCTGTGCTCACACCGTCATCCCGGAATCGGAGGTTTTGCAGAGATGTCCGGGACCCAGGCACGCCCACACCAGAAACACCTCATTACGTGATCCATGCTGGCCCACGAGATGCGGCCCAACGCCAGTTGAGTACCAGCGGCTGATCCTTCATGGCTGTAGGCGACACTGAGATCCCGGATGACATGGCGGTGATTGGCGGGCAAGAGGACATGTGGAATTAGCCCCGTTCCAGCAGGTAATTCGTACGGTCGCAGATCCACTTGTAGTTATCCAGGCCGTCCATCATGCTGCAAAACATCTGTGACTCAAGGCTGATGTGCAACTGGTAGGCGAGAATCCGCTGCTCGTAGTTGTCGACCTGAACGCCATGCAGCCGGAAGTGCTCTTTGAATTGGGTACGGAGGTCCAACTCAGGCGAGTAGATATCCATCCACGCGACGTCATAGAGGAAGTCGCCAAGCAATGCATTTGCCCAGTCCAGGACGGCAGTGATCTTGCCATCCTGTGCGAGAACGTTATCCCAGCCGTAGTCAGAATGGACCAGATACCGATCTGAGGGGCAAAACTCCATGAGTGCGGCCATTCTGTTGTGGACGTGATCGAAAAACTCTCGGTCCATGAACGTCTCATTGAACAGATGGTGCCATTTGCCGTAGTAGGTTCCCTCTGGCTGTTCATCCTTGATGCCGAGAAGATATTCCGGCCAACTTTCGGACGGACCGACGCCCTCGCCGTCGAAGTAGCCGTATTTCTGGGTGCTGTTGACGTCGACCAGGCGAATGTCATCCAGGTTTTCGATCATCGCCGGGACGAGATTCAAGTACTCCTGCCGGGGCAGCTGGTCGAGTTGCACGCCGGGAAGCTTTGGGGCGATCGCGAAGTGGAGATCATCCATCGTGCCCGTGTGGAGGACGATCGGTACCGGGATGGCCGTCGGCGATAGCATCCCGGCAATAAATTGGTCTTTCTTGAGCGACTCGGCATGTTGAGCCGTGGCGATGCGAATGACAAAGCCCTTACCGTCGATTTCGAACGAAAAAACACTGGCGATCAACCCGGATTCGATCGCTGCGAGGTTTGCTGGCGACTGACCGAATTGATCGCGGAGAAGTTCGGTCAGCCAGTCGATATCGACTGTGGGCTTGATCACGGATGCAGACTCGTTGGCGTTACCCCGCGAGCTCTTTGCGGACGATCTTTGCGCCGCCGCTTAGTGCCTGCAGCTTGCGCACGGTTAGCCAGCGGGGGACGGTGAAGAATCCACAGTCCGGGACTACGCCCACTTTTTCCGCGGGCGAGTATTCGAGCACCTTGTTGATCTTGCCCGCTACTTCTTCCGCAGACTCAATGTGGAATGACTTTACGTCCACAACGCCGGCCACAACGTCCTTGCCCTCGGTGATCTGCGCACAGACGTCCAGGTCACGAAGTTCGCGGTTGGCGAATTCAAGGACTAACTCATCTGCTGTCACGTCCATGATCTTTGGGAACAGATCCGCGTACCCACGCTCGAAACGAGGCCGGCTTGCTAGGTTGCCGAAACAGACGTGTAGCCCAATGCGTGCATCCACGCCTTCGACAGTCCTGTTGAATAGATCGACGTAGTCGTCGATGGTTCCGCCAATGATCGAGTGGGATGGCTCGTCAATCTGTATGTATTTGGCTCCGGCTTTTACCAGAGCTTTCAACTCAGCGTTGATAGGCCCAACAAACTCGTTGGCCAGCTCGAGTCTGTTCTTGTAAGCGCTTGGTCGTTCACGGATGTGGATGGACATGGTGACCGGGCCGGGGCAGGTAGCTTTGAGGGCGTGGCTGGCTTGCTTCTGCGCGTAGTTGAACTCACTGACGATGCCGAGGCCTTCCGGGACGGTGA
This sequence comes from Chloroflexota bacterium, assembly GCA_013204555.1. Taxonomy (GTDB): domain Bacteria; phylum Chloroflexota; class Dehalococcoidia; order Lucifugimonadales; family Lucifugimonadaceae; genus UBA1151. Next base: position 36,175 of record JABMNO010000015.1, on the reverse strand, counting down.
TTCTCTCTTCTGCGACGTAGCGCGGAACGGAGTCGTACCCCTCTGGCCCCAGTTTCCTGAGCGGATCTTGCAAGGTGAGGCCGCTCATCCGCGAATAGAAGCTCTGGACGAATTTCCACCTGCGCATTTCACCGTCGGTGATCAGGTCAATGCCAGCACTTTCTTGATCTTGTATTGCAAGTTTCACTGCGTCGTCGTACATTTCGCGCTCGTCGGTAGCGCCAAATACGCCCAGTTCGGTCTGTTCAAGGGCCGAATACATCCAGCCTGGGAGTCCATGGCTGCCAACCACGCTAGTGGGGATCAGCGGTAGGTCACTGTTATTGGGCATAAATTCTCTGCCTGGAGGTACCGGGTGTTAGGTCGAGGGTTGAAGATTAACAAGCCAATAGTATGACAATCTCACACACAACTAGCGCGAACACGTCATCATTGGACGGAATCATGCCACAGCAGGAGGCGGGAAAATAATGGCAGGCAAAAACGTTGTTGTGATTGGCGGTGGTTTTGGTGGGGCGGCGGCGGCCATCAAAGCCCGCACACTTTTGGGAGCTGGTCACGCAGTTACCCTGGTAGATCGGCGACGCGAGGTAAATCTTTGCGGGATGAATCCCATGTTGATCGCGGGCCAACGTGACCCTCGCAGGACCACCCGCTCGCTCGGCGTGTTGGGCAACCGCGGGATCAACGTTGTTAACGCCCATGTTGATGAGATCGATTTCAGCAACCACGCGCTGCGGACCGGTGACGGTGCAATCGACTACGACTACCTTGTTATCGCCGCGGGGGCCGAGTACGACTGGGACCGAACTCCTGGCGCGGCGGACGCATATTCTTTCTACGACATCGCATCTGCGCGTCGATTGCGTCGTCGGCTCAGCCGAATGAGGCGAGGACATGTCTCAATTGGCGTCGCATCAACGCCCTACAAGTGCCCACCGGCACCGTTTGAAACTTCAATGATTCTTGACTGGTTCTTCCGGCAGAGCGGTATTCGTCAGGATATTGAGATCACCGTCTCGACTCCTGAGCCGGGACCGATGCCGGTTGCTGGTCCCGACGCGATGGCCATGATATTGCGGGCATTTGATCGGAAAGGTATTCAGCTGAAGTCAGAAGTCAGCGTCTCCAGTGTTCGTTCCGATGGTCGTGAAGTTGTCTACTCCGATGGTTCAACGGCTGAAGTGGACGTGGCGGTGACCATCCCTCACCACATCCCCGCATCGATTGTCAGAGATACCTCGCTCATTGGCCCTTCAGGCTGGGTGAAGGTGAATCCGAAGACTCTTGAGACTGCTGAAAAGGATGTCTTCGCAATTGGTGATGTGAACGCGGTTCCAATGTCCAACGGGAAAGGCGTGCCTAAGGCCGGGGTATTCGCGTCGGCTGAGGGAGAGACTGTGGGCCACAACATAGCGGCGGCAATCAACCAATCCTCACCAGTTGAGTTCCCTGGCGATGGCTACTGCTTCATTGGATTTGGTGGCGAGACTTCGGCATCTGTGATTGGCAACTTCCTGACTGAAGGCAAGCCAGATGTGCATCTCACTGCTCCGACAGCGCGTGGCATGAGGTCCAAGGAACGGTTCGAACGAGACTGGAAGCGCTTCCGGGTCTAAGTGGGCGTTGGTTATCCAACATATAATTGGGTGCCGTTCCAATTTACGCACTCAACTATGTTTGGAGAATCTTGTCTTCAGGTACGGAATCGTCAGGTGCAGATACCGCTAACTCTCCACTTTCGGTGGAGGAGATCAAGGTAGCCGCGCTCGCCGCTCTTACAGTCGCGGGTAGCGAGGCAGTCCTTGATGAGTGGCGCGTCTCATATCTGGGCAGAAAATCAGATCTAACCAACGTGCTGAGAAGTATCTCTTCCCTGCCGGCAGATGATCGGAAGGCGGTTGGGGCGTCAGCTAATCTGTTGCGCGCCTCACTTGAAGAAGCTCTTGCCGAGAAAACGCAGGAGTTACGTGGAGCGGCTGGTTCGGTCGCCGATGCTCTCGACGTAACGCTTCCTGGCCGCCGACGTCGGCGTGGCGGTCTCCACCCCACAACGCAGACTATTCGTGAGTTGACTGACGCTTTTGGCGCCATGGGCTTCCAGGTTGCTGAAGGCCCGGAGGTTGAGTGGGAGCGATATAACTTCGACGCACTCAACATTCCGGCCGAGCACCCGGCAAGGGACTCATGGGACACGTTTTGGCTTGAATCACCGGATGGTGAGGGGCGCAGTGACATGCTTCTCCGCACCCATACCTCACCGATGCAGGCACGGATCATGGAGAAAGCTGATCCACCGATTCGAGTCGTCATTCCGGGACGATGTTTCCGCTACGAGGCTACTGACGCCACACACGAGTGGCACTTCTTCCAGCTTGAAGGTCTTGCCGTTGACAAGGGCATCACGTTCGCCGACATGAAGGGCACGCTGTTCGAGTTCGCTCGCAGGATCTTTGGACCGGATCGAAAGGTCAGGTTCAGGGTTGATTTCTTCCCGTTCGTTGAGCCGGGCGCCGAGATGGCAATCGACTGTTTCAAGTGCAATGGACAGGGCTGTTCGCTCTGCAAAGGCACGGGATGGATCGAGATCATGGGGGCAGGAATGGTCCACCCAAGCGTGCTTCGGAATGTTGGTTACGATCCTGAGGTCTACACAGGATTCGCGTTCGGAATGGGCGTTGAACGCATCGCGATGCTTCGCCACGGAATAGACGATGTCAGGCAGTTCGCCGCGGGCGACCTCCGATTCCTTTCGCAGTTTTGATCTCCTCCACTCGCCTTATTAGTCACCGAGAGTCCGCATGAAAGCACCAGTTTCCTGGCTGAAGGAATATGTCGATATCAACGAGCCGCTTCATGAGGTGGCTCATCGCCTCACCATGGCGGGGACCGAGGTTGGGTCGATCGACCAGATCGGTGCTGAGTGGGGACCGGTTGTCGTAGGTCATGTTCAGGCCGTGAACCCCCACCCCGACGCCGACAGGCTCCGGTTGGTGACGGTTGAATACGGCGGTGAAGATGGGCCTGCAGAGGTTGTCTGCGGTGCGCCAAACGTCGCAGTAGGCCAGAACATCGCATACGCCGGGATTGGCGCCATGCTCAACGACCCGTACAGGGGCGGAGCGACGAAACTGAAGCGATCCAAGATTCGCGGCGTTGTCTCCAACGGAATGGTCTGCTCAGAAAAAGAGCTTGGTATCTCCGATGAGCACGAAGGCATCCTCGTTTTGCCAGATGATGCGAGTGTTGGCACCCCGCTGATGGATTACCTTGGAGATGCGATATTCGATCTTGAACTTACGCCGAACCGCCCCGATTGCCTTGGCGTGCTGGGTGTGGCCCGAGAACTCGCCGCTATCGGCGGAACGGCAATCCGTGAACCAGATATCTCCTACCCCGAAGATGGTCCCCCAGTTGATTCGCTAGCCACTATTCGCATTGATGACCCGGACCTCTGCGCCAGGTATACCGCCACTGTGCTGCAGAATCTGACGCTTGGCCCATCACCGGAATGGCTGGTCAAACGGCTGGCGGCACAGGGTCAAGCATCGATTTCTAACGTCGTGGATGTCACCAACTACGTGATGTTCGAGTACGGCCAGCCGCTGCACGCGTTCGATCTGGACGCGGTGGAAAATCACGCGATCGTAGTGCGCCGCTCTTACGCCGGGGAGCAACTGACGACACTGGACGGTGTGCAACGGGAACTTGCGCCTGACACTCTCGTGATCGCCGACCCTGAGAAGTCGATTGGACTTGCGGGCGTCATGGGCGGCGCCAACTCCGAAATTTCAGATTCAACGGTCAATGTCTTGCTTGAGTCCGCCACATTCAATGGCACCAATAATCGGATAACCGCCAGGAAGCTGGGGATGAAGACAGAGGCGACGCTTCGTTTCGAGAAGGGCCTGCGGCCAGGCCTGTCTGAAGTAGCGCTGCGGCGCGCCACAAAGCTGATCCTTGAGGTCGCGGGAGGCACCGCGGCACAGGGCATCCTGGACGCCTACCCCGAGAAAGATGATGCGGTAGTCACGCTGACAGATGAGAAGCTTCTCAAAGTGATGGGCGTTGAGTACCCGGAAATGCAGGTCATCGCCACTCTTGAGGGTCTCGGCATGGAAGTTGAGCGAGTTGGCTCCAGCTATGAGGTTCGGCCACCATACTGGCGGCCTGACATCGCCATTCCGGAAGACGTTTGCGAGGAGATCAGCCGCATCGTTGGATACGACGAGGTGCCTATGACCACGCTTTCAGGGCGAGTGCCAACCTGGGAGCCGTCACTGGAGCGAGATCTTCGAGAGAAGGTCCGGGCCTCACTTGCGAACCACGGCCTACAGGAGATCATCAGCTATCCGACCGAAAGCGATAGTGCGATGACGGCCGTGGGCGCGCCGACGGAGTACTCACCGCTCCGCCTTGAGAACCCCATGGCGCAGGATCAGCCTTACATGCGCACTACGATACGGGCCTCCGTATTCCGTGCAGCCGCACGCAATGCCAGGACATGGCGCGGGGCGATTGCATTGTTCGAGGTGGGAGCAGCATATCTTTACAGCGGTGAGGGCCTTCCGGAGGAGCGACAGATGGTCGTGGGCGCGTTCAATGGGCCGCGCGATAACGACAGTTGGGTTTCAGATACGGGTGCATCCGACTTCTATGATGCAAAAGGCGCGGTCGAAGCGGTCCTCGAAGATCTTGGGATCGAAGGCGGGTTTGAAGTTACGGATGATCCCGCTTTTGCACCGGGCCGGTGCGCTGCAATTACGGTAAACGGCAAGTCTGTTGGCGTGGTCGGAGAGGCCACCCGTGCGGTTCTTGAGGCGGTCGACTGTGACCGTACACCGCTGGCCGCGTTTGAAATCGACTTGAGCGCCCTCGGCGAGGCGATCGGTGAATCCAACGCCCCGCGGGCATACCAACCATTCACCCGGTATCCGTCTTCTGTACGAGACCTTGCATTGCTGGTCGATACCGGTGTTTCTGCCGGGGCGATCCGAGATGTAATCGCGAAGAACAGACTTTCCCAGCAGATCGATGTTGTGGACGTCTATTCTGGCAAGGGCGTGCCGGTCGGCAAAAAGTCGTTAGCAGTCCGAGTGCACTATCAGTCAGATACCAAGACACTCACGGCAAAAGAGATCGAGAAGGCCGAGGCGGCGATTCTGAAAATACTCGGCCAAGAGCTTGGCGCAGAGCTCAGATCGTAATCATGGTATGAGCAATTCACACGAACACGGCCACATTGAGGCCAAACCCCACCGACACCACTATGACGCCGAGATGCTCAGCGTGGAAGAGGCACTTGAGCGCATCCTCTCGTATTTCCAGATTCTTGAAACTGAGAGAAAGCCGCTGCTGGACGCACAGGGCCAGGTTCTGGCGGAGGATCTGATCGCGGGGTTCGATATCCCCTCGCTCGCCAACTCTGCAATGGATGGGTTCGCCGTTCGTTCTGCCGATGTTGGTGGTGCGTCGTTAGACTCGCCGGTTGAACTTACTGTGACAGGTAAGGTCGCTGCCGGTGAACTGCCGGACCGGCCAGTTGATCCGGACACAGCGATTCGAATCATGACAGGCGCTCCAATACCGGACGGCGCAGACGCAGTGGTGGCATTTGAAGACACCGATGAGCTTGAGCGCTCAGATCGTTCGGCGATAGGCATTCGTCTGGACGCCAGAGTCGGTGAGAACGTGAGACCTCCGGGCGAAGACGTTCGTTCCGGTGAGGTGGTACTTGCGAAGGGGGCCACGCTTGGCCCGGCCGAGATCGGGGTGGCTGCATCACTTGGCCTGGGTGAAGTCAGCGTGGTCCGCAGGCCAGTGGTCTCCATCGTTGCCACAGGGGATGAGTTGTTGGAGCCCGGGCAACAGCATCGGCCGGGATTCGTTTACAACAGCAACACATTCAGCATTGCTGCCGGCGTCAACAAATACGGTGGGATAACTCGAATTATTGGTATCGCCCGGGACACCATCGAGTCGCTGAACATCGCCCTCAATGAGGCGCTGGATGGCGCTGATATGGTGATTACCTCGGCGGGAGTGTCGAAGGGTGATTACGACGTGGTCAAAGACGTTCTTGACCAACGAGGAGAGATCGCCCTGTGGTCGGTCCGTATGCGGCCAGCCAAGCCGCTGGCTTTTGGTGCGTTGACCACTGGCGATGGCCGGAAAGTTCCTCATTTGGGCCTACCCGGTAATCCCGTAAGCACGATGGTGGCGTTTGAGCAGTTCGCCAGACCTGCAATCCGACTCATGCTTGGGATGCAAGTTCTCGACAAACCGGAAATTAGGGCTACGCTTGATGACGCGATTGAGAATTACGATGGTCGGCGCGTTTACGCCCGGGTGATCGTCTATCGCGATGAAGATGGACAGTACAGGGCCAAAAGCACAGGGAGCCAGAACTCCAATGTGTTGACCTCAATGGCTCGCGCAAACGGATTGGCAATCTGCCCGGATAACGTTGCTCGCAAGGAGCCGGGAGAGGTAGTGGCAGTTCAGATGCTTGACTGGCCGGATGAATATATCTGACTATGGTGTGCGTGGATGGCCACTACATCGAATCGCAAACGGAGATAACTCAACATATGACCACCGGTGAGACAGGCCTGGAACAAGAGACGAAGCCCACTGGGCCTCCTCGCAAATATCAGATTGACTTCAAGGCTCTTGAAGCCTCAGGCCGTTCCGCGGCTTTTGTGGTGCTGGGTCGCTGCTGCTGGCAGTGCCAGAGTGTGATTGAGGAGCAGCCAGAGCTTGCAGGGGACCTGAAGTACCTGATGAAGCAGATCACCACCGATTGCTCTCAGCGCGCCGATTACCTGCTCCCTGGCACGCCACTGACCGAGGCAGTCTTCCGACTGATGGTCGCCACAGGTAACAAGCCGCTCACAATCCAGGAGATTGCAGATCAGCTTTCGACGGCCTGGGCCAGCATCATCTACATGAAGGATCTGTCTGAGGACCTTCTGACCCGGTTGCTGGATACCGATAACGATTACATGATTAGCGCCGTGAAGAAGTAGATCTGGATACGGCCCAAAGAAAAAGCGGATCATTGCGATCCGCTTTTTTGTTGCTCTTTTGTGTGGGACCTGCTGGGGCTAGCCGTTCAACTTATCGGTGAGGGCCAGAATCGACATAAATATCGCCATCGCCAGAATGAATCCTGAAGCGAACAGGTACGTAAACCACTTATTATCGAATTTGAGATGCATGAAGAATGCCACGACCATGAAAAACTTGATCGCCGATAGTGCAAACAGGCTGGAGTTGAGCCAGACCTGCTCAAGGTCCGTGGTGAAGATCCAGTACTCCGCCAACGTCATAATGCTGAGGATGACACCAACAACTACGTAGAAGAAAACGGAGGCGTGGTCCCCGCCTGTCCAGTCCCACCATTTCGTTTTCCACGTTTTGGGAGCTTTCCCAAACGGGCCTTCGCCCTCAGGGTTAGCTTCCTGCGCGTACGTGGTTGGGATCAGGAGGTAGCGGTGGTCTCCATGCCAGAACAAACGCTTCAGGAAATTACCCGGGCGCTGCTGTTCTGATTCTGGTTGTTCTGTAGTCAACTTACCTGACGTCCTGACCTATCCGTGTAGGAGGCCTTCTGCCAGAGCTTCGCCATCATTGGCGGAGACCAGGTAGACGACCGTGAAGATCACAATCCAAACGATATCAACGAAGTGCCAGTAGAGGCCGGTGATCTCCAGGTTTTCCGCCTGATGATCTACGGCCATCTCTGTTTTGAGGCTGAAGTGCCACACACCAATGCCGAGAGTGGCGATCACGCCAACAATGAAGATAATTACGCCCGGAGTCCCCTCAATCTGTGGAATGACATCAATCATTCCCAGCACGCCTGCTAGCCCGGTATAGAAAGCCAGAAGTAATCCCAGAAGGGTTATCCCGTGCAAGCCCTTTGGCGTTGTGGTGCCGGACATCATCAGTAACCAGAGAACGCCAACGGTAACGTGCGCCCCGTGGAACCCTGTGAGAACGAAGAACGTGGTTCCGAACAGGTTTATCCGGGGGGTAAGACCTTCATGGAAGAACTCGGTGAACTCAAATGCCTGGAAGCCCAGGAATCCTGAGCCCAGCGCCGCTGTCATGAGGATCCAGAACCGGGCCAAGTTGGGTCGGTTGCGCTGCGTGTAGTTCAACGCAAGAACCATAGCGAGGGAACTCATAAGGAGGACGAACGTGCTTATCGTCGTCAGAGGGACATCGATAATCTCGTCCGGCCAGGGACCAACTTTGCTCTGGTTCCGATAGACGAGGTAGGTAGCGATCAGGGATCCGAAGAACATGCACTCGGACCCAAGGAACGACCACATCAGGAGCTTGCGATGGCCGAGGCCAGTCGTAGTCTCCTCGTGGTGATCCGAGCCGTGGTGTTCTGCTGTTATTGCTGCTTGTGCCACTTGTATTTCCGTAAGGACCCGCCACAGGCGGTCTACTGGTCCTAGTGATGGTCCTCCGGGTCGTTTACGGGTTCAAAAATCCATCCCATCACTCCATACAACATGATGAGACCGGCAATCAGGGTGAGCCACCAGGCGCTCATCAGCGAGCCACCAAAAAACGCGAGGCCCAAAGCTGCGATCAAGGGGTAGTAAGACTTGTCTGGGAGGTGAATACCATGGTCTTCACCCAGAAGTTCCTCCGGGCTGACTCTGGCTTGCATCGGCAGCACATCTTCTGCTCCAGCGGGCGCAAGTTGCCCCGAGTCAGTATCGTGTGATTCCTGGTGAAGGACGGTTTCCGGGTACTTTTTGACCCACCAGTCGTCAAGCGCATCAACCTGAGGAATTTTGACGAAGTTGTAGACCGGAACGGGTGATGGGATTGACCACTCGAGAGTGCGGGCGTCCCATGGATCGGCCCCAGCTACCGTGCCGGCGCGCCATGTTTTCACGTAGTTGATCATGAATACCAGAATAGAGAGGGCGATGATGAATGCGCCAACGGTAATCCACTCGTTGGTTCGTTCCCAACCGGAATCTCCGCCATAGGTGAAGATCCGTCGCGGCATGCCGTCCAGACCGAGCCAGTGCATCGGGAAGAAGGTCAAGTTCATGCCCACGAACATAAGCCAGAAGTGAATCTTCCCAAGCTTTTCGCTCAAGAACTTCCCGGTGAACTTGGGCCACCAGTAGTACACACCGGAGAAGAGACCGAAGAGTGAACCGCCAAACAGAACATAGTGGAAGTGGGCAACGATGTAATACGTGTCTTGCTGCTGCGCATCGGTTGGCGGCGAGGCGTGGGATACACCTGACAAACCTCCAACGATGAACAGGGCCACGAATCCAATGGAAAACAGCATCGCAGAGTTGAGCTTTATCTGCCCGCCCCAGATGGTTCCAATCCAGTTAAATATCTTGATGCCTGTCGGGACTGCAATCGCCATAGTGGAAAGTGCGAATGCTGATGTAGCGGCCGGCCCTAAACCGGTGGTGAACATGTGGTGTGACCAGACGAAGAAGCCCATGAAGGCGATCGCCGCGCCAGCGAAGACCACGAAGGGGTAGCCGAATAGTGGCTTCCGGGAGAAAACCGGGAGCACTTCAGAAACAATTCCCATGGCTGGCAGAATCAGGATGTACACCTCAGGGTGACCGAACAGCCAGAACATGTGCTGCCAGTAGACGGGCTCGCCACCAGCATCCGGGTTGAAGAAGTTGGTCAAATACAACCGATCGAACTGGAGTTCGATTAGCGCAACGGTGATGACCGGGAATGCCAAAACCAGCAGGATCTGCACAATAAGTGCCATCCATATGAAGACCGGCATTTTCATGAAGCTCATGCCGGGAGCGCGCAGGTTGATTATTGTCACCAGGAAGTTGAAGGCCGCAGCCAGTGACGCGATTCCAAGTACCTGCAGACCAATCACCCAGAACGTTGTGTTGTTCCCAAGCGCATAAGCGCCCTCAGTCAGGTTGGCGTAACCGAACCAGCCGGCGTTGGGAGCCGAGTTGAACGCGAATGAGAGGTTGATCAACAGGCCGCCAGCCAGGAAAGTCCAGTAACTGAAGGCGTTCAGCCGTGGGAACGCAACGTCACGAGCACCGATCATCAATGGGACCAACCAGTTGAAGAACGCGGCGCTAAGTGGCATGACGACCAGGAAGATCATCGTGGTGCCATGCATCGTAAAGAGCTGGTTGTAGACCTCTGGGGAGACCAGATCACTGTCGGCACGTGCCAACTGAAGCCGCATGATGAGGGCTTCAGTGCCACCGACAAGGAAGAACATGAACGCGCTGATGCCGTACATTGTGCCGATCCGCTTGTGATCGACCGTCGTTATCCAGCTCCAGATTCCCGTGTCAGATTTGGGGCGCGGAAATGGGTTCGGGAATGTTGAAATTACTGCTTCCTGAGCCAACTTAATTCTCCCACCAACTGACCAGCATCTGAGATGTGGTCAATCGGAGTGCGAGTGATACTCCTTGAACCGAATCGTTTCTAATTATCGTCATTCCAGTGACAGCAAGTACGCTACGAGGTCATCAATCTCACCAGCGCTCAACTGAGCCCCAAAGGTCCCTGGCATTGCGCTAACTGGCGCCCCGCCAACAATGTATGCGCTGGGTGAAACTATGGATTGAGCGACGTAGTCCTCTGCGGAGAGGCTTTCAACGGTTGATCCAGCCCTGTCAGATAGGCCGCCGAGTCCAGGACCGACAATAGTATTGGTCCCTGTACTGTGGCAGCCGGAACATCCGGTATTGAGGAACAACTGCTCACCATTTTCAGAGGAGACTTCACCGCCAGTCTCCTCCATGGCTTCAGGCACGGCGTCTGCTGCGACTGGCGTGAGCATCATCAAGTACGCAACCAGTTGGTCTACTTCTTCACTGGAGAGAGCGGAAGCAGGATCGTTATAGATAGCAGCCTGTTTGGACATGCGGTTGCCCTGTTTAATGTCGTTAGGATCGTTGATCCACTTCCGCAGATTCGCCTCATTTAGCTCGATAATGCCAGCGGCAAAGTGAGAGCGCAAAGCAAGGTTGGTCAGGTTTGGAGCAGAGATAATTCGGGAGTTCTCCGGGTCCAATTTGAAGGCAGATTGTCGGCCAAGCTGAGCGTCTCGTTCCGCCCGCGCCACTTCTGGCCGGTAACTATTGGCGGTGTGGCAAGTGCTGCAGTTCTGCGCAAATACAGTTTGGCCAGCCGCCGCGGGAGATCCGGGTTCAGGGGATGCTGGCGGTCGGCGCATTCCATCCAGCCACGCCTGATAGTCGTCAGCTGACTCGGCGATAACTCGGAACCGCATATTGGCGTGTGCTTCACCACAGAACTCTGCGCACTGACCCAGAAAGGTACCAGCCTCGTCGGCCTGAATGAACAGTCGGTTTGCCCGACCCGGAATCATGTCGACCTTGCCAGCCAACTGAGGGACCCAGAAGCTGTGGATTACATCATCTGAGATCAGATTTACCTCCACTGCACGGTCAACGGGAATGTGGAGTTCATTGGCGGTAACAACATCTTCGCCGGGATATGTGAACTCGAACCACCATTGGTGGCCAATAGCATCGATAGCAAGTGGGTTATCGGGAACTTGCCCGCGTACGGGGCCTTTGTCCTGATCGAAAATCAAGGAGATGGTAGGAATTGCAATCGCAGCGAGAATGAGGACTGGCGCCAATGTCCAGCCAATCTCCAGCCGTGTGTTGCCGTGAGTCTGGTTTGGAAGCTTGGCTGCCGTGCCCTTCTGCCTGAAACGAACGATCGAGTACAGGAGGGCGGATTCGACAAGGACGAATACAACAACCGCAATAACGAAGATGAAGATGAATATGTTCTTCTGGTCTTCGGCGACCGGCCCGGCGGCATTAAACGGCGATTGATTACCGTCAACAACACAGGCCGTGAAAAGGGCCGGTGCAAGTATTGCCAGGATTAACGCGGGACGCAGACGCAGAAGCGAGGAACGGGATAATCGCATTGTTGGAGAGGTACGGCTCCGTCTACCCAGAGCGACCCCGGATATTGCCTGTGGGTCGCATTTTGTCGCGGCCTCAGCAACAGCGGGGGCCGTTAGTGCTTTTTGTAACAAACCGGGCCGCAGCATATCATCGCCCTTTCAGACGACGCAACAGATTAATGTGTGGCTTGATAGCCAATTACGAACGGCGGCAATTCTGTGTCGGGCAAATCTCTTCCACTTCTTGCAATCGCAACACGTAATAGGGGGAAACTTCGCGAGTTCAAGCGGCTGCTTGGAGGCGTTCCATTCAAATTGACTGCACTGGATGATCTTGGTGTGGACTTCGACGCGGAAGAGACCGGCGATACGTTCGAGCTCAATGCGTGTAGCAAATCGAGGGACTATGCAGCCGCGACTGGCGTTCTCACGCTCGCCGATGACTCTGGTCTTGAGGTTGACGCACTTGGAGGAGCACCAGGCGTCTACTCCGCGAGATATGCAGGGGTGCATGGCGATGACGAGGCAAATAACGATCTGCTTCTAGCGAAGCTGGCGAATACCGAGGTCGGAAGTCGATCTGCCAGATATCGAATCGTGATTGCACTCACAGACCCGGCCACGATGGATACGGTCACCGCTGAGGGGACGTGCGAAGGCGAAATCGGATTTGAGCGCCGGGGGGTAAACGGGTTTGGGTATGACCCGCTTTTTTACGTGCCGCAACATCACAGAACGATGGCTGAACTGACGCCTGAAGAGAAAGACGCGCTGAGTCACAGGGGTATTGCCGCCAGGAAACTCGCAGAGATTCTCCGCCAGTGGGGAAATTAGCCGCTGCCAACTCAGTGTGAGAGCGACTAAACTTGTTCATGTGGGCTATATCCCACACCACCGCGACATTGGAACGGGCTTTTTGGCTGCATCAGAACTCAATCGACCCTCGCACCCGGTAGATCAGTACCAGCGGCCGTTGCGCGACCTCCGCATCTCCGTTACGGACAGGTGTAACTTTCGCTGCCCCTATTGCATGCCAGCCGAGATCTACGGCGAGCGGTACGAGTTCCTGCCGCGGGCGGATATTCTCACCTTTGAAGAGATCACCAGAATTACGAGTCTGATCACGAGTCTGGGCGTGAGCAAAATCCGCCTTACCGGCGGCGAGCCCCTGATCCGAGCCGATCTTCCGCAGTTGATTGGAATGCTGAGTTCGATTCCAGATGTGGAAGACCTGACACTCACCACCAACGGCTATCTGTTGGAAAAGTTCGCTAATCAGCTTGTTGAAGCTGGACTCCAGCGCATAACTGTCAGCCTCGACAGCCTGGACGACGAGGTGTTCAGGAAGATGAATGGTCGCAACTTTGACACTGAGCCGGTCCTCAAAGGGATCGCAGCGGCTGAGAAGGCGGGCTTGAGCCCGATCAAGATCAACGCGGTGGTTGAGAAGGGTGTCAACGATCACACGCTTGTTGAGCTAGCGAGGCATTTCAAGGGTTCGGGCCATATCGTCCGGTTTATTGAGTTCATGGATGTTGGGAATCTCAACGGCTGGAACATGGAGAAAGTAGTTCCTTCCAGAGAAGTGATTGATGCCATCAGCGCAGAGTTGCCACCGGAGCCGATTGAGCCGAATTACCCTGGAGAAGTGGCCAGGCGCTGGAGATACGTCGATGGCGATGGTGAGATTGGGGTGATCACGTCCGTCACGGAGCCATTCTGCGGCGATTGCACCCGTGCCCGACTGACCACCGATGGCAATCTTGTGACTTGTCTCTTCGCAGCAGGCGGGACTGATCTGCGGGGCCCTATGCGGGCAGGAGCATCAGACGAGGAACTGGTTGGCCTGATTTCATCGACGTGGCAGGATCGAACCGATCGCTACTCAGCTGAGCGGACGGCGACCCTCAACACGGGGGACGAGCGTCCCAGGAAAAAGATCGAGATGTACCAGATAGGCGGTTGAGCTAATCCGCCGCCGGTTCATTGGTGCGTTTTTTCTTCATGTTTTCCAGGTACCGCGGCCCATAGGCCCGCGCTACTGCGCTGCGTAGCTCGATAGAGCCGAAAGGCGTTGCCAGCGAAACGGTTGAGCCATAGCTGTGAAGCAACGCTCCATCTGGTCGGCCAATGAATTCACCGACGAGCACGACTTCCGGATGGCGGCCGGAATGTCGAGCCAGGACCGAAATTAGCTCGGCCGGTACGGCGATGACGCTACTGATATTCAGGAACAGTAAATCAAATGTGGACTGTTCCAACTCCCGAGATGCGCCATCAAGGTCAGTGGCGATTCTGATCGTGTGCCCATCATGTGAAAGCACTTGCTCAAACGTGTGGCAAAGGTCGCGGTCTTTCTCAATCACAAGGATATTGAGACTGACGAAAGAAGGAGCGAAGGCGACCATTAGCCAGCCTGTCACGGGAATTGCTTCTAGCACTGCAAGTCAATTACCTGCGCCGAAAATGCTCCGTCCCACGCGGATCAAGTCAGGTAACAAAAGGGTTATGAGTAGGTAAATTTCAGGTAAACGCCAACTGGAACAATCTGTGTTTGGCGTTGAAGTTCGCCAGTGGCGTGAGCATTTCGCCCATTAAGTGAAATTGGTACCCCGTACCGGATTTGAACCGGTGATCTTCACCTTGAAAGGGTGACGTGTTAGGCCGCTACACTAACGGGGCAAGGTGGTCGCAGGACGCGACTAGTTCAGAATACCAGCCCAGACGCATGGTTCGACACCCCATATCGCCTACAGTGGTTTGCCACTTCGTATTGGCCTCTTGAATTTCGGCTTCTCAAAGGCCGCTGCGAAAGTCGGAGCCGACGGGCATAGATCCTGTAGCGCACATCGATCACACAGAGGGCGTATGGCCTTGCACGTTTGGCGACCGTGGGCGATTAGCTGAACGTGATAAGAGTACACACGCTCTTTTGGAACCTGCGCCTCCATGATGACGTGAGCGTCATCCACATTCGTTGTCATGCTGATGAGGCCAATGCGTTTGCCAACACGATATATGTGGGTATCAACGGGCATCGCCGGCATTCCCAACGAGAACGCAAGGGTGACGGCAGCGGTCTTAGGCCCGACTCCGGGCAGCGTGGTCAGCCACGTCCTGGCCTCTTCCAGCGGCAGATCGCCAAGGAATTCGATATTGAACTCACCTTTACGCCGCAGTATCTCCATGAGAATCAGTTGTAGCCGGGGTGCCTTCTGGTTGGCGAGCCCTCCACTACGGATCGTGTTAGCCAACTCTTTCGTGTCCGCCTCAAGAACCACCCCCCACGTTGGATATCGTTTGCGCATCGCAGTGAAGGCGACTTCAGCGTTGGAGTCTGATGTGTGCTGCGTCAGTACGGTGAACAGAAGCTCGTCCAGCGCTGTCATCCGGGGGGACCACTCTTCGTAGCCGTATGCCTGCTCAAGCCGGTCAAGGACCAGTTCTGGTGGGACGCGCGGGGTATGTCGCCGCTTCGTTTTCACGCTTCGCCGCCCATTACGTATTGGATTCGGCGGCCGTGCGCCTCGCAGTTCGCCAGCCGATCTGGCTCCAACTGCTTGCCATGTTCATAGCGGATCAGTTGAAGTGCGGAATACTCCTGTGCGCCCTCAAACGAGAGTCGGACAACCCGCCTGTTCATTGACTCGCCAATTAGATGCTGATCGATTCGATCCCGGGTTACCTGGTTCATCTGGTTCCACGTGTGGCTGTGATAGACGCAGAGAGAAGTTTCAGGCGGAAGTGTCGCTATGACCTCAGGAAGCACAATCGCAGCGTCTCCGCCGTAGATTTCCGGCGGTTCGGCTCGAAGCATCTTTGCGGCGGCACGCGAGAGTTGCAGGTTGTCCTGGTGGTCTCGCCAGATCAGTGCTTCCAGCCACTCAATGGCGTCTGGATCATTGGGATTGATTGGCTCGAACTCAATGCCGATGCTCCGGTCCACCGATGGTAATCGGTCGAAATCGACCGGCAACGTCTCGCCCGTCATCTCGGTTACGACTTTAACGGGCGAGTTGGAGTCTCCAAATGAGCGACCTGCGCCGTAATCGTAGTGAAATCGTTGCCAGAGCAGAGTTAGGCCCAGACTGCAGCCAATCTCGATGTTGACCAGAGGCCCATCGCCAACTGCATTTCGCACCTGATGCATGCCAAGGGCCAGAACAGCGGCGCGTCGCACCACGTTGGATTGCACGCGCCGGGATTGGAGAATTGGGATGACCTCCGCAGAGTTATCAAGTAGGAATCCACGGAACTTCGCGTATGTTGCATCCGAGTCATCGTTCGACCAGTTCGGCGGATACTTAGCAAGCAAATCAGGGTTGGCGCCCCGGTTGAGGAGAAAGAGGACAGCAGCGAATAGCATGTTGGGCGGTGGTTGCCCCGGCGCAACATTCGACGCTACGGCGAGCACATCATCTTCCTGCCAGATCCGTTCGGATAGTGCGGAGTAGAAAGGCGACATCGCCTGGCTTTCGACGCGGGCAAAGGCCTTGAATTGCCGGGCAAGCTTGGAGAGTTCTTGTTGCATGTTCACTCACATCGTACCGACGGCCGGCCTGTGTTGAGGCAGGTCATCTGGTGACAGCAGTCCAATTTGAGAACGCCAACGTCCTCACACTTGATCTTGATACGCCGACGGTTGAACTCCTTCTGGTTCAAGATGGCCTGATTCAAAGTCCGGGCGCCGCCGATTACATTATTGACTTGCAAGGCGCCACCGTTCTGCCGGGTTTCGTCGATAACCACTGCCATCTGCTGGCGATGGCGGCATGGGAATCAGCGGTGGACTGCGGACCTGCTCATGTCGATTCGATTGACGGGCTAATCGCACTGCTGAGCGGAGCGGAGTCCGATACTAACTCCGATTGGCTGGTTGGCGTGGGGTATGACGATCTGTTGCTTGCTGAAGGGCGACACCCCTTTGCAGCCGATCTTGACCGCGTCACTACGGATCAGCCGCTCCTGCTCACCCATAGCTCAGGGCATGCTCACGTAGCTAATGGCAGAGGGCTCGCGCTACTGGGCATCATCGCATCATCGGATGAGCCGGACGGCGGAACAATCGACCGTATCGTAGCGACGGGAGAACCCTCAGGTTTGTTGCTGGAGATGGGCGAATACATATCTGCCCGGTTGCCACGGAAGACAGAGAGCCAACAGGTAACGGCGATTACAAGCAGCCTCCGGCAGTTAGCCTCATTCGGAGTGACATCAGCCACGGACGCGGGTCATAGAAACGATGTGGCTCGGCTCGATTCATTCGTCACCGCATCAAGATTGATGATGGGCGCACCCCGTCTGCGAGCTATGGCGGCTACGGGGATTGATCGCAGCGAGCTCGGGGAAGAACAAGCGCTGTTGGCTGGCTACACGAAAGTGATGCTCACCCGGTCGGGAGGCAGGCTCAGCCACGAATTCGGCGATCTTCACAGACTGGTTGTTGCCGAGCACGCGCTTGGAGCGCCGGGTATCGCAATCCATGCTGTTGAGGCTGAGGCGGTGGTGCTAGCGGGCCGTCTGGCGGACGTATTGCGCGCAGAACATCCCGGACTCCCTCTTAGCATCGAACATGCGTCTGAAGCGAGTTTGGACACGGTCAGCGCGGTGAAACGGTCGGGAGTGACCGTGGTCACTCAGCCGGGTTTTGTTTGGTCTCGTGGTGATCGGTATATCGCAGGCGGAGCCGCGGCTGGCAACGCCGATGATCCGTACCCAATGCGACGCTGGCTCGATGCCAACGTACCGGTCGCATACGGCAGCGACGCTCCATATGGACCCGCCGAACCGCTCACCGCTATCCAGGCGGCCGTGACACGACGATCCAGAACGGGCCGCCTCGTTAGTGGCGGCCAGGCAATCGATATCGCAGATGCTCTCCGGTTGGTGACGAAGGACGGGGATGGGAGGCAGCGGACGTTATTGCCGGGCGGGCAAGCGGACTTTGTCGTGCTAAGCGACGACCCTCTTGCCACGGACCCCGACCACGTTGGGGAGATCGAGGTAATTGCGACTTATGTGGCGGGTCGCCAGGTTTGGCCAGAGCAGGAGGAATAGCGCGGCAGGGGTGCCCGATTCTTCACCTGGTCTTGCCGCTAACTTTCCATCGCTACCGCTTTGGGTAACTGCCAATATGTCATCCTGGACGCCGGTAGGCGATCCGGGATCTCAGCAACGCCTACGGCCACGCGTGATCAACCGCGGCCACCTCAACCTTCGGCGGAATTACATCGTGATGTCGTGGTTGCGTGCCTGGGTCCCGGATGTGGGCGAGCGCGACGGCGGGCGGGATTGTGGAGATTCACATTCCGGCGAGGGCCGTGGACAGTAGCTACGACTAATTGAGCCGGTTACTGGCGAAGGTTGCCAGCGTGTGGAGCGATGTCCTTGCTTCTGAGTCTTCAAAGCCCTGTAGCGACTCCGTAGCTTTGCGAACGAAGTCGTCTGCCACGGCGATGCACTCGTCGAATATTCCGGTAGCCCTCATCTGGTTCACGGCCTGCTCAAGGTGAATCTCACGATCATCCGTCGAGCCATTGAGAAGCCGCGTGACTGGATTGTTCTCAGGGGAGCGTTCGAGCAGGATGATAGACGGGAGTGTCAGGATGCCTTGCCGAAGGTCGTTGCAGGCGGGCTTGCCAAGCTCTTCAGATGTGGAAGTGAAATCCAAAACATCATCCATGACCTGGTAGGCCATTCCCAGGGAGTATCCGTATTGGTGCATGCGCGCTTCGTCTGCGGGTGATGCGCCACAGAGAATGGCTCCGCTCTCGGCGGCGGTGGTGAATAGTGATGCGGTCTTGTTGTAGATCCGCTTGTAGTAAGCATCACGGCTAAACGGCAAATCTCCAACGCCAATCAGCTCGGTCAGTTCCCCTTTAGCGAGTTCCATTATCGTTTCGGCGAACCGTTTGATTACTCGGACATTTCCAGTGTCGCAAACAAACATTGCGGATGCGGCAAAAAGGTAGTCACCCAGCAGGACGGCGACCCTGCCGCCCCAGAGATTGCTTGGGGTTGCGCGGCCGCGCCTGAGATCGGCACGGTCCACCATGTCGTCGTGGACAAGAGTGGCAATATGCAGCAGTTCCACGGCGGCCGCCATGGTGACCTGATCTTCAGTGGGATTGGCTCCCCACAGTTTTGAGGTCAGGAGAGTGATAGCAGGACGAACACGCTTACCGGGTGCAGCCAGTATGTGTTCCAGCCGCTCCTGCAGGACTGCGTCAGAATCGATGTTTTCGGCGTCTTCTCGATCTGCAACAGCCATCAGCGAGGCAATTACACGTTCAAGTTCAACCTCAACTGAGCCGTACACGGAAGTTTCGATATCGCCTTTTGTAAGCATTAGCTGGCCTGCGACCCTTCAGGGGTTTCGTGTCTTGCCAACTCTTCATCAACCATTTCATCGTCCAGCTTTTTGAAGATTGGTAAAGGCTTGGGCAACTGGGTCCCAGCACTTGGTGTGGGATTTGTCCAGCCAATCTCATTCAATTGTCCCGCACCGGCCAGTGAGCGATGCAGTTTCTCAGCTCCATCTGGGAGATAGGGGTGCATCAAGGTTCGGAGCGTGCTCGCCATCTCAATGCCGATAGAGAGCGTGGTGCCGGTGCGGACCATATCGGTTTTGGCCGTCTTCCAGGGCGCCTGTGTGTCCAGATATCGGTTACCTGTCTGGGCCAGCGCCATGATGAGCCTGAGGCCCTCTCTGAAATGTCGCTCTTCAATTTGCGTCGCAACATCAATCATCGCTGAGGCGCACGCGTCCAGCGCCTCCTGATCAGCTTCGTCCTGGTCTCCGCGTTCAGCTACCACACCATCGAAGTTTCGTTGCGTCATGCTCAGGACGCGATGAACAAAGTTGCCGAGAGTGGCGACGAGCTCATCATTGTTGCGAGCCAGGAACGATCGCCAGTTGAAATCGCTATCAGAGGTTTCCGGCATCGTTGCGGCCATGTAGTACCGCAGCGCGTCTGAGTCGTACCTATCAAGCGCGTCCCCCGCGCTGATGCCCCACTGGCGGCTTTTGGAAAACGCTCCGCCTTCGTAGTTCAAGTATTCGTTCGCTGGTACGTCATATGGCAGGTTGAGCGCTTGGTCACCTGCGCCCGCCATGATCATAGCGGGCCAGAAGATCGCGTGAAACGGGGTGTTGTCCTTGCCGATGAAGTAGAAAGATTTGGCATCAGGGTCATGCCACCAGACCTTCCACGCATCTTCATCGCCAGATTTCTTAGCCCACTCAATGGACGCTGAGAGGTAACCAATAACGGCTTCAAACCAGACGTAGATCCGCTTCTGCTCGTAGCCTTCAACCTGGGACGGGAGAGGGACTCCCCATCCAATATCGCGGGTGATCGCCCGGTCCGGGAGTCCGTCTCGAATCATGCTCAGGCTCATGTTGCGGACCTGCGGGCGGAAGAACTCTTTAGATTCGATCCACTCACTCAACTGATCCGAAAACGCTGAAAGTTTGAACACATAGTGATCTGTTTCGCGGAACTGTGGCACTGAGCCATCAGCGACGCAGCGAATATCGATCAGGTCCACGGCATCAAGAGTGTTTCCACAGTCATCGCACTGATCTCCCCCGGCCTTTTGGAAGCTACAAATGGGGCAGGTACCTTCAACAAACCGATCAGAGAGGAACCGCTGTTCCTCCAGGCAATACGGCATCGACTCGGTCTTTTCGTACAGGTATCCGTTCTTCTGGATGTTTGTGAAAACGGCCTGAGCAACCTCAGCATGATTAGGCGTGGCAGTGTGTGTGTACAGATCGAACTCAACG
Source organism: Chloroflexota bacterium (assembly GCA_013204555.1). Classification (GTDB taxonomy): domain Bacteria; phylum Chloroflexota; class Dehalococcoidia; order Lucifugimonadales; family Lucifugimonadaceae; genus UBA1151. The sequence goes on along the minus strand of JABMNO010000015.1, from coordinate 15,446 downwards.
CGGAATCGATTGATCGTATCGACGAATAGTTCGTGGTACCGGGTTGCGACCACTTCCGGCTTCACACCCTCACGTTCTGCAGTGAGCGCTGTAGGGGTGCCATGCATATCGCTGCCGGACACCATCAGGACGCGATTACCTCGCAACCGATGGTAGCGCGCAAATATGTCGGCTGGGAGGAAGGTGCCGGCGATGTGGCCGAGGTGCGGTTCGCCATTTGCATATGGCCACGCAACTGCGACGAGAATTGATTCTGTCAAGATCGGTGGGGGTTCATCTCTGGCATGCCGATACGAGTGATTTGGAACTCGATTTCGCGCAAGCCCACAGTGCGGATTCAGTCTGGTTTGAGTCTAGCACAGGGGGCTATTTTTTACGGGTCATTTATCTCTTGACTCCAACTCAAGCCGATACACTCTGCTTTTGCGCTCCCCGGTGAGTTCGATTACTGCTGCGACCAGCGCTCGCCCCTTGAGCCCTCGCTCACGTTCAGCGCGGATGGACTCAACGATGTATTCATCGGTAATCGCGATCGCCGCTTGAGGTGCACCCTCAATCACGATCACGAATTCGCCGCGAGGTAATTCGAAGTAGGTGCGTGCCTCAATTGCAGTACCGCGGAAAGTCTCCTCGTACAGCTTTGTGAGTTCTCTGGAGATAGAAAGCCTGCGGTCGCCGAAGATTCGATCGATATCACTGAGCGTGTCATAAAGCCGGTGCGGTGCCTCGAAAACCACTGCGGTTTCGCCCCTCCCTCGTAACTCCTCCAGCGCCGCTTCCCGCTCGCCGCCATTTCGGGGAACGAATCCACCAAACGAGAAGTTGTCAGCTTCGAATCCGCTCACGGAGAGTGCGGCAATGACTGAGGATGGGCCGGGGATAGTGATCACGTCATGACCGCGCTCGACCGCGGCGCGCACAAGTGAGCTACCGGGATCACTGATCGCTGGCGACCCGGCATCCGTGACGAGCGCCACGTCCCCTTTCTCCATGGCGTCAAGCACCTTCGCGACTGATGATTCGTCCGAGTGGGCGTGATGACTCAGCAGTTGTGGATTTGCACCAATGTAGTTCAGGAGTTTTCGGCTGACGCGTGTATCTTCTGCGACCACTGTGGGGACGGTGGAAAATATGTCGGCGGCGCGAGGTGACAGATCACCAAGGTTTCCAATTGGCGTTGCTACAACGTAAAGAGTGCTCATCTTTCGATTATAGGAGTCGGTCGGCCCCTGTACCGTGCTTCGAGGTCCCTGGTTCCTGTACTATTCCGCAGGTTTAATAGACGTCACATCAGTTGGAGGCAGAGGCGAACGCATGGCGGAGGTCAGTACCGGGAACAGGTTTGTATGCAGCGTTTGCAGCGCAGAGTTCATCGTTACCAAAGGCGGCGATGCCTCAATTACGTGCGACGGCCAGCCCGTTGATCCGAAGTAGCGGGAGATCCTGATGGCTAACCAACTTGGCAAACGATACGAATGCAGCGAATGTGGCACGACCATTCTCTGCACAAAAGCAGGCGAAGGCGAATTGACCTGCCACGACAAGGCCATGGAGATTCAGGCCCCCCGCAAGCTGCCGTCTTCAGATTAATCGGGCGTTTGGCCAGACTCTCTCCAGACCCGCTGCCTCTCATCGTTCGATAGTTCTGCGATGGGTGTAGTCCCCGCTGCGTTTTCTGCTGTTTCCAGGCGATCACGGAACTGGAGCGCGTATCGCTTCAACGCCGTCTCGGGATCAACGCCAAGTTTTTGCAGGTCAGCGATGGTTTCGAAGAGGTATTCGCCTACTGCCTGTTCCTGGTCAGATTGTTCGCTGGACGCGGTCACTGATTCTGCGAGTTCTGATGGGATATATCCGTCGCTGTGCTCCCGCCATTCGACCTTCGCCCGTTCAACACGGTTCTGAAGTTCTGATGCGTATGAGAGCGCTGGCATTGACTTCGGCACGGCGTCTGCGATTCGGCGCTGGCCGCCCTTCTCTTCTCTCTTGAGCTGATCCCAGTTCTGGAGCACGTCGTCGGCGGTGGCGGCTTCAGTATCGCCGAAAACGTGAGGGTGTCGGCCAATCATCTTGTTTGAGGCGGAGTGGACGATATCGCCTAACTCAAACTCGCCCGCGGCTTTTGCCATCTCGGCGTGAAACAGGACGTGTACCAGGAGGTCGCCAAGCTCCTCGGCCATCCCCTTCAAATCATCTGAATCGACCGCTTCTATTAGCTCGTATGTCTCCTCAAGAAGGTATTTTCGGAGTGAGGAGTGCGTTTGCTCGCGATCCCATGGGCAGCCCCCGGGCCCCAACAACGTTTGGACGACATCGACGAGGTCGTCAAACTTTCGGGACGGCTGTTGGGTTTCGGCCATTCATATACCCTCTGATTGTGATGTTTTTTTGTTAGGTGGAGTATTCGAAAATCGAACATAAAGAGGCAACCGCGTCAATGACGCCGAACACGATTATGGCACTGAGAGCCAGATTGCGAGATATCACAGTGCTCTGGGCAGCGGGCGCAATTCTCGCGGGTATCGCTCTTCCCCTGTTTTTGATTACAGGGAATGTTCGGGTGATTACCAACTCTTCCTGGCTCTACGAGTACGACTTCAACCGCTACAACATCGAACGCCGAACTGGTCTTCCGAGAGAAGAGCTTCGTCGAGCATCTGATGACATTGTTGACTACTTCAACAATGATGAAGAGTTTCTGGCAACCCTGGTCAACTTTGGCAACGGCGACACTCCCCTTTACAAGCAACGTGAGATCCTGCACATGAAGGACGTCAAAGACTTGATGTTGCTTGTGAACAACGTTGAGCGCGGCGCGATTGTGTTGCTGCTGTTCTTCCTGATCACAGGAGCTTGGACGAGAGGTTGGCAGTTCACTGGACTGTTGCGCCGAATGATGATTGCGTCGGGAATCGGCACGCTGATCGTTGTGGCCGCGGTAGGCATAGCGACGGCAATCAGCTTCGACGCGGTATTCACACAGTTCCACGTGATCAGCTTCGCCAATGATCTGTGGTTACTGGACCCGGTCAATAGCTATCTGCTCAGAATATTCCCGGAGGGATTCTTCCTGGATGCCACGTTGATGATCGCGGGGATGACGGTTATTGAGTTTGCGGTCTTATTTGGTGTCGTCTGGGGATTCGCAAGGCGGGCCGATAACAGGACGCCAACGGGCGAGACTGTTTAGTCGGCGTTGCGCCACTGATCAATGACCGTGGGCAGCTCCGAGAGATCGTCTACAGAGTAGTCGGGCGCAATTGTCGGATTGCTGCTGTCATAGCCTTTTATCCACACCGTGGACATTCCCACGTGGTGGGCGCCCATGACATCGGATCGCAGTTGGTCACCAACGTGAATAGCGTTGCCCGGTTCGCTGTTTAGCTCATCCAGCGTCATATGAAAGATGCTGACTGTTGGCTTCGCAACGCATGCCTCATTCGAGAACGTAGTCATATCGAAATAGTCCAACCAGCCAAGTTCAGCAAACCAGCGTCGGTACATGTTCGCTGACGTGAAGCCCGTGTTTGAGATCAACGCGACCTTGAGGCCCTCAGCCTTGAGGTACTTCAGGATATCGAGGGCGGACGCATGCACCGAGGGCGGAGATTCGATGAACGGCTCATCCGCCGCGGCAACAATTCGGTCTGCGTCCTTGTCAGAAAGCTGATCGAATAGCCGAGGGTGCATATGATCCACGACCTGCCGAATCCACAGGTCGAACGTGCGGTCCACGCCATTGCTGTGGGCGTGGTCCATATCTCCTCTGGTTGCGGCGAACGCCTCGTTGATCTGCTCAGCCGTTACGGGATGTCCCGCCTGTGCCATCGCATCGCTCATTCGCTCGACCCGGAGTGAGGTCCTGTTTTCGGATCTCGTCGAGGTCGACGGGACGTCGACGATCAAGGTCAGCCAGAGGTCGAGGGTGACGGTGTCACGTTTCGCCATCAGTACTGGACGAGAGCTTCGATCGCATCGTGGCCGAGCGCTGCACGCCCGTCCAGGAATGCCAGCTCAATCACGAACGAGTACCCGATCACGTTGGCATGGAGGTCGCTGATCAGCTTCCCGGTAGCAGCGGCGGATCCCCCCGTGGCGAGGAGATCATCCACCACCAGCACGTTCATTCCCGCCTCAAGCGCGTTCACGCGTGCCTCAAGCCGAGAGCTGCCATATTCCAGATCGTAATCGACGCCAATGGTCTCCGGCGGAAGCTTGTCCTGTTTGCGTACAGGAACGAAAGGCACGCCAAGCACATAAGCGACGGGCGCTCCAAAAATGAAGCCGCGAGCGTCTATTCCCGCTATTGCATCAATCTTTTGCGTGGCGAACGGCGCTGAGAGTTTTTCAATCGCCCATCGGAATGCCGGTGGATGTGACAGAAGGGGGGTTATATCGCGGAACAATATCCCCGGTCTTGGGTAGTCCGGAACGTCGCGTATCCAATCTTTCAGGTTCAACGGAAGATTTGCTCACTGGTTCGGGTTTTGGGTCAACGGTTACTCGATAAGTGTACGCGGGAGTGAAATCGTGGCCGGGATCTTGGATATTTATATGACCAGTTACCGATGTGCGAAATTGTGCCCCGCAGCGACCGCGGCTGAGTATTTCATACCCAACTGGACTTATACTCCGAGTCCCTCGATCTCGGATGACCATTCTCGGAGACCTCGAATCCGTCTTTCTCAACTCACGCTCTCCAACTTTAGAAACTTCAACTCTGCCAAAGCTGACCTGATGCCTGGATTGATCGTAATTCAGGGGCTTAATGGCCAGGGCAAGTCCAATCTGCTTGAGGCCATCTACATGCTTTCGGTGGCCAAATCGCCGCGCGCCTCACAGGACCGTCAACTGGTTGGGTGGGAAATGCTGAAATCAGGAGGGCACTCCCAAATTCTTGGGGTGGCTCGTGAATCTGAGCAGACGATCAAGGTTCAAATCGATTTCGAAGTCATCCCCGCGATTAAAGCGGCAGGGGATGAGACGGCCCAGGGAGTTGCGTCTGTTCAGAAATCGCTGCGGTCGAATGGCATCAAACGTACTGGCAGTGAGTTCGTGGGAGTCTTCAACGTCGTGGCGTTCGCGGTGGAAGATATCGAACTCGTCACCGGCGGGCCGTCGGTGCGTCGGCGGTATCTGGACATACTTATATCGCAAGTAGATCCCGCCTATCTCAAGGCGTTGCAGCGATACCAGAAGGTCACGACGCAGCGGAACAACATGCTTCGTCTCATTCGTGAACGTCGGGCTGGGATGGATGAACTGCATTTCTGGGACGAACGCCTCTGTGAAGAAGGCGCAGGAATCATCGAGCGGAGGTCTATAGCGATTGACCAACTCACGCCGCTCGCCGCTCAGTCACACGCCCGCCTGGCCGATGGCGATGACGGCCTTGGTTTGGAATATCTTCCGGAACTGGGACCTGGCGAAAGGCCACCCCAGATGAGGGCGTCTGAGATCAATGACACTCTGACGCAGAGTTTGGCCGTGGTCAGAGATCGTGAGATTGCGCGCGCTGTATCCGTTATCGGACCGCACAGGGATGAGTTGGCGATCTCGCTTCATGAGCGCGACGCCGGCTCGTTCTCATCACGTGGTCAGGCTCGAACAATCGCCCTCGCACTCAAACTCGCAGAAGGGATGCTCGTTTCCAATGTGACCGGGCGAAGTCCCGTGCTCGCGCTAGACGATGTGCTTTCGGAGCTAGATATTCGGCGACGACGACTCGTGTTGGAGGCGGCGCAAGAGTACGAGCAGGTACTTGTGACAACAACCGATTTCGCGATGGTTGAGGCGGGATTCCTGGAAGAAGCGAGCCAGTTTCAAGTCGAGGACGGAAAGCTCACTCCCAGATGAAAATCGCACTGGATGCGGTTTCCGCAGCGGTTGAGTTGATTCGCGACAGTAAGCACGTGGTCGCCATGACCGGCGCGGGGATGTCTGTGGAGAGCGGTATCCCCACATTCCGTGGACCGAACGGGATCTGGAGCCGCCACGGACAGCCGTCAGCGAACTCATATGGCGAGTGGTTAGAAGACCCGGACGCGTTTTGGTCCAGCGAACGCGTGCGGCGGGTTGAGCCGTGGGTGGCGGAGCTACGTGAGGCGCTTAATCAGGCGAAGCCAAATGAGGGTCATTTTGCTTTGGCGCAGATGGAGTTGAGCGGCATTCTGAAGTCGGTGGTTACCCAGAACATTGATGGGCTGCATCAGGATGCTGGCAGCGTGAACGTCATCGAAATCCACGGGAGTCGCTACAAGATGCGGTGTGTCGATTGCGGAGATCGCACTCCCCGCGAAACACTCTTTATCAACTCACCGCCTCCTCCGTGTGTCGAATGCGGCGGGCGTGTGAAGTTCGACTCTGTTCTTTTTGGTGAGCCGATACCGCAGGCAACGCTGAAAGCGGCTCAGATCGAGTCAGACAGGGCCGATTGCGTGATTGTGATTGGCACGTCAACAAGTGTGAAGCCGGCCGGAGGTTTGCCTCGAATAGCCAAAGCTAACGGAGCGACGTTGATCGAGATCAACTCATCGGAGACACCGCTAACGCGGTCTTGTGACGTCGTAATCCGTGGCACTGCGGCAAGTGCCTTGCTTGGCCTGGTTGAATCTCTCTCGATCTGAACAACGCATTACGCCAGATGTTCGCGATTACAGCGTGACTGTGGCAAGAGTAATATGTGCGTTCCCTGCGACGGTCAATTCACGTGAGAGAAAAAATATGACTACCGCTACCACTGCCCTTGATCAGGAAATACAGCGTTACGCAGAGGCGAATCCGGCCTCTGCCAAGTTGAACGAACGCGCGAAGAAGTCTCTGCCCGGCGGCGATTCTCGTAATTCAATCTGGTGGAAACCGTTTCCGGTGTACATCGCTCGGGGCCAGGGTTCGACCATGACGGATGTTGATGGCAATGAGCGCGTCGACTTCATCAGCAACATGACGACGCTGATACTTGGCCACAGGCACCCTGCGGTGATCGAAGCCGTGGAAGCACAGGTGGACCGAGGGCTCTCTTACCCGGCTCCATCAGAACTGGTGATTGAGTGGGCAGAACTCATCTGCGAGCGAATCCCGTCAGTGGAGAAAGTCCGGTTCGTCAACTCAGGCACAGAGGGCACGTTGAATGCCATCCGGGCAGCGAGGGCCTTTACGGGTAGGCAGAAGATTGTGAAGAGCGAGGGCGGGTATCACGGCGCCCACGAAGATGTCGCTGTCAGCGTAAATCCTTCGTTTGACGACGTGGGTGACGAGCTGGAGCCTAACGCGTTACACGACTACGAAGGCATCTCAGACCGGGTTCTGGATACGACCATCGTCGTGCCGTACAACAATTCAGAAGCTGCTGAGGCGATTATTCGGGCGAACGCGGACGATATTGCAGCGGTGATAATTGAGCCGGTTTCCGGGCGACTCGGGATGCTGCCAGCGAACCCGGAATTTTTGCAGACGCTGCGTGATGTCACCACCGAACTTGGAATCGTCCTGATATTTGACGAAGTGATCTCACTCCGGGTGTCGTCGGGCGGTTCCCAGCAGTATTTTGGCATCACGCCGGATATGACAGCCATGGGCAAGATCATTGGCGGCGGACTTCCAGTTGGTGCGTTCGGCGGCAAGAACGAAATCATGGAGCTATTTGATCCCGCAACGGGGCCACGTGTGAAGCATGCCGGGACGTTCAACGGCAATCCAATGACGGCTGCAGCCGGAATCGCAACCCTGAAAAGCCTCACCCCTGAAGTTTTTCAGCAGATTGGTTCAAAGGGTGAGGACCTTCGAACAAAGCTCCGTAGCCTGATATCAGACCGTGAAGCGCCAATGGGCGTCACGGGTGTTGAGTCTCTGTTCAGCTTGCAGTTCACAAACGAGCAGATCGTTGATTACCGGTCGCTGAAATCAGCGGACAAGACGCTGGCAGACCATATGTACCTTGGTCTGTTGAACGAAGGGTACGCGCTATCTCCGCAGTGCGCGGGCAATATTTCAGTCGCGATAACGGACGATCAGGTTGATGGCTTCGTTGACGCCGTGGGACGAGTGCTGGAGCGGGCCGGATACGGCTAGGCGGTGGGCCTACAGATCAGGCGAGTCCATTGAACCGGACAGCATTGACATCGTCCGGCCGTCGGCAGATGCGACAGACTCGTCGTCTTCAACTTCCATCAACTGCGAGCCGTCCTGGAGTCCTGTGACCGCGCCCGCCTCACTGAGGTCGTAGCGGTCGATCTCCGTGATCGGCTCATCGTGCTCGACATACTGCGCGGGGAACGAAATCACGTTCATCATCGATGGGTGCTTGAACGATTCGACAATGTTGACCCGGAAGTCGTCATCGGTAACGTGCGCCACGAATGCGTCGTACCGGCTGCCTTTCATGACGAGTCTTGCCAATCGCACGCTCAGTTTCGGATTCACCACGCCGAGGTACTTTCCGTTCGTCGTCGAAACTCTGATGCCAGCGGGTGACGGCTCCAACTTGAGTTGATCGCCAACCGCTGAACCGCCGGTGACATCGGGACCGGCTGTTCGTACGAGCCGCGTGACGATGGCGGAGCCGGTCGTGCTGCCCGATACGCGTGCCATCTCTATGGCGGCGCCCGATATCTCAGTGAGATTGCCATCTTTACCGGCAGCCTCCAGTCGGGTCAGATAGCGCTGGGCGATCTTGTTATACGGATCGAGTTCTATAACCCGGCTGTATGCCGCAATCGCATCCTGGATGTTTCCAGAGGCCGCGAGGGCTTTGCCAAGACGGTTGTGCGCCTCAACATCCAACGGATTGAGCGCGATAAGTTTTCGATTGGCCTGAGTCGCGTCTGACCATTGGCCGTTCAGCGCGTGGGCCACGGCCGCCTGCGTCATCATCTCGGTTGGAGACTGGTAGTCGTTGATAGGTTGCTGCATCTGTCTGCTCGATAATTCTCATGACATTCACGACGTATTGAATAGCGTCGTGCGCATCGTAAGAACCGTCGCGCTACTTCTTCAAGCGGTTTTCTACGCGCTTTACACGGAAACGTAACTGGTTTCGGAAGTTTCCAACTAGAGCGCTCTTGTTGTTACTACCGCCGGAATCGCAGCGGGAGTAGTCGGACTATAGCCTCATAAACGATGCCAGCACTCATCTTGGATTGGCCCGCAGACCTCGTTCCGAACGTATATGGGTGCTCGCCGATCTCAAGACCGGCCCTCTGACAGGCCAGTGTCATCTCCGCCTGGAACGCAAAGCCAGTCGTCTGGAAGTCATTGAGATCGACCTTTTCGAGCGCCGAACGCCTGAAGGCTTTGAAACCAGATGTCGCATCACTAACGTGCACGCCAACCAGTGTGCGTATCCCAACGTTTCCCAGCCTGCTGAGTAATCTCCTGCCAAGATTCCAAGACGGATCTACGTCCCCTCCGGGCGAGTATCGAGTGCCCACCACGACATCAAACTCTCGGAGTTTGTTGAGCAGTTCAGGTACCTGATCAGTGGGGTGCGAGAGGTCGGCGTCCATTTCGATGATGAATTCTGCCCCGGCATCCAGGGCAAGTTTGAAGCCGGCGACGTACGCGCTCCCAAGTCCAAGCTTCCGGGGGCGGTGAAGTACCTGGAAGTAGCCGTCAAATTCAGACGCAAGTCGGTCGGCGATCTTCCCTGTTCCGTCCGGTGATTTGTCATCAACGATTACAAATCCCATGCGAGCGATGTTGAGTTCGCCGAGTTGTTGGATCAGGACGGGAAGATTCTCGGCCTCGTTGTATGTGGGCACAACAACGGCGACCAGCGGGACTTCCGCCAATTGCTCACGCGGTGCGTCAGTAATATTCAGGCCTCGTTGGGATGCTGTGCTGCCCGTTGTCGGTAGGACCATAGTTTGTGTTGCACCATGAGGCATGGGCCGCTGACTACGTCCAGTCCAGCTTCGCGTGCAATCTCAGCCGCAAGATCGTTCTCGGCACCGGGTTGCATCCACAGAGCGCGGGCGCCCTTCTCTACAGCCAATCTGGCGACTTGTGGTGCGGCGGCCGGTCTTCGGAAGACGTTTACAACGTCAATTTCGCCCTCGATATCGTTCAGCGAATCGACAGCGGCTACTCCGAACACTTCTGTCTCATGTGGATTCACCGGGACAATTTTCATTCCCTGGCTCACCATGTATGAGGTCACGGTGTAACTGGGCCGAACAGGATCAGAAGATAGACCGATGACGGCGATCGACCGGACGTAGCCAAGTACGCGATCAATCGTTTCTGATTCAGAAGATTGCATCATGTTCATTTTGAGGCCGTATCGCGATAGACGCCGCGAGAGTTGTTCAGGCGCACACGGAATATATCAATGAATCCAAGCGCACCGCCAATGAGACTGACTTTGCTCTCCTGGCGGTAGTACCAGTCGATGGCGATCTCTTCCATATTTGCATCTTGCTTCTGAGCAAGGAAGAGAACTTCCACATCAAAGCCAAACCCCGGAAGTGTCTGTCCACCAAAGATACTGTCTGCAAGCGCGCCGCGATACATCTTGAATCCGCATTGCGTGTCGTCCAGCCCGCGGACGGCGAACATCCGGGCTGCATAGTTGTAGATGCGGCCAATGAAATGACGTCGCCACGGCTCGTTTATGCGTCGCGAGCCGGGAGCCTCACGTGAGCCAACGCCAATGTCGTAAGCGGGTTCGTCGTTGACGAAGAAACGGTCGATCTGATCAGCGGGCATTGAGAGGTCTGCATCACACATGAAGCGCCACGCCGCGTTTGAGGCCAGCATGCCAGCCTGCATTGCGGCGCCTTTGCCCCGGTGCGGTATCTGAACCAGGCGGACACGGTTGTCGCGCTCAGCGGCGTCGGTCACGATCTCCGCCGTGCGGTCAGAACTGCCGTCATCGGAGACGATGATCTCCCATGAGTAAGTTTTTGTTGAGAGATGGTCTGACAGCTGGGCGATGGCGTCGCCGATCAACTTCTCCTCGTTGAACGCGGGAATTACCACGCAAAGAAAGGGCTCGCTCATGAGTTGCTATCGAGGATCCGCGAGATTGAACGCTGCATGTAGTGCACGCGCAGACACCGGGACATCGTCAGAATCCACCAGGCACGTGATGCGGATGTCGGCGGTTGTGATGGAGCGGATATTGACGCCCGAGTTTGCCATGGTGCGGAACATCTTCGCCGCCTGCCCGGGCGTGCTCTGAAGGCCAGCGCCAACCACGCTCACCTTGGACATAGCGGCGTCAACAAGCACCTCAGTGAATTCGACGTCGGTCACGGCTTCTACCGTCTGTTTCGCTCGTGCCGCCTCATCTTCCTCAACGGTGAAAGCCATGTCGGTTCGTCCGTCGCTGGCCGCTGTCTGGACTAGAACGTCAACGGAGATGCCTGCTTCGGCCAGTGGCTCGAAAATTCCAGCAGCGACACCGGGCCGGTCGATAACTCCCCGCACGGTGATCCTGGCGGCGCTCCGTGCGATCGCAAGCCCCGTGACCGGGTATTTGAACGCTTCCATTGGTGGCGGCACAGACTCGATAATCGGCGCCTCGAACTCCCGAGCCAGGGCGGCCGCCCCTTCATCGACGGCAGATGCGTCGACGATGCAGGTGATGTGGACTTCGGCCGTCGCCATCAGGTGGATGTTCACGCCGTGGCTGGAGAGCGTTCGGAACATGCGGGCTGCGTAGCCAGGACTGTTTTGCATGCCGGTGCCTACGATGCTGACCTTTGCCAGATCAGAGCGGCTTTCTACGGTGGCGTTAGGTGCTTCGCTCGCAGCCGAAATTGCACTCGCCAGATCCTTCGAGGCCACCGTGAAGGTGATGTCAGACGCGTCGCCACCGGGTGCGTCGTTAGCGAGGATCACGTCTACGTTGACGCCGCGCTCAGCGACCCTTTCGAACAACGCCGCAGAAGTGCCGGGGCGAGATTCATTGGTCCGAAGCGACACTTCAGCGACATCACGTTCCACTTCCACAGCGGTGACTGCGTTGCGAATCTCCATGGTGGTGGAACCCCTGAGGCTCTCACCGTGAATCAGCGTGCCGGGCAAGTCTTCAAACGTCGACGCAACGAGTATCGGCACGCCGTAGACGGCTCCGAGCTCTATCGAGCGCGGATTCATCTTGGCGCCGAGGCTGGCCATCTCAAGCATGTCGCCGTAGTCGATCTCGGCCAGTTTCCTCGCCTCGGGAACTATGCGAGGGTCCGTGGTGTAAATGCCGTCCACATCGGTATATATCTCGCAGCGCGCAGCACCAAGGCGAGCGGCCAACGCCACAGCTGTGGTGTCGGATGCTCCGCGTCCCAGCGTTGTTACGTCTTGAGTGTCAGCGAGACCCTGAAAGCCTGCGACCACGACCACTCTTCCGGCGTCCAACTCGCGGATGATGCGGGTGGGGTCGATATTTGCGATTCTGGCGGAGCCGTGGCGTGAGTCGGTCTTGATTCCGGCCTGGATGCCGCTGAGGCTGATTACGTCATGGCCGCGCGCCCTGATAGCCATCGCCATTAGCGACGCAGAGACAAGTTCTCCTGTTGATAGCAGTGTGTCCATCTCGCGCGGATCAGGTGGCCCCTGATCGCCGACCACGGCGTTTGCGAGGGCGATCAGTTCATCTGTGGCATCACCCATCGCAGAGACTGTTACCACTACATCAGCGCCAGTCGCACGGGTTTTACAGATACGGTCTGCGACGGCGCGAATCTTTTCGGCGTCGGCGACGGAGCTTCCGCCGTACTTCTGGACGATGATATTGCGAGGTGCGGCAGTCATTCTGCGTTGGCCACGTATGCGCCGGTTGCGGCTGGTTTCGCAACTATCGCCTTGCCGGGCAGGTTGTGCTGTCGCGCCGCCTCGTGCATCTCATAGATCACGGTCATTTCACGCGTGGTTGCCAGCGCGACGACTGACGGTCCGGCGCCAGATAGGAATGCAGCGTGCGCCCCACCCGCATATGACGACTCGATCAGTCGGTTCATGGCGGGGTAGACCTTGCTGCGGGCTGGCTGGTGTAGCCGGTCTTCAGTGGCGTACCTGAGGAGATCAAGCCTGCCGTTTGCGAACGCGCTGACGATCAGTGCCGTGCGTCCGGCGTTAAAGATGGCATCGGCGCGGGAGACTTCAGGGGCGAGCAGCGCGCGAGCCTCACGCGTGGGACCCTCAAGGTCCGGGACGAATATGACAGCCTGTAGATCATCCGGGAGTTTGATCTGGTTGGTGATCCATCGGCCAGGCTTCGGGTCGAGATCGAGTTCTGCATCAAGCTCGGTCTGAATCCCAACGCACATGCCGCCGAGGATGGCTGGAGCAACGTTATCGGGGTGACCGTCGAGGTCTGCGGCGAGCTTGATCAACTGTTCCTGTTCGAATTCAACGCCCGCCAATTTGGCTCCGGCGAGGAGACCGGCGACTATTGCTGCGGAGCTGCTGCCCAGGCCGCGGGAGTACGGGATTCCGTTTCCAGAGCGGTAGGTGAGTTCAGGGATGGGTTTTCCGGCTGCATTGAACGCGGCTTCTGTGGCGATCACCACCAGGTTGCTTCGGTCGAGCGGCATTGAGGCGGCGATCGCTCCCTCGCCGTTCATGGTGACGCTGAACGGACCTCGCTCCACGGTGAGTTCGCTCCAGATATCAAGCGCGAGGCCCAAGCAATCGAACCCCGGACCGATGTTTGCGGTGGTGGCGGGGACGCGCACGGTTACTTTTTGTATTTCGTTCATTGGTGTTGGGTGTTTGGTTATTCCGCAGGGGCACGTTGCAACGTGCCCCTACCTGCATATGAATAGGTGTCGGGAATGTATCAGGGGTTAGAGCGCGGGTGTGTTTGGCCCGGCCGGGGATGTCGTATTTGTGATTGACCTGCTGAAATCAAGATGGAAATTGAGATTGCGTCTCCGCCCGCGCAACCAGAGAAGTATAATCCCGGCCCACACGGGAATCTCGGTTACGCAGGTTTATTTATTGATCAACTCGGGAGAGGGCACGTCGCCCACCCGAGGCAGATGGCCCCACAAAAACGGTCAGGCAATGGAGACAGATAGTGGCAAAGCAAGTAGTGGTTCTTGGGACACCGGACAAAAAAACCGACGCATCAGTGGTGCGATTCAAGGAACTCGCAGCGGAATCTGGCAACGATGTTGAAGTTGTTTTTGTCGACTCAACACAGTCGGCTGACGAGGTAGTTGCTCAGTGCCAGGACGCTGTTGCGATCATCCCCGCTGGCGTGCGAGCGTTAACCACCGAGATGATGTCCAAGTTGCCCAACCTGCAGTTGGTTCAGACCACTTCTGCTGGTACGGACTGGATAGATAAGCCCGCCGTTTATGAGCTTGGTGTGAAGGTTGCCAACAACGGTGGTGGAAACCGTGTGGCGGTGGCAGAGCACACCATCACGCTGATGGTCGCAGCCTACCGACGGCTGGAGCACCAGATACGCACGGCGCGGGCGGGCAAGTGGCTGGGCGAGGCCGTGATGCCCGGCGAAGCGGAGGATTACCACACGCTGGAAGAGAAGACCGTGGGCATCGTGGGGCTTGGCCGCATTGGTCAGGCGGTGGCGAAGCGTCTGCGGGGCTGGGACTGCGAGATTGTTTACTACGACGTCATAGATTTCGAGAACGAGATTACGGAGCAGTTGAACGCGACCAAGCTCCCGTTCGATGAGTTGCTCGCCGTCTCAGACGTAGTCACTCTTCACGTGCCGTTGGAGCCAACTACGAAGGGCATGATGAGTACTCGTGAGTTTGGCCTCATGAAGAAGACTGCGATGCTCATCAACGCATGCCGAGGTCCGGTGGTCGATGAGGCCGCGCTGATTGAGGCGCTGCGTGCTGGCGAGATTGCCGGAGCTGGCTTGGACGTGCTTGAGCAGGAGCCAACTCCCGTAGATAACCCGCTGTTTGAGATGGACAACGTGATCATCACGCCGCACCTGGCATCGAGGGCTATTGAGTCCATGTACACGAGCACGGAGTTCGCGATTGCGAACGTTTCTCGGGTTGCCCGTGGGGAAGAGCCAACATCCGTAGTGTTGCCTATTTAAGACCAGCAGAGGTTGATTTGACGATTCCGTGGGGCACGTTGCAACGTGCCCCTACGTGTGAGCGTGGCGATACGGAATGATCGTGACCCTCGCATCTGTGGGGGCGCATGCCATGCGTCGCTACGCACCGAATGAAACCGTAGCGGCAATTCACGAATTGCCCCCCACAACACCGCGGTCGCGACGGGCGCGTTGAGTTGACGGTTGGCGTGGTTGGATATCAGTCGCTGGACCGGTGGTTGAGGCGGGGGTGTGCCGCGGTGCCTCGCCCGCGTTATTGGGTCGCGAAGCTGCTCCCGCTGACGCGGGGGTTCTTCGACTTTCCGGGGCGATACGCGCCGGCAGAGATTTTTCTTCCAGTGGGTGCCGGGTATTCCGCGGCGTAGATGGTGACCGGCAAATACCTTCCGGCCGAGCAAACTAGTGG
>JABMNO010000014.1 GCA_013204555.1 Chloroflexota bacterium | reverse complement strand
TCCGCCCCGCACTGTCGATTAGCCGCCGCAAGAAACGTCGAGCTGCATGCTTGTCTCTGTGCTCACTGAGCATCGAATCAAGTAGGTTTCCATCTCGATCTATGGCTCGGTAGAGATATCGCCAACGACCACAGACGTTGATGTAAGTCTCGTCCAGGTACCAGGAGCGACCTGTTCGACCACGGCGTTTAGCACGAAGATTCTCGCTGACCAACGGCGCGAAACGGAACTCCCAGACTCTGACCGTCTCATAACTTACCTCGCATCCTCGTTCGAGGAGGAGTTCAGCGACGTCTCGAAATCCGAGCTTGTATCGAAGTCGCCAGAGTACGGCCAGTAGAACGACATCGGTTGGAAACTGCAGGTCGTTGAAGGGTGTCCAGGTGCGTTCGTTGAACTGCCGCCCGCAGGAGTTGCTGTAATAGATCCGGTAACCCAGCGAGGTTAGACGCTTCCTTTTGGCGATTTACTCAGACCGACAGTATGGGCAGGATATTGGCAGCTCCTCGTCTCGTTTCAGACGATGCTCCCCTCCATGGAAACTGAGTTCTGACAGAACCCTGCCCCGCCCCATGCGTTGCTCATCACTCCTGCCTCCTACTGCTAATTTGGCCGATTGAGGCCGACCAGAGTAGCCGGAGCCACGGGTTTGTTCAACGAGCGAATGGCAGTTTGGAATTGATCGGTCAACCGGTCAACGAGGGTCAGGTTGAATCCCTGCAACACGCTTTCACTATCCTGAACCACCGCCCCCATGGAATCGACGGTCAGTATCCGAACACCAAATTCCAAACCTTGCTCAGAGATGAGGGCCGTTAGGTCGCCCGAGTTATTTGTTGTTGCATCTCCCAGGTCGTGAAGGCTCCCAAGGATTCCGGGTGCGGCGTCGTTAACGCCACTGATAACACGCCGCTCAAGTTCTTCTCGTTGCAGGATCACAAACACACCGGCAGCCATGATGAGTGTGATTGTCACGATCAACGTGAAGGCGAATACGAGTCGTGTTTTCAGCCCTACGCGTTGAATCGTTGATTCCATCATAAGTAGCCGGATTGAGCCCGCGTTCAACCTGATTCCACCCTCAGGCGATAACCAACACCCCAAACGGTATCGATCTGAATTCCGTGTGGCGAAAGCTTGTTCCGCAGTCGCGACACGTGGACGTCAACAGTTCTATGCGCATAGAAAGAGGTGCCCCAGACCAGGTCCAGCAACTGGTCGCGGTCCAAAGCCGTACCGTGGAACTTCGCAAGCGTGGCAAGGAGATCGAACTCTTTCGGGGTCATCGCGATGGACTCACCCGCCACCTGGATCTCGCGGCTGGCGATGCGCACAATAAGATTCCCAAGGATCACATTATTTGCTGACTTGACGGTAGTTTCTTCGTTCGACCGTCTCAGTATCGCCTTGACTCGGGCCATGAGCTCGTCGGGATTGAACGGCTTGGTTACGTAGTCATCCGCGCCGAAATGCAGCCCCGCGATTTTGTCCACGTCTGAAGATCGGGCAGTTAGCAGGATGATTGGGACGCGGCTCCGGCGTCGAAGCGATCGGCAAATTTGAAATCCATCCGGGCCAGGCATGGTGATGTCGAGAATCAACAATTCAGGATGGGACTCGGTCACCTTGCAAAGGGCCTCTGTGCCTGTCCTGGCTAGTTGGACCCGGTAGCCGGAGCGATTCAGGTAAAAGCTGATCAGCTCGAGGATATGTTCATCGTCATCCGCGACGAGCACCAGTGGTGAACCTGGCGCGTCTTGAACTTTGGAACCGGCGCAATTTGTTCGCTGTACGTCCACGTTTTTTGGTGCGGCAGAGACATCCATATGTTTCGAGTCTACGGACGAATTCTGAAGAAGATGTTACGGAAATATCTCAACGACAGGTGGCGCCGAATCCGCAGTTCAGGCCGAGTTCTATTGATGCGACACCAATGTCTGAGCCGCGTGTTACACATTTTGTGTGTCAGACACATCTATTCGCTGACATCTGGCGCCTGGATTGAATGACTTCCCAAACGTACTTTCTCCCAATCTTGCCCGGAAGACATATAGAGTTCCGGGATGTCTCTCTCGACCAACCAGGATCACATGCGCCAATGGCGACAGCGCATTCTGATCAGCTACTCAATGTTCTACTTGTTCGTTTACATGGGCAGGTTCAATCATTGGCCCGCGGGCCCTGTCATCCGTGAAGAACTCGATTTCAGTCATGTCGATATTGGAATCATCAACGCCTGCCTGCTCTGGGGATTCGCTATCGGAGACTTCGTTCACGGCCGTTTCGCAGAAGCCTATGGCTACCGCTTCTGGCTCGTAACCGGCACGCTGGCGTCGGTAGTTCTCAACTGGATAACCAGTTTTGGAACGAATCTCTGGACGATTGCTATCCCGTGGGGACTCAACGGATTTGCTAATGCCACAGTCTGGTCGCCGGGCATCGGGATGCTCGCCCAGTGGTGGCCTAGAAACCAGCGGGGTCGAGTGATGGGCCTGGTTGGTGTTGCGGCAGGATTCGCAATGCTGCTGTTGTGGCTCGTGACCGGCTGGACCGTTGGAGCATTCGGGTGGCGAGCCGCGTTCAGATACCCACCGCTCCTGATGGTTCCAGCTGTTATTGCGCTATTTTTCATGGTGCGCGATCGACCTTCTGACGTCGGGCTGGAAGATCTTGATCAGGCGGGATTGATTGAGAACGCTGCGCGATCCAACAGTGATCTGAGTTCGCAGTCTCAGTCGCTCTCACCTGGTGGCTCCGCATCACAAGACGGTCCGCTTACCGCGTATCGCATTCTGTTCTCGAACTGGCGGTTCATGGCTACGTCGCAGATTATGGGACTCGAAAACGTGGTCAGGTACGGACTCACCACCTGGGCACCTTTGTATTACTTCGAAGAAGCTGGACTCTCAATCGAATCGACCGCTCTCGTCACTATCGCTCTACCCGTCGGATATCTCACGGGTCCGCTGGTTTCTGGCTGGATATCTGATGTTCTTCTCGGGGGTAGACGGAGCCCAATGATCGCCATTTCAGCCATCGTTTCGGCTGCCGCACTTGTCGGGTTAGCCCTTGTCCCAGCTACAAACATTTATGCAGGGGCGGTGCTGCTCTTCATCGGAGCATTCGCGATGAGCCTCTCTATGACCGCAACTCTAGTGGTCGACCTTGCCGGACCTCGCTATGCAGCGACCGCATCCGGAGTGCTTGACGGACACGGATACCTCTACGCTGGAGCACAGGCGATTATCTTCGCGATAGTCCTTGACATGGCAGGAGCACCCTGGCAAACCGTCTTCTTCGGCATGGCTGCAGCCAGAGTCTTGTCTGCCCTGATCGCCTGGCGCGTAAAGCTTTAGTCTGCTCTTGCTCTCCCCATCGAGGCTCCCTCGCGGACCCAGGTGCTAAAGCACGGCTGGCACTGAAACGACGCCGGACATATGACGTATAAGGGAGCTAGAAGTGGAAATTCTTAAACCATTTGTCAGAGACCGGACAGCCCCAATTACAGCTGAATACAGGCTGCGTGATGTTCTGGGGCGATCTCTCTCATTGTTGGAATCGTAGTCTTACACTCTTCTACGGCTATGGGGCAGCGAGTGTGGAACACGCATCCGGATGGAGGATTGCGAGGGCTGGGAATATCACCCTTCAAAATTATCCGTTCCCGAGATCGTTCAAGCGTCCGGTCTGGCAATGGGATAGCAGATAGCAACGCCTGTGTGTACGGGTGCAACGGGTTGTCATACAGATCCTTGTAGTTTGCTATCTCGACAACCTTACCGAGATACATCACGGCAATTCGGTCGCTGATATGCCTGACTACGGATAGATCATGGGCGATCAACAGGTAGGTGAGATTAAACTCATCCTGGAGATCCTGCAAAAGGTTTATGAGTTGCGCCTGGATAGAAACGTCCAGAGCTGAAACTGGCTCGTCAAGCACCAGAAAACGAGGTTTGCCAGCTAGCGCGCGTGCAACGCCGATTCTCTGCCGTTGCCCACCACTAAACTCGTGGGGATATCTATCAGCCATCGCTCTGGACAATCCCACGATCTCCAGAAGGTCACCGATCTGTTTTTTGTAATCTGCTTTGCTGCTATGAAGCTTGTGGATTTTCAGCGGTTCTCCAATCATGGAACCAGCTGTCATCCGAGGATTGAGAGATCCGTAGGGGTCCTGGAATACGATGCCCATTTGTCGGCGCCGATGGCGCATCTCACCGCCGCTGAGCTTCGTCAGATCTTCACCGTCGAAGATCACCTCGCCTGCGGTGGGTTCGACGAGCCGCAGTGCGGCCCTTCCAAGTGTCGTTTTTCCGGAACCGCTTTCTCCAACAAGGCCTAGCGTCTCACCAGGGTTGATATGCAGGCTGACGTCATCCACCGCTTTTACATGGCCCACTGTTCGAGCAAAGAGGATGCCACTGGTAATCGGGAAATGGACTTTCAGGTTACGCAGGTCTACCAAAGGCGTGATGTTCGCGTCATTCTTCAACACTTCTGAAGCAGTTTCTTGCTGTGTCATGATGTGACCGGCAGTTTATCAATCGACACATTTGCAGCTTCGAGGCAGTCCGACATGTGGTCGGAACCAACTGAGACAAGCGGCGGTTCTTCGAGACCGCAACGCTCCTCTGCCCAACGACAACGGGGCTTGAAACTGCAACCCTCTGGCAGATTCGCCGGATCGGGAATCTCGCCCTCTATTGCCAAAAGTCGAGTCTTATCGCCTCTGTCGAACCGTGGAATCGAATTTAGAAGGCCAATGGTGTATGGGTGACGGGGAGAATCAAATATCTCTTCGGCTGGCCCCATCTCTCTGATCCGGCCGGAATACATAACATTGACACGGTCGGCAAAACGGGCAACTACGCCCAGATTGTGTGTAATTATCATCAACGCCGTACCGAAATCCTGAACGAGACTCATCATAAGTTCCAGGATTTGGGCCTGAATTGTGACATCAAGCGCAGTTGTGGGCTCATCCGCAATCAGCAACTTTGGATTACAACTGAGGGCCATGGCGATCATGACACGCTGACGCTGGCCTCCGCTCATGCGGTGAGGATAATCTTTCAGCCGGTCTCCAGCATCCGCGATTCCCACCATTTCAAGAAGTTCGCCTGCGCGTATCTCTGCCGCCTTTTTAGTCATTTTCAGATGAAGTCGCATTGGCTCGGCCAACTGTCGCCCAATCGAGATAATAGGGTTCAATGATGTCATTGGCTCCTGAAATACCATGGCGATGTCTCGGCCTCTTACCATCCGCATTTCTTCGTCGGAAACCTTAAGTAAATCGCGATCCTGAAAAATGACTTCACCACTCACAATTTTGCCTGGAGGAGTTTGAATCAACCGCATGATGGAAAGAGCGGTCACACTCTTGCCACACCCACTCTCTCCAACGAGTCCCAGTGTCTCCCCTTCTCTGACCTCGAATGATGCGTCTCTCACCACTTGAACCGGGACATCGTCCATCATGAACTGAGTGACAAGGTTCCGCACATCCAGGAGCGGGGCTGAATCACGCAAGGATGCATTCATTTGTTACACCCCCTTAGTGTGTTTACCGGTGTCATATCGCCGTCATCCGTCGAGAGGGTATCAAAATCATAATTGAGGTGTATTCCTGTAGGTGTCATCAGACCACCGGTGTTTCGTATAACACTTTGCCATCAACCTCAATCCGCACCTGGCGGAGGTATTGTCGGATTGTGTCCACGTTCGCTTCTACGCCAAGACCGGGGGCGTCCGAGGCCTGAACCATACCGTCAGAATTTACAAAAATGCCAGTTGGTGCCGTCAGGCCGCGGATTAATGGTGACACACCATCCGGATACTCAAAAAGTTTGAATTCCTCTACACCAGCAAATATGTGAATTGATGCGGCTACAGTCAGGTGAGACTTGTAGTTGTGGTTGACATATGTCACACCCAATTCCTGTGCCCGCCGGCACACGCGGTCCGCAATGGTGATTCCTCCGATGCGGGCTACGTCAATCTGCAAATAGTCGACACCACCATTCACCATCAAATCTTCAGCGGCACGATAGAAGTCACATCCCTCGCCAGCAGCTATCGCGATCGATGGCCGCCGATCTTTAAGACGGCGGTACGCGTCTACCTCATCTGGTAACAGTGGCTCTTCCAGCCATGTGACGTCGAACTCTGCGAAACGTTCGGTACGTTCGAACACAGCGCCATCATCACTGCCCCATATGACGCCAGCATCAATCATGAGTTTCGGCCCTGCTCCGAGACCTTCCCGCGCAGCGGCTATAAGAGCAACATCATCTTCAAGTGTGCCTTCGCCCATGGGGCTCCACCCGAACTTCGCAGCGTTGTATCCATCGCTCCGAATGCGCTCTGCGATCCGTTGAGTCTCCGCAGGCGTCTCTCCAAACAACACACTGGAATATGGAAGTTTGGGATATGACGTCTCGTATCCAAGAAGACGATATACAGGTTCACCCAGGTACTTGCCCAAAAGGTCCCACAACGCCACGTCCACGCCGGACACGGCGTGATCTACCTGCTGCAGGTCGAGTGCGTATCTGCCCGCTTTGGCTCGCAGCCTGACCACGTCTTCAGGAGAATCTATGGTTTCACCAAGGAGCGACTCGTTCAGATTAATAATGTTCCCGTGAGACATCGGCATCACGAATGCCGAAATATTCCCTAGCGGTGAGCCATCGCTTTCGCCCCAGCCAATCAAGCCGTTATCGGCCGTAACCCGCACGACCAGGGAGTCCTGAGATGAGTCGGCGGCACGCGTGACTTCAGGCAGCGCTATGTAAAAGAGGTCAATCGCTTCAATTTTCATGCGGACAGAAATCTCATGGGCCCCAAATTGATGATGCTCATCAGATTCTGCCGCGACCTCTGGGGTCCAGTGCGTCTTGCAGACCGTCTGCCGCAAGGTTGATCGATAGAACGGTGACGGTGATGAGCAGTCCCGGGAAGAAGACCAACCACCAGAAGGGCTCTAGATGTGAAGCCGCCTCGCCCAACATGTTGCCCCAGGTCGCGGTTGGCGGAGCAATGCCCAATCCGATGAATCCCAGGGCCGACTCAATCAATATCGCAATTCCAACGTTGGTTGTGAAAAGAACCAGGAATGGAGCGAAAGTCTGTGGCGCCACGTGGAAGACCATTACCCGCCATGTCGGTGCTCCAATACTGCGCGCAGCCTCCACATAAGCTGTTTCTCGGACAGACAGCGTCACAGATCGGATAACACGCGCACCGAACGCGATTCTAGTGAACGCGATGGCCATGATAAGCGTCGTCGTTGATGCGCCCAGAATGAAAGCCAACATCATGGCCAGTATTAATCCGGGAATCGCCATGAGTATTTCCAGCAGACGCTGGCTGATCAGATCGGTTTTCCCTCCCATGTATCCGCTCACCATTCCCCAGAGCGAGCCCAATCCAATCCCAAGAATTATCGATGTCACCGCGATGACCAGAGATGATCGACCTCCGTATATGACCCGGCTAAGCACATCCCGACCAAGGAAATCTGTACCGAAAAAGTTACTAGAATCCGGGCCTTGTGTGACCTTCTTGAAGTCAGGAACATTGGGATCGTCAGGAGCGACTATTGGCGCAGCTATTGAAATGAAAACGAGGATTCCAACGACGACCAGCCAGAATGCAGCAAACCGCCTCTTTCTGGCGAAACTACGGAATTGTTTTGCGTATCGCAAAGGCTGCGCACCCATGTACTTGAGTGCATCGGACCCGGTTGTTTTCAAAGTCGATTCCATGGGCATGGTCTACCTCTGAACAGACTGATGGGCGGCCATCCATGATAAGTAATAGATGGAATTACCCAAGTCGGATCCTCGGATCTATATAGCTGTAGCTAAGGTCCACAAGGAGGTTGATGCCAACGAAGACCATCGAATATACGAGAACAATGCTCTGCACCATCGTGAAATCGCGATCAATAGCGCCACCGATCAACGCATCGCCAAGGCCGGGCGTACCGAACGCTTTCTCAATGGTTACTGAGCCCCCAAGCGCGAATCCCAGAAGAACGCCGCTCAGGGTAATAACCGGAAGAAGTGCATTGGGAAGCGCATGCCGTAACAAAACCACGCTTTCCCTCATCCCCTTCGCCCGGGCAGTGCGCACATAGTCTTCTCGGAACACTTCAAATAACGAAGAGCGAGCCATCCGGGCCACAAACGCAGCCTGACCCAATCCAAGAACCATCGCTGGCCCAATTACAATCTGGAAATTCTGCCATGGATCTTGCCAGATTTGGGAACTGATGATTGGTGGGTGATAACCCGGCCCATGTATGAGCGCGAGCACGATCAATAGCCCCAACCAAAAGCCTGGGATGGCTAGAAAGAGTACCGAGAACATGCTAGCGAATGCATCAGCGAGTGAATTCGGGCGCATTGCACTAATAATACCCACTGGCAAACCCAGCACCCAGGCGATAATTATCGAGAGAATTCCAATCTCTCCGCTGATACCACCCCGTCTTTTCAGGGTCTCGGTGATGGGGTCTCCTCGAAAAAAGGAGGTGCCAAGATCCCCTTGAAGGGCATGCCCCGCCCAGTCCCCATACTGGACCACCATAGGACGATCAAGTCCAAGGTCCGCCATCATGTTGGCTCGCTCAGAATCAGTCATTATTGTGATCTGAGAGGGATCGAGAAAAACCGACAGCGGGTCGCCGGGGAGGGCGCGCATTATCAAAAATATAAGTACCGTGACGCCGAATACCGTCGGAACTGCAATCAGCAGACGTTTCGCAATGTATTTGAGCAAGTCAGCAGAACCCTTTGATCAAATCAAACTACTCGAACCGACAACACACGTTGACACTTATTTCACCCAATGTGGCACCGTCGCCATTAAAAGAGTTGGGTAGTCTCATCGCCAGAACAGCCCATCACCTGTAGATAGGATGCTCTGGCGATAAGATCAACGAACGGCCTGAGACCCGGATTGAGAGAAATTCTCAGAGGGTCTCAGACCGTCGCTGATCAATCGTTCATTACTTCTTCAGGAGCCACACATCGTCCCACGTGTGCAGGTCGTAGTGCGCTGAAAAGTCTCCAGGGGGCATGCCTTTCAGGTCGTTGCTCCATGCCCAGTACTGGGGCGCAGGACCGGCCGGAATGACGGGCCATTCGTCCAGCAGTATCTCACGCATGGCATCTGTGATGGCTATACGAGCCGCCACATTTGTCTCACTTGTGAGGTCGCCAATGAGCTTATCGAACTCTGCGTTCTGCCACCTACCAGTATTCTGGTCACAAGGCCTGTCACCACAGGTGCCGAGACCTGCAACGATGTAGGCCGCAGGATCGGTGAGTCCTACCGTGTAACCAGCGTTGGTTGAAAAGTCGAAGTCACCAGTCGTCAGCTTTTCACCGTGCACCGAGATGTCGGCCAACACGATGTCAACGTCAATGTTCAAACCCTGTTTGAGCATCGCCTGAATAGCAGCATTCATTATTTTCTGCTCAGGTGTTTCACGGGTCGATAGTTCAATCTTCGGGAACCCATCGCCGTTAGGGTAGCCAGCCTCTGCAAACAGACTCTTTGCCAGGGTAATGTCCTCGGCAGTCGGCTCTCGGAGTCCTGGTGTTTGCTTAACCTCGTCTGTGGTCAGCGCGTATGGAGTGTCGATCAGGAACCATTCGCCCAGATCTCCATCTCTCAAGTCCTTAGTCGCTTCGAGAATCGCTACCTGGTCAATGACCAGTGCAAACGCTTTGCGTACTCTCTTATCGTCAAAGGGTGGACGCGTGGTGTTCATCGACATGCCGCCAATGTTGGGCAACGTCCAACGCACACCGGTAAGGCCGTCCCTGTTTCCAGCGCGAATGTCTTTGCCTGTCTTGGCCTCAAGCCACATTCCCCAGTCGACAACGCCACTTAGGACTGCGGCCGACAGTTCAGGGGTCCAGGCCACGAGCCAAATGTGCTCGACCCTGTCCGCGTTGGGTTTGCTTGGGTCGAAGTAGTCGTCAAACCGCTCCTGGACCCAGACCTCGTCATTACGAGACACGTATTTGAACGGTCCAGTTCCTGGATGGTTATCAACGGTTTTCAGGTCGCCGTTATTGTCTTCAATCGTTTCCTTTTTGACGACCAGAGCCCACCCATGGGCCATAGCGCTAAGCATCCAGCCGGGGCCGCGAGGTTCGCTCAGCTTGAATTCGACAGTAAGAGGATCAATCACATTGACCGAACTCACCGCGCCAAAGTTGGTCTTACGAATACTGACGAGCCCATCTTCCGGGAAAATGAGTCGATCGTACGATGCTTTGACGTCTTCAGCTCCGAAGTCGGAACCATCGTGGAACTTCACGCCATCACGAAGGTGGAACGTGTAAGTCTTCGAATCCGAAGAGATGTCCCAACTGTGTGCCAGGTCTCCAGTAATCGGCAAGTCCGTTGTGATTCCCACGTGTCGGACGAGCTTGTTGTACATCGAGGCCTGTGACCCGACGTTCGCGATCGTGTTCGACGCATAGAAGTCGAAGTGCGCTGGTGGACCGTGGGCCGCCAACTTCAGAGTCCCACCCCAGGTGCTTGGCTTCGGTGCGTCCGAAGGAACGGGCACGGAAACAACAACGGTCTGGATGATCGTGTCACCAGGAATCGTAACTTCTCTCTCAACGACGACGGTCTCTACAACCTTCGCGCCAGGAACCTCTTTCTCAACGATCACAGTCTGGATGACTGTCTCGCCGGGAACTTCCTTAATTATCGTTTCGCCGCCACACGCAGTCGCGAGGATCAGGGCCCCCCCGATTGCACCGGGCAACAATATTCTCAGCCCGAGTCGGTGACTCAGACTATCGAGTAATCCCAACTTCATTGCAGTTATCTCCTGCTTCATCCAGACAGGCGCCGCATCTCAAATCCAGCGGTCCTTGGCCTATTTAGGAATAGACAATCCACTCAGTTGCCGACCCAGATGTCAGATGGCTTCCAATTCGTACCCCCAGGTAATCACCTTAAGCACTGCACTACTGCAGTCAGTGAAAGAAGGAGTCAATGCGGGGCACCATATGTTGTGCAAGTCGCACCGGGGTGAGTATCGCATGAAGATTCTTTATTAGTAAATAAGGAACCGTGATTATTTGGCGAAACTCAGATGGCGATATGACCGCTCACAATCGAATATATGCGTACTGCACTAACTGTTCACTACTTCATGCGGAACGTACGATTATGTTTTTCTTGGGAGGTGGGTTTTGCCGAAAGCGCCGCCAATATGGGGATAAAAACATTATCCCCGTATCTATTCGGCTCGGCTTGGGGTCGCGTTAAATCAGAACGAGGCTCAGACTTGCACTTATTCCCCGGCTCAGAATCAAAAACGAAAGGTGGCAGATTTCAAACCGGTGCTGTCACGTCCGACATAGCGGTTTCAAACATGGCGATGATGTTCTCCGGTGGCACTTCTGATTGGATATTGTGGACGGACGCGAGCACGTAGCCGCCGCCCCGTCCCAGATCACGGTGCCTCCCCCGCACGGCATTAGCAACATCCTCTGGCGTGCCAAATGGAAGCACCTGTTGCGTATCAATGCCGCCCCAGAAACAAAGGTCTCTGCCAAAGTCCTGCTTAAGTTTCTCTGGATCCATTCCTTCAGCGTTAACCTGGACCGGGTTGATTACGTTGACACCGCAATCGATCAGGTCAGGGATGAGCTGACGTATCGAACCGTCGCTGTGCATGATGACCGGCGCCCTGGTGTTGGCGTGAAGAACTTCACCAAATCGGGCGTGATGTTTCTTGAGCATTGATCTGTACAGATCCGGGCTCATGTATGACTGTGTCTGAGTTCCCATATCGTCAGCAATTGAGACGCCATCAATGAGGTCTCCAACTTCCTGTAACGCCAACGTGGCGATTCCACAGATCACATCAGTAATTCGTTCTTGAAGCGCCTCAGCGAATGCCTGGTTCAACAGCAGGTCTTCCAGCAACTCACCAAAACCCCTCACGCGTTGCGATAGAGCGAAGGTGCTGTTAGGGAGGTTGAGGACGATGGCACAATCCGTATCACTCCTCATAGCCTCCATTCGAGCTCTAAGGCCGCGCACCCGCCCCGGATCATCCGGCACCGGCCACGGGATGGAATCCACGTCCGCCGGAACCGGATCAGTCAGGTGCTGAAGTGGTCCCAGCACGTTGATGTACGGAGCAAGAGTGAAGGCCTTTTCCCATCTGGCGCCCCACTCATCAATGTACGCGCTCCCTTCAAGCGGGCGGTAGATCGATACGTCAGGTTCGCCGGTGTAGAACCCGCGGACATCCACATCAAAGTGCTGCAACACGCGTTCGCTAGGAGCCACAACCTGACCTTCACCACGATGGCTAACAGCCTGGTTCTCCTCTTCAAAACCGAGCATTGCCAGGAGGTTTGAGTAGGCCGTAGGGTGGATCTGCGTGGCAGGACCGCCACCGAAATCAATCGGGACGCGGTCTGTCTCTTCGTGATTTAGGGCAAGGATCACCCTTTCGCGGTGCGTGAGCGTCATCGGAACACCTCTTGCTGGTTCATCCAGTGCATTTCATTGGAGCTGGGTATTTCGTCCCCGGATGGGTCAGTCGACTCCCAGTAAGGTCTTCGTGACGCCCACTGCTGAGGCGCCATCGTCTGCGTAGCCGTCTGCGCCAATCTGATTGGCCAGGGCCTGGGTAACAGGCGCACCACCGATCATCACTTTCACGTTCTGACGCACCTCAGCTGCTACCAACGCAGCAATCGTGGCCTCCATCATCGGAACTGTTGTGGTCAACAGTGCCGACATGGCTACGATGTCCGTGTCATGCTCCTCGGCGGCGGCCACGAACGCCTCAGGGGTCACGTTATTGCCTAGATCGTGGACCTCAAATCCGGCTCCCTCCAGCATCATTGAGACAAGGTTCTTACCAATGTCATGCAGGTCCCCCTTGACCGTGCCTATAACTATGGTTCCCTTCATCTCTTGCCCTGAGACCGCTATTAGCGGCTTGGCAAGGGCCATGCTTGCCTTCATTGCTCTTGCCGCAATGAGGACTTCTGGCATATGGATCCCACCTTCCTTCCACCGCCGGCCAATCTCATCCATGCCCGGCACAAGTCCTTTATTGATCAGCTCAATTGGTTCCACACCCTGATCAAGGGCGTTTTGAGTCCATTCGGCTGCCGCAATGTGCTGGCCGGTGATCACCATCTCTGAAAGCTCTGAGAAGTTCATTTCGTGCTCCATCTATGCGCCAGCTTTAACTGACGTCTTCTCAATCGGGTAAACGCCTCGGGTTTCGACTAGCTCGCTGATTCGCCTGACTCTCGACAACAAGGATGTGGGCATCATGTTGTCGGCGATTCCGAGAATCGCTGCGTCACCCGGTGCGATTGAGTCGAATATGTCATCCATATACTCCTCGAACTGCTCCTCTGAGGTGCTCGATTCGAGGATGACCGAAGGTATCCCTCCGAATATGACAACGTCGTCGCCCAGACCTTCTCTGGCTTGGCGCAGCGTAGTAGGCACCATTGGGTCGGTGACGAAGCACTCCTGCATGTCATACCCGGAGGCTTTGAGCTGACCGAGAATCTCACTGGTGTCGTTGTCGGCGTGGTGGGCGACCTTTTTACCGTGCTTGTGCATGTAATCAGAGAACTCACGCATGTACGGCAGCATGTACTGGTCGAAGTAGTTGGCCGGTGTGGTTTGAGAGGCAAAGTGGGCGCCATGCAAAAAGAGGGTTGCCGGTGATTTTGCGGCTATGGGCCACATCTTCTCCCGCAGGCACTGCTCCATGGTCTCGAGAAGCCGCTCAACCTTGTCCGGGAAATCGAAAAGGTCTATGTAGCCCTTCTCGTAGCCCGTATAGACGTTGATGAAATCGTGGAACGGAACATCGCCGATGGCGACCATCGGCAGTCCCCTGTCCCCTACAGACTCGTCATAGTCTATGAATTGCTCGTAGGCGGGGAAGTACTCGGTGTTCTCAATCATGTACATCACCGGACCGTAGTCAGCCTCTGTCTTGATCAGGGTCTCGACTTCGAGCGGTTGAATCCCGGCTGCATCCAATTCCTCCGTGCGCTGGAACGTTCGAGACACGGTCCCAACAGGAGTGATGTACGAGGTGTGCGCCATCAGGCCGTCAAGGCGTCGCTCGACTTCGACGCCCTTGATGCGAGTGGTGTAGATGTGGCCGGTGCGGGCAGATGCGCCAACTCCAAGATCATCTTGGACTTCGCGAAGCCGCTTTCCCTTATATTCATCCGGCAGAGTTCCAGCAAGATACTGTGCCGTGTACCAGATCTCAAGTCGGGGCATCCACGGCACCCGATCGGGATGTTCGCCATTGAGGGCGGCGAGTTGCCGCTCTCTCGGAGTCATTACCATTCCGCTCACCTTATGGATAACCGCGCGAAATTATGCGTTCACGGCGTCAGGTCATCCAGCGCGGCTAAAACGACCCAGCCATACACTACAATTATTGGTATAGCTATGTTGTGGTAATTCCTCATGCCAAGATCAAAATTCCATGATTTCAGCGCTACTGACTACCTCTGGACGGCTGTACCCGAAAAAATAACTTATTGCGTCTGGGACCAGCCGGGGATAATCACTCTGGCTAGTTTTGGGCTATTAGTTCAAGAAAGTCTAAAGATGCGACGTGAGATTAGCTTCTTGAACGTCCTGACTTGACCTCGTAGAGACGTTTGTCGGCCGATGCAATCAGGGTTGTAAGAGAATCCCCGCCTTCTGGATACGCGGAAATTCCCGTGCTGCAGGAGATGTTCGGCTCGTCGTCTTGTTCGCTGTCGGCTGCCTGCACATTCACAGCGTCTACTGCGCTCTCGATTCGTTTTCGCACCAAGACCGGGTCCAGGCCAACGGTTACAACGACGAACTCATCACCGCCCCACCGAGCAATGACGTCATCCGCTCTAAACGCTGCTCGTAACGATCCGCCCAGACGGGCCAGGACCCTGTCCCCCGCGGCGTGGCCGTAGGAGTCGTTTATGCCCTTGAACTTATCGATATCAGTGATAGCGACTGAAAGTGGTCCACCGTTCCGTATGGCCTGGCGGATCAGTATTTCCGCCAACTCCGTCGCTGCGCGCCTGTTGACTGCACCGGTGAGGGGGTCGAGGCTCGCAGTG
The DNA here is from genome assembly GCA_013204555.1 of Chloroflexota bacterium. Taxonomy (GTDB): domain Bacteria; phylum Chloroflexota; class Dehalococcoidia; order Lucifugimonadales; family Lucifugimonadaceae; genus UBA1151. Next base: position 57,464 of record JABMNO010000014.1, on the reverse strand, counting down.
CGTCTTAGTCCTTGAACTCTTTGAGCGCGAGCGCGAATCCGTGCGACCAGTTCCTGTCGCTCAAAAGGTTTCGAGATGAAATCGTCTGCCCCTGCTTCAAAGGCGGCTGTAATCGTATCGGGGTCCGATCTACCACTTAAAAACAGTATTGGTGTCGATGACCATCTCGAATCAGATCTCACGGTTCTGCATATGTCGAAGCCTGAAACCTGTGGCATGGCGATGTCCAAAAGAATCACATCTGGCTGAACCTCTTCAAGACGTCGCCAAAAGTTCAGGGGCGAATCAAGCGTGCTGACCCTGATGTCATCGTGTTCAAGGATGGCCTTGATCGCCGCTAGATTGTCCGCGTCATCGTCAACGGCCAGCACCTGAAGGCCGGGACTCTTCCGGCGGTCGATGGCTTCTGCAATGAGGTCAAGGACCACCGCTGGAGAAGCAGGCTTTTGCACAAACCCAATGGCGCCGAGACGACTCGCAGTAAGTCTGCTAACAAAGTCGTGCTGTCCGGTGAGCATTACAACTGGTGGCTTATCCTCGAACTTATCTATCGCTTTGAGAAATTCAATTCCACCTGATTCCTCGCCCGGAAAACCGAAATCCAAAATCACCGCCCCTGGCGTGATTCTATGGGCCTCCTCAATGCCTTCTTCGATGGTCGACGCGGTCGTGGGAAGAAATCCTCGCGCCCTCGCTTGGAGGCTCATCAAATCGCGTATCGCCTTATCATCGTCAAGGATGAGGACTGGAATCTGGATATTGGATGAAGATGTGGATTCCTCTCTGCCGAGATCAGGCTCACCTTCAACAACGCTCTGCAACGCCTCAGTTAGTGCCAGCAGATCTAGATATTGGAAACCAGTTTGTTGGAAGCCCTTCTCCAACTGACGAGCAAGTCTGGTACCTTCTGGAAAGCCGTAAGAACCCAGAGAACCGGCAAGCATGTGGCAGACCCTGAGTGCTTCAGTTCTCGCTTCAGGTTCTAGATCACCATCGGCACTGAGGGCTGCGCTCAAGCTGGCGATTCGTTCGAAGATTAGCGGCCGTTCACTGGTCCACAACTCGCGTATGGCGTCGTTAAGTTCGGACGGGTCCATTCTGCCGCGTGGTTGGTTACCGATTCCCATGTCCTACTTCAATCCGTCCAGTATCTCTTCAATCTGTCCCGCTAACCGAGTGGGGTCAAACGGCTTGACGAGTATGCCATCTGCGCCAAGCGCCACAAATCGCTCATGGTCCGCAGCCTGAACGCTAGCGGTCAGCATCACAACTGGTATTCCAGCCGTGTCAGGATTCGCTCTCAACATGTTGAAGATCGTGGGTCCGTCTAATTCCGGCATCTGCACGTCAAGGATCACCACATCCACCCGCTTTGAAATGGCCAGATTAACTGCGTTACCTCCAGACAACTCTGCGGTCACTGTCCAACCGGCGAGTCTCTCAAGGCTGAGCTGTGCGATTCTAAGAATGTCAGCGTCATCATCAATAATGAGTGCGCGTATTGATGTCATGGAAATCTAGACCTCTCTTATCTTCGCTGTGAAATGATCAGGCCATTCCCAGTTGGTCAGTATCAGAACCACTAATCGATTTAATCCTTGTGAGGGCAATGTGATCACGAGATTTGTCACCATAGCGCGGCCATAACAAGTACCTTTATCACTGATACGAGGTTCAGCCATTCAGATAGCTTCCGACTGCCTTGGGCGCCCGTATCGTAGGGAGTGAAATGACGAAATGACTGCCCTCCCCTACCCGGCTATCGACGGTGATATTTCCAGCATGTGATTCAGCGATACCCTTGGCTATGGCTAGCCCCAGGCCAATGCCACCACGGCGCCGATGATCGTCTGCTGTGACTTGTCGGAATCGGTCGAAGATCGCTGTCTGCATCTCGGATGGGATACCCCTCCCTTGATCCGTGACTGCTATCAAAGTTACCCCGTCCTCATCCCGGCAGTTGATGGTCACTTTCCCCCTGGTCGGTGAGAATTTGATCGCGTTTGAAGCCAGGTTGGTTATCGCCTGGATGATGCGATCTCGATCGCCGTAGATGCTGTCGCATTCAACTTCTGAAATCAGGGTTACCGATGATTGATCAGCGATAGATTGCACGTTGTTGGTAATTTCCGAGATCAGATCAACTGCCTCGCAACTTTCGAATTTCAGAGGCAATTGACCCGATTCAATTCGTTCAAGGTCAAGAAAATCTCCCACCATTCGGGTAAGCCTGTCCGTGTTGCGGACAGCGATGTCAATAGCCTCTGTCACATCTCCAGATATCTCACCAAACCCCCCGGCGGCCATCAGACCAAGCGATCCCCTGATTGACGTCAATGGCGTTCGCAATTCATGGCTCACGATCCCAATGAATTCGCTCTTCATGCGTTCCACTTCCAGCCGGGACGTGACATCCCTGAATATGCCTTGGGTTGAAACAGGTTTGCCATCTTCCATCTTGACGCTGATGCTGCCCCGTACGGCGATCTGGCGTCCTTTTTTCGTAACGAAAACGGAGTCAATTTCTCCTGGTTGCTCACCCTTCATGACGCTATGCAAAATGGCTTCAAACTGATTGACACTATCCGGATGAACTACGTCTTGAAATCCGATATTTGAAATCTCATCATCCAAATACCCAAGTGCAGTCCGCCAGGCTGAATTGGTGAAGAGATACTTGCCGTTAGCGTCGATGATTTGGATCAGGTCTGTCGCGTTTTCGAAGAGGTTTCGATATCTCTCTTCACTGTCTCGCAAGGCCTGTTCAGCCTGTTTTCGGACTGTGATATCCCGGGTCACGCCAACAAATCGCCGACTATCGCCATCCATTTCGCTCACCGATAGATCAATTGGAAAGGTGCTTCCATTGCGCCTGAGGCCTGTGACCTCTCGTCCAGTACCGATTATGCGAGCAATGCCAGTCTTCCGGTAATTTGATATGTAAGAGTCGTGCTGTGTTCTGTCGGGTTCTGGCATGAGAAGGGAGATATTTTTTCCTTCCATATCCACACTTTCGTATCCAAACATCCGTTCAGCAGCTGAGTTCATCGACCCAATTAGGCCACTCTCATTGATGGTGAGGATCCCGTCGAGGGCACTTTCTGTGATTGCTCGGGCTTCAGCCTCGCTTTCTGAGATTCGCTCGTTGGCACGGTACAGTTCGGAAGTTCTGGTCTGAACCATTGCTTCAATTCTGGCGGTACGCCCTTGCAATGCGATTCCATATGCCGCCAGCAGAGACGAGAACAGTAGTCCGCCGCCCAGTCCGGTCCACGGGATCCACATTCTTGCGCCAAATTCGGCAGACATCGGAGATAGCGATAGTCGCCATGTTCGGCCTGCCACTTCGAATTCCCGTACGACCACTCGATCCCCCGAAAAACTGGCCACCGCAACCTCCGAAGTTGAATTATCGGAGAGGCCCAGGTCCGAAGTCTCGTAGAGCAGTTGTTGTTGTGATGGTGCTGAAATATCCAGGATCTTAAGTCCAATTCCGCGACCGATATTGGCGTGGACTAGCGGATCCTCAATAGCGTCTCCGATACGGAATACACCGAGAGCGAACCCGGAGAGGCTTTTCCGCCGCTCCTCAATCGTTCGGACCGGTGTTCCATTTACGTAGATGGGAACGAAGACCAAGATGCCAGATTGTGTTCCGGTTTCCTGAACAAGGGAGACTCGTTCCGTAGCGACTGGTTGGCCTGAGTCACGCGCTGAAGCCAATGCGGTAGCCCGAGCAGAATTGGAGCCTAAATCAAATCCCAATGCGGCTTCATTGCCCCGGATCGGGCTGGCGAAATAAACGGGAAAATATTCACTCCGATCACCAGCAGGTACGATTATCCCATCAGGGTTTCGTTCAGTGAATACAAACCCGGAGAACCCGTCTGATTGTGCAGCTAGTTCCGTAGTGGGGCGATCAGCTAAAGAAACCCTCGGAATCCACTCCAGGGCTTGAACGCCAGCGATCGGTTCGGTGGCCCTCTCTACGAATTGAGAAAACTCGGCGCGCTCCACGGAATTGGAAACAGCGTAAAGGTCTCGGATTGAGTGGACCAGGTCAATATTTCGCCGAAACTTATCGTCGAGGCTCGCCGCAACACCATCAGCAGCGCGTTCAAATTCTGCCCTGGCCCGATCCTCCTCTTCGTGCTTCAAAACGAAAAACGCTGCGATCGATAGCGCGATCCCAATTGCCAGCATCAGAATTGCCGGGGTCGACCGGATTAAATTACTTCGTCCTGACCAGGGAGTGGCAGTCGTATCCATATCACGATAATCGCGTAACCAGTTGGGCACTGTGGTATCGGATAGGGACGGTTAAGTAACGAAACCGCAACGGAAAATGGGACGGAGCGCGTCATTTACGCGACCAAAATCGGCCGAGATATTGCGGTGAGTCTCAACGCGCGGCTGGTGTCAGTGAAGTCTGCTTCACCGGTTGACCGCGTTTAATCAACAGTTGCATCCAATCGAGATGTAGTGAATTGTGGTCGCTGTTTGCGGGGAGTTAGTTCTCGGGGTGGGGCTGCCATTACGCCGGGTATCCAGAAACGGATAGTTGTTCCCTTGCCGCTCTGGCTAGACAACGTCACTTCTCCAACATGTAACTCAACAATCGCTTTGACGATTACAAGCCCAAGCCCCGTGCCCGGTTTGCTACGTGTCTCTGCGTTATTCGCCCGGAAGAATGGGCTAAATAGCTGTTCCTGATCTTCCGGAGATATACCGATGCCGTGATCACGAACTTCAATCTCCAACCGATCATTGACCGTGCCAACAGAAAGCTCAACAACTGTGTTGTCCGGCGAGTACTTGCTCGCATTGGTAAGAAGATTCTTGATGCTCTGGACAACTCTTCCCTCATCAGCGTCCAGCCAGACCAGCCTGGTAAGCCCAACACAATCGAGACTCTCCCCTCTGTCATCGAGAATCGGTCGAATGTCAGCAACAATCTCATCCATCATTGCCGACACCTCGAATGGCGCCTTCTCCACGGTCAGACGTCCTGAATCAGCTCTCGAGACATCCAGAAGATCTTCGATCAGCTCGTTGAGCCTTCTGCCTCCCTTGGTGATGTGGTCCAGTTGATCAAGTTGCTTGGCTGTCAGATTGTCTTCCCTGTTGCGCCGAAGAATCTCTGAGAATGCCAGCATAGCGGCGAGTGGAGTCCGCAACTCATGCGAGACCGTTGACAGGAACTCTTTCCTATCTTCGTTGCCACGGAGTAGATCCCTGTTTTGGGTCTCCATTTCACGGGCGGCTTCCCGTTCGGATGCTATCCGCAGTCTTTCTGAAATGTTCCGTTTTATAGCGATATAACGGAGTAACTCGCCGTCCTCCCCGATCACCGGCGTTATGCTCATCTCTTCTGGATACTCTGACCCATCTTTGCGGCGGTTGATCAGTATGCCATTCCAGACGTTTCCGGACTTGACGGTATTCCACAGGTCTGAGTAAAACGCCGGATTCTGGCGACCAGATTTCAGCATCTTCGGGGTGCCGCCAATCATCTCTGCCAGCGTGTAACCGGTCTGGGCGGTAAATGCCCTGTTTACGTATTCGACGATCCCCTGGGGATTGGTTATCACAACCATGTCGTCTGCTGTATCAAGCGCAGCGAGGCGGATCTTCAATTCCTCTTCCGCCCTTTTGCGCTCCGTGATATCCCGCATGGTGCCTTGACTTCCAATGACGTTGCCATCGGCGTTGCGCGTTGCTGAGACGTTCAGGCTTACGTGGATTGCACTTCCATCTTTGCGCTGCAATGTGAGTTCGGCATCGGAAATTTCACCGGTAGTTTGGGACTCTCGGAAGACTTCCATTCCCCGGACTAAAGAGTCGGGGTGGTTCAATTCGAAGACCCGCTTTCCGATCAATTCATCATTCTGGTATCCAAGTGCATTGAGAGTCGATTTATTGCACTCGGTGATCTTCCCGGTGGTGACATCAATACTGACGTACATGTCTGGAGCATTATCAAAAAGGTCACGATATCGCGCTTCGCTCTCTCTGAGGGCTTCGCTTCGTGTGCGCACCGTGGCCTCAAGATTTTTGCGATCCGTGATATCGCGAATCGTAGCGACGAATGAGGATGCGGCATCACCAGCGATACGCGATATACGAAGTTCGATGGGAAAGGGTGTCCCGTCTGCCCGCAGACCATTGGTCTCTATCAACGTGTCCAGAATATGAGACGGACTAACTTCACCAGCCCGTTTGATTCCCGCTATGTGGTCCGAACGGTATTCCACCGGCATCAACGTGGTGATCTTGGTTCCCACCAACTTTTCGCGACTGATTCCGAACATCTCTTCTGAAGCTAAGTTGGCTAGCGTGATGATTCCGTCCGTTCCCGCAACAATCGTTGCGTCGCCGGTTGCTTCAACGACCGCAGCGCGAACTCTAAACCCCGCCTGTGCCTTACGCTCCTCAGTAACATCATGCGCAGTTCCCCTCACACCGACGATCTCACCATCAGTATTCGTTGCAGGGAAAGCGTTGAATAAGAGATTTACTTCCGATCCTGATTTGGAGAGGTGGCGCGTCTCATAGCCAACCACGTATCCTCCCGCCATTAGATCGCTGTGCTGTTGAGAATCCCGTTCAGCAATTTCCCGTGCTGCAAAATCTGAGAAGGGGCGGCCCAGCATCTCTTCAACCGTGTAGCCGTGAGTTCGTTCCCACGCGGGATTCAAGTACGTGAACCGGCCATCAGCATCGGTTCGCCAGATCAACTCATGGGATGATTCCACCAGATCGCGATAATTCTTTTCGCTCGTCTCGAGGGTCTGCATCGCCTGCCAATTAGCGATTACGCCTGCGATCTGCGCGGCGATCTGTTCAGTAAAGACAAGATCTTGTTTCTTGTAGGCATCATCCACAGTTGATCGAAGGATCAGTGCGCCAATTGTTTGGTTCCTACTCCTCAACGGCACGAAAATAGCGCTCTTCAATCCGGCGGCCAGTCCATCTGAGATGTGCTTGTACCGATCAGCCAGAGGAATCATGTCCTTTTCTGTTAGCACGTGACTCTCGCCATGTCGAAGCGCCTCTTCGCCCGCGAATTCATCAAGAGGGTATGTGGCCCCAGACTCGACTCCAACGATTCCGACTCCGGATACAAACTTGTCGACCAGTATGTTTCGCTCCCAGTCGACTTCCGCGATCGTGATGCGATCAAAAGCGATTAGTTTTTTGGTGTGGTTCGCGAAAAGAGGAGATACGGTTTCGATATTTTCGGCGGATGAGATGATTCGGCTTAGTTCTGCAAGTGTGCTGCGCTCCGTGGCGATGTTTCTGGTATTTTTGGCGGTCCAGTAATCCAAACCCGTGATGGCCCAGATAAGCCCCACAGACAGGAACCGATTGATCAAGACATGGGAGTCAGTTTCTCCCGCAGGTGAGAAAAAATATCCTGCGAGCGCAAGGATAGATACCAGGGAGGCTATTGTGACCATTGACCGGTTTCCAGGGAGGCCCATGGAGATCAGGATCACTGCAATGTAAGGCGCCCCACCGGCGGCACCCAACGGAACCACCAGGTCGATAGCAAAGACGGCGGCCATCAGGCTAGCCAGAACCGCCCAATGAGCGAACCGATCGGCCAACATCACCGGCCCATTTTCAATGCCATCACTCGGCAAGTCGTTGGTACGGGAAAGGTTTTTTTGGTCAGGATTCGATTTAGAGTGTCGTTCGGCGCATTCTTCCCGCGCTAGAGTTCCGTCACCGGTGGATGGTAGATGTCCCGCGTAATCCACGTGACCGGTCTTCCCATTGATCTCAAACTCATCGGTAATTTGTCCCATAATCTGGCGTCTCTTTACTTCAACATGCGCTGATGTTAATCGCTGGTTCAAAGTGGCCTAATAGCACCTCTGGGCCAACCAGCGGTTCCTTCAACTATCTGGCGTACTTCCTCTGCATTTCATTCTGGAGATTCACTTCGGCCATTCGTTGTGGGCGAATCTCCCAGACCAGCCTCATGGCCCCAGTTAGACCTGACTTCTGCTGACACACCGTTCATTGAGTGGCTCATTTCTGCCAGACGGGTCAGCCGAATATCATCAACTCCCCCGTCTCGAATCACCTCGCTGGTGACCTGGAGCGTGAATCCATCCTTGCCCTTCTGCAGGGTGAGACGGGCACCAGGTTCTGCGTTGCCCGCAAACTCGGATATTTTGGCGCTGATATCTTGACCAAGATGGCGGCTGAACGCATGTGACACGCATTCAAGGCCACCGATGTATGCGCAATTGGGCCACAGCACGCCCCGCACTTCGGAGTTGATTGGAACGAGCGATTCATCGGAACCAGTCATCACGTGATCTTTCATTGGAAGTTGAAGATTGGTCTGTTCAAGATGATAAATGTGACACTAATCCCGATTAGGTGAGCAATTTAGTTTGCAATGTGAGAGAGGTGTGAGGTTCGATAAAACGCGTGTCGCATATTGCGTAGTTGTGATGGGTTCGCACGCGTACATTCCCGATTTGGCACTCCCCTGCCACCGAGCAATTGCTGCTCGATGCCAGGGGGCGGGAATTCGGTCCATTGAGAGGATTTGCGCTCAAGGGGCTATGTTGCCGACGCCACTCATCTGGTAGTGCGATCTCCACTCAATCGGAACTGTGCCACGACTTCCGACAGTTGACCCGCCATATCGGAAAGCGTTGATGAAGAGGCAACAACCTCTTCTACCTGCGCACTTACCTCTTCCGTAGACGCTGAGACTTCCTGGGCTGCCGCACTATTCTGCTCAGCCACTGCGGCAATTGCGTCCAGTGGGCTGGTCACACCTCCGCTGAAGATCACCTTGGCGAGATGGTAGCCAAAGGCGATAACGGGTATGGATGGAAATATCGCAACAACCAATTGGAGCTCGACGAACCATTCTCTGTGCCGTCCGGCGCAAAAAGTCGGAGTCACCGTCTCTCCAGGCCACTGAGGTCTCAGCGAAATAGTTCCAGGATGAGATCGACCTGGACAATCGAATTCATCCTGGCCAGACCCAGATTTCCAACCGACTCAGCCTGTTTGACCACTTCAAACGGACTAATTGAATTGGTTGTTCACTACGTATTCAGGAGTTAAAAACCTCCGTCGTCATTTACCCATGGGGCGAGGAAAAACTTACCCATTCAGGACGCGTGCATACCCTGCGGACGGTCTGCAATGAAACTGCAAGACTCAAGTGAGAAGTTACTTTCGATTGACCTTCAGTACAGGGGCAATCGACGGACATTGAAATAAGTATTGTCTCCGGTGTGGAGGCAAAGGACTGCACACAAACAGGGCGGTCCTCGGAAAATTCCGAGGACCGCTTTTTTTTGTGCCAGAAATGAAATCATCCCCGGGGAATCGCAATGAATAACCCTCTACATGTCACCAAAAATTCATCGCTTAACGGGTCTGGCAGATCCGAATCAATCCGGATCCCAAAAGTGATCGTCGCGAATGGCGACGGTCTTCATAAGGACGCATTAGCGAAGGCGCTTGCCCAGTGTGGCGACATTGAGATCGTGGGCATGGCCTCAGAAGAGTGGTCTGCCCTCAAGCTTTGCATCGACGCGGAAGCTGATCTGATGCTAGTAGACGCGAATCTTCCCTCGATTGGAGGATTTCGAACCGCTATTGAAGCCAGGCTGGTCCGCCCCAACCTGGGCATCCTGGTAATTGGGAACGAACTGAATCCAATCCAGGCGGCCAATCTCATGAACGGTGACACTTCAGGAATTGGAATTCTTCTGGAAACAGCGCTGGACGATATCGAAATGTTGTTGCAGGCGATCATGATCGTTGCAAAAGGTGGCAGCGTTTTCGAACAATCTCTTGTTGGGCGTCTGGTAAACCTCTCAGAAACCCGGTCAGACGGCCTGACTCCCCGTGAATTGGAGGTATTGAGTTCCATGGCGGATGGGTGGAATAACGCTGCAATAGCGGATGAGTTGGGAGTGGCTGTGCGCACCGTTGAGAAACGGGTTGGCCGTATCTTCATGAAGCTGGGATTAAGCAACAATTCTGAGCGCCACAAAAGGGTCAGTGCTGCGCTTCACTATCGAGACAAATGTCGACCTGTCCAGAGAGAAGATAATCCCGTTGTAGCCCCCGCAAAACCCGCCGGGTTGTTAATCGAAATGAAAGCGGCCGGGTAGCCAGTAGCAGACAACGCTTCGACGCAATTACAAGCGGCAACCCGACGGTCGAATCACTCGGCTTCGCAGCCCCGTCTACTGTTCTGACCTTCCGAACTCTGGTAGTGGACTTCATGGCAATCGCGATTGACGCGATCTGTGGTCGGACATCGGCTATGATCATGTTTCATTCAGCCGGAAGTATTGCAGTTGGCGCAGCAGTTACTAAAGACCAAGTTTCACCTCCCCGCGGTTCGAGACGATCTCGTTCGCCGTCCAAGACTCACTGATCTGATTGATCGAGGTGTTAGAGGTCGTCTGACCGTTATCGTCGCACCTGCTGGCGCAGGCAAATCTACGCTGGTCAGCGAGTGGAGGGCATCTAAAAGCGGCAGGGAGAGGCTTTTCGCGTGGCTCTCTCTTGATGATGCAGATAGCGATCCCGTCAGATTCTTCACATATTTTGCGGCCGCTCTGGATGGGATCCGACCCGGGACGGGCGACACAGCGATGTCACTGTTCCAGGCATCCAGCATGGGCGCGGAACGAAGTGGAATCCTCACCGCACTGATCAATGAGATTTCAGAGATTGAGGATGACTTCGTACTGGGCCTTGATGATTACCATGTGATTACCGACACCCATATCCACGAGATGATGTCGATATTCGTTGAGCAGATGCCACAGCAGATGCATCTGATTCTGGCCACCCGGCATGATCCACAACTTCCGCTAGCGCGACTGCGAGCACGCGGTGACCTAACTGAGGTCCGTGGTCGGGAATTGCAGTTCGATACCAGTGAAGCTGCAGGTATGTTCTCGGCTATCGAAGATAGGACACTGCCGGAAGAGCTTGTGGCGAGTCTCACCGAGCAGACGGAAGGATGGGCGGCCGGTCTCCAGCTTTTTGGGCTTTCGATGCGGGGGCGTGAGCTACCCAATCCTGACCTCCAGTCCCGCGTCGATTCATATGGGGGCGGGCAGAAGTTCGTCTTCGACTACCTAGCCGGCGAGATATTTGACCAGTGTGATGAGCCAACCCGTGAATTTCTACTCAAGACGTCGCTGCTAGATCGTATGAATGGGTCAATCTGTGATCAGATAACCGGAATGGTCGACGGCGACGCGACGTTGAGGCGCCTGGCGGATCAGAATCTGTTTCTGGTTCCCCTCGATGATGATGGCAACTGGTATCGCTACCACCACCTCTTCCGGGATTTCGTACGCTCGCGGGCAAACGGCCTTGGGCAGGAAATGGCGAATCAGGTACACCGAGACGCAGCGGCCTGGTTGGAAGAGGCTGGAATGGTCGCGGAGGCTATAGATCAGTCCCAGTTCGCCGGTGACCACGATACCGTCGCGCGCTTGCTTGTTGCGAACTTTGAGGAGTTCCAGCGACTGGGACATTACCTGTCAATTTCATCGTGGGTGAGCTCCCTACCAGACGAAATGGTCCGTCAAAGACCCCGACTGGCACTAATTTATGGGGTCGGCACCCTGCTCTCAGAACATGATCTGGATATTGTTCACAAGATGTCAGGGTGGGCGGACGAAGCCATCAGCGAAATCGAATCAAACGGCGGCATTGATCCCAATGACGATATCGACGGCACCGTGGTCGGAATCGATGGTCTGGACGCGCTGAAGGGTGAAGTTCTGGCACTGACCCTCTTTCATGCGGCGTGGGAACTCCCTTCGGAACAAACCACGGAACTCGCAGTGAAAGCTCTGGCGTTGCTTCCAGAAGAAAAGCACCACGTCCGGGGGCTTATCCACCTCTTCAGCGGAGAGGTTCATATTGGACTCGGCGACATGAAGTCAGCCCAATCAATCCTGCAAAAAGGCGTAGATGAGGCTCGCGCTGCAGACGACTCTCCCCTGCTCGTATATGGCCTATCGGGGTACGGTCAGGTCAACGTGGCCCGCGGACGGCTGGAAGACGGCCGTCGTGCGTATGAAGACGCGCTTACTGTGGGACAGGGTGCGTCAGCTGAGGCCAACTGGGTGATGTGCGTTCCCCACACGTGGCTGGCTGAAGTGTTCCTGGAAAAAGGGGACATTTCAAAGGCGATGGAACACTCGAGACAGGCTCAGAACCTCGCGAATAAATCTCCAATGATGGGATTTGCCCTCAACGCCCGCACAACTGCGGCACAGGTTTCGTTGGCCGCTGGTGAGCGCGCTGTTGCTATCGAGCAGCTTGAGGAGGCGCGGCAGTTTGCTAAAGGGTTTGGTAGTTTCGATTTCTCAACGTTTCTTGCCTCAGTGATGCTCAAGGTATTCCGGCGTACGGGCGATCTTGAGTCGGCCTCGGACGTGGTGCTCGATCAGGGGTTGTCGCCCGATGTGGCCGTCGACTTCAAGAACGAAGAGTTAGTAACGGCCTACGCTGGCCATCTCATTGATCGTGGCAATTACGAAGAGGCAGATCAACTTCTCTCACGGGTTACCCCTGTGTTGCGAGATGGTGGACGCGTTCAGCACGAGATTCACGCCCTTGTGTTGCAATCTCAGGCGCGTGAACTCTCAGGGAGTCGTGCTCTTGCCATTGAATCGCTTGGGAGAGCGACAAAGCTGGGTGAACCGGGTCGATTCAACAGGTCTTTCACGGGTGAGGGACCAGTAGTCGCAGGCCTGTTGAACGCGCTTGCAGAGGCCGTTAGGCGCGGACGGGGCCCTGGGGAGGCAGGCTCACCCAACTATCTAACATTCCTGTTGCAGCAGATAGTTGCCTCTCCAGAACCCAGTGCGGGGACGATTCTCACGTCTGAGTCAGAAGTGGTGCAAATCTCCGCACAAACATTGCTGCCTGAGCCACTCAGTGATCGTGAAATCGAAGTCTTGACCCTCATTGCATCAGGCGCATCGAACCAGCAAATCGCCGAGCAGATGATCATTTCGATGAGTACCGTCAAGTCCCACATAAATCGGGCGTATCGCAAGCTTGATGTCGGTACTCGTACACAGGCGGTCGCAACAGCCCGTCAACTCGGCATCGTTTAGACCTCTCCTTTAATCTCGTTCAACCCCAACTCAACCCTGAGGTTCAACCCTGAGGTTGGTTACGCGCTTCTCTTCTCCGCATAGGTTTGAGCCAGACAAACCTCATGCCACGTTTTGTGGGTGACGAACTTAAGGAGAACCGCCGATGTTGGCCAGACTGTCAACCGAAAATCTCGCCCGGGCTGCCGCCGAGCGCCCACGGCGTACGCTGCTGATATGGGGCGTGCTCCTCGTGGCGAGCGTGGTGATCGTCGCGAATTTGCTCTCCTCCGCAACTACCGTGGAGGAAACGCTCACCAATGACCCTGATTCAAAGATTGCCGTTGACTTGCTTGAGGAGCGGATAAGTCCAACTCGACTGGACGAGATAGCGATATTCCGCTCCGACACTCTGACGGTGGACGATCCCGAGTTTCGGGCCGCTGTGGAAACGTTCACGGCTCAGGCGCGATCTCTGGGGCCAGAGATAATCAATGCCGAGAGTGGTGAACTTGAAATCGTCAACTATTACGAAACCGGCGATGAAAATCTGGTTTCAGAAGATCGTGACACGACACTCGTACCGCTGACGCTTGCTGGGGACTTCCAGGAAGCGAACGATAACGTTTTACCGGTGCTTGAACTCGCTGAAGACATCTCAGCACGTTCAGACGTGGAAGTCCTTCTTGGTGGCCCAGCCAGCATTGGAACAGACTTCAAAGAAGTAGCGGAAAACGACCTTATGACCGGCGAAATGATCGGTATCGGGATAGCACTACTCATACTTGTGCTCGTCTTCCGCGCTGCTGGATCTGCCTGGATCCCAATAGTGATGGCGGTCAGTTCTATTATTGTGGCCATCGCCGTGGTCGCCCTTGTTGGACAGGTCTACAAGTTCTCATTCTTCGTGACTAACCTGATCACGATGATTGGTTTGGCGGTCGGCATCGACTACTCGTTATTTATCGTCGCCAGGTTCCGTGAAGAGAGATCACGTGGCCTCGAAAAAGTTGACGCAATCGCCCGATCAGGCGCCACGGCTTCACGTGCGGTCGTATTCTCCGGCGCTACTGTTGTGTTTGCTCTGCTGGGCATGGTCATCGTTCCCTCCAGCGTGTTCTTCAGTATTGGCATCGGAGCGGTGCTCGTCACTCTCATTTCTGTTGCCGCCGCGCTCACGGCGCTACCCGCAATCCTGAGCATCATGGGTGACCGTGTGAATTCATGGAAATTGCCGTTCATGCCAGCCTCTGATGGGACGCACGAGAATAGCAACGGTGGATTCTGGAATACCGTCACAAAAGTGGTGATGGGCCACCCATGGGCCTCACTGCTTGTCGCTGCCGGAATTCTTGTCGCCATGACAATCCCCTACTTCAGCATCAACACGGGCGCCTCTGGAATTGAGTCGCTCCCGGATGGCTCTTCATCGCGGCAAGCGTTTGACATCCTTACGGGCGAATTCCCGACGATGGTGGGTGGCGTTACTGCTGCCGAAATCGTGATTGATGGGAACGTCAACTCGCCGGAAATTGCCGCCGGAATTCAACGCTTACAGGCATCTCTTGAAGACCACGAAATCTTTGGGGCATCCTCCTACGAGGTGTCTGAAGATGGCAGCCTTGGGCACCTGAAAGTGGTAATGCCAGTAGATGGCACATCTGAGGCGGCCACTGACGCGATTACCGAATTACGAGAGGTGTACATCCCCGCGGCCGGTATTCCAGCCAGCGTCTACGTTGGAGGACAGCCAGCCATCAACCGGGACTTTTTTGACCTCGCAGCGAAGTGGACGCCCATTGTGATCACGTTTGTGCTCGCTCTTAGCTTCGTGCTGCTTCTGATCGTGTTCCGGTCGATCATCGTGCCGATAAAAGCGATCATTCTGAACCTGCTCTCCGTGGGCGCGGCTTTCGGACTACTTGTTCTGGTATTCCAGAAGGGATTTGGAAACGACATTCTCGGGCTCACTCAGGTGGAAACTATTGAGGCGTGGCTACCTGTCTTCCTCTTCTCAATCCTGTTCGGGCTTTCGATGGATTACGAAGTATTCCTCCTCAGCCGAATTCGGGAACGGTATGACCAGACCAAACAGAACCTGGATTCAGTGGCATTCGGCCTGCGGTCTACCGGCGGCATCATCACGGGCGCTGCACTAATCATGGTGGCGGTGTTCGGTGGGTTTGCTCTTGGGGACCTTGTGATGATGCAGCAGATGGGATTTGGCCTGGGCGTGGCGATTCTGGTGGATGCCACGCTCATCCGAACCATACTGGTACCTGCCACGATGAGGCTGCTTGGCGATAGGAATTGGTACTTCCCCAGTTTCCTTGAATGGTTACCTGACCTCAGGGTTGATGGTGATGCAGGAGAGTTGGAAAAGCAGGGGGCGGGGCCGGGAACAGCTTCTCCCCTCCTCACGCCCGCCACCGCAGCGGAGGTAGCCGGAGACTAATCTCCAGCTCAGCAACCAGATTTGATGGCAGGGCCGCGTCTCCACACAGTGATGGGCGCGGCCCTGCCTGCTTTCTGACGATGAAAGCGAATGTCTCACTCCGAACAATAACTCTCCAACAGTGGGCTTTCGTGTCGATACCAAGCTACAAACGCCCTCGTTTTTAACGAAGCTACGTCACTCGTCTTCGAGCGCCACTCAAGTACAGCACTCAAGATTACCGTGATGCTGAAACGCGACGTCCTGCATGTGGTGGCGGACCGTTCTACTCAACATCCCCGGGTCTTATGTCTCTCGCAGATGGCCCGTGGATTTGCATTTCGGTGCCACCCGGACGCGAAAGCTAGAGGTGAGCGAGTATGCCGGCGATATCTTCCCTGTGGTGATCACACCACGTATCAGCATGGGCGTAACCCTTCGCGTCCATCAGGCAGCCATCTTTCGGGCAGTCATGATCTTCGCCATGGTGCCCAGCGCCCAGAATGTGGCCTAATTCGTGCGCAACGAGGGACGCCGTTGTCTGGATTGGAGGGACGGCGACCCGCAAGAGCAGCACGGGCGGTGTTTGCCTGGCCCAGCCATCATATTTGTCGGTTCGCTGCCCGGTCAGAGAGATCAGCACAGCGTCACTGTGGGAGCCGGTCTGCACGATTGAATCATCAAGCAGAGAACTTATGTTTGACTCTTCATCATCAGAGGCCCAACGCCGGACGTCAGTGATGGTGATCCCAACCCCGATCTGACGCATCAGTTCGGAGGCGTCACGAACGATATCTGTAGCTGCCTCGCTCCACTCAGGCCCAGCCTTCGCTATGAACTCTTCATCAGCGGCGATCACGATGTTGAGTAAATGAGTGGGGCCATCATCATCACTATTACGCAGCACGAGGTTGCTTATTGCAGCCGCGCGCTCGGCGCTGTCCTCAACCGCATGGCCGTCAGCTTCGTGCTGGGTGGAAAGTCCCAAGACCGGTCCTGCCGCCATGCTTGTGCCCATCACAGAACCGACGAGCGCGATGAACATGACTACTGCGCTGATTCTTCTGAGCCGGTCAGTCAAAGCAAATTATCCCTTCCACTCAATTCAATTATGCGGCGATGACGCGCCGCACATTGTGACGCGACCGTGAGATTCGCGGGCCAGCGCGTGAGGGAGATGAGACCTTCGGAGTTTCCGGGAGCGTGCGAATGGAGCTACTTAAGGCGACTGTCCGCGCTCAGAGGTTTAACTCGGCAAGTCGCCTCAGCCTGGCATTACCTATGAATCCTTTTGCGCCGAGCGCAGGTTAGGCGGTGGAACTTCTTTCGCCCGGTTCTCTTCGTACTCCGCCCGGCGGTCGGTCAGATAATCCGGAATTGGAACATCCCACCAGCCAACGACGGTACTTCCAGAATTCGGGTAGTCACGTGCCACAGATACTTCAACCAGTGACGGACGGCCTGATTCCAGCGCACGCGTGATCGCCGGGCCAATGTCTGATGGCTTGCTCACACCTTCCGCATGTAGTCCAAATGCTCTGGCAGCCATGACAAAGTCCGGCGGCAACGTGGCGCCTTCGGCGACGAAATCCGTTGCGTAAGCCCGGTCCTCCCCTAATTCGGCCTTCTGTAGGTCTCGAATGGAGTACCAGCCATAGTTGTTGAGCACCACGACGACTGTGTTAATTCCGTACTGATAAGCGGTCGCCATCTCCTGCATCGTCATCATGAAATCGCCGTCGCCGACCACTGCGACCACTTCCCGTTCAGGCGCCGCCAGTTTTGCCCCCAGAGAGGCCGGATACGCGAAACCCATCGTAGAGAAACCACCTGCCGTGATATTGGTGCGTGGCTCGTAAAACGGGAACTCCAGCACACAGGCCTGGGCGTGTCCAGAAGATGTGACAACTATGGCATCGCGGGCAAGCACATCTCTGAGCTCTTTGTAGAAGCGTGGCACCGTCGTTGGGTCAGCATCCGACTCCCTGAGTGGAGCGGTCTCGTCCAACCACCTGGTTCGAAGTGCTGCAATATCTTCGATGTAACTGTCTGTCTTTACGCTACTTCGCGGGCCGAGATCGGAGAGAGTCTCAGATAGCGCTTCTAGCGCCTGTCTGGCGTCTCCAATGATGCCAACGTCCACCGGTATGTTCTTGCCAATCTCACCCTCATCGACGTCGATCTGAATGAGCTTCGATTCCGGGATATTGAAGGTCGTATCGGCCCGATAGGAGCTCGCAGTCTGATCGGTGAATCTACATCCAACGGCCAGAATTACATCTGCGGCCAGTGTGAGCGCGTTACCGATACTTGTGCCTTTGCTGCCGGGTAGCCAGCCGTAGAGGGCGTGATCCTCCGGAAAACATCCCTTGGCTTGAAGTGTGGTCACTACAGCCGCGCCCGCCTGTTCCGCCAGCTTGAGTAGCGCCGCCTCAGCACCAGACAGAGAGACTCCTCCTCCGGCGACGATAACGGTGCGATTTGCGTTCATTAGAAGTTCAGCCGCCGCACGCACCGCTGTGTCGTCGGGACTTGATTGAAACGCGTCGCGAACGCGCGTTTCGGCATTTGGTACCTCACCTGCGTCAGACTGCAGGTCCATGGGCAGGCTTAAAAACACAGGGCCAGGTCTTCCCGTCAGCATCTGAGTGAAGGCATCTTCCATCGCTTCAAATAGTTCATCGTGCTCTGATGGTCGGTAGGCCTTCTTCACCAGCGGCTCTAGCGCGGAAGGCAGATCTGCGGGCGATTTGCGCTCGATCTCCTGTAGCACTCCCCTGCCCCGCATGTACGTGTGAGGCGCGCCAGAGATGACCATTGTGGAGGTGGACTCAACAAAGCAAGTTCCAAGCCCAATCGCAGTATTGAGCGCACCGGGCCCAATTGAAGTGAAACAGGCAAGTGGTGAACCGCTAACGCGATAGTAGCCATCAGCGAGGTGAACGGCGCTCTGTTCATGTCGGACCTGAATGATGTCAATTCGGTCGGATGCTTTCAGCGCTGCATCCATGAGTCCCAGTGCACCGTGTCCGGGGATGCCAACGAAGTACGGCACTCCCTCGGCAACCAGCCGGTCAATTACGATCTCTCCGCCGGTGAGCCTCGGCATCGCTTTTCCCTTTCTCAGCGGCGTCGCTAGAACGTGATGGTGATACTAAGCGATGTGGGACGCCGGAAAAAGGGATCGGGAACCTGACTTGCGATCGCGCTGAGACTTATTAGCTGTTTATGAGGTGATGACCAATCTCAGGTAGAGCATCAAGTATTGAGTGAGGTTCAGAGAGAGGACCGATCGACGATTGCGCAGCAATCCACTCCTCTGACGGCTCCGTCCGGCCGTTTGGAAGCCTGACTTCGAATATCGAGCCGCCATCTGGGCGGTTCTGCACTTCAATCGAACCTGAGTGGTGGTCGCAAATTGACTTTGACACATAGAGTCCCAGACCGGAGCCGCTCACATTTCTGGTCGTTTGGTTATCGACTCGATAGAACGGGGTGAATAGCTTCGCCCTTTCATCGCTCGATATGCCAGGACCACGGTCCAGCACTTGAAATGAGACCACGCCCTTATCCAATTTGCTGATCATGTCAATTTGTGTTGAGTCAGGGGAATATTTTGAAGCGTTTCCCAGTAGATTCGTTATCACCTGAGCCAATCTGTTTCGGTCGGCCTTAAGCCACACCAGCTCAGGCGGCTCAGTCATCGTGAAATTCTGGTCCTTATCGACAAATGTTGGCGCCATGCTCTGCGCGATTTCCTTAAGAAGATCACCGAGAACGAACTCATCAACGATCAACTCGAACCGCCCCGATTGAATTGAGGTGGTGTCAAAGAGGTCTGAGATGAGATGATTCAACATTCGAGCATTTTTCTGGATTAGCGCAACATGCTGGATTTCTCTTTCGCCAAGACTTCCAGCTCTGTTTCGAGCCAGAATCTCTGAGAATGCGGTTATTGCAGTTAGTGGTGTTTTCAGTTCATGAGAGACCGAAGAGATAAACCGCTCCCTCTCCATGTCCATCTGCTCCAGGCGTTCTTTTTCACGAACCAGCTTTTGGCTCTGTGCCCGCTCTCGGCTGAGTTCGGACGTGCGTCCAGATAGCCGCTCATTGGCGATGGCCGCCGCAAGGCTAGATACGATTTGGTGGGCGACTTTTTCTTGGCCTTTGGTAAATTTGGCCAACTTGCTTGATATGAGTGCGACGAAGCCGACGCGTTCAGCGTGCCAGTTCATGGGGTACACCAACACGCTCACTGGCTCCGCCTCAGTACCTTCCCCACCCCTTCCGGTGCTCATCGCTGACACCGGGTATTCTGCGCGTGAGATGTTCAGCGGACCGTTGTGATCTTTTGCGAGTTGGAGCAACATTTCAACGCGTCTAGTCACCCCCGCGTCTGAAGTGGTGAAGGTGCGGTCTATGGAGCCGTGTTCGGACTCATACGATCTCACAGCCAACTCCTCAAGCGGGAACAACGCGTTTGCGCTGGCCTTGATGCGTTGAAGCTTCGTCTCAAAATTCAGACTTGAAGTTGCGATGCGGTTTATTTCGCCAAGTACATCAATCGTCCGGGAATCTCGCTCTACAATGCGGCGCAGTCGAGTACTCGCTACTGAAGCGCTCACCCGTGAGGCGATTTGATCCGCTATGCCCAGATCATCCTGTGAATATGCATCCCACTGTGCTGATTGAAATACGATCACCCCAACCACTTCGTCGTGCCACACAACAGGTGTCATTAGAACTGAGTTGACTCGAACGCCGTGGGTGCCATCAATAGCCGAAAGGTGCTGGCGCCATACATCGCGATTCGCCTCACCCAATCGGAAAGTTTTTCTGGATTCCTGAACAAGTCCCAACGCGTTTTTATCAGGTGGGTGGGTGCCAATGGTCGATGAGTCAGGCGAAAGCGTTCCCCCGGAGAACACCACCTCGATTTCGTCAGCCCCACGGTCGAAAATCGCTGACCTTGCCCCATCGAACTCCAGGATCTCACCCGCATTTTGGAACACCTGAGAGAAAAGTCCCTCGATATCGGTGGTCTGGGCGGACAGATCGGAAATCAACGCGAGGACCCGGCGTCTGTTGACCAGTACTTCAGCCTCAACTTCCTCAAACGCTCTCCTGAGGAGTGCAGTCAGATAGTCTGCCAACTGGGACAGCCTGGCTATGCTGGCTTCATCGTAGAGGTCATCTCTGCCCGTGAAGAGCCCGATCATGCCCACGGTATCGCCTCTTAGCTTGAGAGGGACGATTACCGCACCGTTAAAATCGCGACTTTCAACAAACTGGAGGCCCTCTGGGCATTGTTCATATAGCGCCTCGCGGCTCCAACGATTGAATAGCAGCGGTTCACCAGTTGTAGAGACCATCTCAGAAAATGAAGACGGCTCGGGACGCAAAGTGGTTGGATCAATGAGCATGGGGTGGGTCTGTTCTAAGGAACTCAATTCCGAATAAGTTCCGGACTGTGATTTGATCGCCACGGACACCTGGTCAAACGGGATTACACTCTGCAGGATGTCAGCCACCTGGGTAAATGTGGCATCGCTCAAGGAATCAGAATTGAGCAGCTTGCCAATTTCTGCCGCCGCCGCCATCTCCCGAGAACTGGTTCGGTACCCCTCTATCGCGAAATCTCGGTGTACCGCAGGCGACGCTAACTGACCGATCGCACTGGCTATCGGCAGGTCGCTTTTCTCAAAACGCG
This sequence comes from Chloroflexota bacterium, assembly GCA_013204555.1. Classification (GTDB taxonomy): domain Bacteria; phylum Chloroflexota; class Dehalococcoidia; order Lucifugimonadales; family Lucifugimonadaceae; genus UBA1151. The sequence goes on along the minus strand of JABMNO010000014.1, from coordinate 36,202 downwards.
TATCAGAGAATGAGTGGAAGAACAGCAAGGCGATCGGTTCATCGCTCGCTGATACCAACGGTATCGTCATTACCGAGGTTAGGTCGCCCCACGTCGGAATAATTTCAAATACGGTTGGATTCAGTTCTCCAATCCGGGATAGCTCCATCTTAGACAGGATGGTCCCATCGCGATCTGCGGAAAGCACATGAAGTGAAGTCATAAGGCCGGCGGGCAATACATGGCGCTCACCGGGAGCCCAAATGGTGGCGCTGCCTCCAAGGGCATACATGAGGGACGAAGCGCCATTGCCAAGATCCAGAGCAATTATGCTCATGCGATCAAAATTCAATACTCGACTTGCACTCTTAGCGATGGCATCACCCAGTACATTGATATCGGGATCTCCAAATACCACTGCCTCCAGCTCGGACAGCGCGGTTACTGCTGCGTCATTGAGTCCACCTCGTTGAAATGATGACCGACCAACTCCCTGGAGGGATCTAAATCGGCGAAACTCATCCCATCTGCGGCGCAACATCCATACCAGGCCCAATATCAGAACGATAGCCAGCATTTCGAATCTGGTAATTACAACCTTTTCGTCGAACAGACTCATAGTCGGCCCTGTAATGGCGGTGATGATCCACGCCGTTACAAATGCCAGAGCAACAGTGGCCATTTCCAATATCAGGGAGGCGTAATTTACAGATTGCGCCGGAGCGCGATCTGTGTGCCAATTTGGGTCCAACATTAAATTGAACCCGGCGTGTACCCCATGTAATTTTGTCCCAAACGCGAATCGTACGACTGGCGTCGGTGCGTTCCTGGTGATGAACGCTATCGCTTTCATGAATCCCCATTCCCCGGTCGTAATCCAGTGCCCCAGCCCATCTGCGCTACTGGAAAATCCCAACCTGATGAGAAAGCCTATCCTCAGGTACGGGGAGTAAAGCTACGAAAAGGAGCCGAAACGGTTACGGCTTGGTAACCGGCAGATGGAGAATTAACCTTCTCGCAACTTCCTGGCTGTTTCCGGTTGAACAAATCGGCTGGGAAGATGCGTTCGAGGGTGAGGACTACAGTGATTGTTTACGCCGGGTCGTCCCACAAGTGGGCGTAAATTAATTGGGACAGATACCAGAGCCCCGTTTTTTCGGCGTAGCTGGAGGTCTCTTCGATCCCCCACTTCGCAGACCGTTGGCGCTGTCTGGTAACGGCTTCGCAGATGGACATGATTGCGCCGTCTGGAACTTGGAATAATCACTTCGATGGGGCGACCAACGAGATATTCGCGGCTGTAGGCGGTTAACTCTTCAGCCACAGCGATGGCAGCGTCAGGCATTGCCTCGAGCACAGAGAAAATCCGTTCGATCCACTATTACGGATGCGATTGGCGGTGGCGTGGTGCTGATTAGTTCGCTAGCGATCACGTATCTGATGGAGCGCCTGAGCCATCGCAACTCATTTTCAAGATCCGGGTCCCGCCGGTGTTGATCCAAACCAATTCACGGAGTGTCAACTGGCTGACACGCGATTACGGGTGGTCACCTTTGTGACCCCCAACTTCCACCCGGCGGTTATCAGCAGTATCCCGATAGATGTGATCACAATCGCTCCGCCCGGCACCATGTCAGTATAGAAAGATAACAACAGTCCGGTCACAGCGGAAATCACCCCGATCAACATCGATACAAAGAGCGTCTGCCGGAGGCCCGTGGTCAACCTGAGTGCGGCAAGTACTGGTACGACTATGAGAGCGCCGATCAATAGCACACCAACAACGCGCATTGAGAGAGTGATCGTGGCGCCCGTCAGCACAGCCAATCCAAGATTGATCAGATCGACTCGCACTCCGTTGGTCCGAGCAAGGTCCAAGTCGAATGACGTCTGCGCGAGTTCAGAGAAAAAGACCATCACAAACCCAACCGTAATAACGCCCAGTCCGGCGAGGAGCCAGAGATCGGTGGCGGACACCGTGAGGATGCTGCCGAAGAGATAGCCGAACAGGTCTGAGTTGAATCCATCGGAGAATCCGATAATCACGACTGCGACTGCCAGCGACGAATACAGAAACACAGCAAGCGCCGCGTCGCCGGGCAAGATACGGCGTGATCGCATGATCTCAATCGCCGCTGCGGCTCCGGTAGCTGTGACCAACGCCACCAGTGGCGGAAACACGTTGGCGATCAGGCCGATCGCTACGCCCATCAGCGCAACGTGGGCGAGCGTATCCGCAACTAACGATAACCGTCGCAGATAGATGAACAGCCCAAGGGATGGTGCAATGGCCCCGGAAAGCACACCTCCGATGAGGGCGCGGACCATGAACTCAAACTCAAATGGGTTGGACATGTTCAGAACCTACCGGTGTTCATGCACGTCATCATGCAACAAGATGTCGATCGGCAGGCCGTAGAGATCATGTAATTCTTTGCCCGTGATGTCATGTGGAGGCCCATGGAAGACAAGTGTCCTGTTAATACAGGCCACCACTGTCGCCTCACGCATGGCCACACCGATATCGTGCGATACGAGCGTCACTGAAGTCCCGTCTGCCACAAGACCGCGGAGGAGGGAATAAAACTCTTCTTGCCCCCCCGCGTCAACTCCCGCCACTGGCTCATCTAGCACAAGCAATTCAGGTTTCCGAACAAGCGCGCGGGCGATAAGTACGCGTTGTTGCTGTCCTACGGAGAGCTCGGAGACTCTGCGCTTCCTGAGATGTTCGATGCTGGCCGTAGCGAGCGCTGCATCAATGGTGTCCGGTGGGGTTCTCCGGAAAATCGCCAGAGGACTCACTCCGGAGTAGTCGCCCTGGGCGACCAATTCTTCAACGGTTGCGGGGAAGCCACCGCCCATTTCTTCTACCACCTGCGGTACGTATGCGACCTTTTCCCACTCTTTAAATTTGTGGGCGTCGGTATCAAACAGGCGCATTGATCCGGAACTGGGTTTGAGCAGGCCAAGCATCAATTTGAGCAAGGTAGATTTGCCACTCCCATTAGGACCGAGTATCACGGTCAGATCGGATGCTTTGATGTTAAAACTTAAATCTTCAACTGCGGTGGTGGACCCATATGAGTAGGTACAGCGGTGGCACTCGACGATGTTTGGACCACTGTTTTCGATGACAGAGTCGGAGGTGACCAGCGCTCCAGGTTCTGGCTCGGTTGTCATTGAACGGCTCCGGACAGGCATTTATCGCACCGAACAAATATTTCCATCCGGTGTCCGGTGATCTCACCGTCAACCTCTCGATCCAAAGCTCTGAGAACTCTTTCGACCGTGGAAGCGCGGAACTCGTTCACGGCGCCACAATTTGTACAGATCGAATGGTGATGATGGCGCCCGCCGGTGTCCACGGCATAGCGAGGCGCTCCATCTGGCAACGCCACTTTGCATAGCGCGTCGGCTGAAAGAAACAGTTTTAGGGTGCGGTATACAGTAGCTCGCCCGACGGACGGAAGCTGCTCGCAGATCTCCTCGGCAGTGAAGCTTTCAGCGGAAGCCTCAATCGCTTCTGCAACCAGTCGACGTGCATGAGTCGACCTGTGCCCCTGATCTTCTATCGCCAGGAGCAGGTCTGATCGCCCATTGCCGTTTTGTGAGTCCAAGAATCGACTGCCTGTTTTGATACCTTGTCTCGATATCTGTGATTGTTTCACTCGGAGTGACGCGGGTCAACTCATGCGCCGAGTGGGTATGCCTTACCGATGATCCAGATGGTGACTACGATCGTCAGGAGACTAATCAGAATTACTTCGAGTCGCGCAGTCTTAGGCGGAGGCGAAAGGATTGGCATCACAACACCTCCTGACAATCCAGGAAGCATCTCCCGAGATTGAAAAGACACAGTGGGTACCAGCCTGAAAGCGATAATAAACCCTGAAACCAGACCACCGATATGTGCCCAATTATCGATGCCTGCCACAGCGAACCCAAACAGTAGGTTTGCTCCCACTATTAGCGCCAATCCCCCCAAACTTGAACGTGCCATTGGCCCCGCAAGTACCCGGTTCTTGTATAGAAACGCTGCATATGCGGAGACAATTCCAAATACTGCGCCGCTAGCGCCTGCTCCCACCCCCGCGCTCAAGATGGCATAACTGAAAATGTTTCCAAACACTCCGGCCAAGAGGTAGATGAGCGTGAAGTTGATGGAGCCAAAGTAGCGTTCGACTATCCGACCAAATATAAGCAACCCAAACGTGTTGGTGAGAAGGTGCAGGAAGCCAATGTGCAGGAACATTGGCGTGAATAATCGCCAGTATTGACCCTCTGCGATTTTGGGACCGAATTTCGCTCCAAATCGCAACAGGTTCTCAATGTTTTCTGAGCCACCCGTGACCTCTAGTAACAACCAGACAACCACATTAATCCCGATCAGAGCGAATGTGGCCGGTGTTTGTGACGCGATAATTCGATCTATAACTGACCCTTGATCTTGAGGTCTTGGAACCCGTTGATACAAAACTGCTTCTTTCCCGTTTACTTATTTGTCTGAGTGTATTAGGCACAGGCATTTTCAGCCCACACTGTTTAGATATGTTCAACCCTCTTCAACCCTCAGGGTGGCGGAACCCCCTGTGCGCCCTAGGTCAGGTGGCCCAGCCCGTATGGGCAGGAATACCAGTACCCGATGTTTCCCAGATGTGTTTACATCATTTATGGGAAACAGCCTTGCTGCTGGAACCTGCGCTAGTGATATGGGAGCACCGTCCGGGGAGGGATTGCTCACATGGCACGTATTGACGGCGATTCTAATCGTGATTTGCGCGTCTTGATCATTGATGATGATGAAGGCGTTAGAGATGCAACGGTGGCCTGTCTGGAAATGGCGGGGGTTACCGAAGTAATGACGGCTTCCGATGGAGAGTCTGGATTAAGACTGATTCAGTCTGTCCGACCAGGCGTATTGCTGCTTGATCTTTTTATGCCGGAGGCCGATGGATTTCATGTTCTTCGGAGACTTAGTAAATTTTCCGCATCCGCCAGACCAAATAAGGTCATCGTATTTAGCGGTTCCAACGACCCGGATGTGTCGCGCTCTCTGATCGGGCTTGGCGCCGATGAACTACTGTCAAAGCCATTTCGGCTTGATGATCTGCTCAAAGCCGTCATCGCCAACTATTCGTCTCCAGTGCTGATCCACTAGATATTCTTGAAGAGAAAAAACATCGGTTGATCGCCGATGGCTCGTGTGCCTATCCTGGTTAGTAATCCTGATTCACCGTCACGCGTATAGGTCGCCAGATCACCATCGTCCAGGCCGCCAACAAGCATGAACTCCTGATTGGTATCGATGCCAAACGCCCTTGGTGTTGATGGTGCCGTTTGCTGGCCCCGTGAAGTGAGTTCACCTGTATCGCCATCGATTTCGAATATCGCGATCGAGTTATGCCCACGGTTCGATGCGTACAAGAATCGACCGTCATCGCTCATGTGAATCTGGGCGCAGGAATTTGTGCCAGTGAACGCGGCGGGGAGCGTCGAAACGGTCTGAAATGGCATTAGGGTTCCATTCTCAGAATCGAGGTGGTACCCGGTGACGCTGCTTCCTTGTTCATTATCGAAATAAACGTATCGCCCTGACGGATGGTACCGATAGTGACGCGGACCGTCTCCTTCAGGCGGGATCATCACATGTGGTGAATTTGGCGTTAACGTTCCATTCGACGCGTCGAATCTGAACTGGAAGATGGCGTTGGAATCGTCCACGTGTGGAACGAACAGATGGCCGTTTGTGGCGTCTGTGAGCACACAATGAGCTCGGTGAGCGGTGACTCTCCACTCGATCGCAGGCGACTCAACACCGCCATTGGCCCCAATGGCATGAACTGCCACCCTGCCCGCCTCATAATAGGCGGAAAGCAGATAGTTGCCTGAGTTATCGGTCGATATGAAACATGGGTCTGACTCAAGATCAATGCGGCTGATTTCGGTCAGTTCGCCTGAGTCGTGCACCCGGAAACTGGCCATCTCATTGGTTGATCTGATTCCAACATGAAGGACCGATCTATCAGGCGAAAACGCCAGCGGCCCCGGACCACCTCCCAACGGCACTTCGAGCCGATCGTGTAAACCGCCATTTTTGTCCAGTTCGAGCACTTTGATGAGATGATCGCCGGCGAGTGCGATGAAGACTAACTGCAACGTTTTTTGCTCCGTTTTTCATTGGTTATCAGGCATGTGCCGGAGGCTAAGCGATCGGCTTGGTCCATACGCCTTCAAGGAAGTGTCTCGGCCTCCAACCTAGCTGCGCTCGAGTCTTGCTATTGTCGAACTTCTGATGCGGTAAGTCGGTGAAGATGTAGTAGGTCTCACACCGACTGGGAAGTTTGGCAAACGGCAGTTCCAGAGCACAGCGAATCGCCTGAGCCGCATCGGTCCATGAGACGCTGAACGGTGTGAGGTCTGTGCCGATTCTGGGGCCGCCGTTAGGGGCGCTCAACGTTTCCGCATCGTAAAAGTTGTAGAACAGCAACGTCTGCACGTAGATGTCCTCATGCTCTGAGAACACCTTCAGGATCTCTTGTCCAAGGGCCTTGGTGATTGCATAGAGACGTGTTCCTGGCTGCGGTGGCATGTCCGGGGTCAACTCAAAATTGAACTCCTCATAGTTCCGCCCGGCAAGTTGGAAATGCGGTCCGGTGTTGATCAGCCGGCGAATACCGTGCGTTTTGGCAGCTATCGCCATGTTGTAGTTACCGCGAGTGTTTACGTCGAACGCGATCTGCCGGTGCGGTCGAAGCACGGATAGATTGACGATGGCGTCCATGCCTTCTGCAGCATCTACGACCTGCTCAAGGTTGGAAACATCCACCTGCCGGTAATCATGTTCGGTTTCCAGTTCATTGATGTCGGTAATACGGAGTTCATGCCGACCTGACAGATTGTCGATCACAGGTGGCCCAAGCATTCCGTTTCCGCCGAGGATGAGGATCTTCATCGCGCTGCTCCCTCCCCTGCCAGTGATTCCTTTTGCTCAGGAAATCCGATGGCCAATTCTGCGTTTCCTAACAGGTATCGAGCATTTGGCACCGGAGACTGAATGTGGAGAAGTCGATAGCCGTCTCCCCCGGCCTCAACCGTGGCATTTATCGCCAGACCAACGTCATCGGTAGCCACTGCTGCCGATCCAACTGATTCGGCGCCTGCGCGATCTCCATCGATTATTGGGAAGCCCAATCTGAGAATCGTGGTTGAGATCGGCTCCTCTCTCGCATACTCACGAAACACGTATTCGCCAAGGTGAACAGCCAATATCTCGTCTTCGGTGGATGGCAGAGGACGCCACCGTTCACTCACCGTTAAGCGTTCCTCGTAATCATCGAGCAACTGAAGAGTGCTCAAGTAAATAGCATGCGGCACACCAGCGTCCACACACGCTCGCAGTACGTTGTACGAACGTCTGGTGTGGTGATCTATCAACCAACTGGCGTCGCCCGTATGGCTCTCTATTCCCGGGAAAATGACGACATCCATTCCCGTCACTAGGTCATCCATCGCCTCATCATGATTAAGGTCATTTGCAACAACGCCATCGCCCGCCGCCGCGAACTGAGGCAGGTCAGTCAGCGTCACATCATGAGTCGCAGACAGCGCTTTCCCGGCGATCTGACCCAGCCTCGAATTCGCCGACGTCACTAAGAGTTTCATTTGCCCTGCCCGATGACTCACAGATTGGTGATCTCACGAGTTGGAATCTTAGGCTCGGTAGGGGCCGACTACAACCACCATCTGCGAGTTGCTGGATCGAGCGCGATGAGATTATCTGCGGGGGTTTCGAGTACTCGACAGAACTTGCGAACTCAGGTGAACAGTTGAGTCGCGCCCCTGGACATGCTCGCTGCCATTTCTATTCCGGTGCCCGCCTCAGCGCGAAGGTGCTCCAACGCCCTTTTTTGCGCAATCAACGGGAAATCACTGCCGAAGATCAGTCTTGGTCCTATGAGATCTATCAATTTTGTGTAGATCTCAGGGTCATAAAGATACGGTGCCGCGGCTGTGTCGAAGTAGCAGTTCTTCAGGGCGTCCTTCACTTCTGGCATCAACGCGTAGAACGGTAATCCTCCACCGAAGTGAGCGAACACGATCTTGTTCTCAGGGAACGCCACCAGGAATGCTTCGAGTTCCGATGGCGTGGCCGAGCCTTTTCCGGGGTATTGATGCCCTACCGGCTCAGACGAGTGTGTCAGCACCACAAGATCAAGCTCGCGTGCCAACGCCATCATTGGAGCAAGCAGTTCTGCGTTCGATAGCTGGTATCCCTGCGAATCCGGGTGCAACTCACCGACCCCCCTCGCCCCGCGCCCTGCACAGCGGCGAATCTCATTCAACGCGTCGTCGCCCCACGTTGGATTTACCGAGCAGAATGGAATGAAGCGGTTTGGATGCTCCTCGGCCTGCTCCAACAGGTAATCGTTGCTTTCACCGGCAACGGAGAGGTCAGTCCAGCCATATCCCAATGTCACGCAACGATCGACTCCCGCGCCATCCATTGACTCAATTAGCTCATCACCCGTTGCGATTTTCGCTTTAGGTGATGCGAACAGTTTGGAGAATGTGCGATCACGCCGTGCGTAGGTGTCCCTGTCCCGGCGGAACGAATCCGGGAGGATGTGTGTGTGCGAGTCAATGATCGGCCCGCCACTGTTACCACTCATGCGCCGGCCGGTGGGTGCCCGTTTTCGGCTGCGCCAAATTCCTGGTTGCTGTACACGCCCAGGTCTCGGCCCTGGTGAACATGGACCACAAGTTCTTCCCGATCAATCCCGACTGCGTCAACAATATCCTCATCGATGATCTCGACCAGTTCCTGGATCGACTCCTGAGTCAGGCTTTCAGCGACCACCAGAGTCCCATGGACCATTGTGCGCGTGAAATGGAGATCAAGACGTCCCACCGGCTCGCCAGTCTCCATGATTGTGTAGCACTCAGATGAGGCTGTACGCGCCTCGCGCTCGAAGAAGAAGTTCGGCAATTATTCCCTCGCAATACGGACCCGCCACTCTAGCCTCTAACGTTACCGTCGCCAATAACTACCCACTTGGAACTCATGATCTCTTTTACGCCCATGGGCCCGTAGGCGTGCAGCTTGTTCGTTGATATGGCCACTTCCGCGCCAAGCCCAAATTCGCCGCCATCATTGAACCGGGTAGAGGAATTCGCGAACACGGCGGCCGCGTCAACCTCATTCAAGAATCTTTCGACTCTTTCGGCGTTCTCACTGACTATCGCCTCAGAGTGGTGAGACCCATGCTCAGCAATATGAGTTAGCGCCTCGTCGAAGTCGTCAACAACACGAACAGCAGCGATCATGCCGAGAAATTCAGTATCGTAATCGTCTTTTCCTGCTCGTTTGAGCAGTCGTGAGGCTTTGGATGACCTGGCAGCTGGTTCCAGGACAGTTACCGTCCTTGAATCGCCGCGGAGCTCCACTTCATCGGCCCACAGGCTGGTCGCCATAGAAGGGAGAAACTCCTCGGCCACATTGGCGTGAACGAGCACAGTGTCGAGAGCATTGCATACGCTGGGTCGCTGGGTCTTGGCGTTATGAACTATCGCAATCGCCTTCTCAAGGTCAGCGGCGTCATCCACGTAAGTGTGGCAAATGCCAATGCCGCCAGTGATAGCGGGCATCGTTGCTTTCTCTGCCACCATGTTAACCAGAGCAGCGCCGCCGCGTGGGATCAGCAGATCGATGTACTTTTTCAGGGTCAGCATTTCCGAAACATAGGAGCGATCTGTGTCATCGATGAACTGGATCGCGTCGGCAGGAACACCTTCTGACTCAATAGCGCTGCGTACAAGAGTTGCCATCGCTTTGTTGGACCTGAAGGATTCACTTCCACCCCGCAGAATCGCCACATTACCGGACATCAGGCAGAGCGCCGACATATCCACCGTCACGTTTGGGCGACTCTCATAAATAAGGCCAATTACCCCGAGTGGAATTCGCCTCCGCTCAATCCGAAGCCCATCGGCTCGAACTGTGGAGTCCACGACCTCGCCAACTGGATCCGGCATGGACGCGATGTCTATAACGCTTTGAGCAAGAGCTTCGAGCCGATCTGGAGTCAGCAGAAGCCGGTCCTGGAGGTTTGGTGTCATGCCAGAGGCCTCTGCGGCCTCCATATCAGCGGCGTTCGCTTGCAACACTTCATCTGCGTTCGAGCGCAGTGATTCCGCGATTGCACGCAGCGCAGCGATTCGGGACTGCGCTGGAACTTTCACCAACAGGCGCGACACTTCACGGGCTCGTTGCCCCATGGAGACCAGATTGATTCCGGTTGTTGTCATTAGTTGTCCCTCACCGTATTGGTCTGCATACGCATGAGCACCAAATTATTCCGGTGCACGACCTCATCTCCGTAGTCATTATCGAGTTTCTCATGAGCCTCGGCGGATCGGAGGCCCTTGATGGCATGAATATCGTCAGATGAGTAGTTCGAACGCCCTGCTGCGATCACGTCGCCATCTGAGTCTGCGATTTCAACAAATGCACCTCTCGCAAATGTGCCGTGGACATCCACAATGCCGGGAGGAAGCAGGCTACTGCCCTTATCTACGAGTGCCGTAGTTGCACCGGCATTGACGATTATCTGATCTCCTGTCCGGCCAGAGGCCGCCAACATTCGGCGTTTGCGACCTTCCACGTGAGTGGATTGAGATTTGAAATATGTGCCAATGCTCTCGCCCGCCTGAAGTCGTAGCAGGACGTTCTCATCATTGCCAGAGGCGATGATGACGTTGATACCAATATGAGTCGCTATTTCAGCGGCCTCAACCTTTGTTGTCATGCCCCCACGTCCACGATCAGATCCGGCTACGCCAGACATTGCTCTGATCTCATCGGTAATTCCATCAACTTCGTGGATCAACGTGGCATCCGGGTGTGAACGAGGGTCTTGATCAAATAACCCTGCCACGTCGCTGAGGATTATCAGCGTGTCCGCATCGACGACATCGGCGATGCGGGCAGAGAGTCTGTCGTTATCGCCGAAGACCTCGCCTTCCAACTCTTCCACTGCAACGACGTCATTCTCGTTCACGACGGGAACAGCGTTGCTGTTGATGAGGCCAAGAAGCGCGTTGCGGGCGTTGAGATACCCGTGTCCGCTTTCGAGATCGTCTCGCGACACCAGCGCCTGCCCAACAAGAATCCCGGCCGCGCTCATGCTTCGGGCGTAATGATTCATGAGGGATGCCTGACCCAGCGCGGCAAGAACCTGACGGTTGGCTACTCCTCGTTTCGGAAGCGTAGTCCCCTGCCCGTTCAGCAGTTCGCGGCCAGCGGCCACCGCACCAGAAGTCGTTATTACGACCTCGACGCCGCGTTGCCTCAACTCAGCAACCTGCCGCACGATCTCATCGATGAATCGCGTAGATAAGTGTTCAGTCCCAGCCGTGAGCAGGTTAGTGCCGACCTTCACCACCACCCTGCGCCATGCGCGGGAGTCGTTCGAGGTTGAATCGGACTCTTTGTTGCTCATCTTATGAATAGAGAATCGGTGCGGGTGCGAGAACGGCAAACGTTCCATCGATTATATCGACGTTGTTTCCGTTCACTGTGAATTAGATAACACGCGTGATGCTAAGATTTTCGACGTACATATCGGGGCAGCGAACTAATCGCTGGCCCTTTCGCGCGTCCGACGACCTGAATCAGGTGAATATTTCTTGCTAAATCCACTTCTAACGCTGCTTGAGTCATCAACCGAGTTCACTGATCTCCGTGACAGGGTTACGACTGGTGGACGCGTGGTCGAAATCACCTCAATCGACGCTGGAATCTCATACGCAATTGCCGGACTCTGGGAATCGCTTGATCTGCCGGTTATCGTCGTAACGCCCGCCGCAGACACCGCCCGACGCCTCACCGACCAGCTATATACGTGGTGTGGCGATGATGCCGAGGTATTTCAGTTCTCGGAACTGGAAATTCTCCCCTACGAACGTATATCACCCGATAGCCAGGCCGTGAACGCCCGAATCCGTGCCCTTGACGCGCTTCACAACAGGCGGCCGGGTGAATCACCGCTTATTGTGACTTCTATCGCCGCTGCATCGCAGATGGTGACTCCCGCTGTGGCGTTTGGCGAAGCCTCGCACCTACTCAGCATGGGCGATGAAATCTCGATGGATACGCTCGTGGACCGATGGGTAGCAATGGGCTATGAGATGAAGGCGGCAGTGGAGGCGCCAGGCTCGGCAAGCCGTAGAGGAGGAATACTGGATGTCTATCCGCCTTCCCTGGATATGCCAGTGCGCATCGAATTCTTTGGGGATGAGATCGATAGCATCCGTGAGTTTGATCCAGAATCGCAGCGATCCACGCACATTCTGAAGAACGTTGAAGTCATTCCGGCGCGTGACACGCTCCCCTCACTCACGGCCGAATCCGAGATTGATGACCTCATCTCGGCGCTTGATTTTGGACGGGTTGATCCGCAGATCAGCGATCGTATTGTTGAGGAGTTGGGGCGGATCAGAGAGAACGACCGAATCGATGGGGTCGAGCTTTACTCGGGCTTCGTGAACTCCGGGTCGTTTTTCGACTACGTTCCCGACTCCGCATTGGTGATCGTTGTGCGCCCGTCGGAGTGTGAAGAGAACGCAAAGACGGCTGATGGTCGACTATTGCGCCAGCGGGAGGTTAAGGAGTCCAGGGGAGAAATCCCACGCTCATTTCCAAACGCTCACATTGACTGGGGCCTGATGGCCGACGCCATCAACTCGTCCAACCGCCTGCTGAAGATATCGCTATGGGGATTGACAGAGGAGATGCCAGGCGGTGTTCCAAGGCTTCCATTCACACAGGCTCCAGTAACCGCCACCTCTCCCGAAGCACTCTGGAGCGCGATAGGCCAACGTGTGCTGGCCAAGACGCCCACCGTGATTCTGTCCAGACACGGCGGTAGGCTGGTTGAGCTTTCCGACGAGCGCGGAATCGAAGCAAAGGCACTGGGTGGGTTGAGCGCGACTCCGGCAGATGACAGCGTCACGATTGTTCCCGGATATTTGCGTACCGGATTCGTGTTCGCGCCGGACGGGCATGAACGCCTGATGATTCTGACCGACTCTGAGGTATTCGGCGTGACTCGCGAGCAAAGGCCGGTGCGCAAACGACGCGCTCGTCGTGCTGCCCGCCTGCAAGATCTCAAAGAAGGGGTGTTCCTGGTTCACATAGAACACGGGATAGGCCGCTTCACCGGTACCACGGAGATCGAAGGCGAGACAAAGCGTGAGTACATGGTTCTGGAGTATGCGGAGGGCGACAAACTATTCGTCCCAATGGAACAGTTGGACCGGCTATCTCCGTATCACGGTTCAGGTGACTCACCACCCCGTCTGACGCGTCTTGGTACTCAGGAATGGACACGCGCAAAGGCGAGGGCGAAAAAGCTAACTGAGCAGATGGCGGGAGAGCTGGTAGCTCTTTATGCGGCGAGAGAGGTTTCCAGTGGCTTCGCTACAGGCCCCGACACTCCGTGGCAGGATCAGCTAGAGGCTTCATTCGAATTTGAAGAAACCCCGGACCAACTTCGTGTGCTTTCAGAAGTTAAGGCCGACATGGAGTCTCGAAAGCCGATGGACCGTCTGGTGAGTGGAGATGTGGGATATGGGAAAACGGAAGTGGCGATCAGGGCCGCGTTCAAGACCGTTCAAGCCGGACGACAGGTCGCTATCCTGGTACCAACAACTATTCTCGCAGCGCAGCACCGTATTACCTTTGACGAGCGGTTGAGCGGCTTTCCTGTCAACGTCGCGTCGCTGAGTCGGCTTGTTACCGATGAAAATCAGAAGAAGGCTCTCGCTGGGCTGGCGTCGGGTGACGTCGACATCGTTATCGGAACTCATCGGCTTCTGCAGCGCGATGTGCGGTTCAAAGAGTTAGGGCTCGTGATCATCGACGAGGAACATCGCTTCGGTGTATCGCACAAAGAGCGCATGAAGCGGATGCGTCACGAAGTTGATGTGATAGCGATGAGCGCCACGCCCATCCCTCGCACGCTCTACCTGTCACTGTCCGGCATTCGTGACATGAGCACCATTGAGACTCCGCCTGAAGACCGACTCCCAATCAAGACGTTCGTTACGGAAGAGAGTCAGGAACTCGTCCGAGAGGCGATTCTTCGAGAGCTCGACCGTGGCGGACAGGTTTTCTATGTACACAACAGGGTGAAGACGATCGAGTATTTCGCCTCAAAGGTGATGAAACTGGTTCCTGAAGCCCGTATTGGTATTGGTCACGGCCAAATGGATGAACGGGAACTTGAGACCGTGATGAACGAGTTCTCAGATCACCAATTTGACGTTCTGATTTGCACTACTATCATCGAGTCTGGCCTCGATTTGCCCAACGCCAACACGCTAATCGTCGATCGGTCAGATCGCTTCGGACTATCTCAGCTTTATCAGCTCAGGGGCAGGATTGGACGTGGAGCGCGGCGAGCCTACTCTTACTTCCTTGTCGATAAGGGACGCACGCTGACGGAGGCCGCTGAGCAGCGGCTTCAGACTATCGCCATGGCCACAGAATTGGGAGCGGGTTACCAGATCGCCATGCGTGACCTGGAAATCCGGGGTGCTGGAAACATTCTTGGTGCTGAGCAGAGTGGGCAGATCGCGGCAATTGGGTTTGATCTCTACACAAAACTCCTCGCTCAGGCAGTTGCTGCCCTCCAATCTGGAGATTCAAACGGGAAACAACAGTCGCAGCAACCAGAATTCTCGCTCGTCAATATCGACCTTGGTGTCGACGCCCAGTTGCCCTACACCTACGTTGAAGATCTCACTGAGCGCCTAACCGTGTACCAGCGCATTGCTGTGATCAAGGATGAGGCGGCGATTGATGAGATGGAGCAGGAGTTGAAAGACCGCTTCGGTCCTCTGCCCGTACCAGCGGAGCTACTGCTTGCCACGGTGCGAGTTCGTGTGCTCTGTGAGGCGGCGAACGTCGTGGGAATCACTAGCGGACCAACAAGGCTTACGTTGAATCTTGCCGATCCTACGGGTGGGGCCAGAGAGGCGCTGGGGAAGGTGCTTGGACGTGGCGTAGATGTGGGCCACATGCAGATTCGTCTGGAAGTCGATCGGGACGATGAAGACTGGCTGGAAGAACTTTTCTGGACACTGGAAAAGATCGTCGAGTTCAGGGAGCAGGTGCTCCAACTGATGCAGTCAGCAGGTGTGCTGGCCCTCGCGGACTAGCTACTTTCCAGGGCCTTAAGCAACACTTCTAACTCGCCTAATGATGTGATTCGAGGATGGGATTTGTAATCTCGATGCCGGTTGTCTCTATCGATCAGAATCGGCTTGATACCAACAGCGAACGCACCGTCTATGTCTGAATCGATGGAATCTCCAATGAGAACTGCCTCCTCCGCGGCGCAGTTCGCTTGCTCAAGCGCATGTAGGAATATTGGTGGATGTGGCTTGTTCGCGCCAGCGTCTCTGGAGGTGATGAGGAAGTCCACATGATCGGTAAGGCCGACCTGGTCGGCCACTCTCTGACCTGAATCGGCCATGTTTGAGACCACGCCGACGGTGCGCCCCGCATCACGCAACCGGTTCAGTTCGGGAACCGTATCGGCGAAAGGCGTCAGACCGTACTCCTGTTTGCGAATGGTGGTCCATATCTCCCCTGCCGTTTCGAGGTCCACTTCGTGGCCGGCGTGGCGGAGAATAATCTGCTCGTATGCTGAGAAGAAGGCTGCAAGCTCCTCCACGTTCATCTTTCGCATTGGCGCTACCGCGTTTTGGGCGGCCATGAAATCGTCAGCTTCGCCGTAGCCTTTGAGGATCCCCAGGGGATCCAGTTCCAGGCCATGTAGCTTCGCTGATATCGTCTGAATCTGCTCGCGCGGTGGATCAAACCCGGCCAGTGTGCCGTAGAGATCGAATAAGACGGCCTTGCAGCGCATAGGTCTTCTACGCCTCCTTTGCGAACACGGCAGCATCCACGCGGATCGCTCCTGCATTCTTGAGAGTGCGGGCACACTCTTCCAGCGTGCTGCCGGTTGTGGTCACATCATCGAGCAGCATTATGTGGAGTCCTCTGGTACGAGGACCAGCTTCAAACGCGCCCAGAATGTTTCGTTCTCGGCTTTCCCTTTGGAGGCCTGCCTGGTGAGGAATGTTCAACTTGCGGTTTAGAAGGCCGTTATCGACCGGCAATCCGGTCAACTCCGCGACTCGGTTAGACATCGATTCCGCCTGATTGAACCCGCGTTCACGCATCCGGCCAGAATGCAGCGGTACAGGAACAATCACATCCGGCCTCGTACGCAATCCGATCAAATGCTCGCTGAGTATCGTGCCAAGAATTGGGGATAGTGCTCTTATATCCCCATATTTAAGGCCGTGAACCGCATCACGTGCAATATCGTCGAACAAGTATCCAACTGTCATACGAGTTATCGCAGGGGGATCTGCCGCACACCGATCACACAGATCAGGCCCGTGTGTCAGTTCCCGGCACTTTGAGCAGGATGCCGTTGGGTATGGGGACAAACTCGCGATACACAGGTCGCAAAAGAGGTTCCCATCCGCGGCGCAATGGACGCAGCGCGCCGGGAATAGTAGGTCGAGTGCGAACTCGACTGCAGGTGCGACTGAAATATTCACGATATTCTCAAGAGGATTGACTCTGAAATTGGTGCGAGCATCGTAGTATTGAGTTACGACAGGGGCAAGTATTTGATGTCCGCAATTTTCTAGCTCGTCGGAATGGCGAGACGCCGGGAGGAAACCGCATGGAACTGACCATAACCGCCAGAGGATTCGACTTGACCGATAGCGTTGACACGTACGCACGCAAACGGCTATCCAAGTTGGATCGGCGATTACGGTTCTCCGTGCCTGCGAGACTGGTCGTCAGACACGAGAAAGCTCGTCGCCCTGACGAACGCTTCATAGCCGAGATTACTGCTGAACTAAAAGGGACCATCCTCAGGGGCGAGGAGAGGGGTGAGACACTCCACGCTGCTATCGATCAGGTGACGGACGTCCTGGATCGTCAGATAAGGCGTTACAAGACGAAACGGATCCGTCGAGGAGACGGGTTGAGTGAGCTTGAGGAGCGGGTGGTCGCTCAGCTCGCAGATGTTGAGGATCCCGAGCCAGAGACGCTGGAGGATGGCCGACTGGTCCGCGAGAAACGCCACAGAGTTACGAGGATGACCGTGACGGAAGCGGCTGCTCAGATGGATCTACTTGGTCACGACTTCTACATGTTCACAAACGCCGATTCGGGCGAGGCGAACGTTGTATACCGGCGGCACGATGGCGACTACGGCTTGATTATTCCTGAGGTGTAATCCTCAGGAACCCTTGTCATTCGCTGAGTCGCTCGCTACCGCGCCGTTGTCGTCCGCAGTTGATAAATTGTGACTTCATCATTGATGTAGATCGGGAACAGTCCTTGGTCTTGCATCAACTCGAACTTCGCGATGCCCTCGGCCGGATACTGAATTCTCTCAAGCTCCCCCAGATACAGGAACTGCGCGTCGTACTTACGCATTAACCGCGCCGCCTCATCCGGGTCGGTGGTCTCATAAATTCGGTCGACGTCCGAACGACGGGCAGTCACTGCGGTCGCGTAGCCCACGCGCTGCTGCCGCTGATGCCAGTCCCAGCCCACAATTGCCGGTAGTCCAGTGTTGATTGAGACGCGATTGCCCAGGTGATAAAGATCGGTCAGCCCCTCAACAATCACCGGAGAGCCTTCGATATTCCTCTGCAGCCATGAGATTGCCCGCAGGTCGTAAATCAACCGGATGGGCTCATCCTTCTCCCACTGGACGGCAGTCTCCATGTAGGCAAGCCCGTCAAGCCCAACCCCGTTTGTGTTGAACCGGTCTCGCAGGCGCACCTGCGTGCCCACCACCGGGTAAATCAGAATGCCGACGGCAACTACGGCGACCCACGTCATCCATACTCGCCTCGATACATCGGCAATGGCGAACGAGAGTCTCGAGGTGCCTCGGCCCTGCCGGGAGGACTGCCTGATGTCTCGCAATGAGAATGCTCCGGCTTCGGCAAGTCTCCAGCCAAAGTAAGTTGACGCGATGCCCATCAGAATCCAGGCCTGCAGATAGAACTTGAACACGGTGTTCAATCGGGCGATATCGCCCTTTACCGTGATCAAATCAACTCCCGCTCCAATACCCAGGGCGGTGATCGCCATCGCAATGGCCATGATCTCAAAGCGATATCCGGGAACGGGCGTGACTAGTCTGGCAACCAATAAGAGTAGTAGCACAAGGATGAGCGCGGCTGTGAAGGCTACGGTCGCGTATCCGAAGAAACCAATAGCAACCAGCAACCCGATTATCGGGATGGCGAAAATTACGGCCACCATAGCCGGCGTATCAAGAGCGCGCAGCAGTCCGGCTACCGCAAGTCTGCCTTGCCACGCCAGGTAGCCGACGATCAGGAGCATGAAAGGGGCGTGGATGTACCAGTAGCGCCATAGTGGCGTCTGCCATCTACTCTGCTCGATGCCATCGTTGAAGAGCTCAAAATTTGCGTGGAACGGCAGGTACGCGAGATGGCTGACCGCAAGCATGAGGATGCCGATGGCGGCCCCGTGCGTAATTCGCCACCGGAGCGGCTGATGTGTGGTGAGAAAATGTCCCATCACGATTGCGCCGCCGGTAAGCGCCATGTACACGGGCCAATCCCACGCATTCATGATCCGAAGCGCTCCAACCGCAAGTCCAAGAACCACTGCCCCGCCCCAGTGCTCAAGCCAGCTTGTGTTGCTGGCCTGCGTCCTCAGAAATAGCGAGACGGCCAGCGCCAGCGCCAGCAAGGTGAAAGGAATAGCGATCAAGTGCGCGTGCAAGTCAGCGAACAGGAATGTGAAGAATGGGAATTCAGTGATCTCGTTACCCGGCGAGCCAGCGGCGAACATTCTGGAGCTACGCCAGTAGTCGAACGACCCGAACGGTTGATCGTTGAATAGAGCCCGATTCGCTCCTTCTAGTACCTGAACGAGCCCATCCAGATTCCCCGCGACGAGTACCAATAGAACCCCAACTACTCCAGCAATGAGTGGCCCGCGAGCAAGAGTGGCCGCACCGTACATCGCCTTGCGTGAACCTTCTGCAAGGGCGTACACGAGCGTGAACACAGCGCCCGCGGTCAGGGCAAACAGCATTGGAATGGCGAGGTTGTAGGCGATGGAGGGCGCTATTCCAGTGAGTCGAATCATCGATGCGACCACGAATTGACCGAAGTAGTAGTAG
The DNA here is from genome assembly GCA_013204555.1 of Chloroflexota bacterium. Taxonomy (GTDB): domain Bacteria; phylum Chloroflexota; class Dehalococcoidia; order Lucifugimonadales; family Lucifugimonadaceae; genus UBA1151. The sequence continues at coordinate 16,964 of JABMNO010000014.1, read as the reverse complement.
TTCAGGTACCCACCTGAGAACCACGGATCGAATGGCGGCATAACCGTTGATCGGGTCACAGCGTTGAGATATGCGAAATCCATCGGCTTCTCGCCGCCCCTGTACGGATGCCACAGGTCGGGATTGGCCGCTCGAATAATCAAGAAAACCAGGAACGAGATCAGGAACAAAGCTTCCATGATCAGAATCAGTCGTCTGTTTTCCCGCCACCATCCAATCAACTCATCTATATTTCGCCACGCGACAACGGCCGATATAGCGGCGAGAATCATCATGGAGACAAGTACGGATCCTCTTGAGAACGTGAGTATCTCAACGCTCGCCATGAACCATGTCAGGAATGAAACGATCAGCAAGCCGAGTATCTTCGAGAGTAGATAGCCGCGACTGGCGAGCGGCTTGAAAAGGAACAGACTGAGCGGGAGTGCAAGGAACCCTATGATCTGGACAGCGAACAGCCATATCAACCACGAAATCCATGCGGAGCCTGAGCTGAAGTTGGTAATTTCAGACAGCGTCCCACCGGAGCGTTGCTGCTCGAGGTCATCGTCGGCGATCAGCAGACCTATCGGTTGTCGTTGTGGTGGGATGCCAGCGTTGATCCTCTGGAACAGTTCCTGCTGGCCAAGGCGTTCGATGTTCTGAAAAACCAGCACCTTTGGGTGGTCATAGACATAGAAGCTCTCATCCGCCCAGCCAAAGTTGGCCGTGCCTATGGCCGAATCAATGCCCTCGTAGCCTTCGGGTTCACCCAGGTCAGATCGGCCGAAGGTATCTTCGTCGTATGCGATTCCCAGTAGAGATGGCACGGAGCTATCGTCATGAACCAACTTGTAGCCGAGTGAGCCGTTGAACAGGCGCTCGTAGAAGTTGGTGCTGATTGGGTACCGCTCTTCGAGCCTTGGAAGGGTTGCAAAGAGGCGATTTGAGTAGAAAACAATGTAATCGGCACGAGAGAGTTGTGAGGAGATGCGCGTGAATTTGAACTCCACATCAGGGTTGTAGAGTTCAAGCTCTTCCCGGAAGTACTGCGACAGACCCGGGATACCCTCCTCCCAGTGCTCCTTCAGTATCAGCGAGCCGCGTGGAGTATTTTCCTGGAACCACTGTGACGTCTGCTGCGCCGGGTGATCGCTTGCGTATATCGATTCATACGAGAACGCGTAATGAGCTGTCGCTGCTAGAAGTACTGCCGTGAACACTGGAACTACGATCTTCAGATTTGGACGGCGCTCCCGGACCCAGATCGAGGCCCACTCCAGCAATCGGGCGCTGTACAAAACCATAAACGGCACCACAGGGAGCATGTAGCGCAAGAATTTGACCTCGAACCAGCCCGTGATAAGCAGGTACGGAATGAGATAGGAGAAGACGATCAAGTCGAACTTGCGGCGGGTTCGAATCGCGTAGATACCGCCAGCGGCGAGCGCCGTCCATCCGAACATGCCAAGCGCTGGTCCAAGCCCATACGTCCCAAGTTGCCAGAACTGGTACAAGAATTTAGGGGTGTCAATGTACTGACGTGTGAACGGTAGATCGACGATGCGGCGCACCATCTCGCTCTCATTTGTCACGCTGGTCTTGTAGGTGCCCCAATCAAGAAACATATAAGGCTGCGTGATGATTAACACGCCAATGATCGCTAGAACTGCAGCGGCTAATCCGACGGCCGCCCACCGCACTCGCCTCAGCAGCTCGTTTCCTTTATTGATGAGGGTTAGATACTCACCCGGTTGTGAGATGGCGAATATGAATATCGAAAAGCTGAGTGGGGCCAGCAGCACGATCGCACTGGCCTTGGTGGCGATTGCCAGAGCAACGAATGCTCCGGCCAACGCCGCGTGCTTTCTATGCCCACCGTGCGCGTACCGGAGCATGAAGTAGATCGCAGATGTGCCAAATAGCGTGAGAAAAACATCCACAGTGAAGAAGTGGCTGAGCTGGATGCTGATCACGGAAAGCGCCGCCAGTAGCGATGCCAGTAGAGCTGTCCGCCTGCTCATCCATGTTCTGGCCAGCAAGAAAATTACGGCGATTGTTGCCGTGTCTGCCATCGCGGAGATGGAACGTCCAACATATCTGAGATCAAAAATGTCCCAATCGGTGAACGGCGATGCCAGTGAGGCGGTGGTCCTGAGAACGTATATCGGCAGACTGCCGTAGCTAAACCACTTTGGGTTTAACGTGCTTTTTTCAGCATCCAGCAAATCTGGGATATCTCCCACGGCGGGAAAACTGAGATCGTTCACCTTGAATAGAATGGCGCGCTCGTCCGGATGGAAAAGGCCGCCCTGGTCCCAGTTGATGCCGTAGAGCCGAAGCGCAAGGGCCAGAGACAGGATTAGGAATAGTGCGATCGCAGTTGGATTGCTTCGGACGATTTCTACAACGCCCATCTGATCGCGCGGAAATACGCCGGGCGCGTCGGCGCTCGGTTGATCGAAATCCTGGGGTTGCTCCATCAAACGGATTCTATCGGCGCTCAGATAGGAAACGGTACCCGGAAATTGCCAGATCACCAGTGAATCACCAGTGAATCAAAGGGTCGTGTGTTTAGACCGGTTATTTGCCCGATCACATAGGAAGTACGAAGTGTGTGGGATCATGGACCACTCCGACCGCATCGTTGACCCATCACCTATCCGGCCATAGTCTTGGATGTGACGCGTTCATGCGTCCTTATTCCCCATCTGGAGAGTTCATGCCTGCACAGAAATTAGGTTCCCCCGAGCACGAGTTGACTACGCTGGACAGCGGTCTGCGCATCCTGACCAGCACCCTTGCCCACACCAACGCAGTGAGCATCGTCCTGTTATTCGGTGCCGGGTCGCGCTATGAAAACGATGAGCTTGCCGGCTCGTCGCATCTTTTCGAACATCTTCTATTTAAGGGCACGAACCGCCGCCCCACGCCATCTGAGATCAGCGAGGTGATTGAGGGTGTTGGCGGTGTGCTCAACGCATTTACCGACCGGGAAATGACCGGCTACTGGTGCCGGGTGCCAAGCACGAGCTGGGTCGACGCCATGGATGTACTCACCGACATGGTGAAGGATCCGCTATTCCGTGAGGAAGATATAGCCAAGGAAAAGAACGTCGTCTACGAAGAGATTCGGGCATCACATGATGACCCCGGCTCACGCGCTGACACTACTCTGGATGGCCTGATGTGGCCGGATCAAGCGTTCGGAAGGGATGTCGCCGGCTCCGAAGAGTCCGTTGGCGCGGTAAGTCGGGAGGCGATGCTGGAGTACATGTCTACGCAGTACGTCCCCACGAACACCGTTGTTGCCGTGGCGGGTGGAGTAGAGCATCAGGACGTGGTCGATAAGGTCTCAAGGATGCTGGGTGAATGGCCAGACCGGGAGTCTATTCCGTGGTTCCCCGTCGTGGACAATCTCAATGGACCGCGAGTGAACATTGAGCACCGGCCAACAGAGCAGGGTCACCTGGCCATGGGACTCCACGGCCTATCGTCTGGAGATGATGATCGATTTGCGCTCAGATTGCTTTCTGTGACGCTTGGCGAAGGAATGAGCAGTCGACTTTTTGAGGAGGTCCGCGAGAAGCGTGGATTGGCCTACGCGATTGGAAGTGGAGTCTCCGCGTACGCAGACGCTGGTGCGCTGGGAATCTATGGTGGAGTCGACCCTGCCCGTGCGGCAGAGGCGGTAAAGGTTATTGCTGAAGAACTTGTAAAGCTATGGGATGGCATCACGCCGGAAGAACTCAAGAAAGCCAAACGACTCAGCAAGGGCCGCACAATGCTTCGTATGGAAGAGAGTCGCGCAGTAGCGATGTCCATGGGGGCCCAGCACCTCATAAAGGGGCGCGTGGAGTCGGTCGATGAAACGCTGGCGCTTGTTGACGCTGTGACTATGGAAGATATCCAGCGCGTCGCAAAGCGGGTAGTCCGCAGCGACAAGTTGGCGCTTTCTCTTGTTGGTCCGTTTGATGATGAACAGGTCTTCCTGGATAGCCTGAGTTTCTGATCGCTCACCCGGAAATCGACTGAAACGGGACAGAAATGATCTTTGGAACGTGGGCACAAACCCGTTAGGTTGAATGCATGACAACTGCATTCAACTCCTCTGCCCACCTCCACTGGAACAAAGACACCATCCGCGGATTGAGAAAGTTCTTGAAGCTTTCGCAAAACGCGTTCTCAAATCAGTTGGGGGTGCGTCAACAGACCGTTAGCGAGTGGGAGACCGGCGTCTATGAACCGCGTGGCGCGTCAACAACGCTTCTGAACATGATTGCTATGAGTACGGGATTCAATCCCAGTTCAGCCGAGTTGTTGAGTCAACCCCAACTTCAGCAACCCCTGGTTCCTGAGACACAAGAGACAGCAAGATCAGTAGCCCCAGTTGTAATTCCGGGAACACGAACCTATGAAGGTCTGTTCCCGCCTACCGCTCCATCAACACAGCGGAGGGCGGAGCCCATTCCATCACTCGCCACTAATCATGGAACTTCACACCCAAGCTTCTCTGCCCCTGGCGGAATGTCTCGGCGCGAAGTTCCTATGTAAATTTCTATAGTCGGTTTGAGTGCACCAACGGGTGGGAGTGATCTCCTGCCCGTTTTCGCGTTGACACCCTTTTCGAATTGCCCCTACTATGACCCAACCCTTGAACGCTGAATGTGCGTTTAACCGAGCCGCCGGAAGAAATGCGGGGACTCAGGTACGGAGGATTTTTATGTCAACACGAGCGTATATTTTGATCGAGACCGTGGTGGGGAGAACGTCGGACGTGGTGCAGGCGCTCTCGGCCATGAGCGAGATGAAGCGCGTCGACCCGGTTACAGGACCATACGATATCGTCGCCATTGTTGAGGCGAAAGACTTACCGGCCCTTGGCGATCTGATCAGCGAGAAACTCCACCAGATTCCGGGAATAGCGAAGACGGTCTCGTGTCTTTCCGTTTCGGCCTGAGGCAATCTAATGCGATACGAATTTACGGCTGAAGAGGAACAGTTCCGCGCAGAGCTTGTCGAATGGATCGATGAGCTTGATGATGATTACAAGGGGCTGTCTGAAGCTGGCTCGGACGACGACTGGGCTAAGAGTCTGGAAGTCCGACGTATGCTCGCCGACAAAGGCTGGTTAACGCTCCATTGGCCCGTTGAGTATGGCGGCCAGGGCGCTTCCATGATGAAGCAGGTGATCTTCACCGAGGAGATGGTCTACCACTCCATTCCCGGAAGAGACGGTTTCGGAACCCGAATGCTTGCGCCAACTCTCATGGTCCATGGCACCGAAGAACAACGTAAAGAGTACTTGCCGCCTATTGCCCGGGGCGATGTTCAGTGGTGTCAGGGCTACTCCGAGCCAGATTCAGGCTCCGATCTCGCTTCGCTACAGATGCGAGCCGTAGATGATGGCGATCACTATGTTGTGACAGGCTCAAAAATATGGACATCCCAGGCTCATCGTGCCGATCACATTTTCTTTCTGGTGCGCACTGATCCCGACGCGCCAAAGCATCGCGGCATCAGTTTCCTGTTGTCAGAGACAAACGTTCCTGGAATCAGGATTGAGCCCATCATAAATATGGCCGGGCATCATCAGTTCAACCAGGTATTTTTCGATGAAGTAAGGGTTCCCAAGGCCAATCTGGTCGGCGAAGAAAACCGGGGCTGGTATGTGGCCGCAACATTGCTGGACTTTGAGCGGTCCGGCATCGACTACCCGGCCCAGGCTCAGCGAGCGCTTGATGAACTCATTGCATATGCGAAAGGCATGAAGGGAGTAACCGGACTGCCGTTGAGCGAAGATCCGGATACCCGTCGGAGGTTGGTTGATCTCCAGATACAGGTTGACTCTACTCGTGGGGTCGCATACGAAGTTGCTGACATGCAGGGCCGGGGTGAAATCCCCAATAAAGAGGCCTCAATGGCCAAAACCCTCGGCACCCGCCTCGTTCAAGACGTCCATCGATTCGGTGTAGACCTGCTTGGAATGTACGGACAACTCCGGCCGGGCTCATACCTGTCGCAACTGGACGGACGAATGTTAGACGCCCAACTTGGCACGGTTGCCTACACAATTTTCGCTGGGACAACCGAAATTCAGAAGAACATAATCGCAACACGCGGTCTCGGACTCCCCCGGGGCTAGTCGGGAACACATGGATCTCAGTCTCACAGACACGCAACAGATGATTCGCAACTCGGCGCGTGATTTCATGACCGAGCACATCGACTCCGACTACGTGCGCAAAATGGAATCGCATGAGACAGGCACCGACAAGGAGATATGGAAGTCATTAGCTGAGATGGGTTGGACCGGACTTCTGGTGCCGGAGTCCGATGGTGGCGCCGGTATGTCGTTGATTGAGATGGCTGTGCTCCTCGAAGAGATGGGCGCTACTGCCCTGCCCGGCCCGTTCTTCTCGTCTGCCGTCACCGGGGCAACCGCAATAGCCGAGTTTGGCTCCGATAAGCAGAAACAGGAGTTCCTGCCTCGACTGGTTGATGGCGATCTGGTCACGGCACTCGCGTTCCTGGAAGGAAGCGCTGCGTGGGATCCCGGCGTTGTTCAGGCCACCGCAACGCGCTCAGAGGACGGTTGGGCACTTAGCGGCGCAAAGGTATTTGTGCCCGGAGGCGCGGGAGCCGACGTGTTTATTTTTGCTGCGCGAACGTCGCAAGATGGCGCACCGGAAGATTCGCTAACGCTGTTCCTTGTTGACGCAAAACAGCTGGATAGTTCAGCTATCAAGTCTCTCGACTCCATATCAGACGATCGCTTCGCAGAAGTGGATTTTGACGGCGTCACTGTCCCGCCCGACGCGATTCTTGGAGAAATTGATCAGGGTTGGCCTGCGCTGAAGCGAATTCTGGACGTGTCGACCGCGGCGAAATGTGCCGAGATGCTGGGTGGCTCGCGTAAAGCTGTGGACATGACAGTCGAATACGTCAAAGAGCGGTCGCAATTTGGGCGGGCAATTGGAACATTTCAGGCCGTTCAACATCGGACGTCTGAGATGGCGACCGATCTGGAAGTGGGCCGTCAACTCACATACAAGGCGATCTGGAAGATTGCTGAGGGTAAGGATTACGAGCATGACCTTGCCACTGCGATGGCCTACATGAGCGATAGATTCCCTGAAATCTGCTATGGAGCACATCAGATGCACGGCGCCATCGGATTTACCCAGGAACATGATCTGCAGATATATTCCCGCCGCGCGGCGTCAGCGAGAGTCATGTTCGGCGATGCAAATCATCACCGGAAAATCATCGCAGAGCAGATGGGCCTGTAATGGCGACCGATCCCAACTGCATCTTTTGCCAGATCGTGGCGGGCGAGTTACCCGCCAACATCCTCCATCGTGACGAAAATGTCGTGGCGTTTGAGGACATCCAACCCGTTGCTGCAACTCACATAGTTGTGATTCCCACCGAACATGTTGAATTCATAGTGGACTACGACGAATCACAGGCAGCTCTCATAGGCCGTCTGGCTCTGGCGGCAAGCCAGATCGCCGAACGGGGCGGCCTCGATGCCAGCGGGTATCGGCTTGTGATCAATCAAGGCCCAGATTCGGGTCAGATGGTGGACCACCTTCACATGCATCTTCTAGGTGGAGAGCAACTCGCCGGACTGGGAGGATGAATCCCGGTGCCTTCGCGCAGCCGGACTTTTCGGCAGAGATCGAAGCGATTGAGTCTCGGTTACTCGATCTCCCCGAGGGACTTCAAGATCACGTTCAGCGCTCACGTGACGTTGGCGCTGATCTTTGCGAGGTTCACCGTGTAGACCCCGAACGAGTCGATCTCGCAATCGCCGCGCATGACCTGTACCGCGCAGTAGACCCGGAAGAACTTTTAGCGGAGGCCACGCGGCGCGGATGGGAGCCGGACGTAGTAGAACGTGCTGATCCCATGCTTCTGCATGGACCGGTGGCCGGCCTCTGGCTGATGCAAGAAGGCGGCGTTGATGACCCTTCTATTGTGGAAGCCGTGACGTGGCACACCACGTACGCCCCCAGCGTTGGGCCTGTAGCCACACTTACATTTCTTGCGGACAAGATAGATCCGCGAAAAGTGGAGAAGCGCCCGTGGCTTGAAGATGTACGCGATCTCGCCTACAGAGGCCGAGCGGAGATAGCGGTTGAACGTTACCTTGAGAATCTTCTTCTTCACCTGATCTCAGACGATGCCATCGCACATCCAAGGGCACTAGACGCGCTCAACTACCTGCGGCTGGGGCGACGAGGACTGCTGTAACGGGTTCGTCGTCGGGGATGCGTTTGAGGGAACCCGCTCCGCGTGTTTTGGTTGAGAATGAGGTAGCTGCGGGGTTTGCCCCACCTCCGGGCCACGCTCAAAGGCGAAGGCATGTTCGGCCCCTCAATATCCTCAGGAGAACCAAACCCGGCGGGTATCGCTTCAGGCCTGAGAGGCCTGAATTCTTACCCCGGAATCCCTCGGAACATCATGATTCCAAGCGCCGCGATCGCAAGCATCAGCAGTACGTTCACACGCGCCAGCGCTACGAGTTTTCTTCGAGCAACTGCCACCGCCGCTGGAGGTCGCTTCCCGGGCTCCAAACCCTCCAACTGCGTCGCCAGATTCGGTCCGAGAAAAAAATCGTGATAGCCGCTGAGAGCGATCATGAACACGATCAGCGATGACTTGATAGCCAGTGCCTTGCCGGTATCCGTATCCCAGAACGACGAACTGGTGAGCTCGTCAAATCCGATGCCAGTCCGGTCAAGAATTCCAATACCGCTGAAAATCAGCACCACTAGCAGCACCCATCCAATCCGACTGAATCGTTTTGCTGCCAATCGCAAGAAGAGCGGCCCAGCGCCCGGCTGCTTAATCGACCGGCTCACCGGTACGAGAACGAGCGCCACGACCAGTGAGCCGCCAATCCAGATCATGGACGCTATTACGTGAATGTAAATCAGCCCAATACGGAGCGATTCGTCGAACACTAAATCTTCACGTACTTGCGCATCCTCTGTCCGGTTTCGGGGTCACCGATCTCCGCCACGAACAGGTTACCTTTCGAATCACCCCAGATGCCGTGCGGCGCCACTATGCCGTTGTCCGGGCCTCTCCAGCGAGTGATTATCTTGCCATCCAAATCGAGCACTGATATGCCGATTGGAAGACCCTGCTCCACAAGGAAAATTACATCATCTTTGATGTAGAAGTCTCCAGGCTGTCGGAATTCATCGGCCCACTCCTCAATGAAACCGCCATCTTGATCAAAGACCTGCACTCTGTGATTCTCTCGGTCAGCGATGAGCACACGGCCTCGTGGGTCAACGACAACGTTATGAAGCAATGCGAATTCACCAGGGCCTGTACCCGGAATGCCCCAGGACAACTCAAGTTCGCCATCTGCAGAGAAGCGATGCACCTTGAAATTGGCATAGCCGTCCGAGCAGAACAGTTTGCCTTCAGCGGACAACGCCACTCCGGAAGGCTGGTTGAATGGCGCTCCGTAATTACCAAGGGTGTCCACAGTGATGGAGGCGAAGTCGCGTCGCCCTAGCTCCATGAGTAGTTCGCCTTGCGGCGTGTGTTTGGTGATAACGTGAGCCTGAAGATCCGTGAGATACACAGAATCGTCTGGCCCAATGAATATTCCGTGCGCCTGTTTGAATTTGCCCTCACCCCACGATGTCAGGAAGTCGCCAGATGCGGCGTCAAATATGGCGACCGAGTGGATACCCCGGTTGAACACGAATACGCGGTCACGAGAGTCGACGGCGACGTCTGAGCAGAGGCCTAGCTCCCAGCCCTCAGGGATATTCGGCCAGGTCTCATCTAGTTCGTATCGAAAATCGCCATCGCCAACAATCGTCATTGCTGTTTCCTCCAATGAATTACTTCCTCTCCCTGTGGGAGAGGATTGAGGTGAGGGCGTGCTGCACAATGGGACGTCACTGATCAACCAACGCGCCCTCATCCTAGCCTTCTCCCACAGGGAGAAGGGACAAATCTAGACCTTCGCGTACTTCCGCATCCGTTGTCCGTGGCCTGCCTGACCGATCTCCGCGATGAACAGGTTGCCCTTTGAGTCACCCCAGATGCCGTGGGGGGCCTCTGTACCGTTTTCGGCGCCTCTCCAGCGGGTGATGATCTTTCCATCCAGATCGAACACGGTCACGCCTGTCGGTGCGCCCTGCTCCACCATGAAGATCACATCATCTTTGATGTAGAAATCACCCGGGCCACGAACGTCATCAGCCCACTCTTCTATAAATCCACCGTCCTGATCGAAAATCTGAACGCGCTGGTTCTCGCGATCTGCGATCAGCACTCGACCGCGTGCATCGATAGCTACCTGGTGCAGTAGAGCGAACTCTCCTGGCCCTTTGCCGGGCATTCCCCAGCTAAGTTCCAGTTCGCCGTCGGCTGAGAAGCGGTGTACTCGGAAGTTGCCGTATCCGTCGGAGCAGAAGAGCTTCCCTTCGGAGTTGAGCGCAACACCAGACGGCTGGCAGAACGGCTCACCGTGGTTGCCACGATTGTCGACGGTGACCATCGCGTAGTCGCGGGTCCCAAGCTCCATCAGGATTTCGCCTTCGGGCGTGTGCTTCGTGATGACGTGCGCCTGCCGGTCGGTGAGATATACGGAGTCGTCGGGGCCGATGAATATTCCGTGTGGCTCCCTGAAGTTGCCTTCACCCCAGGAACTCAGAAAGTTCCCGGAATCGGCGTCGAAGATAGCAACAGAATGGATGCCACGGTTGAATACGAACACACGGTCGCGTGAGTCGACCGCCACATCTGAGCAGAGGCTCAACTCCCATCCTTCGGGAATATTCGGCCACGTATCGTCCAGTTCATATCTGAAATCGCCTTCGCCTACGGTCGCCATTGCTATGTCCTCCATGGATTGAAATGCGCGGCGTCAAATTACGCTGGAATAGGAGGAACGGTCAACTGTATTCGCGACAGCAACGCACGCACGGCGCAGTCACACGTAGGGGCGTCTGCGATAGCTGCGCCCCGGTTTTCGATTACAACGGTGATTGATCACGCGATTTTCAACGTCGATATTACCTGGCAAGATGAGGCTCTCTTTCACCGGATTGTTTCGGATGTACGCTCGCGTCGCATTCAACTCGCGATCATTTCTGATTACCCGATCAAAGAAACCCCGTTGCCACAATGTTCCCTTTCGGCCAAGGTTACGATTCACCACCAAAGATGATGATGATTTGAACTTTCTCATGACTATCGAAAGAGACTGCCGTTCTTCGACATCAGAGATTCGGATGATTCCATGAATATGGTCTGGCATCACCACAAATTCGTCGAGCCAGACCCACGGGTAGAACGAAAGCAACTCGTTCCAGGAATCGATGACCGTTAATCCCGACGACGACGGCTCAGATGTTTCATCCTTCATCTCGCCCAACAGAGGCAGTCGGCCAGCCACGATAACCGTCACGTGGTAATAGCCGGGTGTCGCGTAGTCGTAATCGGCCAGGCGGAGGGAATTTCGGCGTCTGTAGGGTTGCACGCAAGCAACATAGCTCGAATTGAGTATCTGGCCAATGGTGAAATGTCAGCGTCAAAATCCGGGGTGCAGCTACCGCAGACACCCCTACGTATCGTTGCGGCGGTGATTGCGGCTCGGGCGATTTCAGCAGACGCGAAAACGGTCGGTGTGCCGTGGTTTGATGCCCGAAGGCACTTCACTCGACTCCCGACCGTATTCCTCGACGACGACCGCTCTCCATGATCACCCTTAGCGAGGGTTTGGCCCGCCACGGTGCGCTACGTCGACTAACCATCTTTCACGTCTGGAGCTACCAGACTCAGGGTGATCGAGCTTACCGTCACCCTGGTCGATCCAACAGATGGATTACCCCTTTATTCACCCCTAAGGGTGGGACCGGATTGGAGAACTGTCTCTCAGGTTTCCAGTGATGTCGGCTAGCTTACCGACGATCGTTCATCTTGCGACTTACGATCCACCTTCTACCATCGAATCCTACGGCTGCTATACCGTGGCCTGTTCAGCGGCTGATCCGGTCCGAAGCTTTCCGCTTGATCACCGAAGTAATCGCGCTTCCCGCCCCGTTGTTTCCCGGGAGTTACCTCCCCGGAAACGTTGATATGAATACTAGCGGTACGAATTAGGTGATGCAACAGGGGTTATTCACCTGTTTTCCACAGATATATCTATCTGTGAATAACGATTATCGTTACTTTGTGCATGATTATTGCTGAATCATATGAGGTAGCGCGGGTAAGTAGTCTCGTTGGAATCGTCTAGCGCAAGATTGTTTTCTGAGAGCGCAGACGTCTGTTTCCCAGTATGTGTCGCGCTATGCGCGGTCTTCCGCGTATCGGCTGTGCCACTCTCCGCGCCAGCTTGTAATTTTGTCAGGCGTGAGCTTCAGCAGGTACCGCAGGTTGTCTCGCGTTTTCTCCAGATAGGCGAGTCCGGCCTCACCGCTGTAGCGCTGCACCATCTCCGTGCCAATCTCCAGCCCACGGCCCTCCATCCTCACCGGCCCCTCAACGATTTCGATGGTGCCTTCAAGCAATACCCGTGAGTGATCGGGGTTGATGTCATCGGCACACGAGACCGCCACCCGTGGGTTCGCCTTGATGAACTCGACGAATTTTGATTTGCCGCGTGGAATGATGAACATAGACTCCCCGTCCCAGTACTCCCAGACCGGCGCTATGTACGGACTACCGTCAGGCTGAACCGTCGCCAGTCTCGCGACTATCGGCGTCGCCAGCAGTTGATCGATCTCTGCCTTCGTCAGTTGGGGCATCAGTATCTCCTTCGGGCAGCATCGCGGGGTTTGGGGTTTCGATCATTGCTGGGCCTGGCGGCGCGAATATCGACCGTTCAGGCTGTTGACTGCTCTCACCAAGCGGGATTCCGTGGCTCACGGTGGCATCAGGCCCGTATACGGTGTTGGGGGCACCTGCGGCATCTGAGACGCTCTCGGCTTCGGCCGCTGTAGCCTCTTCCTCGGCCACCACGTCCATCAGCGCCTGGATGTACCCATTGGCGTACGCACGGCCACGATGGCCCCACTGAGTATCGCCAATGGTGTCTGGCACGTGGTCGTTCACCAGCACGCCGGGGAATCCGACCTCCTGATAGATCTTGATCATCTTGTACATGTTGACGTGTCCGGTGTTGATGAACTCTTCCTGGAATGGCTCGCCCGGATTGGAGACGTTGCGGAAGTGGACGTACAGGATCTTATTTCGCTCACCGAAGTAGCGGACCATGTCGTAGATGCCGCCATCAGCCGCGTCTTCCATCTCGGAGAACGTACCCTGGCAGAACTCGATGGCGTTCGACGGCGAATCCACGATCTCGATGAGCCGCTTGTATTCGTCGAACCCTGTGAGCAGTCTTGGAATTCCGCCAACCGACTTCACAGGTGGGTCTGGCGGATGGATGCCCAGCCGGACGCCTTCTTCCTCGGCGATCGGCGTGATGATCTTTATCCAGTGCTCCAGATTGCCCCACATCTCCTCTTCAGTGAACTCACGACCATGTGTGTACGGCGCGTTGACGTGTTCGTGGTGGTCGTAGCTTGAAACCTTTGAGCCACCGCGGTTGAGCGTGTGAAACGAGGTGCGCCAGACGTTGGACGGCATCCAGTTGTAACCGAAGATCGGTATGCCTGCCCTCGCAATGCTGCGGACGGTGTGAATCATGTTCTCGATCTGCTCATCACGCTTCGGACCACCCAGCATGATGTGATCGTAGAAGGCCGTGGGCACGTTTTCTAATGCCTCAAGGTGCAGACCGTGCGACTCCACCTGCATTCGTAACTTCAGGAGGTCTGCGAACTCCCATCGCTCAGTGCCCGGGACCGCGCCCCACTTATCGTACGACTGCAACACAACGTCGCTAGCGCCGTACTGGGCCGCAAACGTAAGGAAGTCGTCGAGGTTGGTTTCCGATTGACCGGCGGGGGTGTTGAAGCCGGAGGCAAGGAAGTTGAAGCCAATGCGCATGTGCTGGAATTCCTTAGTTAATGTGCGCCGTGGAGCGACGTGTTGGTTACGGTTTCGATGAGCGCCTGAATGTACCCGTTAGCGTACGCCTTGGCCCTGTGGCCGTAATCCGTGTCGCCAACTGTGTGTGGCACGTGGTCATCCATGAAGAAGCCGTCGAATCCATTCTCCGCGTAGATACGCATCGCTCGGTACATATCCACGTGGCCCGTGTTGATGAACGTCTCATGGAACTTGGGCACCGTGCCAGAGACATTGCGGAAGTGGACGTACAGGACCTTGTTCCGCTTCACGAAGTACTCAATCATCTCGTAGATGCTTGGGCCGCCTTCTTTGTCTGCGCCTGCCATTTGCGAGAATGAACCCTGGCAGAGCAGGATGCCGTTGGCGGGTGAGTCGACGATCTCTATCAGTCTCTTGTAGCCCTCGAAATTGTGGAGTAGCTGTGGCACACCCGCTACCACTGGCATTGGTGGGTCGACCGGGTGCATTCCAATTCGCACGCCGTACTCCTCAGCAACCGGCGTTACGGTCTTGACCCACGTCTCCAGACATTCCCACGCACGCTCCTCGGTCAACTCCCAGTCCAGCACGTCAGGCCAGTTTTCGACCGACGCGTCGTACGCCGTGCCCATAGCGCCGTGGCCGATATCCACGTGGCCAGTTCGGTAGTAGCGCGGGTAGCGCCAACTCATCGTGTACATCGGGATGCCGGCCCGTCCGATGTTCTTGATCGTTTCGACCATGTTCTCAAGCTGCTCGTCGAACATTGGTCCACCGGTTATGAGGTGGTGACGCATATCGATCTGGGTGTTCTCAATAGCGGTGAGTTTCAGATCGAACTCTTCAACACGGTTCTTGAGAGCAACGATGTCTACAAGCTCCCACTTGCCGTTCTTCACTGGTACCGGCGGGGTGTTGAGCACCACATCCTGAATACCGAGCTGCGCCATGAATCGAAGTGCCTGTGCGTCACTGGCGCTGTTGCGTCCCATGCCAATTCTCATGCTGCACCCCCGTTGACGCCCGCAGCGCCGACTGGACCGCCGTAATCAACCTCTCTCGCTACACCGTCAATCACGCCCTGAATGTAGCCCTGCGCGAACAGGCGTGACCGGTAGCCGCCCAGGTTGCCGGGGAAATCTGCGTCGTCCTCCATGATCGGGCAGTGGTCATCAATAAACGAACCCTTGTAGCCCGCGTCTCGGTACGTCCGCATAGCTTTTTTCATATCCACGTAGCCGGTGTTGATGAACTCCTCGTTGAAGCTGGGAGCCTGACCTGACACGTTGCGGAAGTGGACGTAGAGAATCTTGTCCCGCTTAGCGAAGTACTCGATCATCTCGTAGATGTCCTCGCCCGGCATCTCTGAGAACGTTCCCTGGCAGAATTCGATGGCATTGTAGTGAGAGTCAGAGAAGCTCATCAGTCTCTTGAACGCATCGAAACTACGCAGAAGACCGGGAACGCCGCCTCGATCTTCAACGGGCGGGTCTTCAGGGTGGATTCCGAGTCGAATGCCTTCTTCTTCCGCCACCGGGGTGATCGCCTTGATCCAGTACTTGATGCAGTCCCACATGTTCTCTTCAGACATCGGCTCGCCGTACATGAGAGGCCGGCGTTCTTTGTCGAAGTCCCACTGGTACGCCGTTCCCATAGCGCCACCGCGAATCGTCACTGGCTTCGCTCTGCCCCAGGAATTGGGCATCCAGTTGTAGCCATAGATCGGGATGCCGGCACGGGCCATGAACCGCACCTGGTCCTGAAGTTGCTCAATCATCTCGTCCCGGCGTGGGCCACCAAAAACAACATCGTGCCACTGTCTACTCGGTGAGAACCCACCTTCAATGGCGATGATCTTGAGGCCATACGTCTCGAACCGAAGACGCAGCCTCACATAGTCCTGAAAGTCAGGCAGTCTGCCGTCACCGGGGCCGTAGTAAACAACAGCGTCTTCAATGCCGTACTGCGCGGCCGTTCGAAGTGCCTCATCCGTGGTGTTGGCACCGTAGGCAATCGCCGGTCTTAGATTGAAATCAGTAGCCACTTTTCACCTTTCGATATCGAATATCAACACCATCAAAACGCCGCCTCTCCCTTGATTTACCCCCTCTCCCTTTGGGAGGGAAAAGAGCGGTCTGGCGATAACCATAACCGTGCCTCTTGATTAGTCAGGATAGTTTACGCGGCTAGATGGGATCCATTTCGGGATTCGTAATGGCCTGCCAGCGAGAGCCGCACCTGGATGGCTCCCCGCAACGGGCGTCAGTAGGCCCCTGGGCTCTGAGGGACTCGAACCCTCGACCTGCGGAT
Source organism: Chloroflexota bacterium (assembly GCA_013204555.1). Taxonomy (GTDB): domain Bacteria; phylum Chloroflexota; class Dehalococcoidia; order Lucifugimonadales; family Lucifugimonadaceae; genus UBA1151. The sequence goes on along the minus strand of JABMNO010000014.1, from coordinate 677 downwards.
TAAAAGTTCGACGACTTCGGTGTCAACGGGTACCCAAGAGTACCGTTCTGTATTGAGATTGGGCCGAGATGACTGGATATCGTGTCGACTTGTGCAATGGGGTGGTAGCAAGTGCGGTAGCAAATCGGGTAGCAAGCCTACCCAGTGACCGCGGCCCTAAAATCTGGATTCACGCGTCTGTGATCGTCCTACGCCGTGTATCCCGTATCTGAATGTGCCACGTTTCATCCAAGTTGGTCCACCCAGATTCGTCCCGATGCACGGGCTTAGCTGTCAACCTCCTACCACGTTTCGCGTGGGGACTGGGCAGGGAGTTCGGTTCGCTACTTGCAATACGTGTTGACCACGAGAATATCCGATCTCTAATTTACCTCGGTTCGAGGTCCACGCTCATCTTCGAATACGTCGTGCTCCCGCAACCAGAGATCACTGCCCGTCCCGATCGAAATCGTGCGCAAAGAGGCCGAGCATTGCTGCCCGGCCTCTTGTGTTTTGAACTGTTAGCTGAAGAAGAGTTGCTTACTTCTTGCCTTTGTCGGATTTTGCAAAGCAGGAGGTAATAGCTCCCGGTTCTGTCAGAACTCAGCGCTCCCTTGGCAATCAGGGCGACTCAAATACAGGATCAATCGCGCGATTTAAGCAGACAATTCGGCCATTAGAGTCGACCACTTGTCTGT
>JABMNO010000013.1 GCA_013204555.1 Chloroflexota bacterium | reverse complement strand
GTTCAGAGATTGTGTTGAGCACGAAAATGTATCCCCCGGTTCGGTATGAATCGGGTGAACACTACATCTTGTGGTCGTGTCAGTCAAACGGATAAGCATGAAACTTAAAGCCGCGCTTCTTCATTGCTTTGCTCATAGCGTCGGATACGTCTGTAGTTGCAGGGATCTGGTCGAGCGACTCGAATTTATTGGTTACGGTCTCACCTCGCGCCAGCCCCCAGAGGTAGGCGTCAAAACTTCCAGACTCTTTCTGGATCTCGAGAAATAGTCGCGCGTTGGTAATCGATGCGGCCACCTTGAGCTTGTTTCGGATGATGCCTTGGTTTGCCAGTAGCTCCAGAACTTTCTCATCACCGTATTCCGCGATAGCCGAGGCGTCGAAGTTATCGAACGCTTCCCGGTACCCTTCGCGCTTTCGGAGGATGGTGATCCACGATAGTCCTGCCTGTGCTCCTTCTAGTATCAGGAACTCGAACAGTGCTCGATCATCGTGAAGGGGTGTGCCCCACTCCTCATCGTGATACTTGACCATCAGTGGGTCTTCGCCAGCCCATGCACATCGATTTGTCGCCGCCATTGTCCGATCCTTCAACTGTGAGATATGCGTAATATCGAATGATGAGAACAGCCAGCAGAATATCCAGAATCTCCGTCACGCTGCTTCTGTTCGCCATTTTCGTTGCGACGGCGTGTAGTTCATCGTCTTCCGAACTCGCGGCCACCAAGACTTCGGTGGCCGACTTCAAAACCGCGCCCCCCACTATTGCACAAACTGTTGCCCCGTCCCCGAAGTTCATCCCAATTGCAGGTGGAGTCGCGATTCCTGAATCCATCGCTCCCCAACTCGATGCAATCCAGGATGCTGTGGCGTTGATTCGAGGCTACAAGCCTGATGGAATTGTCGATCGGCAGTTGCTTTCTCGAGAGAAGCTGCAAGATCACCTGGCGGTCGAATTCGCAAGTGCCGAGGTTCGGGAGGCGATTGAGATCGACGACCGGCTCTTCAAACTGCTTGGGATGGTTGATGGCGATCTCGACCTGACCGGCGAATATGAGATTCTCTACGGCACGCAGGTCGTCGGGTTGTATCAGAGCGAGACCGATCAGCTGTTCGTTGTGGAAGATGACGAAACGAGTGAACTCTCTCTGCTTGAAGAGGTGACGTATTCCCACGAGTACTACCATCTCGTCCAGGATGACCGATTCGACCTCGATCAACTTCAGCAGAATGTGGAGGGCAACAGGGACGCTGAGTTGGCGCTGGTGGCCCTTATTGAAGGGGACGCAACATCCCTGCAGACTCAGTACCTGCTTGAGAACGTTAGCGTTAACCGCATTCTCGCCTCAATCGATACCCTCACGGAGACGCTGTCTGACATTCCTGACGCACCACTCCCGCTTCAGCGGTCGCTGGAGTTTCCGTACCTGGAGGGCGCTGAATTTGTGGATCGTCTCTCAGATTCACAACTCTTGAATTCTTACGTCACGTTGCCGGCCTCCACTGAACAGATTCTCCATCCAGAGAAGTATCTCGCGGGTGAGATTCCAATTGATGTACAACTACCGGATCTGGCAGGATTCCCTGGCGAAGGATGGTCGCTGTTTCACAAGAACGTTCTTGGCGAGTTCATGATTGCGCTGTGGCTGGAGTCACTTGGGAGCGCTGACGCCGAGATCGCAGCGGCTGGATGGGCTGGCGATAGGTTCGCATTACTGGATGGGCCCGCCGGTGAACGCGCCTTTGCGGCGATTATTGAGTGGGATGACCCACTGGAAGATGCTGCTCAATTCGCAGGAACTCTGGCCGCTGCATTAGACCGTTCTGACGAGTATGTGTTGCTGGCCAACGACGAAACAACCTTCGGCTGGCAGAGCGATCAGGGCACCACTTTATTGCAGCTTCACGCGGGCGGCAGAATTTGCGTTGTAGTAGCTCCAGACCTTGAAAGCGGCGAGAAACTCCTGCTCGCATTGGCTGACCAGACGTAAAAAGGCTTAGATACTTCGCCTCCAATTGCTATACTCGCCGGGCGAAATAATTCACGTGACCACCCGCATCAATTCATTCTGGATTAATCTGGCGGCCACAACCGGTCACACAGGGAGTGACAATGCCTTACGACGTACTTCTGCCCCAGTGGGGAATGGGCATGAATGATGGCCTCGTGCTCAAATGGCTCAAGTCCGAAGGCGACGCTGTTGCCAAGGGCGATGCGCTGGTCGAGATCGAGTCGTCCAAGGTCAACGGAGAGGTTGAGGCTGCGGAAGAAGGCATCCTTGCCCGAATTGTTGTTCCTGAGGGCATGGTGGTTGCTACAGGCTCTGTTCTGGCTGTGATTCTTGCTGAGGGAGAAGAGGCGGATCTGCCAGAGCCACTATCATCCGGTGCGTCGGCCGCTCCTGCCCCGGCAGCGGCCCCAGCTCCTGCGGCACAGAGCCCGGCTGCTTCAGGCGGCGGTGGCGATCGTCAGCAGGTCACGCCAATAGCCCGGCGCGTTGCGAAGGAGTTGGGAGTCGATCTCAGCACAGTATCTGGCACGGGCCCACGCGGACGCGTAACTGAAGATGATGTACGTGCCGCCGCTGCTGGCGGAGGCGCTCCGGCTGCGCCAGCGTATTCCGGTCCTCCGGCAAAAGAAGTAGAGAAGCTCACGGGGCTGCGCGCGACTATCGCTCGTCGCATGACCGAGAGCAGTCAAATTCCAGTTGTCACTCTGACGACGGAGGTCGATGTCACTGCAGCGCAGGCGCTGGTGGAAAAGCTGGTGCGGGAATGGCGACGGGACCGTATCCGGCCGCAGTTCCAGGACATTGTGATCAAGGTGGTTGCACGGGCGTTGTCCGAGCACCCAAGGGCTAACGCCCATTTCACCGGCGACGAAGTCCGAATGATTGAACCTGTAAATGTTGGCTTCGCCATGGCGGTCAAAGACGGCCTTGTCGTTCCAGTGGTGCATGACGCGGATAAGAAGTCAGCACTTGAAGTTGCGCAGGCTGTACGAGATGTCGCGAAGCGCGTGCGTGATGGCTCCGTAAGCATGGACGACTACTCAGGCGGCACATTCAGCGTGACCAACCTGGGTCACTACGGCGTAGATGCGTTCAATCCACTGCTCAACCCACCAGAAGTCGGAATTCTCGGTCTTGGACGAATCGCGGAAAAGCCTGCAATCGTCAATGGTGAAGTAACTGCGCGATCAATGATGTGGCTTGGCCTCACGTTCGATCATCGGGCGTGGGATGGTGCGCCAGCCGGTGACTTCCTTCAGTCGGTATCTCGTTACCTTTCAGACCCCGGATGGATAGCCGAATAACGCGGACGAAAGTTGGAGACCGATCAAGTGAGGAGCTTCCATGATTAGCGTCGGCATCATAGCCAACCCTTCTGCGGGCAAGGACATACGCCGACTTGTGGCGCAGGGCCGCGTCGTTTCCGATCAGGAGAAATCGAACACGCTTCTGCGCGTCTATGCAGGGTTGCGGTCGATGGGCGTTGAGCGTGTTTTTGCAATGCCTGAGTCTTCTGGCCTCACATATGCGGCCGCCCGCGAGTTTGAAGGTGACATCAAGACTGAATACGTTCAGATGCCCCCGGCTGAACATGGCGGAGCTACCGCCCGAGCTGCAGCCGCGATTGTTGAAGATGGCGTTGGCTGCATTGTGACGCTTGGCGGAGATGGAACAAATCGCAATGTAGCCACGGCGGGCGGCGAAATCCCAATGGTGGCGATCTCAACCGGAACCAACAACGTGTTTCCGCAGATGGTTGAGGGAACGCTAGCTGGCATTGCGGCTGGGGCAGTGGCGAGCGGGAAGGTCACGCGTGAAGAGTCGAGCAGGCGCAGTAAGCGTCTTGAAATCTTCATTGATGGTGAACTGGAGGACATAGCGCTTGTTGATGCAGCGGTATCAAAAGAGTTGTTCGCTGGCACGCGTGCTGTGTGGGACCTGGGAACGCTAACAGACGTATTTCTGACGAGGGCTGAGCCTGCCTGCATTGGCATATCCGCATTGGGCGCGCACCTCAAACGAGTTCGCCTTGATGATCCCGAGGGAATGCACATCGTATTGGGTGATGACCGCTCTGAGCGGAAGGTCCTCGCCCCCACGGGACCGGGCACAGTGCATGAAGTTGGGATTACCGAATGGACCACCATGGATCCCGATGACCGAATCACCATCGAGCTAAAGCCGGGCATGCTCGCGCTTGATGGAGAGCGTGAGATATCGCTGCTTCCCGGTAAGCACATTGAGATTGGCCTATCCGTTGAAGGGCCGTGGGTGGTCGATGTGCCACGTGCGCTTGAAGCTCTTGCCGCCAGAAACGTTGCCATGACCAACAGATCGTAAGTGCTGTACCGACAACTCGGAAACACTGGCGTCAGAGTGTCCCTTGCCAGCTATGGCACAGGTGGAGCCCGCCAACTCGGCCAGAACTCCGGCATGAGTTCCGAAGAGCAAGACCGCCTTATTCGCGGTGCGCTGGATATGGGCATCAATCTCATCGACTCCTCGGCAGGATACGGCAACGCTGAGGAGATTCTGGGGCGTGCGCTAATAGGGATTCCCAGGGATTCGTATGTGATCGCTACCAAGTGGCCGCAGGAGAACTTCGCACCAGACGGGTTCGAAATAGCGCAAGAGCCTGGTGATTTGACAGAGGCCGTTGATGGAGCACTTCAGCGGTTGAAGACGGACTACATAGATGTGATGCAATTTCATGGACTCCACGTGAGCTACTACGCCGAGCTGGTTGATCGATACGCTCCGGTGATGTCTGAGATCACCCGGTCAGGCAAGGTCCGACACTGGGGATTTAGCGAGTGGGCGCGGCAGGACCCGTGGCATGATGCTGTCGTTCACGCGCTCAAGACTGATCCTGAACTCTGGGAAGTTGTGATGCTAAAGCACAACATGTTGAGCCAGTCTGCGGCCAAAGAAGCGCTGCCGTTAGCCGCCGAGACCGGCACCGGTGTAATAGTAATGGCGGCGGTCCGGACTTACATTTCTCACGAAGACCGACTTCGTGAGTTGTTTGCAGGCTGGAAGCGTGATGGCGTGATCCCAGCCGATTCGGTCCCGGACGACCGGCCTCTGGACTGGCTGGTCCACGATGGAGTCGATTCCGTTGCGAGCGCAGCCTACAAGTACGCCGCGTCCAATCCCGCTGTGTCGACCGTACTCAGTGGCACATCGAATCTCAAGCATCTCGAGTCAAATATCTCGGCGCTGGAGGATCCTTCGTTGCCGGAAGCTGACATGCGTCGGTTGGTAGATCTGCTTGGCGATACCGAGGCGGTGGTCGCTGAGTAGGGTTGGTATTGATTAGCGACGTTTTCACCCAGAAGTTCATGGAGGCGACGATGTCCAACAAGCGATCTTCTCGGCCACGAAAGCGTGAGCGACCAGCCGACCCCAATCTCACGTATAGCATCACCCCGGGCGGCGATGAAGGTCCCGGGTGGTTGTCTGAAAACGTGGGCACGGTGCTCATCGCGATCGCAATTGTGATCCTGATGCTTGGGACATTGGTGCAGACCAGCGGATAAACGGATGCCCGGTTTCAGAAGAATTAACCACTTGCGGTCCACTGACAAGTGTCACCAATTGACTCTGCTTGCGCATTTTCCGAAGGCCAATCTGTGGGTAACCCACATAATGAAATGGCCCAATTCCCTCCTATTCCGCTGACCCAGGTCACGTGACAATCATGTCAGTGCCTTTGACATGGACGTCGCTGTGCGCGAATAGAACCGCAGGGGGATGACCTCAAGTGGTGGAAGAGGAAAACATACTCATGAATTCAGCTACTCATCTCAGTGATCGCCAGAAGGGCATCACCGGCCTCGAAACAGCGATCATACTGATTGCGTTTGTGGTGGTCGCGTCCGTCTTTGCATTTACGGTGCTCTCAACCGGCATTTTTGCTTCAGAGCGAAGTAAAGAGACGGTGTACGCGGGAATCCAGGAGGCACAGTCCTCTATTGAACCAAGAGGAAGTATTGTCGCCTATAAAGCGACGCTGCCGGACTCTACTACAACGGTCTACAAGCTCACGTTATCGGTTTCAAATGCAATCGCCGGGGAGTCAGTCGATCTGACTCCTGACTACACAGCAGACAACGCCGCTACCGACCCCGATGTTTCTACGGGTGCTGAGTCCGTGACAGTTATTTCATATTCGGACAAGAACCAGCACTTGAGTGACGTCCCATGGTCCATAACGTGGCTGGGCAACAACGATGGTGATGACTTGCTGGAAGCAAATGAGAAAGCCGAAATAACCGTCTGGCTCCTCAACAGAAACAACGCGGTCTCATCGATATCTTCTGCATCCTCAACAACGTACATGAGCTCCGGTGGAATGGTCTCAGGGGCTACAGTTCTCAAGGCGAACAGTGAGTTCACTCTTGAGGTGAAACCCCCATCCGGCGCCGTACTGAACCTCCAGCGCACGCTTCCTTCACAGCTCGATACAGTGATAGACCTGAACTGAATCTAAAGAATCGATCGCATCGACAGGGGCAGGCATGAATCCTGCCCCTGTTGTTTTAAGCGTGATGGCCCTATCGGACATTTCCTCGACTGTTGAATTTCCAGAAGTGGATACGTTCGTTGCACGGAACATGAGTCAAACGACCGAGTTCAGGTCCACTTCTTCCTCTTACCTGAATCTAGGTGATGGCGCCCTTAAAAAGAGTGACCATGAAATCTTATGGTGATCCACTCGATTTGCTGAAACCTACGGACCCTTTGCTCTCCAGAGGGCGATTGAACATTGATATAATTGCTGAGCCGTAAAGAGATTTGGCGGTCATCATAAGGTTTACGGCACCGATGATGACTGTGCGCAATGATCACTGCACATGCTCCCCGGCGCCGCCTCGCGCGAGGTCTAGGACTTGAGTGCGGATTGATGCGAATTAGACGAATCCGCACCTATTGCGGAGGAGCAGGTAGTTGAATATTTACGTAGGCAACCTTAGCTACGACACCACGGATGACTCCCTCAATGCGGCCTTTACGGCGCATGGCACTGTGGACTCAGCCCGTGTAATTACAGACCGGATGTCAGGTCGCTCACGGGGTTTCGGCTTCGTTGAAATGCCAGACAATGCCGAAGCCAACAACGCTATTTCCGCCCTGAGCGGCGCTATGCTCGATGGCCGTGAAATCAGCGCCAACGAAGCACGCGAGCGAGAGCCACGTGGTGGTGGCGGTGGTGGTGGCGATCGCGGTGATCGCGGTGGAGACCGCGGGGGTCGCTGGTAAGCACGCGCAGATAATATTGAGAGGCCCCGGCAACGCTGCCGGGGCCTCTTTTTGTGGCGAGTCAAGGAAGATTGAATTGCGTCAGTTGATCACCTCAGTCACCGGCCAATGAAATCAGTACCCCACCCTCTGGCAGCCACCGATTCCATCGGTTTTGCGAATCTGATGATAGCGTCGTCCACATGAGTTACCAGACTCGGGCAGAAGAATTAGAAGATCTCACCTGGGCATTGGAGCATTCCTTTCCAGAACTGTGTCCGATCGGGCCTCTGAGATTTATCGGCCACGGTTTCCGAAGTGTGGCGGTAGAAACGGCAGGTGGAGTGCTGATGCGGGTCGGTACGTCACTCGAAGCAGCGACTGGATATGAACTGGAGATGCGCGCGTTGCCGTTCATAAGAAGTTTTGTCGATCCGGTCGTGCCTACACCGCGTTGGTACACAGAACCAGTCAACGAATTACCTCATGGAGCACTCGGGTACCCAAAATTATCGGGCCACAATCCGAAGTGGGGTATCGAGCCACCTATATCGTTCGCCCATGCCCTCGGCCGATTCATGGCCCAATTGCATTCTGCGCCAGTCTCAGAGGCGAGGGCGAGCGGAATTGGAGATGTTGACGCCACTGAGAGATTAATTGGTGCGGAAGATATCGTATTGCCCGTGTTACGTGAAAGGTTGCCCTACAGCGAGTTCGCGCACGTACAGGAGTGGTGGGGTGACTTCCGCTCAGACGATCACATGAGACGGTATGAAGCGCGCGTATGTCATCACGACCTGTGGCACGGTAACCTGCTGATCGATGAGGAAGGTGGTTTGTCGGGCGTCCTGGACTGGGCACATATAGAGATAGGCGACAGCGCTCATGACTTCGCCGCACCCAAATATTTCGGAGAGCAGTTCTGGAATCGACTACTGGAAGCCTATCTGGCGGCGGGTGGCGAATTCGGACCTGATGAGCACCATCGAGCACAGAAGTACTGGGAAGGAAGAGAGTTCGGAGGGATCGCGTGGGCAATTGAGCACTCGGATGACGCTGAACTCGAATAAGGAATCCGGAAACTCAGAAACGGACCTTTGTTTCAACAGCAGCGGCGGAGGCATTGAAATGCACCATGAGGCGGCTCTATGAGCGGTGAGTTAGCGGGCAAGATTGGACTGGTTACCGGGGCCAGTTCAGGAATCGGTCGCGCCACGGCAATAGCTATGGTGGCGGCGGGTGCTTCGGTAGTCGTCGCTGCACGTCGGGGACCTGAGCTTGCCAGTCTGGTGGACGAGATCATTAGGAGCGGCGGTAACTCCCTGGCGGTCCCAACGGATGTGACAGATGAGACCGCAGTTCGAGCGATGGTCGAGGCTTGCGTCGCCGAATACGGCCAACTCGACTTCGCCTTCAACAACGCTGGTATCGAAGGACCAAGCCAACCCATCAGCGCCTACACGCTGGATGAATTTCAGAGTGTGCTGGCCGTGAACACGGTCGGAACGTTTAGCTGTATGAAGTATGAGTTGGCTCAGATGCAGTCGCAGGGCCACGGTGTGATTGTGAACGACGCCTCAGTTGCCGGCCTTCGGGGCATGTTCCGACAATCGGCATACACCGCTTCCAAACATGCTGTTATTGGCATGACGAAAGTCGCGGCGCTGGAGTACGGCAGCAAGGGAATTCGAGTGAACGCGGTCTGCCCAGGCTTCACGAAAACAGACATGGTGGACCGACTAGCCCAGCATGATACTGAGCGCGAGGCGCGATTGGCATCCTACTCACCCATGAAGCGGCTAGGGACCGTGGAAGAAGTTGCAGCAGCGGTTGTCTGGCTATGCTCAGACGCATCATCATTCACCAACGGCGAGGCGCTGGTGCTCGACGGGGGACTGTCTGTTTAGGCGCCACCCGTCCAACAACCACTGCGGACAATGAAACCCGCGGTACGAATTCATCGAAGGAGACCTTTACTTTGGCACTAAATATCGCACTTGTGGGCTGTGGTGGCATGGGACTACGCCATCTGCACGGATTTATCGAACACAGCAAGAAGTTCGACTCGCTTGAGATGATCGCGGTGTGCGATGTGAACGAGGCTGCAGCCCGACACGTGGCAGATGTTGCTGAAGAGCATCTTGGACGTCGGCCAAAGGTGTATACCGACTTCAACGCCATGCTGGCTGCAGAGCCGCTTGACCTGCTCGATATCGTCACCGACACACGGATGCACCACACCTTTGCTGAAGCTGCCTTTGAAGCCGGGCTGCATGTGATGACGGAGAAGCCGATTGGCATCACCCTCAAAGCGGGCCGTCGAATGCGAGATGCTGCTCAAAAGTCTGGCAAGATCCTCTCGGTGGCTGAGAACTATCGTCGCGATCCCCTCTGTCGGCTGGCGAAGGCGCTAATCGACAATGGCGCGATTGGCCAGCCTCGGATGGCCATGGACGTGCATCTTGGTGGTGGCGACACACTGATGCACAACACCGCATGGCGAGCGATGAAGAGCCGGGGCGGTGGAATGGTGATCGATGCCGGTGTGCACGCGGCGGACCTGCTCCTGTTCTATCTGGGCGATGCGACCCGTATCTACGCCGAGACCGGAATTTTTGAAACGACCAGGTACCGGCGAGAGATGAACGCTAACCTGAAGAAGTTCTATGGTCACCGGACGGATGACATCCAGGCCGAAAACGAGGCCGTGCAGGTGGACGCAATCGACTCCGGATTCGGAGTAATCCGTTTCGAGTCTGGAGCGATCTGCAACTTCACGGTCTCAGAGGCAGTTAAGGCTCACCAATTTGCGATGGGCACGATTCACGGCTCACTTGGAACCATGACAATGCCGGGACCACGGTCGGGAGTGAACGGCGCCGTTATTCAGTTAGATGGAGATGATCGCAAGATTTCCGGCGATGATCTGTTGAGCATGGTTCCGGCCGACTTCAGGCACGACGACATCACCGCTGCCTACTTCGGCGCAGCCCCCATTTCCGCCTACGATATGCCGTTCGAACAGGCCGACCGGACGCTGCTTGCGATCGAGTACGAGGAGTTCGCCCGGTGCGCCATTTCAGGCGAGCAGCCCGAGGTAGACGCTACCGTGGGCATGAAAGCCCTGGCGCTCTCTTACGCGTTGCTGGAGTCGGGTGAGATTGGCGCGCCGGTGACGCTGAACGAGGTTATGGACGGTACAGTGGCCGAGTACCAACGTTCGATCGACGAAGAGAACAGGGTGTGATCGATTGCTGGATGCGTTGACATCGCTGGCGCAGTAAAACAGGAGAAACAAAATGCGCTCATTGGGCTACGCCGAGATTGCCATAGTTATTGCGGACGTTGAGCGGGCAACTGAGTTCTACGTTGGAGTGGTGGGCTATGAGGTAGCTGACGTTGACGTCGGAGCGGGCGGAAGAATCATCAAAGTCGGTCCCGATCACTTTCTTGGACTCTGGGAACCAGGCGTCTGGGGGAAATCTGGGCTGCCGTTCGATAACAACTACGGCCAGGGATTTCGCAGCAGCGTAAATCAGGCCCATCTGGTCTTCGCAATCCACGAGGATGAAATCAAGCCGCTGAAATCCCGGCTAAACGATGCTGGATACCCGACACACGGGCCAGAAACCCACGGTGATGGCTCGCTCCATCTTTACGCCAACGACCCGGACGGTCATCCGATGGAGTGGTGGGGCAAGAAACCGGCCTGAGCGGCGGCGGACGTGATCTGCGCCCCCTTACGCCTCAGGTGGAACAGAGTGCCTCCTTCAAGATGATTATGGGGGCTGTAAGCCCGCACTACGTGACCCGGCGATTCAATCGAACTATCGCCACGGCCCGAGTACACTGAACAAAGTTACGGGCGGCACGGTTGCCGTGTACTTATGGTCGAATTACGAGACATCGGAATGAAATGACCGGTAAACCTCAGGAAGCTGCCATAACGCAGCCTTCGGACTCGGCTCCTCAGGGTACTTTCGGCGCGGGCGATGACTTCCCTACCCTTCCGCGCCGCGATGTAATTCTCACAATGGCTGGCGTAATGCTGGCCCTGTTCCTCTCGTCACTCGACCAGACAATCGTCGCTACCGCACTCCCAAACATCGTGCTTGATCTGGGTGGGTTCGACCGGCTTACGTGGATAACCACCTCTTACCTGGTTGCATCCACAACCGTAGTTCCTATCGCCGGGCGGCTCAGCGATATGTACGGACGCAAATGGTTCTTCGTGGCAGGCATCGTAATCTTTCTGGTGGGCTCCATCTTTGCGGGCCTCTCGCAATCGATGACCCAACTGATCGCTTTCCGCGCCATTCAGGGCATCGGGGGCGGCGTGATGATGGCCAATGCCTTCACCACGGTTGCTGATCTTTTCCCACCGGCCGAGCGCGGCAAGTACATGGGTTTCATGACCGGTGTATTCGGCGTATCAGCCATTCTTGGCCCCCTGCTTGGAGGGGTCCTAACCGACAACCTATCGTGGCACTGGATCTTCTACGTAAACGTGCCAATCTCCATCCCCGTGTTATTTCTGTTCGTGAAGTACTTCCCGCAAGGGGCCATCCAGCGTCGAGAGCACAAGATCGACTATCTGGGAGTGTTGCTCTTAATTGCAGGCGTGGTTCCTCTATTGATTGGGTTGGCCTGGGCGAATGTGCAATACCCGTGGGGCTCATGGCAGGTGCTCGGTGCCCTGGCATTTGGCGTCGGAATGCTGACCGCCCTGGTGCTGTGGGAGATGAAGGCTGAAGAGCCAATAATCCCACTTCAGATGTTCAAAGACCGCATTGTTGCAGTCTCGTCGTTCATCATCTTCCTGACAGGGTTCGCAATGTTCGGGGCTATCATCTTCATCCCGCTCTACTTCCAGGCTGTTCTGGGCGCGTCTGCGTCCGCAAGCGGCACCTTCATGACGCCAATGATGCTGGGCATGGTTGTCGGCGCTACAGTCTCGGGACAGGCACTATCCCGGTTAGGCGGCCACTACCGGCGGCAAGGATTGCTTGGACTCGCCGTGATGATCGCCGGTGCAGCACTCTTCACTCAGATCGACGTTGAAACATCACGATTGGCAGCCACGGGAATGATCGTCCTCTTCGGATTCGGAATGGGGACCACATTCCCGTTGTACACGATTGCGATACAGAACACGGTCCCTCGCCACATGATGGGCATAGCCACGTCTTCCACGCAGTTTTTCCGGTCCATTGGCGGAACGATAGGACTCGCCATATTCGGTTCGTTCATGGTGAGTCGGTACACGGACGGTCTTGATAAGACGTTCACTGGCGAAGCGGCGCAGGCATACCGGGATGGACTGCTAACGTCCGTTACCGAAAACCCACAGGCCCTGATCAATCCACGAGCGCTCCAGGAATTGGAGACGACGCTCACAACCTCTATTGAAGGTGGAGGCAATCTGGTCGGCGAGGTAGTAAGCGGGCTCCAGAGCTCGCTGGCGAGCGCAATCGGAGATGTATTTGTGATCGTAGTTGTCCTGCTCGTTATTTCCTGGATTGCAACAACACAGTTGAAGGTGATCCCACTTCGAGCTCGCGGTGGCCCTCCCGGAGCAGGAAAGCCCTCTGGTGAACACGCACCATCACAACCCGGCGATGGCGATGCAGGCTGAGTAGTTTCTGATCCTCCAGTTTTTCTGTCCCAAAAAGCCTCTATAATCCGCCTCACCATGACAACCGCAATAGATCCCATCAAATTTGAAGTGATGCGCTCCGCCTTCGTTGAAGCAACGGAGGAGATGGCAGCCACCCTGCGTCGCAGCGCCTACTCAACCAATGTGAAAACCCGCCAGGACTTCTCCTGCGCTTACTTCGACGCAGATCTTCGCGTCGTTGCGCAGGCGTTCACGCAGGCCGTACACCTGGGCTCGTTCGTTGAGCTAGTACCAAGTGCTGTCGGAATCTATGGCGTCGAGAACCTGGATCCCGGCGATATGCTGGTCATCAACGACCCATACTCCGGCGGAGTACATCTCAACGATGTAACCGTCATCGCGCCAATGCACTATAAGAACGAACTGGTGGGCTATATGGCCTCGCTGGCCCACCACGTAGACGTTGGCGGGGGCGCACCGGCTAGCGTTGGCGCCTTCCAGGAGGTGTTCCAGGAAGGCATCATTATCCCGCCGGTGAAGCTGGTGAAGCGGGGCGATCTGAACGAGGATATATTCAGACTCATCCTTGCGCAGATCAGGTCCAAACGGGAGACGCCAGGCGATTTCCGCGCTCAGATTGCTGCAAACAAGACCGGTATCCGAAGGCTCACCCAACTGATGGATCGCAACGGTCAGGACGAGGTGCAAAAATACGTTGATGCTCTGATCGACTACACGCGTCGTCGCACCAAATCTGAGCTGGCGCTGCTGCCTCGTGGAACATTCAAGGCAGAAGGATTTGTCGATAACGACGGATTCACGGACAACCCGGTGATCCTCAAAGTGGCGATCACGATCTCCGACGAGGGCGTCGTATTCGACACAACGGGCTCCGACCCACAACGTCCGGCGCCGGTGAACTCCACGTTTGCGCAGACCTTCTCAGCGTGCGCTTACGCGCTTCGTGCGCTGATCGATCCTGATACTCCGGTCAACGCCGGGTACTACGAGTTTGTCCAGGTAATCGCCCCGAAAGGAACCGTCACCAACTGCGTCCACCCGGCGCCCGTGGTAGGTGGATGGGAGACTCATGCGCGGCTGGATGACCTGATATTTAAGGCGCTCCATGAAGCGATGCCGGACCGAGTTCCTGCGGGAACCAAAGCGATGCAGTGCCACGCCGGATTTGGCGGCCAAGACGACGTTTCTGGTGAGTACTACTGCTTCCTTGAGACGCTGGCTGGTGGATACGGTGCAAGGGTACTGTCAGACGGCCCCGACGCCGTCCAGTGCCACGGTCAAAACACTGAGAACGCACCAATTGAGGAGACCGAGTTCAACTACCCGGTCCGAATCGCTCGCTACGAGATGATCGACAATACCGACGGCCCCGGCAGAACGCGCGGCGGGCTGGGTCTTCGCCGCGACTACCTGTTCCCGGACAGCCCGGCGACCTTCACTGTGCTGGCAGACCGCGACAAGGCTGGCCCGCACGGCCTCGATGGCGGTTCTCCCGGCGAAAAAGCCAGTTATATCTTCAACCCGGATGGCGAAAACCGAGAACTGAGTTCGAAGACAACCGTCCAACTGAACTCAGGCGACGTTATCTCCTACCGAACATCAGGCGGTGGTGGATACGGTTCGCCGTTCGATCGCGACCCCAGCCTCGTGCTCCGCGACGTGCGCGACGAGAAGGTTTCACGCGAACGTGCTGAGTCCGAGTACGGAGTTGTGATTACCAGTGATGGAGCGGTTGATGAGGCGGGGACTGAGCGCGCCCGGCGTGCCATCAAATAGACGCCGGAACCAAATACGACAGCCTCTCACGATGTCATCCCGAAAATAGTCATCCTGTGGCCGCTTCGAACCACGGGATCTCAGCTACGAACGCGTTCACACACCGATCAGCTTGCGAGACCGTCTAAATCGACAACGGGAGGATCAGTCCGTCACCATAAGGGAATTAGCACCCTCGATATCTTGCTCATAGAGGCCGTAGACCTCGTCAAGTCCCACAAAATAAGAGTCGAATGCTTCGCCTGAAACTGCGGCTTCCAATATCACCAGATCCGCTGTACCAGCCGCTATTCTCTCCAGATTGATTTCAGAGATTGCTCCTCCAGTTACCCCAACAGTCCCGCCAAGAATCACGCAGCCAAATAGTGAACCGCCGTCCATCGGCACCGGGCCCACCACGAATGCTCCTTCAAATATTCCGAGGCATGAAATCGATCTGATCACCACGGAGTCCGCGTGCATGATGTTCAGCTGAAATCCGTTTGCAGCCGGAAATATCCCATCTGCTTCCAGGCGAATAATCGCCGTATCACCCACGTTCTCCAACGCGACTTCCTCCTGAGAAAATCGCACAACTACGGGCTCTAGAGGGACGATTGGGGTGGGATAAGGGGTCGCTCTCGAAAGATTGGGCTCCCTCGCAACAACAGGAGTCTCATCCGAATCAGAATCGGCTCCCTTTTCAGTCACCACAACTGTCCGCACGGACTCCCTCGCGACCGTTGGCTCAGTCGCGCCATCTGGTGAAAGCTGCCGGGGGGATGCTCTTGGTGAATCAGGCACCGCCGGAATTGGAGTGGTGGTGGGCGGACTGGCAAACGTTGGCAGTAGAAGTTCACCGGCATCGCTGGAGCATGCGATCACCAATGCCATGGCTACTAACAGCACAGAAACGACCATCAGCCTCTGAACTAATCGCGCCGTTTGGACTGCCAAATCCATATGTTTCCATGTCATGCCACCAAATATAGGCCATGTCAGCGAATACACGCCACCAACGGATATCGCGATTCAGTCACGAAATGACCCGCCAGGTGTCCATTCCCCTGCTCACGCCCCTATAATTCCGCCTCATGCAATCAAGTGGACCCACTACCCTCGATCCCATCAAGTTTGAGGTGATACGCAGCGCCCTGACTGCGACCACCGAGGAGATGGCGGCGACGCTTCGGCGAAGCGCCTACTCCACCAACGTGAAGACACGGCAAGACTTCTCTTGCGCGTTTCTGGATAGCGAACTCCGCGTCGTAGCGCAAGCATTTACTCAACCGGTACACCTTGGATCATTCGTTGAACTGATCCCGCGCGCCGTTCGGACATATGGCGTAGAGAACATGGCGCCCGGAGACATGATCCTGGTGAACGACCCCCACTCCGGTGGAACTCACCTGAACGACATCACGCTGATCGCGCCGATCTTCTACCCGGGCGACCCCAGCGGAAAGCCCGTCGGATTTCTGGCGACACTTGCGCATCATGTCGACGTAGGTGGTGGCGCACCGGCCAGTCTTGGAGCGTTCCAGGAGATATACCAGGAGGGAGTGATCATCCCGCCGGTGAAGTTTGTCGAAGGCGGCAAGATCGTCTCTGACATATTCACTCTGGTGATGGCACAAATCAGATCGAAGCGAGAGACTCCCGGTGACTTTCGGGCACAGGTATCGTCGAACCTGATCGGTATACGTCGGGTAATTAGCCTCTTCGATCAGTACGGCTACGATACGACGCTGTTCTACATGAACGAGCTCTTGGAGTACACGTCACGTCGCACAAAATCCGAAATCTCGAAGCTGCCTCAGGGGACCTATAGCGCGAAGGGCTTCCTCGATAGCGATGGATTCACCGACAAGGTGGTCAACCTTGCAATTGAAGTGCGAATTGAAGAAGACGCAGTCTATTTCGACACGACTGGATCTGATCCTCAGCGGCGAGCACCCATCAACTCCACCCTTGCAATGACCTTTTCCGGCTGCGCATATGCTCTGCGAGCGCTCCTGGACAAAGATCTTCCGGTCAACGATGGCTTCTATAGGAACATGCACGTTCATGCCCCGAAAGGCACGGTCACCCACGCCATGCCACCGGCCGCAGTCGTTGGCGGTTGGGAGACTGAAGACCGCCTGAACGATCTGATCTTTCTGGCGCTCTCAGACGCCATGCCAGATCGCGTTCCTGCAGGGACAAAGGCGATGCAGTGCCAGGTTGGCATTGGAGCGTTAGACCCGTCCGATGGCGAGTACAAGTGCACTTACGAGGCGATCGCGGGAGGCTACGGCGGTCGCATGACTCTCGATGGCCCCGACGCGGTTCAGGCGCACGGACAAAACACCGAAAACGCGCCAGCAGAAGAGACCGAGGCCAAGCACCCGATGCGAATCGCCCGGTACGAGTTGATAGAGAACTCCGAGGGACCGGGACGCCAGCGTGGTGGGCTTGGGCTGCGCCGCGATTACGAGTTTCCAGATGTCGCCGCCAAATTCACGATCCTTGCGGATCGTGAAATATCGGGTCCATGGGGTCTGTTTGGCGGCAAAGCCGGACGTAAGGCCTACTACATCCATAATCCAGGACGAGAGTCGATCGAACTCGGCTCCAAGATCACTCTCCAGCTAAAACCGGGTGACGTTATCAGCTACCAGACCTGCGGCGGCGGCGGCTACGGCGACCCGTACGAACGCGACCCGGCGCGCGTGCTAGATGATGTCCTGAACGGTAAGGTGAGCGCCGAACGAGCACGTTCAGAGTACCGAGTCGAAATCGATAGTTCAGGCCGCAACGTAGATGAGTCAGTCACCCGCCGACTACGCGAATCAGCCCAGTAGAACAAAAGACAGAACAGAGAACCAGATTGACCACTGAAATGTACCGGATAGGCATCGACACGGGTGGAACGTTCACCGATGGCGTACTCATCAATGAAACGACCGGTGAGATCAATATCACCAAAGTGCCGTCGACCCCCGACGACCCATCACGAGGATTCCTCAACGCCGCAGCGAGGCTGCTCCGGGAGGCATCGGTCGAACCGAAGCAGGTGGGTTACGTGGTCCACGGAACGACCGTAGCCACCAACGCCATCATTGAAGGCAAGGTGGCTCGAACCGGCTTCATCACCACTGAAGGCTTCCGGGATATGTTGGAGATCGCCCGCCAGATCCGGCCGTCGCTGTATGACCTTCAGTTTGAGAAACCTGCGCCGCTGGTGCCGCGCTATCTCTGTTTTGGCGTGCCTGAGCGGCTGAACGCGCTTGGTGAAGTCATCACCCCACTTGATGAAGACGCTGTGAGAACCGTTGCGCGCAAACTAAAGTCGGAAGGCATTGAGGCGGTTGCGGTCTGTCTGCTCCACTCCTATGCCAACCAGGATCATGAACAGCGAATTGGCAAGATTCTTCGTGAAGAGATGCCCGATGTAGCAATCTCGCTCTCATCTGAGATCGTGCCCGAATTCCGAGAATATTTCAGGGCCAGCACGGCGGTTGTGAACTCTTCAATTCGCCCGGTTGTAGATCAGTATCTCGGTTCGATCGAGAAGCGACTGCGCGCTGATGGGCTGGAATCAGAGCTGCTTGTGATGCAAAGCAATGGCGGTGTCTACACCTTCGAGGCGGCTCGCGAGCGTCCCGTGTATATGGTGGAATCCGGCCCGGCAGCAGGCGTCATAGCCGCATCGTACGTCGCTGAGGCCATTGGCTACTCCAACGTGCTCTCATTCGATATGGGTGGCACAACTGCGAAGGCAGCGCTCATCCAGGATGGCGAGCCGAAGGTAACCAAGGACTATGAGGTTGGCGCCACAGCGGGGGCCGATACCGGCGCTGGACGTGGCAGCGGCTACCCCATCAGGACGCCAGTCATCGACCTGGTTGAGATTGGCGCAGGCGGCGGGTCCATCGCATGGGTCGACCCGGGAGGCGTACTTCGAGTTGGTCCGAATTCAGCGGGCGCTGCCCCAGGACCAGCCTGCTACGGCCAGGGCGGCACCGAGCCAACGATCACTGATGCGAATCTGGCCCTCGGCAGACTCAATCCCGATTACTTCCTCGGCGGCGAGGTGCCGCTACACAAGGAGCTTGCGGAAAAAGCGATCATGTCGCGCTGCGCAGAGCCGTTGGGACTTAGCCTCCTGGAAGCGGCGAACGGAATCGTCGAGATCGCCAACTCCGCAATGGTGAACGCGCTTCGGTTGATCTCCGTACAGCGTGGATTCGACCCGCGAGACTTCGTGCTCGTGGGTTTCGGCGGCGCTGGACCGGTACATGCTACGAAGCTGGCTATAGACACGGAAGTCCCGCTCACAATCGTCCCAATGAGTCCCGGAATTACGTCGGCGCTGGGACTACTGGTCACCGATCTTAAGCACGAGAACTCCCGAACACGAATCAATCGCGTCTCGAACACCGTCCCATCCGATATCGAAACGATTTTGGACGAACTTGAGGAGCTTGGCCGAGATGCGCTCGCCAGGGAAGGCGTCCCAGCCGCCGAGATGAGCTTCGAACGACATGCCGATGTGCGATACGTCGGTCAGAGTTATGAACTCAGCGTGGAAATTCAGGCGGGTACGGTTACCCAGGTCACTCTCGATGGCGTCTCAGCCGATTACCACATCGCCCATGAACGTGCCTACGGACACAATGCTCCCGAGGAGCCGGTGGAGTTCGTGAACATGCGCGTGACCGCCCGTGGTGAGATTGCGCGCCCAAACCTCAAAGAGATCGCAAAGGGCACAGGCTCTGACGGCGCGATCAAGGCAACGCGAGACGTCTATTTCGCCGAATCTGGTGGGCTGGTTGCCACGCAGGTATTCGACCGCTACAAATTAGGTGAAGGCGATCAGATCACGGGTCCAGCAATCGTTGAAGAGGTCGACTCCACCACCGTGATCCATCCCGGCACATCAGCCACCATAGACGTAGTTGGAAATCTTCTGATCCGAGTTAATCTGGTGTAGTTGCCCTCGGTGCTATTTTGGCGGATGGGGCGATAGACAGTTTTGCCATCAGACTTACTTGTGTGTCATCCCGGGCATAGCCGATTGACGGAGTCGGAGGATTTGAACGATACCGCCGCGACGGTAATCGCTGTACAGCCGGTATTGCGCTAACCCTGATTGATCAGGATGCCCGCCGAACTCTGCCGGGGCGTTGCGATGCCCTTCGCTCCTGACGGGCCTTTACGCGATCGAAGGCGCGCTGTTGCTGTAGCTTTGACGCCCTGCTTGACTGGTATGCACGCTGAACCCGCCGCTGAATATCGCCGGGGAGCCACGGCTTGAAGATGATGTCCCGCACGCCCATTGTCATCAGCGAGGATTGGAGATTCCGTTCGTCATTCTCAGCCAGCAAAATTACCGAGGTTGGGCGAGTAATCGAGTTTCCTTTTATCTGCCGCAGGATCTGAATTCCATCGAGTCGGGGAAGTCCAAGGTCGACCACCGCCACATCGGGCCGCTCTTCGAGCGCCCTGTTTGTCACCGCCAGACCATCAGATTCCACGATAGCTCTAAACCCCGCTCCCTCGACCGCATCGACCAACAGATTGAGTTCAGGACCAGCGGCTTTTGCAACCAGAATACTTCCGCCATAGGGTTTCCGACCCGCACTGAAATCTTTCTGCCAGGTGACCGCTCGTTGGCTCTTGAGATCAACGGAAGACTGCATACTCTTCCAATCGCCAGTCGCTTTCTGAAACCTCTCGAGGGATAGCGAATCCACAGATCCCAGTTCAGCAATATCACGTTCGTCGTACTTGATTGATATCTTGACAGGACGATCGAGTCTCGGGCCTCCAACGGGCGCTCCAGACTGGTCGATGAACGTGAGGTCAGCTACTCGTCGGCCCATCCGAATGCGGACCGACTCCTCAAGCGGGGCCTCCTGGCCGTTAACCCTTGCGGCGCCAAGAGATAGTGGCAACCGGACGCTTCCGGCCGGAACCTCCACCCGGACCACGCCATCGGCCGTCTCTACCTCGCCACCCCTCTCAGGGGTCATCATGGAGATCGCCGCGCCCGGCAGGGAGTCGGCTGATGAGGCCATCATTTCATAAGAGGTCTCAGCAACCGGCGCCGTCTCTGGGATTATTTCTACCGCAACAGGAGTATCAGCCAGGAATGTGGACAGATCCATGTCCGTTAGATCCCATGGCACGGCCGGGATGGTAGAACTCGCCTTCAACGCCCAACTAACGCGCAGACACACGTCATCAGTTGAAAACGGTTTGACCAGGTAATCGATAGCACCAAGTTGAATCGCCGAAGTGCGCACGGCTGTACGCTCTGAAGTGCCCAGCAACACCACTGGCAGCTTCTTCGTGGTCGATGAGCGACGAAGCTCCTTAAGTACACTCAGGCCGTCCAGATTTGCCAGGTCGATATTCATGATGACAACGGTAGGCCTGAGCACTCTGATGAGTTCAAGCGCCGAGCCACCATCATCCGCCTCATGGACCAGATGGCCTTTTTCTTTAAGCGCGAGAACCAGATCCCGGCGTTCATCGCCAGGACGGACTACAACCATTAGTTGCGCCATAGGTTTCTCGTCTCTCCTACGCTGCCCGGTCCTGCGATACGCCGGACTGGTCTTGACTCAATATTGGCAGTGAAACCCAGAACGTGGTTTCCACGCCTGGAATACTCTCCAGAGATATCTCCCCACCATGCTGCTCCACAATGGCGCGCGTCATCGCCAGTCCTAATCCACTTCCACTGACAGAGCGAGTTATCTCATTGTCCACGCGATAGAACGGCTCGAACAGGTCCCTCTGGTCCTCATATGGGATGCCTATTCCCTCATCTTTGATTGAGAGCCCAATCCGGTCACTCTCGGTGGTCACGTGGAACGTGATGTGCGAGTCATCTGCTGAGTAATTACTAGCGTTGTTTAGCAGATTACTCAGAACCTGGGCTATTCGAAAACGATCGGCCACAACATGAATTGGACCGTCCGAAATTTCGGTTGCAAGCTTTTGATTTCGGTTCGCGAGTTCATCAGCGAAGTTCGCTACGACCTCTTCCCACAGAACATGAAAGTCGAATCGTTTGCTCTCAACCGTCATAACGCCAGCACTGAAACGAGTTATCGCAAGCAGATCATCCAGAAGCGAAAGGAGGTTTTTGCCACTACGCTGGATTGTCGAGAGATGGCTCCGCTGGGTTGCGGTCAATTCCCCGTCGCGTTGCGCCTTCAGAACTTCCGTAAATGCCATCATCGTGGCGAGCGGAGTCTTGAACTCATGGGCCACCGCCGCGGCGAACTCCGCCCGCTCGTGGCTCAGCTTCTCAAGCTCCTCATTCTCCATTTCAAGCGCAGCGTGCCGTTCAACAAATTCCACTTCGTGCGCGTGAGCAATGTCACGAGCCAGAATCCCGGAAATCTGATCCGCTATCCGATCGATGATCCGTTCTTGCTCCGCTCCGTAACTATCGACATCTTTGGCATGAAGAGACAGCACTCCAATGGCGCGACCTTCGTGGTGAATGGGAGCGGCGATCGAAGAATCGAAGACGCCGCTGCCGGGGTCGCCTGTTGCTGACTTCCCGGCAGATGTCATTCCTCTCGAAACACGAACCGGACGACCTGTGTCCGCTGCAAAACTCGCCAGCTTGATCTCATAAATGCGGTCATCAGTTGATGCGAACTCTTCGGCGCCATCGATGTAGCGGAGGCTCATAGAGCCTCGCTCACCATCCACCGTAAGCAGGCTCATGCGATCAAATGGGATCAGATTTCTAATACTGTTGGAGAACCGGCCGTATATGGCATCAAAATCTGAAACGGAGCCAAGAACTCTACTCAGGTCAGCCAGAATCTCAGATTCGAGCCACAATGACTCCGACCGCTCCCGCTCAACTCGTATGCGCGCCACCATCCACAGGGTCAATGCAGCGGTAATGATGATCAAAAGCGCCCGTAATGGTGTCTGACTGGCAACATAAGTGCCGGGATCCAGAAGAATCAGGTTGGCACCAATGAGCCACGCAGCAAATATGAAAGATTGCGCCACACCAAGCGGCCAACCCAGCCGGACCGCGCTTGCTGCGATGATTGGCAGCGTGGCGAGATGTACGTCATTGAGCCTGCCGGAATCGGCGAGGATCCAGGTCGCGCCCGACCAGACAGCCAACACGATAATGAGGTCCAGCGCGAGACCGGCCAGGAAGACCCGCTTAATATGACCATTGAGCAACCCAACCGTCAATCCAATGTTGACCAACGTTCCCAGCACAGTAACTGTCGCCAGATAAGTGAAGGCTCCGCCATCATCGATGAACGAGATCAGGCCGGCCATGGCGAGACCAGCCAGGAAGAAACGGCCAATGACCCAGAGCCACTCCGCCCGGACGCTCGCGCTCACGCGAAAGACACCGGCAGACGAGAGTCGTCCCGGGTCGCTGAGGCTAAGTCGAGATGTTAACAATTAGGGGGTTGAGGCTCCAGCGCGAAAAGGTTGCTGTTTCCAGATTAGAATTCAAGCCGGAATATGGCGTTGGGACTTTCCACTGATGTTGCGTGGAGGAAACTGCCAATAATTGTGGTGACCTGCATGTTCAAATGGAGCTCACCCGAACGGCATTCCAAGATCACAGGAGACACGGCATGTTGAAGATCATTGATACCCACCATCACCTGTGGGACCTGGAGAACAACTACTACCCCTGGTTGATGGAGCCCATAGACCATTTCGCTGGCGACTACTCGCCCATCTGCAATACCTACCTGATCAGCGATCTACACCGTGATGCTGAAGGCCTGGACCTGATCAAATCCGTGCACGTTCAAGCGGAGTTTGATCACGCTGATGATCCGGTGAAAGAGACTGCGTGGCTTCAGGGAGTGGCGGATGACCCGGATTCGCGCGGAATGCCCAACGCAATTGTTGGGTTTGCTGACCTCTCTGCTCCTGATGTGGACGAAACGCTTGCACGCCACGCCAAGTATGCCAATATGCGCGGTATTCGACACATGCTGAACTATGCAGATGATCCGGGGCTTCGATTTACCGAGCAGAACCATCTGATGGCCGATTCCGACTGGAGGCGTGGATACCGATTGCTTGCGAAACATGATATGTCGTTCGACCTCCAGATCTGGTCGTGGCAGCTTCAGGAAGCGGCCACGCTTGCCAAGGAGATTCCAGAAGTCCCAATCATCGTGAACCACACAGCAATGCCTAAAAGCCTTGACCCCGGACTTATTGACCAGTGGAGAAGCGGCCTTCGAGCCCTTGCCCAGGCGCCTCAAGTATCAATGAAGATCTCCGGCTTGACGTTGATGGACCGCAAATGGACGGTGGAGAAGATTAGGCCGTTCGTGCTGGATACCATCGAAATCCTGGGCGCAGACCGCTGCATGTTCGCCAGTAACTTCCCGGTCGACAAACTTATGACCACGTACGTCCAACTCTGGGACGCATACGACGAGATAACCAGCGATTTTTCGCAGGCTGAACGAGAGGGACTCTTCTGGCGCAATGCCGAGAAGTATTACCGAATCTAGAATTGGCCGCCTCAGAGATATCTACAGAATTACAGCGTCCCAACTCCCTCATTCTGCGCCTCTAACAACAGCTTCAGGGCTATTAGGTATCCTGAGGCCCTCGAAGGGCACCTAATAGCCCTGAAGCGAAGGCTGGTATGCTTTTTATACCGACAGCCACAAGTGGAGAGTTTCCGTAAGTGAAGGACCTGCTCTAACCAACTATCCCGGTTAGTAGTTACGCGCTGACTAGCTGCGCGTGTTTTGCAGGTGTTTAATGTTGTCCGTATCCGGCGTGTCCATAAATCTGGGTGCCCGTTCACTTCTTTCCAATGTTTCCTTTGTGGTTAATCGCGGCGCATGTGTCGCCGTGATTGGTCGTAATGGTTCCGGGAAATCGACTCTCATGCGAGCCATCTCGGGCGAAATCCGGCCAGATGAAGGGTCCATCTCTCTCGCTCACGGAACCCGGGTCGGATATCTGCCTCAGCAGATCCACGCGAGTCCGGATGCCGCCGTGGGAGGAACTGTCCGCGCAGGTAGGCCTGACCTCTACGAGTCCTGGAAATCACTCCAGGCGGCGGCGCAACTGTTATCGAGCGCGCCAACCGATACATCAGATGTATATGAGACAGCGCTGGCTCGATATGAATCCCAGGGCGGGTACGAAACTGAAGTAGAAATCGAGCAGGCAATGAGATCCGTTGACCTCCCGTTCAGCTTCCTCGATACGCCGTTCGCCCAACTCAGCGGAGGTATGCAAACGCGGGTCGGCATCGCCAGTATGCTTTTCTCAAATGCCGACTTGCTCCTGATGGATGAGCCGACGAATCATCTCGATCTGGAGTCGCTTGAATGGCTTGAGGGATTTCTCCGTGGATTTGCTGGCGGCGTCCTGTTGATCACCCATGATCGGATGCTCCTGAACCGGTCCGTCGATGACCTGGTCTACCTTGACGATGCAACACAAAAGTCGATCACTCACCGCGGGACTTATGACTCCTTCGAAGAGCGTCTGAAATCAGAGCGCCGAAATCAGTTGTCCGAGTACAGAGACCAGCAGGCAGAGATACGGAAAGTCGAAGCTGACATCAGGCGCACAAAGCAACAGGCCCAGCGAACTGAGAGTGCGACATCAAATGACTACATTCGCGGTCGGGCCAAAAAGGTGGCTCGCAAGGCGAAGTCCCGGGAGAAGAGCCTTGAACGATATGTAACCAGCGATGAGCGCGTGGATAGGCCCGGCTCACACTGGGAGTTGAAGATCGACTTCCCCGAGGTCGCTCGCGGTGGTAACAAAGTTGCGCAACTTGAAGACGTTACCTTCGGCTATGGCAGCACCGAAATGTTCGGTGATTTGAATACCGAAATCACGTTTGGAGAACGAATCGTGATTCTCGGCCCAAATGGCATCGGCAAAACTACCCTTCTCAAGCTTCTTGTTGGTGAAGTGACGCCCATCGCTGGAACTATCACCACGGGGGCCGGCGTCATTCCCGGATATCTACGTCAGGACGTGCTAGAAATCGAACCGAAGATGACGCCAGTCGGTCTGATTCGACAGGCTTCCGGCTACTCGGATGCAGAAGCCCGCACCTACTTGCACTACTTCCTGTTTGAAGGTGACGCGGCCCTGACACCAGTCTCGCTGATGAGCTTTGGCGAGCGAAAGCGTCTCGACCTTGCGACGATGATCGTCCGCGGAGTAAATCTTCTTCTGCTGGACGAGCCGATGAACCACATGGACATTGAAGCCAGAGAAAAGATTGAACTAGCACTCGACCGATTTCCGGGAACAATAGTCGCGGTCACCCACGACAGGGAGTTCGCGCGTCGATTCGGCACCCGCTTCTGGGTACTTCAGAGCGATCGGGAAAAGGTCCGCTTGGAATCAATAGTTGATCCTGAAGCAGTGCGACATCTGGCCGAGACACCGGGTCAGTGATGCGTTGATCTGGCCTTGACATGCGTACGCCGGAAAGGTGCCCTTCGAGGGCCTCAGGATACCTTTCCACTCTTGGCCGGATTGAGGCAGCGACGGGTAAGCCCTCCTGAGCTGAACGAAGGAGGCGTCAACCGTTGGCCACATCGCATCAGCCCCCCTCCTCACGCCTTCTGCAGCGATCAACGCGGCTGTTTGAGGAGGGTGCGTAGTCTGGATCCAGGACATCTCCGCCGAGTCTCCTTATCCGGGATGACGCAGCGGCACTGATACTTGAAGCCATATGGCGATCGAGCCGGTCTCGGAGATGGATGCCGCGAGATTCCCTATACTCTCCAAAGAATCCACTTGGAACCCACAACTAGCCCTTCCGAGGCCATGGCATGACCGATACCGCAGATGTAGTAGTAGTCGGCGGAGGAGTCCACGGAACAAGCATCGCGTGGAATCTTGCGCGGCGAGGGGCTGGGCAAGTCGTACTGCTTGAGAAGACCGGTATCGCCGCTGGTGCCACACAGTACTCCAGCGCCAACGTTCGGCTCCACTACCAGATGGAGACCCTTGCCCGGATGGCGCTCTTCGGCCAGAACATGTTCAAGAACTTCAATGAAGAAGTGGGCGGAGACTGCGGCTGGAACCAGGTTGGCTACGTTGTGTTCCTGCCCGAGCGAGACGTCAAACCGGCCCGCAAGGTCATCGCGATGCAGCAAAAGATTGGCATCGACTCCCGGATGATCACCAATGACGAGATTCTCGACATCGAGCCATCGATCAACCTGGATGGCATCGTAGCAGGATGTTTTGAGCCCACTTCCGGGCACGCCGATGGGGCTCTCACTGCAAGATCATTCGCCGATGCAGCCGAGCGAGAGGGAGTGGATCTGCTTATTGGATCCGAGGTGTTGGGCGTCTCAAAGCAGGGTGATGGTATCGAGGTCAACACGGATCGCGGAATCATTTCGGCCGGGAATGTGGTGCTCGCCACCGGATTCCGAACATCCGCGCTGCTTGAGCAGGTGGGCGTTGAAATGCCAATCAATCCGGTTCGGCACACCATCGCCATCGTGGAACGCGCTCCCGGAATGGATAACGATCACCCAATACTTTCCGATCGCGTGTCCATGGGCTACTACCGGCAGTCAGGACCGGGACTCACGCTGATAGGCGTGCATGACCCGCTTGAGGGTTACACAGACGCTGAAGTCGAGGTGGAACGGCCACCAAAGCAAGACATTGAGGTTGACCTAGCGTCAAGATTCGCGGAGCGGTTCCCAGATCAGACCAACGCCAGACTGCGCCAGGGATACACCGGCGTATACGACTGCACTCCTGATTTCCAGCCTGCCTTCGGCGCGGTCCCCGGCACGCCGGGCCTGTTTGTGGATGCCGGCTACAGCGGCCACGGGTTCAAGCTGAGTCCGGCCTCCGGACACCTGATGGCTGATCTCATCCTGGATGGAGAGACGTCATTCGTGGACATGACGCCGTTCCGTGTTGGTCGGTTTGCAGAGAACGATCTGATAAGCGCTGGCGAGGGATATGAGTCTCGTACTCTCGCGTGAGATAGCTGAACTTGCACACTTGACGGACGCTGAATCGAGACTATCGTGCTCTTTAGAAAACTGGCGATAGAAACGGAATCTGCACAATTGATGAAATCACAACCTGATTACGGCATCAGCGCATCAATGGACGTAATGATCCCCATGCGGGACGGCGTCCACCTTGCGACCGACGTTTATCGGCCCGCAGATGCGGATGGCAAACCGGTTGATAGCCAGTTCCCGGTAATCATTGGCCGCACCTCATATGACAAATCTAACCCGGTGATCTGGGTGAACCCGGTGGCGCGATTCTTTGTATCTCATGGATACGTGGTTCTTCTCCAGGACCTTCGTGGCCGTGGGGTGTCGGAAGGTACAGGCCAGTACCACCACACCGCCAATCAACAAGAAGGTCCGGATGGTTTCGACACCATTGAATGGGCGG
Source organism: Chloroflexota bacterium (assembly GCA_013204555.1). GTDB lineage: Bacteria > Chloroflexota > Dehalococcoidia > Lucifugimonadales > Lucifugimonadaceae > UBA1151. Next base: position 21,492 of record JABMNO010000013.1, on the reverse strand, counting down.
CTTCACAGCCGTGGTCCAATGGCAAGGTGGGCATGGTTGGCAGTTCCCACGGTGGAATCGTTCAAAACATGGCGTCGCTCTACCGCCCGCCGCACCTCGCTGCTCTCTGGGTAGATGTCGCCCCCACAAACGCCTTTCGCGACGAAGCGAGGCAGGGCGGAGCGATGGGCCTGCATATGTTTGGAGCGATGTTCCTCCACGCCTACGACTCGCAGGAGATTCGAGATAATCCCGAGGCGATCATGGAGATACAAAAAGGCGCCGAAGGGCTTCGAGAGCAGGTCTACAACACGCCGTTCACTCGTGGCTCAACGCCCATCAAACACGTTCCAAACCTTGAAGATATCCTGCTTCACTACTATCAGGACGGCATTTACAATGACTTCTGGGCACAGGAGTCGATGGACCAGACGCCCCATTTCGCTCGAATGGCAGACATACCGGCCGTCTACAGCGGCGGTTGGTACGACCCGTTCGCATGGGATGTGACGGAGCAGTTCGCCCACATGGCGGCCCAGAATACCAGCCCGCAGAGACTGGTCATGGGGCCATGGAACCATCTGATGATCCGAGGAGCTGGCTCAAGTTCAGTCGGTGAAGTCAACTTCGGTCCCTCGGCCCACTGGGGTGACCCGGTATACAACGCACGTCGGCTCAGGTGGTTTGATCGTTGGCTCAAAGGCATCGAAAACGGTGTGGAGAATGAGCCTCCGGTCGAAATATTCGTCATGGGGGGCGGAGATGGTGGCTCCACAGAGAACGGCCACCTCCAACACGGCGGAAGCTGGAGAACAGAGCCAGCATGGCCACTCGCACGCGCCAGGCGGACGGACCTTCACCTCGCGTCGGATGGCAGGCTCTCAGACAGTTCCCAGAGCGAACCGGGCTTGATCGAGTGGACTCACGACCCGAATAATCCCGTCCCATCGTTGGGCGCAAATGTCACCGGCTTGTACGAGTGGGTTCAGCTGCCTGATGGCATTGATGAGGCGTACGTGCCCCCGCGCGCACGGATGAACTCAATGATCATCGATGGTCCGATTCATCAGCGCGAGCGCCCCGATGCCACTGGCAGCAGACCGCCATACCCTTTGCTTGCTGAACGCCCGGACGTAAACGTCTTCCAGACTGAGCCCCTCCCGGAGGCGGTCGAAGTAACCGGACCAATCGAGGTCACGCTCTGGGTCTCATCATCCGCTCTGGATACGGACTTCACGGCCAAGCTACTGGATATCTATCCTCCCAATGCTGAACACCCGGATGGCTTCCATCTGGCCCTTGCCGACTCGATATTGCGCGCTCGCTTCCGAGAGGGCTTCGACAGAGAAGTGTTCATGGAGCCTGGGACGGTCTACGAAATCACCATCCCTCTGCCGCCAATCTCAAACCTGTTCGCCGCGGGCCACCGGATTCGACTGGACATAGCCAGCAGCAATTTCCCGCGATTCGATCTCAATCCCAACACGGGGGAACCTGTGGGCCGGCACACCAGAAGCGTTTGCTCCACCAATGCGCTTCACTTCGGTTCGGGCCACACGCCAAGAATCACACTTCCGGTAATCTCCGGATAGCTTCGCCCAGAAAGTTCCGCAAAATGAGTACCTTCGCTAGAATTCCGCCGTGCCAATAGATAAGTCAGTATCAACATTTGAAGAGGCCGTCTCCGATATCCCGGATGGCGCCTCGATCATGATCGGTGGGTTCGGCGGTGCTGGCGGCATGCCGCACAGGCTGATGCTCGCCCTTGTGGCGCAAGGTGCCCGTGAGCTGACAATCATTGGAAATACCGCAGGCATCGCCGCTCCAACAGGATTTGGCTGGCCTGAAGGCGAAACGCCCATTGATCACGCGATTCTTATCGAGAACGGACAGGTGGCAAAGGTCATCGCATCGTTCCCGGTATCGGGTTCTGTATCAAGACAGAACGCGTTTGAGCAGGCGTTCAATAGAGGCGAGATAGAGCTAGAGGTTGTCCCACAGGGAACGCTGGCGGAGCGGATCCGCGCCGGGGGCGCTGGTATCCCCGCGTTCTACACACCCACTGCCGCGGGGACAGATCTCGCCAAGGGCCAAGAGTCTCGTGTATTTGATGGTCGAGAGAGCGTTCTGGAACTCGGGATGCGGGCCGATTTCGCGCTCATACGAGCGCACAAAGCTGACCGGGTGGGAAACCTGATCTACTCCGGCACATCCCGCAGCTTCAATATGCCGATGGCCACGGCGGCGGACGTGACGATTGCTGAGGTGGACGAAATCGTTGAAACAGGCGACATAGATCCTGAGCGCGTCAACACGCCGGGTATATACGTGAATCGCGTGGTCGCGAGAGCTACAGACAGATGAGCATGCCCCAGGATCCGGCGCCACGGCTGGAGCGCGACATTCTCGCGATGCGAGTCGCTAGAGAATTCAATGACGGCGATGTGGTGAACCTTGGAATTGGAATCCCCACGCTATGCTCCGATTTCGTGCCGCCCGGCGTACAACTGCTGTATCACAGTGAAAGTGGCGTCCTCAATTGCGGACCTCTCGCTGCAGACGGACAGGGCAACGTCGATCTGATCAACGCTGGCGGTCAGTTTCTTGAACCTGTCCCCGGTATGTCGTTTTTCGACTCTGCAGAGGCATTTGCGATGATTCGAGGCGGACACATTGATGTCACCGTCCTGGGTTCATTACAAGTCTCAGCAACGGGAGATATGGCGAACTGGTTTTTGCCATCGAGAGGCGTAGGGAATGTGGGCGGCGCCATGGATCTCGCGGGTGGAGCGAAAAAAGTAATCGCTGCAATGGAGCACAACGACCGCACAGGTGCATCGAAAATTGTGCAGGAATGTAGCTATCCCCTGACAAGTCAGGGGTGTGTAAGCCTCATTGTCACAGACATTGCCGTATTCAACGTAGATGAGAACGGACTAGAACTTATCGAAGTTGCTCCCGGTTGGGCGCCTGAGAACATATCCGCGGTTACTGACGCGCAATTTGAAGTAGCACATGACATAAAAGAATTCGAGCTACTGTGAGCAGAAGACCGGATGATTCAAACCTGAATCTATTGGCACACTAAGCTCAACGATCCGGTGAGAACAGCCCTGGAATTAGGCTCGCTTCCGCGGCCGACCAGGACCACGGGCAAACAGAATCCGGTCTTCTTCAACAACGATCTTCAGCTTCTTACCTGCCACCTTTGCGGCGTACGCGAGCTTGGCGCGAATCTTTGCAGCATCCTCGCCCGCACCCAGGCTAATCGCCTTTGCTTTGCCCGGAGTGAGAGAGTCAATTGCCTCAACCAGTGCCTTGGTTTCTGCCGAGCGAACGCGTCCCCTACTTCGGGATTGCTTCAAATCTTTTATGTCAGCGTCGACAATATTCAAGCTCATAAATCGATATTCCGTTTCCCATTGTGTTGTCCGTCTGGTCCTCGTGTTTGATGTAAGTAATTGAAGGCCAGCGCATCCTCCAAATAATCACCCACACAACGAACAATTCAAATTGTAATTGCCGTCAAGGGTTGAGTCCACTATTCAGGCCACAATTCAGATCAAATCTATGAGTTACTTTCCCATATGACACATGCGGCTGGGTGATGCATCTGTGGCTGTAAAGAAAGTTACGTATTAGTGGAATCAATCATCCAGATTTATCGCATTTATCGTAACTTAACTCTTTATTAATCCAGTAAAACAGCCATTGTGAGCAGCGTTGAGCGACTTCATACTGTCCTTTATGGGAACTCGCCAGCGAAAATTCGCGATGATTTCCGCCGCGTTGTTCGTGGTGGTCTTATCGGCGTGTGGCGGCGGCGAACCTGAACTACCCAATCCCACCAGCACATCAGCCATCACTGATTCACCGACTGCCACGGTTGAGAATTCAGAACCCATAAACAGTGTTATCTCCAGCCCCGTAGTAAATCCGGACAACGGCGCCAAGCCATTTATCCCCGTCGCCACTGCCACCGTAACTTTGCCGCTAGACGCCACCCCAGAATCCCGGCCCACACCAACGGCTGTTGTGATCCCCTCTCCACCCGCTCCAGAAGTCGCAACCGCAACCATCCAGACAGGACCAGAAACTACAGCCACCTCCATCATGCAAAGTCCTGCACCGACCGCCGTCGTCATATTTGACACACCTACCCCTACCCCAACGCCCGCTGTGGCGACTGCGACACCGATCCCCATCGCGACGATCGCGCCCGTCCCAACCGCCACTCCAACGGCCACGCCGTTCCCAACGCCGACTGATGTTCCGGGTGCTACCCCCAGACCGACGGCAAGACCAACGAGAACGCCGACACCCACTCCTGTTCAGCTTCCAACTCCGGTTCCTCCACCAACCCCCACAGCTATCGTCCGCCCCACGCCGACAGCGCTACCGACGCCTACCGCTACGGCCACCACGATCCCCACGGTGGCAGCCAACACGCCAACCCCGGTGCCTGTTCCGGACGACCGATTTGGCATCGTTTTACACACCAAAGACCCGGTCGAGCAGAAGTGGTTCCTGGATCAGTTGGGCGCTGACTGGTTTATTGACGGTGGTTACAGGCCAGATGCATCTGCTGGGAAAAATAAGGTCCTGTTCGTCGGAAGCCTTCCCGGCATTGTTAACGGTGAGATTGGCCCAAGTCCGGATGACCTCGAATTTCTCGCCAACGCGAATCCTGGCTCGACGTGGCTCATTGCAAACGAGCCCAATCGGCGCCCCGGTTACGATGTGGAGAACGTTCTTGATGACCTCCACGACGCGTACGCGGGAATCAAGGCCGGAGACCCAACCGCGAAAATTGTCAGCCCTCCACAACTCAACTGGCTTTTCACATGCCTTGGTTGCACCAGCGGATTTGGCAGAGGCACAGACTGGATTCCATTGTTCAGGCAGCGCTACATGGAGCAATTTGGAGAAGAGCCTCCCATAGATATCTGGGCGGTGAACGCGTATCCGCTCGATTGGCTGAATCTTCCAACGATCAATCCCTTGATAGTCACGACACAAATTTTAGGTCTCAGGGTTTGGTTGAATGAAACCGGATCACAAGCACATAAACCCATCTGGGTCACCGAGGTGGGGCTCCACTGGGGCTGGGACAATATCAAGTTCAACCAGTCAGGTTGCAACGGCCTCCCGTATCCAGATGGCACGTATCAGGAAGGCCAGACGACCGCGTACCTGAACTCCATCTACGATTGGCTTGAGGACAACGCAACCACGCTGAATGTGGAGCGCTGGTTCCAGTACATTGCGTACCACGACATCACCGGATGCAATACCGATGGGTATGCAGGCGTGACGCTGTTTGACGGTCCGTCAGTAGGCGCTAACCTCACCCCTGCTGGCGATGCTTTTCGTGATCGTGCGACTGGTAATCGATAGATTCGCCAGGCGTCACTGGCACATCGGCCTCGAGCCAGCTAGATTTGCTGGACGATGATTGAGAACTCGTTCGTAATTTTCCCCGGTATCCGTCATTCAGATGAGCGCCACATCTGGGAGTCTGGGGTCACCGACTGGACTGACAGGCCGGCATCATCGCTGGAACAGTGGGTGGCCGAGCCGGACCTCAATGCTGGCCGCGCTGCGCTAAAGAACCGCGATGCACGGCATTTTGCCAATTCGCTGCTTGGTTCTGATCGCTGGCGTCTCTACCAGGAATTCATCGACGACTCTGCATTCCTGGATATTGAGACAACAGGCCTCTCGCCCGGAGATTCCGTGGTCACGATGGTTGGAGTTCTGGATAGAACGGGATTCACGGCCTACATTCGTGGAAAGAATCTTGCGGAACTTCCCGGGGCCATCTCAAAGAACAAATTGATCGTGACCTTCAACGGAGCGAGCTTCGATTTACCGTTCTTGAAAAGCGAATTCCGGACAACAGGACAAGATGATCTTTTCGATCATGCCGCCCACCTGGACTTGAGATATGCCATGCGCAAGGCGGGCTACACAGGCGGATTGAAACGCATTGAGCAGATGCTGGGAGTGGGTCGAGAGACTGCCCTGTCCAAACTCAGTGGCAGGGACGCAATCACCCTCTGGCGGATGGCGGACGAAGGTGAAAAGGGAGCTATGGAGACGCTAATTCGCTATAACGCGGAGGACGTAGCATCACTCCCAGCTCTAGCATCGATCGCCTATGACGAACTCAGCGCCAATCTGCCAATCACTCTACCGCCAGCTCAAAAACGCCATTGGGTGGACACTGACACACTGCCGTTTGATGCTGAACTCGTGAACTACATTACTCGTGGCCGTTGATAATTTCCTCCCGTTTTGTTCTGGCGCATGGAACACTCAGTGCTAAACTCGCGGATAGACGACTCCCTCGTGAATTCCTCAATCGATACCTCAATTTAAGCACCTAGCCAAAAGTCCCGGTTCGACTTGTCAGACCTCGAGTATTTCGAAAAACCTCAACTGAAGCGCACAATCCTCTTTACCGCGTTTGCGGGGTGGCCTGACGCGTCTGAAGCGGCGACACGCGCTGCTCGCTACATGGTCAGACATCTTGGTGCGCGACGGTTTGCCGCTATAGACCCGGAAGAGTTTCACATCTACACGGAGCAGCGGCCGACGATATCAACCACCAGATCTGGCACCCGAAGGATCACGTGGCCAAAGTACCGCTTCTATGCGTGGCGGCCAGAGGACCCGGAAGAACGCGATGTGGTGATCATGATTGGCTCGGAGCCGCAACTGAAGTGGCGACGGTTCTCAGAGCTGATTCTTGACGTAGTAAAAACCTGCAACATTGAACTTGTCGTGACACTTGGAGCGCTCCTGGACGCGGTGCCGCACACCCGTCCGCCCAGGGTCACCACCAGCGCCACCAGCACCGACCTTGGGACCGACTTGTCCCACATCAAGTGGGGGCCGTCACGCTATGAGGGTCCAACCGGAATCACTTCCGTGGTAATTGATGCCGTATCAAAAATAGGCATTGAATCTGCCAGTATCTGGGGGCACGCCCCGCACTACCTGCAAGTCCGACCCAACCCAGTAGTTACGCTCGCACTAGTGCAGGCCGCTCAGCAATTTGTATCTCAACCGATGGACATTGAACGACTTCGGACTCGATCCGATGAGTTTGCGACGACCGTCGAACGTGCCCTCGAAGACCAGGACCAGGTCAAGGGCTACGTAAAACAACTTGAACAGAAATATGACTCGGATTCAGATGAAGACGAGGAGCAGAACGCGTTCCTCGAAGCTGACACAGATGCCCTGGTGGCGGATGTGGAAGAGTTCCTGAGAAAAGGATCCGACCAATCAAACGATGGAGACCCGCCTGGTGCCTGAGTTGATCGAACGTCTGCACAACCTTGGCAAGACTGACCCCCCGCCAATGGGATTTGGCCGCAGGGTGGAAAGAAAGCAAAACCCCGCCCTCCTCATCATCGGTCTGACCTCACCATCCAGGGTGAAGTTATTGATGAAATCTTCGAATGCTACATCTGTGGACGCACTGCTTCTGAACGGTGTACCAGATAAAGCGGTGTCTGAGACTCTGAAAGACGCTCTCTGGGGTGTTAAAACCTCGGATATCAGCCAAGAAGAAATGGAAGCTCTGAAGGAAGCAGGCTGCGATCTGATCCTGGTGGGGTCTGATGACGTCCACGCCTCAGTACTGAGAGACGATGGGATGGCCAAAGGCGTGGCCCTTCCCCTGGATATCGTCGACCGCGATGCTCGCGTGCTAGACGACCTGCCATTCGACTTTCTGACCGTGGACTACACCACCAAGCCTGGCAAACTCACGATAGCTGAACTAGCGAAGTATCAGGCAGCAGTCTCCATGATCAGTAAACACGTTTTCTTGCTCGTCAGTGAATCACCCAATGAATCCGAGCTTGAGAGACTTCGAGACTTGCCAGCTGACGCCATAATCGTAGACCTCGATTCGATCTCCGACGAGATGCTTACGACGCTGCGGGAACGCATAAACGGACTCGAAGCGCGAAAACCTCGCTCTCACTCTGATGAGCCAATCTCAGCACAATCTTCATCTTCCGGCCCCGACGGTGATGACCACGATTTTGAGCACGAACATGAAGACGACGATGATGATGACTATTAGGTCGACTTCTGCCGAAACTGTTTAGCACGCGCCGAGCAAGTAGCGTGTCCACTGGCAAATCGTGTTACTGAGTAACTTTGACCTCCTGCAAAACGATCCGTTCACCTGGGTCGCCTTGTTGTTGGTCGTGGCATTCGGTGCGGCCAGCGCTGTGACCGTTCACGAGGCGGCCCACGCATGGACGGCGCTACAACTGGGAGATCGCACGGCGGCCTCACTGGGGAGAGTTACTCTCAACCCTCGCGCCCACATCGACCCCAACGGAGCAATTCTGTTTTTGCTCGTATTCTTCGGGTGGGGCAAACCTACACCGGTGAATCCGTTGAACATGAACGTTGACCCGCGGCGCGGCATGGCGCTCGTCTCGGCTGCGGGTCCGGTGTCAAACGTATTGCTGGCAACGCTCTTCGCACTGCCCATTCGCGCCGGATTGATCGAATGGCGCTCCCCGGCGTTCAACACACCTTTTTCCGGTGGCACCGCAGAATCCATCATTGCTGATTTCCTCGTCTACGGAATTCTGTTGAACTCATTCCTCGCGGTATTCAATCTCATCCCACTGCCGCCTCTGGATGGATTCAAACTCGCCGTTGGCATCCTTCCGGCCCCACTTGCTCGTAAATTTGATCAACTGGGTCGGTATGGTTTCGCCCCGCTTGGAGCGCTACTTTTTCTTGAATTCCTCACACCCGTGAGCGTTCTTTCCGGCGTGTTAGTTCCCCTCGCGGACCTGATAATCGAATCTGCATCCGGCTATTCTGTGAGGTGAGCGTTGTATGCTGGCGTATCACCTAAAATAGCGATGCAAAACCACCGACGAGCATCTGGACGGTAATTGATGGAACGAATCACGATAATTGGGCTTGGCTACATAGGCGCGTCTATTGGCTACACCCTGAGGCTAAACCACTCAAAGCGGTATGAAGTAGTCGGCTTCGACTTCGACTCCGAGACTCAGCGGAAGGCTGATAAATCGGGAGCGTTGGATAAGAGCGAGTGGTCTCTTACGGACGCAGTTACGGGCGCCGACACCGTAGTCATCGCGACTCCCGCCTCCGCCGCACGATCAATATTTGAAGACATATCCGCCCATCTGAAGCCCGGTGCAGTTGTCACCGACACAACCAACACGGCCGCGGATATCACGGAGTGGGCAAATGAGTTGCTTCCACGGACAGTTGGATTCATCTCAACCTACCCGCTTGTATCCGGTCGAGGGATTGAAGAAGCGGGTGGCGCAACCTTTGAGGGAGCAAGGTGGGCTGCAGCGCCTTCTCCAAAGGCCCCACAAGAGGCCGTCCGCAAGATAATCCGGTTGATTGAAGACCTTGGCGCCAAAACGTTTTTTATCAGTTCTGAAGAGCACGATAGCTACATTGCTGCTGCCTCTAACCTTCCCGTAATCGTCTCAAACGCCATGATGCTTGCGGCCGCGCGTAGCCCATCCTGGAGGGAGATCAGCAAGTTCGCCACTGGTCAGTTTGGGGATGTCTCCAGTGCAGCCGGCGTGGATCCGGCTACCAACCTTGGTTCGCTCACCGCCAACTCAGAGATGACGATTCACTGGATTGAACAGATGATCCTTGAACTTAACGATTTCCGAATAATGCTTGATGACGAAAACCGCGCCGATCCTGATGGCCCACTCTCAGAGACTATGAATCAGGCCTGGGACGCGCGATTGCGATGGGAGAACAACATCTCCCCCGTGGATATTCAGCGAACAGAACTCCCCACCAGCGGTGACATGATGCTGGGCGTATTTGTCGGATACGGAGTTGCCGAACGTTTGCGTGGCATCCGCAACCAAAAATTCGACAAGCTTTGAGCACCGTCGGCTCTGGCACGGTAAAAGCCGTGACGGTAAGCAGGCCATCGCAACTGCGAGGCACGATTTCGCCGCCGGGCGATAAGTCGATTTCCCATCGCGCTGCAATTTTGAACGCTGTCTCCGTTGGTGAGGCGCGGGTCACGAATTTCTCCTCCGGCGAGGACTGCACATCCACGGTCGGGATTCTCCTGGCACTCGGCGTGAATATCAGTCGCGGTCCCGGTCTACATGGTCAGGGCGACTCACTGATAGTGCGTGGCGTGGGTATGAATGGACTCACCGAAGCTGGCGACATTCTGGACGCGGGTAACAGCGGCACGGCCATCCGGCTAATGGCTGGCATTCTGGCAGGCCGCGATATTCAGTCGATCCTTAACGGCGACGAATCGATCAGATCGCGCCCCATGGGCCGGGTTATCGACCCACTTCGCCAAATGGGAGCACACATCTCGGCCCGTGATGATGGGAGGCTTGCGCCAATCGTATTTCACGGCGGAGAGTTACACGGCATCGACTTCAGCCAGCCGGTGGCGAGTGCGCAGGTGAAATCATGCCTGCTCTTCGCAGGATTGCGGGCTGAAGGCGAGACGACTGTGCGTAGCCCCGCACCATCGAGAGACCATTCCGAGCGAATGCTCCGTGCCATGGGCGCTCCCGTGGTCGAGAACGGCGCCGATGTGTCGATAACGCCATGCGAACTGTCAGCTGTGGATGTAGACGTTCCGGGTGACATCAGCTCCGCCGCATTCTGGCTGGTGGCCGGCATTACGCATCCTGACGCAGAAATCACTGTCCGAAACGTTGGCCTGAACCCCACCCGCACCGGGCTCCTGACCGTCCTCGAACAGATGGGCGCCGATATTGAAATAGTAAACGAGCGCGATTCAGCGGGCGAGCCAGTGGGTGACTTGATTGCTCGATCAAGCAAACTCCGTGGCGTGAACATCGCTGGCGACCTCATCCCCTCGCTGATTGATGAAATTCCCGTGATCGCCGTCGCCGCCGCTCTCGCGGATGGGGAGACTGTGATTTCAGAAGCAGAGGAGTTGCGGGTCAAAGAGTCAGACCGCATCGCCGCCACGGTTGCATGGCTCCGACCTGCTGGGGGTGAGGTAGAAGACCGCCCGGACGGTATGACAATCTCCGGTGTGAAATCCCTACGTGGCGTGACAGCCGATAGCTTCGGCGACCACCGCATTGCGATGGCGCTGGCGATCGCCGGCCTGGTGGCCGAGGGCGACGTCAACATTGAAAACGCCGCCGCCGCTGACATTTCCTACCCCACCTACTGGCGCGATCTCGAAAGCATAACTGGCGTGGTCGGGTGAGTGAGGGAGATTCCAATGCCGGGTCACCAACCCCACTTATCGTGGTGGTCTCCGGGCCGTCTGGCGTTGGCAAAGACACGCTCCTGGAGCGCATGGAAGAGACCCACGCTGACCTCAACTTCCACTTCGTCGTGACCGCTACTACACGCGAGCCGCGAGAAGGCGAACGGAACGAGATAAATCACCTGTTTCTATCTCGCGAGCAGTTCGAGATGCTCATCGAAGACGATCAGTTGCTTGAGCACGCCAGCGTATACGGCAACTACTACGGCGTCCCCAAGATGCAGGTCGCACGCGCCCTTTCGGAAGGCAAGCACGTAATCCTCCGCGTGGACTATCAGGGCGCCGAGCGAATCAGGATGCTAGTGCCAGAAGCTCTTTTCGTATTTGTGATGCCTCCAAACAAGGAGACCCTGCGAACGCGGCTTGTGGAGCGAGGCCAGGATTCGCTGGATTCTATTGAGCGGAGAATGGAATCAGCCGACCACGAAATTGAGGTGGGAAAGTCATTCGACTATCGCATCACGAATTACGACAATAGACTCGACGACCTTGTCGAGGAACTCGTAAACATCATCGAAACCGAATCACGACGCGACCCGCCACGACACATGGGCCTCTAGTCTTCTCACCTGCCGTGTTGGGCCTGGGTGTACCGACCGTAACCGATACTCCCTGCTAATCTTGCCCCTCTAAGAACGGGACTCATTCAAACAGGGCGACACGAATGGACAAATACCGCCACCTGAAGCTGGAAACCGGGGCGATCCTTGCCAGCGATGAGACGATTCATCTGGAAGCAGTTGCGTTGGCTCCCGGCGAGTCGACTGGCCCTCGCCGCCATCCAGACTCTGACATGATCGTGCTCTTCTACGAAGGCCGTGGGCTGGTGCGAACCGCCGATCGTAATTTCACGCTTGGAGGACTCAGACAGGCATATGCGCCTGCGGGCGTCACTTTCGAGATCACGAATACCGGAATCACGCCACTGAAGATGGCGTACGGCCTCTGTCCCAACGGACCAACCGAGTCGGTCGACGCTCACGATTTCAAGGCTCAGTCCGGCGGCGTGACCATGCTCGGGATCACCCAGTTTGATCGCTTCCCTGATTCAGGGCTTGTGCGCGGTGGTATGTTCTTCCTGGAACCGGGACAAGAGGCGGGCTATCACAGTCACGATGGAGCGCCAGAGGTATTCGTATTTCTCCAGGGTCAGTGCGACGCCACCACGGAAAACGAGTTAGTTCATGTTGGCGCGGGCGACGTCATCTACGTAGCACCCGAGATGAAGCACCGCCTCCTCAACACCGGAACAGACAGGCTGGTTGTCTGGCTCACAGTCACGCCAAACGTGACGCCCAGCCACACCTTCTACGAGCAACAGTCGGACGGCATGTACAAGCGAACAACACCCCGGCTGGACGGCAAACCAATATTGCCACCATCACGATAGCGATCGGAGATAGATAACACCGTGGATTTTGAATTCATCAAATACGAGAAGCGCGACCGCATCGCCTATGTAACTATCAATCGGCCAGACTCCCTGAACGCGCTTCAGCCGGACGCCAGCAAAGAGATGCGGCGCGCGTTCGAGGATTTCAAAGCTGATCCCAACTCGTGGGTTGCGATCATCACCGGTACCGGTGAAAAGGCTTTCTGCGCTGGCTTCGATCTCAAGTACGCAGCCTCACGCACCGACGAAGATCCAGCGGAAGCCGCACCTCTTGGCGGGATCACCCGGGAGTGGGAGTGCTGGAAACCGATCATCGCAGCGGTGAATGGTTTCGCCATGGGAGGCGGGATGGAACTCGCTCTGGCCTGTGATCTCATCATCGCCTCGGAGAACGCGATTTTTGGATTGCCAGAAGTTCGTAGAGGCTTCCCGCCTGGAGCCGGTGGGCCTCAACGATTGATGCGGCAAATTGGATGGAAACACGCCATGGGAGTACTGCTCACGGGTCGCCAGGTTCCAGCGTCGGAAGCCCGGGAACTTGGGTTCGTAAACGAGGTTGTGCCGCAAGACGAACTGATTGGCGCTGCCGAGCGCTGGGCAACTCAAATAATCGAAGCTGCTCCACTGGCCGTCAGAGCAGCGAAACAGCTTGCATATGAAGGCGTTCATCTGACATACGACGAATCAATGACCCGCCGCTATTCAGAATATGACCGGGTACGCAAGTCAAAGGATTTCAAAGAAGGCCCACGCGCCTTCGTAGAGAAACGCCCGCCCGTCTGGCAAGGAGAATAGCCCCCTCGAACTGGTAATCCATTACGATGAATTTCTCTTTTCATAGAGTAGCCCCTATTACTAAGCGGGGTGTGGTGACGATTGCAGCGACGCTTGGTTCGGTAGTCCTGATCGCTTGCGGAACAGAGCCAGCGAGTCCTCTCGCGGCCTCAACTCCAACTCCAGAGATACTGATCAGCCGAGAGCAAGCTGTCGGAATCGCGCTCGCCAGAATGACGGAAGGGAAGTTCATGCCGGGGGAATCAAGCCCCGTGCAAAATCTCCGCGAAATAACCGTCCGATTCATGCCTATCGAGGAGTATGAGGGTCTTGGTGGCGGATCGGGGACTTTTACTGGAACCGGCTACGGCGCTTCCGGGCATGTGTGGGTTGTACAGGCTCGCGTAAATGGTCGAAGCCAGATTCCCGATGGTTCTGGCAGCTACCGACCGACGCGTTACGCGATCGAGGCGGTCAACACCAAAACCGGACTCATCTCAGCTGCTGCCCGCATCGTGGATGAACCTTTTTTCATTTCCGCTGAGTATGCGCCAGACGTATATGAACTCGACTTCCCGGCCGATCCGGCAACGCCGACGAAAATTTCTCGTGCCGAGGTTCGACAGATGATTCGGGACGAGTACGAAACAGATTCTTCTGGCGGCAATCGCATGAACTTCGGCAAGATGGAACTTGAGCTTGTTCACTCCGCTGAGCGCGGTCTACTCTGGTGGGCATTTATCCCCCAGGAGTTTGGAAGAGCCTCTTGCAGTGGCCCACCCTCGGTCGATGGTCGCCACTTTTTTTGCTGGGTGTCAGCCATATGGCAGTTCATAGACGCGGATACCGGGGCGATCTACCAGGGAGGAAATTTCGGCAAGCTGGGTCCCAGAGTCACCGGCGAAGAGGGACAGGCCCTCTTCAGATTCGCCCAGGCTGAGGGATGGTGGGAGTTGTGGCACCGCCTCAAGCCATACACAGGGGAGGCATTGCCCGATGGATTCGCCGCAGCGCTTGACCGCCCGGACTCACCCACGCCGACGCCCGGGCCGCCGACGCCAACGCCGGACCCAAACGCGCCAGCACCTCCCACTCCGACCCCAGTTCCTGGCATCCGGGTGGAATCAACCAATGTGCCACCATCGATGCAAGCCACGGCATCAGCGTTGGCTCGAATACCGGATCCCACTGTGGCGTTCTATCTGGCAGAATCGTTCGCAGCCGAGCTATCGGACATCTCCGCTGACCCGCACGTGAGTTCGATACTTGTCGGGACGGCGCTGGGGATCAAAAGCCGGAGTCAAAGGGCTGGGACGCGCGGGCGCCTGGAGGCCAAATATGCCTGGTGGGTTATTGAAGTCGAACAAGACATCGTCAACCCCCATGGGGTGACGCACGTTGGCGTGTGGGTACGTGAACGGTTCATTGGCGATTCACAAACGCAACTGGCGTCGGCGAACTCGCTACAGGCAGGCGGCAAGTACGTCTTCTTCCTCACTGATCAACTTGAACCTCCCGACGCGTCAAGCGGAATCCCGGTACTCCCGCCTGAGATTCTCCCAGCGTCCATCAGTGGGGATCAGGTCGTATTTGGTGGCGTCGAGTACGGCCTGGATTCACTCACAGAGTCGCTCCGTAACGCTGCATCGGCCGCAGGCCGCCCTATCGCCGCGTCAGAGTAACAAGGCCGCTCAAACCATCGCGCTCGTCTGGACGCTCTGCTCCAGCCCGGCGTAGTCGCGTTCCCACCGCTCCTCAATTCCACCGCGCCACTCCATAGCCAACGAACTCAGCTCGTTGGCAAGGCCATCAATATTCGGCGTCCGGAAGCCCGTCGCTCCCATGCACGATAGGTCTCCGTAACCTTGATCGTCCGTTATGAGCACGATGATGTTGGGTCTGCTGTTTGACATCCGGTGATCTCCACTCAACGGGCGAAACTCGAAACGCAGATGATCGCCGACCGGTGAGGGGATGACAGGGTCGAAGTTGAACATGGTCCCGCCCGCCCTTCCAGACCCCACATCCCACCATCATCCCGGAGACCTCGCCCCAACCGCCATTCCGGACACCGGTAGGCGATCCGGGATGAAGGAGCGGAACCGGCTGTAGAGGGTGGTCGACGCGTATCTGTCCGAGTCGCGTGATGTCGGAAAGGTGCCCTTCGAGTGGCCTCAGGATACCTTTCGTCGTGTCGCTAAATTATCAGGCCGAGCCGGGCCTGATACTCTGCGCATCACGAATTCAATCTTCCCACCAATGTAGTGGCACGTTGCGACGTGCCACTACCCACAATGAACCAGGAGCGAAGCGATGGCGGCGAATCGAAAAATCGGTGTTCTTGGTGTTGGGTTTGGTAGCGATGTTCACGTCCCCGGACTGCGGTCCGAGGGCTGGGATGTGGCTGCCGTTTACAGTCGCAATGAAGACCGGGCACGCTCGGCAGCCGAATCTCTCGGCATCGACAGTTGGTCAACCGACGCGATGGAGATCATTGGCCGAGACGACCTCGACGCTATAGCCATCGCCACACCGCCTCGGCCACACAGTGATCTCGCAGTCGCCGCACTAGAAGCTGGCAAGCATGTCATCTGCGAGAAGCCCTTCGCCGTGAACGCCGAAGAGTCCGCGCAAATGCGCGACGCAGCGAAAGCATCCGGAAAAGTCGCCATGGTGGCGCATGAGTTCCGTTACACGCCGCAGCGCACGCTCATCAAGGAACTCATCGAAGATGGATTCCTTGGGAAGCCGCAAACAGCGAATTTTGAGCTCCTGATGGGGCGACCATCTCCTCCCGGTCCGGCGCCAATGACGTGGGCCAGCCGGAAAGCTGAAGGTGGCGGGTTCCTGGGAGCGCTTGGCTCTCACTACATCGACGGACTGCGGTTCTGGTTTGGCGATGTGGCAACGGCTTCCGGCCATCTGTCCACACTACGGCCCGACCGCAAAGAATTGACCACAGGCGCAAATGTCGCATCCGAAACGGACGATGCGTTCTCATTCATCCTGACCCATGTGAACGGCGTGGTTTCCAGCATGACCGCATCCAGCGTTGTGTCGCCCTCAACTGGCGCTCGACTCACGGTCGCGGGAACAAAAGGCGTGCTCCAGGCCAGTCAGCCCGGCCCGAACCCGCCCGAAGACGGAGTCGTATTCGGCAGTAACGATGGTGGCCCGCTGAAGGCCCTCCCCACGCCCGAACGACTCACCCCTTTCACCGACGATCGCGATCCTCGTCTCATGGCGTTTCGGCTGTTCCTGCGAGAGTTCAATCGCGCCATCGACACCGGCGCCGCTGTCACCCCAAATTTCGATGATGGACACGCCTGCCAGCAGGTCCTCGACGCTATCAGACAGTCGTCCGAGACGGGCCGGGTGGTACCAATCATATAAAAGGCAGGAGCGAAGACCGCAGAGATCGCGAATGATTGGGACACCAACTGTGCGTCCCGAACGTGGCGGAACGATCGCTATTCGAGCGCGTTTACGAGTCCCTCACACGCCGAAATATCCAACTCGCATAACAAAATCGCGTTTCCGGCCACGACGTACGCGTTGTAAGCGCTGAAAGAGCCGCCACTGATATCCAACAACTCGCCACCACGCGACCGTTTCACGTTTTCTATAATCGCTGCCTCGACCACCTGAACACCCTGCTTCAGAGCTGCGTTGTGATCATCAAAAAATCGAATTTCCAAGTCGCGCTGATTGAAGAAGCCGTACCAGATCTCTCGGGCGCCCGGCACCGTTTCCGTCGAGTATTCCTTCGACTTTTTCCAACCCGCACCCACAAAAGTGTCCGTCGTGAAGACCTCGCCAGCTCGCACGATCTGGGATGGGATGTCGACCGAATCTTCAGCCACCGCGGACGCGGCGTCGACCGCTTGGCTCACCTCAACATTACTGCTCGAACCGCACCCGACGGCTGAAATCGCCAATATAACGGCGACGATCACACCTGCCGACCATCGCCTCACCATGGAAATCCCTCCGATTCTCACCGTCACTTCAATCGCGATCCTACCTGTGTTCCACTTGCGGCATCGTTCATGCATCGCTGGCGTGATCTGCTAGGGTTTTGAATCCGAATATCCCCACGCCACCGAGGAGACCAAATGCCTGAAGATATCGTCCGCTACGGAATAATCAGCACCGCCCAGATCGCTATGAACGCCCACGTTCCAGCAGCGGTGAACTCACACAACTCGGTAATCACCGCCGTATCCAGCCGCGGTGTGGCGAAGGCGAAGCAAGCCGCCGAGAGTCACGATATTCCAAAGTGGTATGGCTCATACGAAGAACTGTTGGCCGACCCCGACATCGACGCCGTGGTCAACCCGCTGCCCAACAGCATGCACGCAGAGTGGACGATCAAAGCGGCGGAGGCCGGAAAACATGTCCTCTGCGAAAAGCCCATTGGCGTGACCATGGCCGAAGTGCGGGAGATGATTGCTGCGTGCGAGGCTAATAACGTGGCCCTCGTCGAGGCGTTCACCCACCGCTTCGACCCGCATCTCCGCAATGCTCGTCGCCTCATCGCTGAAGGTGCAATTGGTGAAGTGACCAACCTGGAATCGGCGCTAACCTTCCCCGTCGTCGAACCGGAAGGCAATGTGCGATTCAGCAAAGACCTGGTAGGCGGAAGCATGTGGGATGCTGGCTGTTACGCCGTGTACGCCTCCCGCTTCGTGATGTCTGCCGAACCCGTCAGAGCGACTGCGATGTCACACGACTCCGGTAACTGGGGCGTCGATACAACATTCTCCGGAATGCTGGAATATCCGAACGGTGCAGTCGCCAGAGTCGGCAGCAGCATGGAGCAGGCCCGTCGATGTTTCCTGACCGCATACGGCACCACCGGCACCATCAGCATCCCAAACATGTTCGACGACAACGGTCCTTGCATTCTGACAACGCTTGACGGCGAGGAGACGGTCTATCAGGAAGATGCGCCCTACCGCTTTACTGCGCAGTTCAATGAGTTCTCAGAATGCGTCCTCACGGGAAAGACGCCCGAGTACCCACCTGTGGATGCGCTGCGAAACACCGCCTCGATGGTCGCCCTCTATGAGGCAGCAGGATCTGGTCGCACAGTGGAAGTGGAGCAGATTTAGGGCCTTCGCAACTCTGCCCACGCTGTCCTTACGTCTCCGTCACACCAGTCTTGCTCCACAGATGCAAGATTGGATGAGGAGGCATTGCCATGCCCACATACGTTGCCAGCGTTTCGTTCTATAACCGCGCCGTCCTGGTGGGCGAATTCGACTCCAGCAGCGACGACGCGGAGGTGAATAAAGTCCTTGATGTGTTGCGCGAGGCCGGCGCGACCATCGAAGAAATCAAAGTGACCTCAAGCGGTGGTTTCTTCAAGTACGTGATGACGTATGTCATCCAGTACAACGCGGAGAAGCCGATACAGATGTGAGGGTAGCCGGTATGCCGAATCCTGCGGTGTAGCAATCGTGGGGGCGTCTGCGGTAGCTGCGCCCCGGTTTCGGATGCGATGTCCACGGATCCACGCGATACCGTTGGCGGTTATATCGCGGAAATAATCTACGTTTTCGTAGTTCGGGAGCAGGGGTGAAGCTACCGCAGACGCCCCTGCTCCGCCACTTGCCTATTTCCAGTCCGTCCTCTCAGCTATTTGCCAGCCAGGGGATCATGACCCCGAAGATGGCGGCGAATAGGGCGTACTCCGCCAGTACGTCTTTCCGTATGCGGTGGAGTATCGATGCAGCCACTGGTGCGGTGCTAACCGTGATCATCAGGACGCCGATCAAAAATGGGACGCTGGGCACCGGCGGGAATCCTGTGTCCCACAGGTCTGTCAAAATGACCGACAGGGCGGCGAGACCGATTCCCAGCAGGCCCAGTGTTGGGATCAGGGCGAATATGCCCCAGAAGATCACCCGCGTGGGAGCGGCGGAGTCCTCTGCCTGGAATCGCCTTTCGATTGCATCGGGCATCCGGTAGAAAACGGCGATCGACATGTGCCCCACGAATATGAGTGCAAAAAGAATGCCGCCAAGGGCACCGGCGGCCACGGCGTTGGGCATGGTTACTTAGCCCGAATTTTCTGGCCACCAGGCGCGCGTGAGCACGGCGTTCCAGCCACGGCTCTTGAGAAGCAGTTCCCAGGCCACACCAAGTTCTCGTGAATCTGGAATTGCGAATAATGTGGGGCCAGCACCGGAGAGAATTATTTCTGGCGCGCCGACGCTAGCAAAACCGGTTCGATAGTCGCCCATGCACGGAAATGCATCGTCGGCTACCCGGTCGAACACGTTGAAGAAGAATTGCGGGGGCACATCACCACCGCCACGGATTCGACCAGCCAGCTTGTGAGTCAGTGTGCCACGAGTGTGATCGGCTGGGCTTATTCGTGAGAACAACGCGCCAGTCTTGTTATCAAGTTTGATGTCTGGCGTTAACAGGACCATCCAGCCGATATCGGCATTGGGCAGCGGTGTGACGTCCTCTCCCCTCCCCTGCACCAGTGCGGTGCCACCTCGCAACAGGAAAGGGATGTCTGAGCCAAGTGTGATGCCGAGTGATGCAAGCTCTCGTGCGTCCAGTCCGGCGTCCCACAGATCGTTTAGCCCATGAAGAGCGGCTGCAGCGTCTGCCGACCCACCGCCCAGCCCCGCTGCTTCAGGAATCGATTTCCGGACCGTGATGTGCGCACCATCAGATACCCCAGCGACCTCGCGCAGCGCTCTGGCCGCTACCAGCACCAGGTTGGAATCGGTATTTAGTTCCGGGACATCGCACTCTAGCGATAGATCATCAGATGATTCGATATCGATTTCATCATGCAATTCGATCGTCTGCATCACAGATGCCAGATTGTGAAATCCGTCAGGGCGTTTACCGATGATCTCCAGGGTCAAATTAACTTTGGCGTGCGCATTGAGTCTCATGCGGGCCACACTACGCCGTTGGCTCGCTTTCACGCCACCGCGTGTAGAGCGCCCCCCAGTCATCCATCGACAGTGTCGCAGGGCGCTGTTTCGGGTCAAGCCCGGCTTGCTCAATCAACCCGGCATAGTCAGTAGGCTTCTTCCTGAAACCGACTGCCAGAGAGCCTGCCAGCGTCTTTCGCGGCGCGGCAAACCCGGCCCGCGCAAGTTTGAAGAACGAGTCAACAGAGTCGAACTCAACCGCCGGATTCTCGCGGACATTCAACTTGATCACGGTCGAATGGACCTTTGGTGGAGGAGAGAATGCTCTTGGAGGCGCGTGGCAGACCGTTCTCGATTCCGCATATAGCTGCGTGGCGACCGATAGTAATCCCATCTTTCCCGGCTGCGCGGTCATCTCCCGGGCCACCTCGCGCTGCAACATGACAATCAACAATTCAGGCTTGTGAGCCTGTTCCAGAAGATTTCGCACGATTGGCGCGGCGGCGTAGTACGGCAAATTCCCAATGACCTTGTACGGACGATCACCGATCTCTGGCATGTCTGCCGTGTCCAGAGTACGAGCGTCAGCGTGGGCTACTCGAACCGAAGGATCGTCGGCAAACCGCTCGGTCAGGTCAGCAGCAAGATCATCATCGAACTCAATGAGGATCACGCTATTCGCCGACTCAACAATCGACTTAGTCAGCGCCCCACGCCCCGGCCCGATCTCGACAATTATGTCGGTCGGCTGGATGTCAGCAGCCTGCACAATTTGATGCACGATTCGCCGATCGCGCAAAAAGTGTTGGCCTAATGATTTCCGCGGTCGTCTGGTAGCCGGCAAATTAAGATCGACGTCTGCGCTTCTGCAATGCAGTTGAAATAGAGCCGTGCACCCCCTTTCGCCCTGACAACGGCGATGTAATCAGTAGGAACTGCTCAGATCAGGCGATCCCACGGCACCCGAGGATTCTCGCTTACCGCTGCTTCCTTCCGGATCTGACGGGGTTCACGAGGTCTCGCCGCGCAGGACCCAATCATCAGCACAGCTCCGAAGGATCAGTGACCTCCGCGTACAAGTCTAGAGGGGGAATTCAACCCCGCTAAAGCGGATTGCGGGT
>JABMNO010000012.1 GCA_013204555.1 Chloroflexota bacterium | reverse complement strand
CTGCAGTGGTGTTCCAGAGGCGATGGCGGAAGCATTTGTTGCCTCTAGTGGCGCACTGGTCGATCGGATTCTTGACGCCCTGGATGCAGCGGAAGCGGTTGGTGGCGATATCAGAGGCCGTCAGTCCGCCGCAATCTACGCGGCCGCTCCTCCGGCTGGGCCAGGTAGCGAATCGGTTGGCGTGCCCCCAGCGGGCGTATGGGACCTGAGAATCGACAACAGCACGGAAACGCTCGTCGAGATTCGGCAACTGAAGAATATGATTCAAGCCGAGGTACTATTGCGAACCCACGAGGCGAACGCGTCGATTGAAGGTGCAAGGTCAGCGTACGAAGCAGCACGGACTCTCGCGCCCACGAACGAGCTCACGTTCTGGTTCGGAGTGCGAAACCTGGTGCTCAGCCTCAACGACAATGATTCGGCTGAGGAAGTCCTGAGGCCATTGTTTGAGCGCGCTCCCAACTGGCTAGAACTGTTATACCGACTCCCTGAGATACCGCAAGACGCTGAGATTCTGAACCGTTTCCAACGGCCCAATTAGCCCACTGACTGACATCTGGAGCACTGCCCATGTCTGAGATCTATTCGATTGCCGATAAGTACGTCGACGAAATAGCGGCATTGCATCCCTCGGTTGCCACTTACGTTGGAGTCCCCGGTTACGATCACCTCCTTCCCGACTACTCGCCAGATGGAGTTGCTGAGAGGGCAGAGCACAGCCGCAGCACTCTGGAGCAGATCAAGGCCGCCACGGTTGAGGACGAGCGAGATCGCATCGCCAGAGATGTTATGGCTGAGGAATTTGCCACTGACTTGCAGGAGTTCGAGCGTCATGAACATCTGCAGGCGTTAAATGTCATAGCAAGCCCCGCACAGGGATTGCGGCAGATATTCGACTTGATGCCTCGCGATTCTGAGGCCAATTGGGACCATATCGCTAAGCGAATGTCCGCGATGCCAACTGCAATCAACCAGTATGTGGAGTCGTTATCGCGAGGCCAATCTGTTGGTTTGACGGCCAGTCAGCGGCAAGCGGTCGAGGTTACGAAGCAAGCGGAGGCGTGGAGTGGGGCAGATGGCAAAGGCGCATCGTTCTTTCAAGGCCTAATCGCGCAATATGACAAGAGCGACCTGCAGGACGGAGCACTGCGAGAAGACCTTGTCGCGGGAGCCACCGCTGCGGATGCAGCGTACTCAAAGCTGGCCGACTATCTCAGGGATGACTACCTCCCAAACGCTCGTGAGAAGGATGGCGTTGGGCGCGAGCGATATGAAATCGCGGCCCGCAGATTTCTCGGGATGGAGATCGATGCTCAGGAGACGTATGAGTGGGGCTGGGGTGAACTGCAGCGTATAGAAGCGGAAATTGAGAAAACCGCGGCCCGCATCCTTCCTGGTGGGGACGTCCAGTCCGTGATGGAACTTATGGGCACTGATCCAGATCGAGCGATTGAGGGTGAGGAAGAGTTCCGGCAGTGGATGCAGGACATCCAGGAACAGACCATCGCAGATATGGACGGTACTCACTTTGATATAGCTGACCCGGTGAAAGAGATCGAGTGCCTGATAGCGCCTCCTGGTGGGCAATTAGCGATGTACTACACATCGCCGTCAGAGGACTTCTCCAGGCCCGGACGAGTCTGGTACCCCACGGGTGGCAAGACGCGCTTCCCGCTTTGGACAGAGGTCTCTATCGCCTACCACGAGGGTGTTCCCGGGCATCATTTTCAACTGGCCACAACCACGTTCCTCAGTGATCAACTCTCCAGGTTTCAACGGACGATTGCCGGGACATCCGGTCATGCTGAAGGCTGGGGCCTCTACGCCGAGCGATTGATGGCGGAACTGGGGTACCTGGAAAATCCCGACTACTACCTGGGTATGCAGGTTTCTCAGGCATTTAGAGCCGCACGGGTGGTTATCGACATCGGCATGCATCTGGAACTTGAGATCCCAACAGGTCAACCATTCCATCCCGGTGAACGTTGGACTCCAGAATTGGGACTTGAGTTCCTGATCCCGAGATGCCCATTTGAGGACGCTTTCGCCCGAAGCGAGATCAATCGCTACCTCGGCTGGCCTGGTCAAGCGATCAGCTACAAGGTGGGGGAGAAGGTATTTCTCGACGCAAGGGCGGAGGCCAAAGCGGCGCAGGGAAGTGACTTTCAATTAAAGGCGTGGCACACGAGAGCTCTGAACCTTGGCCCAATGGGGTTAGCGCAGATGAAGCGTGAGATGGCAAGAGGTTAGGCCACCATGGCAACGGAATATACCGGGATCACGGATGAGCAGGCTGAACTAATCCGCAGTGCGCCAATCTTTTTTGTCGCCAGCGTTGATCCAACCCTCAGTGACCGACCCAATGGTCTTGGACCTGTCAACGTCTCACCCAAGGGCGGTGTGCCGTTGCACATCCTCGACCAAAATCACGTGGCATATCTCGATTATGAGGGTAGTGGTGACGAGACCGGGAGGGCCGCGGCCCTCAACGGCCCCGTCACTATCATGATCTGCTCGTTTGCAGAAAACGACGCAGCAGTCATCAGACTTTTCGGAAAGGCGCGGACATCCAGCGTTGAGGAATCTCAACTCTCATCACAACTGCTTGGGTCACCATCGGATGACATCGCCCTCCCGACGCGTCAGATAATCGAGATAGATGTGAGTTCCACCCAGACAAGCTGCGGCTATGGCGTCCCAATCATGGAGTACGCGCGCGAACGCACCACATCCGATCGAGGCCGAAAGTTCAAACCGGGTGGCTCAAGACAGCGCTGAGGCTCTGCTGCCTACACGACCGGAGACGTACCGCCGTCCACGTTGATGGCCGTGCCGGTGATGTAGCTGGCACGCTCTGACGCCAGATAGCAGATCGTGTCTCCAACCTCGCGTGCCTCGCCCACGCGTCCCATTGGTACGTTGGCTCCGCTCTTCTCGTAGAACTGCTCAAGCGTGAGATCTGGATTGTCCTTGCGCCCCTTCTCCCAACGTGTCCGATGCTGTCCACTCTTGATGAGGCCCACACACACCGTATTCACGAGAATATTCTCAGCTGCGAAGTCCTTAGACATCGCCTTTGTCAATGAAATACCGGCGGCACGGGACAGCGACGTGGGCTGCGAACCACCGCCGGATGCTTTCCCGCCGGGGGTCGTCGTGTTGATGATGCGACCCCATCCATTCTTCTTCATGTGAGGTAGCACAGCCTGAGAGCAATGAATCGCTCCGTAGACCTTGATGCCAAAGTCGATATCCAGCATCTCAGTGGTCATATCGTCGAACTTGTTAGCGGACGATGTTCCGGCGTTGTTTACGAGGATATGTACAGTGCCCCACTCAGCGACAACCTTATCGACAGCGGCCTGGACCGCATCTTTGTCGGTTACATCGGCCGACAGAGCCAACACCTCGCCGGAGCCAGCGCTTTTGATCTCTTCGGCTGCCGAATCTAGCCTCCCCTGATCGCGCGCGAAAATGGCGACTCGTGCGCCCTCAACGGCCAGAGAAATAGCGGCCGCTTTGCCGATGCCGTCGCTGGCCCCGGTGATGATAGCTACCTTGCCTTGAAGTCCGAGATCCATCTGTAATTCTCCTGGTTGAGGTATGGCGCGAATGATCTGAGCCGCCATTATAGAAACTTGAGGGTTATGCGTCTGGAATTGCGCTGTGTTAGCGTGATTGTTCGGAGATTACTCGGAAGCATCAAGGTGGTCTTCCGCTCCATATGTGCCTTAGTACTTGATCGAGGGGTTCTCAGTTGAGCGATGGTGAATTCGGCCCTCTATCGGTTCCGCGCAGAATGCTGCTTGGACCGGGACCAACGAACGTACACCCGCGGGTGTTACGCGCTATGTCCACGCCGATTACCGGCTATCTGGACTCGGCATATTTCGAAATTTTGGAAGAGATTTCCGAGATGCTCCAGATCATCTACCAGACACGCCAGACCACCATGGTGGTTGCAGCGTCCGGTAGCGGTGGTATGGAGGCCGGTCTCAACAGCCTGATTGAGCGCGGAGACAAGGTCATCATGTGCTCATATGGCCACTTCTGCGACCGCATGATCGAAATGGCCGGACGCCTCGGTGCGGAGGTCGTAAGTGTGCGGTCGGAATGGGGCAGGGCGATGGACCCGGCACTGCTGGCCGATGCTATTTCGGCGAACCCTGATGTGAAACTTGTCACCGCAATTCACGCTGAGACGTCGGCAGGCGTCCTCCAACCGCTGGAAGAGCTATCGAGACTCACTCATGAAGCTGGAGCGCTGTTCCTGGTGGACATGGTCACGTCTCTGGCCGGAGCAGAAGTGCGATTTGACGATTGGGAAATCGACTACGCCTACTCAGGACCACAGAAGTGCCTCGCTGGCCCTCCCGGCCTGAGCCCGGTCGCGGTAAGTGATACTGCGCTTGATTACGTTCGGAATCGCGCCACGAAGCCAAGTAGTTGGTATCTGGATATCGATTTAATTTCCCGCTACTGGGGGCCGGAGCACGTCCATCATCACACCAGCCCGGTCAGCATGATGTTTGGGCTGCGCGAAGCTCTGGCTATGGCGCTAGAAGAGGGCGTAGACAACCGCATTAAGCGGCACGCACACACAGCTGCAGGGCTACGAGCCGGTCTTAATGCTCTGGGTCTGAACCTCCCTGTACCCGCAGCTGAAAGGCTCGACCAACTCACCGTGATTGAGGTTCCTGCAGGCATCGACGATAACGCTGTGCGCCAGCAGATCCTCAACGAGTACGCGATCGAGATTGGCCGAGGACTTGGTGAGTTCAAAGGCAATAAATGGCGCATTGGCCTTATGGGCGAGTCTTGCCAGCCCCAGAACGTTCTCGCCGTTCTGGCAGCGTTTGAGCGGGTGCTACCGCTGCATGGATTTGAAGTAGCCGCCGGTGCTGGTGTGGCCGCTGCCAGCATCGAACTTGGCAAACACGAGATTCCAGTCCCTTAGGAAATCGTCTCTTTCGAGTAGGCCTCATCGAGCAGGTCAACGACGTACTTGACCTGTATATCAGAATCGGCGTTCCGCAAGCCGTTCTCCATTTGCATGACGCAGCCCGGATTTCCTGATGCGACCACGTCGCAACCGGATGACACGACGTTGCTGATTTTTCTGTCCCGAAGAAAGCCAGACATTTCAGGCTGCATGACCGAGAACACCCCACCGGCGCCGCAGCAGACGGCGGGTTCTTTCATTTCGAGGAGGTTGAGACCCGGAATCGAAGTTAGCAACTCCCTCGGCTGTGTCGATATGCGCTGAGTGTTGTTGAGGTGACATGCGTCCTGATATGTGACCTGAAGGTCTAGCTCGCCCCTTGGTGGATCAACGCCAAGGTCAACAAGATACTCGTGAATATCTTTGGTCATGCCAGCGAACTGTTCAGCCTTCTCTGTGTACTCGGAATCATCGGCAAGGAGTTCGGCGTACTCCTTCATCTGCGTCCCACAACCGCCAGAAGCGGTGATCACGGCATCAACATCGGCATTCAGAAATATATCGATGTTCCTGCGAGCCATATCCTGGGCTGAGTCACGCTCTCCTGCATGTACGTTCAGTGCCCCGCAGCATCCCTGGCCTGCCGGGACGATCACTTCCACACCATTGCGCTTGAGCACGCGCATCGTCGCTTCCATGGTCGGCCCGTTCGTCAGTGCCATGACGCAACCGGCGAGAAGCGCTACTCTGGCGCGAGGCTGTCCCGTCACAGGGGTAGCAGTCTGATTCTTTGCGGCGAAGAATGGCGTTTTAAGCGCGGGTAGATAGTCATCGAGCATTCGCTGGTCACCGGGCAACACATCAATCAGTTTCGTGGCACGTGCAACCTTCCGAAGGCCGGTGCGATGGTAGAGCTTGATGAGGTTTCCAAACAGACGAAGCAATTTGGGTCGCGGTAACAGCCACTTGAAACCGACGTATCGAGCGAAGCGGACATATAGCGGACGCTTGACCGTGAGATTGATCTCAACACGAGCGCCTTCCATCATGCGGCCGTATGGCACATTTGAAGGACAGGCCACCTCACATGCCCTGCATTGAATGCATAGCTCCCAGTGTGGAATCACCTGTGGTCCGATCTCAAGTCGGCCTTCGTGAACCGCTTTCATCAGGGCAATTCGACCACGAGGCGACTCTGCCTCCAGGCCGGTCTCGAGATACGTTGGGCAAGCGTTCAGGCAGAAACCACAATGAACGCACTTGTACATGTCCGCTTCCGTAGGAGCGAAAGGAGATTTGAATCCGGACTTCATGGATGATGGCGATTCAATCATTGGTCAGATTCCCGCCACGAATCGTCCCGGATTCAGTGTACCCAGCGGGTCGAACTGCTCTTTCATTCGCCGACTGATCTCAAGCTCCTGCGCCGCACCGTCCCAGACGTCGATTCCATTTTTGAATTCACGTGGACATCGGTCAATCACGACCCTCGTTCCGGCGTTGTGTGCAACTGCGCGAATTTCTCCAGTGAGTTGTGCGAATGATTCCACGCTTTCCACATCCCACGCCGAAAGGACTGTTCCAGTGGCTACATGCAACTGGGAAGCGACGGACTCTGCTCGCCCGGCCGTTTTTTCAGCGAAATCGAACGCTGCGACTGGCTTGAACGTCGCTCTTGTCGCCACATTTCCGGCCGAATCCAGCGCATCGAGCGCAAGTTGCCCTGGCAGCTCTTCCGGGTTGTGGATCACGTCATAGCCATCGACCATTTCGGAACCGAGCAGTCCGGTGACCTCATCAACCTGGCGGTCCACGGTTCGAACACCGCCCGCAAGGTGAACTTCCACGAGAAATGCTTCGCTGGCAGCTGGAGATTGCCCCGAAAGCAACTCAACAGCCGCCTGCGCTGTCGATCCGGTGTGGACTGTTAGCCGCTGCGGCATAAATGATCCGTTGAAGAGTCTCATTCCGACAGACCGGGCTGTTGAGATTGAATCCACCCATGAAAGTACGGCGCGGTGAGCCGCCGGCTTAGGCGCAACCTTGAACGCTGCTTCGACGATGATACCGAGGGTTCCCAGAGCGCCGGTGTGGAGTCGGACTAGGTCGAACCCCTGGACGTTCTTAACGACGCGTCCGCCAGACTTTGTGATCGAGCCGTCCGCTTCCACCACTTTCAGTCCCAGCGTCAGGTCTCGTACTCCGCCAACGCTTCCCCTGATTGTGCTCACCGCATTTGTAGCGAGCACTCCACCAATCGTCGCTCGTTGTGCAAACGCAGGGTCGAAGGGGAGCCACTGACCGTGCTTGTCCAATTCATCCTGTAGCGCCTGAATCGTCAAGCCAGCTTCAACGACTACTGTGAGATCAGCAGGTTCGTACTCGACGAAATTGTTCAGATGCGTGAGATCGACCGCTACGTCGTATCGGACTGGTGGATTGCCCAGACTCATTGCCGTCCGCCCACCAGATGGAATTATCCCCTCGCCAGCGCCGTGAGCGGCGGTAACGATGGCAGATAGCTCTTCCACGCTCGTCGGCGTTTCGACGCGCGATGGGCTAATGCCATCCACTACAAACTGATCTGATTCTGCGGTCAACCGGTGGCTCCGTTAAACGATTCGTGGCCCATTGTCTCGCGCCCAGTCGCCAATCTCGGCAGCCTCATCGAGAGCTTCCGTGGGTATCTCGATATCCCACCCCGCAAGGTTTTCTTGCAGCTGCTCTGAAGTACGAGCGCCGACTATGCACGCGGATACTGCCGGGTTATTCAACACCCATCCGGTACCCAGTTGAGATGGAGTTAGACCGTGCCGACTACTGAGAGCTACGAACTTCTCAGTGGCTTGAAACTGTGACTCGTGCAAGTAAGTGCGGGCATAGAAGTTATAGGCCCGGAAATTCGTGTCGTAACGACCACCTGCTAGCCCACCATCGCGGGAGTGCTTGCCGGTGAGAAATCCACCCGCCATTGGACTGTATACGATCACCCCGACGCCAAACTGTCTGGCAGCAGGTAGTAGCTCAAGCTCAGGGTGGCGGTACAGAAGGTTGTACCGTGGCTGGGTAGAGTCCATTCGGGCAAGATTATTCTTATCGGAAATCCAGAGGCTTTCAGTCAACTGTGAGCCGCTGAAGTTTGAACATCCGATGTACCTGACCTTGCCCGAGTGTACGAGGTCGTCCAGCGCCCTCAGCGTCTCTTCCAGCGGTGTATCGGGATCGAACGCGTGGATCTGGTAGAGGTCGATGTAGTCGGTCTGAAGTCGTTTGAGCGACTCTTCAACCGCCTTCATGATCGATTTTCTGGAGGCCCCCACGTCGAAAGGTCCGGGCCCGGTGGGGTAGCGGCACTTGGAACCCAATACGATCTCTTCACGTCGGCCCTTGAGGAACTTGCCAACGATCTCCTCTGAGCGTCCATCCGTGTAGGTATTCGCGGTGTCGATCACAATTACGCCTGCATCTACTGCCGCGCCCATCATTCGCAGTGATTCGGCATCTTCAGTCTGGCCGCCAAAGTTGTCTCCACCCATGATGTAGGTGGATATCTTTAGACCGGTTCGCCCAAGTCTTGTGTACTGCATCTAGCTACGCCTCGCCGTGATCTGCAATGAGAGGGGAGGGGGGTAGTTGACCCACGTGCTTTCAGCGAACTCATCGGCGATATCTCGTACACGAGTCATTACGTCATCAGGAGCCCTGGCACTCAGGGCTTCCAGCGTAGATTCAAGCTGGTCGACTCGCCGAGCGCCAATGATCGGGGAGGTGAGTCCCGGTGTCTCAAATAACCACTGAAGCGCCAGTCGGATCATTGGCTCGCCGGACTCGTCTGAGAGCGCTTTGAGCGCGTCAACCACGGCGAATCGACGATCATCGAAATATTTACGTTTGAGGGAGCCACCACGCTCGTCATCACGTGCGCCGAATTTAGTCTCGGAATCGGGGCCGACGGCGCGGTGCTTCCCGGTCAGGAATCCGGCGCCAAGGGGACTGTACGCGGTGACAGCCACTCCCTGCGCCTTGCAGGCAGGAATTGCCTCGTTTGCCAGTCCCGGACGGACGATGTTGAACTC
This sequence comes from Chloroflexota bacterium, assembly GCA_013204555.1. Classification (GTDB taxonomy): domain Bacteria; phylum Chloroflexota; class Dehalococcoidia; order Lucifugimonadales; family Lucifugimonadaceae; genus UBA1151. The sequence continues at coordinate 84,874 of JABMNO010000012.1, read as the reverse complement.
GCTCTGAAGGCAGTCGAAGCGCGCATAGCCGTGGGTGTCCGCCATCCACAGCGCTTCCATAACCCGCCATGACGCCCAGTTAGAGGCTCCAACATAACGAGCCTTTCCGGAGCGGACCACATCATTGAGAGCTTCGACCATTTCAAGAACTGGCGTGGATGGGTCAAACGAGTGCAGCAAAAAAAGATCGACATGATCCGTCCGCAGCTTTCGGAGGCTCGAGTCTATGCCGTTAAGAATGTGGACCTTCGATGATCCGTAATCGTTTACGCCAGGGCCGACGCTGGACGTTACTTTGGTGGTCAGGAAGACTTCATCGCGCCGCCCGCTGTCCTGGAGGTAACTGCCAATGATCTCCTCCGCCCGCCCGCCTGCGTAAACGTCGGCAGTATCGATGTGGTTGATCCCAGCATCAAGAACGCGTCCTAGTAACTCTCGGCTCGTGGCCTCGTCTGCGCCGAACGGGTTGCCAAGGTTATCGGTGCCGTAAGCCACTTCGGAGACTCGGGCGCCCGTGCCGCCAAACTGGACGTAGTTCAACTGAGTACCACCCACTGACCCGTGTCCGCCGCTAGTTGCGCCGCATCGCGCACTCTGGCGGCTTCCAGACCAGCTTCAAAGCTGGTTCGCACTGGAACTCCATCTCGGATTGCCTCAACGAACTGCTGATACGGCTGCGGGTACGTGCCGATTGGCTCCACCGGGCGCAAAATGTCCCGATTCCCCTCGCCGTTGATGCCGTTGATCACCGTCAGTGAGTCGGAGCGCAGACGGCCTTTGGAGCCAGCGATATCAATGTGGACGTTTGAGTTGTTGTTCTCGTCCAGACCACGGCTGACAAAGCTGGTGTGAATGACTGCGTACGCACCAGACTCAAACTCGAGAAGGATCCCGGATGAGTCCGGAACCGTCACATCTGCGCCATCCGGTGCATCGGCAAATGGGCGGTGCTTCTCCATCGTGGGGGCAACCGCAGTGACTCGCTTCACCGGTCCACCGTAGAGCAGCGCCATGTCAAACGTGTGGATCAACTCGTAAAGTGTCCCGCCGCCGTACTCCTTCTGGAAACGCCATGAGACCGCGTCGGGCCGAACATCGATACTGTGGCTCTGATACCAGTAGATGTTCATGTGATAGACGTCGCCAATGTAGCCATCGTCGATGAGTTGCTTCATCTGGCCGGCCGGCGTGCGACCGCGCTGGTTGAAGTTGGTGCAGTGGACCGCGCCAGCCTTTTCAGCCGCCTCCAGCATCTCGGATGCCTCGGATGCCGTCATGGCAAGAGGCTTATCGCAGAGAACGTGCTTCCCCGCAGCAATGGCATCGAGAGCGATGCTGTGATGCATGTTGGTGGGAGTGATGATATCCACCGCGTTGATCTCATCGGATTTGAGCATCTCACGGTAGTCGGTATAGCCGCTCTTGATACCCCACTTGTCCTGCATCGCCTTCAAGCCATCTGGATTTCTTCGACAGAGAGCCACCACCTCGACGCCTTCTACTTTTGCGTACTCCTCAAGGTGGGTGTTCGCGAAGTTTCCTGCGCCAATAATTCCAATACGAACGGGAGAGCCAGAGGACATCAGATTCCTTTCAGTAAATGGTCAGCCAAGGGTCAGCAAGTGGGAATTGCCAGTTTAGCCGAGGTCGTGTTCAACGGCGAGGAGTCGGAAGGCCGCTCTTCATACTTCGGAGACTCCCACGTTAAAAAGGCACTAACGCGGTATCCTTCGCGGATACTCTCATGTTGCCAATTGTCCAGACCGCCGCATACATTCCTATCACCGCAGTGCTGTTTATGACGCTGACGATGTGGCTATCACCTCCAATCGGCCATGGAGAGATGTCACTCTCACTGCCCAATACCTTTTTCCCGCTCTTCGTTGAGATGTTCCTTACGATAGGAATCCCGGTATCGCTAATTGGAGCGGTAGTGTTGCGGAACCGAATGCTCACGGCCATGTTCATCGTCACGGTAATTTTTGCAGGGTCACTTCTGGGGCGAACCAATCCCATCCCAATTTCTGATGGAGTTGGGATCGCAATTTGGTCGATCACAACGATCGCAATTTTGCTGCACTTAGTGATGGTGGAGATGCAAGGACGACGAATGTTCTGGAGCCGCTGGGATAACGACTAAACCACGTCGTGGGTGCCTGAACGTCGCGCCTTTGAGAAGGCGGGACCATCTCCGTTGTCTGCCGGGAAGACCTTCGAGGGATTGAAATGGCCCGTCGCTCCGAATGCCGGTGCGAGTCGTCCCATTGAGCGCATATCGTCCTCGTTGAACACGAGGGGCATGTAGGCCTGCTTTTCAAGGCCAATTCCATGCTCACCGGACAGCGCTCCACCTACTTCGACGCATAGCTTCAAAATTCGACCGCCAGCTTCGATGACCTTCTCCGTCTCACCTGGAATACGCTCGTCAAACAGGATTGAAGGGTGCAAATTGCCATCCCCGGCGTGAAATACATTGGCTATTGTGAGATCAAACTCAGCGCCGATCTCGGCAACCTTCGCCAGAACTTCTTGCAGTTTGGTCCGAGGGACCACGCCATCGACGAGGTAGTAGTTTGGTCTCAGGTTGCCAAACGCACCAATGGCGCCCTTGCGCGCCGCCCAGAGCTCGGCGCGACGCGCTGCATCGTCTGACGCTTCGTATGAGGCGACACGATTCTGGCGGCAGATGGCCTCAATCTGCTCAGACTGCTCTTCAACCGTCTCCCGTAGTCCATCGACCTCGATGATGAGAACGGCCTTAGCCTCAGCCGGATAACCGGGGTGGTACGTGGGCTCCACCGCATCGATGGTCACGCGATCCATCATCTCCAGTGCAGCGGGAATCACTCCGGCCCCGATGATGTCAGAGACGGTCTTTGAGGCCATATCCATGGAGTTGAACACCGCTGCTACGGTGCGGATTGCCTCGGGTATGGGTATCAGCCGCACCGCGATTTTGGTTGCGATGCCCAGAGTGCCCTCGGAGCCAATGAAGGCCCCTCTCAGATCGTATCCGGGAGTCTCACGCTGTTCGCCGCCAAGCCAGATCATCTCGCCGTTCGCCAGCACGACTTCCATCCCAAGTACGTGATTGGTCGTCACGCCATAGGCGAGACAGTGCGGCCCACCAGCATTTTCTGCCACGTTCCCGCCTATGGAGCATGCGCGCTGGCTGCTGGGGTCCGGGACGTAGTGGAGTCCCAGATGCTCAATCGCTGCCGAAAGGTCGGCATTGATGACGCCCGGCTCCACAATCGCGACACGATTCTCGGTATCGACTTCAAGGATTTTTCTGAGACGCGAAGTGACAACCTGAATGGTTCCCTCTGTAGGCACGGCACCGCCTGATAGCCCCGTGCCTGAACCGCGCGGCACGATTGGCACGCCCGCCTCAGAACAGATCGCGACACAGCGTGCGATCTCCTGAGCGCTGCCCGGGATCACTACAGCGGCCGGAAGATGCCTGTCGATCGACCCGTCGTACTCGTAGACCAGCAGATCCTCTGTCCTATCGACCACATAGCGGTCGCCCACTACCTCCTTGAGGCGTGAGAGAACAATCGACAGTTGTGATGCTATCTGGGTCATTTTTTGCTCGGTCTACCGGACTTTAAGGAGCGATAACCGCTCGCGTGATCTTGTTGGACGCCTGGCCTTGCCATTCAGCCTTGGCGAACGCCTCGCCAATCTGCGTCATCGGGAAGACGTCTGACACGACGTCACAGACGGCGTACCGATCGCGATTGCGGCGAAGGAATTCGATTGCTGCAGGGAGGATCCACGGGTCATAGTGCTGAATCCCAAACAGGCGGATCTGCTTGGAGACGATCTGCTGGACGTCAATCGAGGCGTATGAGTGGGGCGAGATGTGGCCAACCTCAAGGTACGTGCCACGCTGCCGGACCATCTGCACGCCTTCCTCAACCGCTGCAGGGAAACCGACGAGCTCAATGGCGATATCAGCGCCGATGCCGTCGGTAAGTTCCATCACCGCTTCGATACGGGCTTCTGGCGTTGGAAAGTCGTTGATGTTAATGGTGTCGGTGGCGCCTGAGCGCATGGCGAGATCGAGCCGTGCCGGCTGCCCATCAATTGCGATCACCTTGTTGGCGCCCATGTCACGGGCCACTGCCATTGCATTCACGCCAAGCCCGCCCGCGCCTTGAACAACGACGTTGTCGCCGAACTTCACGCGCCCAACGTGGAGCGCGTCGATCACCTGCGCGAGTGCGCAGTTGATGGGAGCGGCTTCTTCGTCTGAAACATCGTCGGGCAACTTGAACAAGAAGTTCTGCTGCGGGCGAAGGTAGTAGTACTGCGCGAACCCGCCGTTGCAGTACGGGTACTCATCAAGCGGCTTGCGTCCCATCCGGAACTTGCAGGCCCCCATCTCGCCGCGGATGCAGTTGTAGCACTTCATGCACGGGAAGAAATACGAGAAGACGACTCGGTCGCCTTCCTTGAGGGGACGCCGCAGCGAGTCGGTGTCTACGCCTTTGCCCAGCGCTGCAACCTCACCCATCATCTCGTGGCCAAATACGAACGGATCACGTGGTGGCGCGTCTTTGGCGATGCCGTCACCGCGCCAGATGTGCAGGTCTGAGCCGCAAACACTCGTGCGCAGCACCCTGATGCTCACTCCGCCGGGCTCAACCTCTGGAACAGGTAATTCACGCAGTTCGAACGTCTGATCAGAGTCGTGCCAGACCGCTGAAATTCCAGTCGTCATATCAACCTCTCCCGCCAGATTTCCGGCTGTTTACTTGGTTTTGAGGATTTCCTGTCCACCGCGACGCAGCATGGCGTGGACCCAGTCCGTGACCATTATGTCTGCGGCAACTTTGCCGCCTGCTGCTCGTATTCGATCATAAATAAGATTCATCTGGTCCTGAACCTCCGGATTGTCCGAATCCCCCGGATAGCCAATTGACTGAGCGAAGTCATTGTGACCAATGCTCATGTAGTCGATGCCCTTGACCTCAAGAATTCCGTCCAACTCTTCAATGACGGCTTTATCCTCAAGAAGCGCGCCAACAAGCATATTGGCGTTCGAATCTTTGTAGTACTGAACCTTCTCATCAGATGGAATGAAATCGTAGTCCGTACCACGGTTTCCACCGAATGAGCGGTCGCCGTCTGGCCCAAAATAGCACGCACTCACAAGCTGCTCAGCGTCCGCTTTTGTGGCGATGTGCGGTCCCATCACGCCCTGAACTCCGCGATCCAGGTACCGAAGGATAGTGCTTGAGCCAATGTCGGGCACTCTTGCAACCGGCGTGATTCCAACCTGTGCAGCAACCCGGCACACCTCTTCTACCTGGTCTAGACCCCACGGGCCGTGTTCGCCGTCTATCCAGACGAAGTCGAAATCCTCATACCCAAGTACCTCCACCACCCAGGGGGATGGGAACACCAGATTGTATCCGTACGCCTTGCGACCTTCTCGCATGGCCTTGAGGATTCGGTTCTCTCGCACTTTCATTTCATGTGTCCCTATGTATAAGAGGTATTAGAGCGGCTGGTGGTGACGGCTGCCTTTAGCCGCTGTACGGTACGCCCAGTAGACATCATCGACAATATCCCGGCTCAAGTAAGTTCGTAGATCGGAATCTCAGGATGAGTAATCAGCAGTGGTAACAACGGCAAATAGCGGTACTGGCTGGCGAGACAAATCGTCAGTCGGGTTCGATACGTTCAAACAGCCCGCGTTCGGAACGCTTGGGATGGTCGTCACGAACCACCCGTTGGGATCCTCCGCTGGTGCGCATATTATGGCTATGGGCGGTAATGCGATTGACGCAGCGATTGCTTCGGTATTTGCCCTGAGCGTCTGCGAGCCAGCGATGGTTGGCCCGTTCGGCGCCGGGTTCATCAATATCCTGCTCGCATCTGGTGAGTCCGTAGTGATCGACAACTACGCGACTTCACCCGGCGCAGCGACGCCCGATCTCTACACACCCGTTGCAGATGACTGGCCCTGGTACATGAAGGCAGTCGACCGCAAGAACGACCTCGGCTACCTGTCGGTTGCAACCCCCGGCAACCTGAAGGCGTGGGTTGAGGCGCTGGAGGGATGGGGCACTCTTGATCTTGAGACGGTCATGCGGCCAGCGATATCGCTGGCCGAGAACGGTTTCCCCACCACTCGATACCTAGTCGAAACGATCGAGAAGAACGCCAACGATATGCGAGCGTTTGAGGCCACGGCAGACGTATTCCTACCGGACGGAAACGTACCGGTGGTCGGTGAACTGATCGTCCGGCGAGACTACGCCGAGTCGCTTCGAACGATCGTCGCGGAGGGCGCTGAGGTGATGTACACCGGCTCACTCGCGCAGACCATCGTCGATGACGTTCAGCGCAACGGTGGCATCTTGAGCGTGAACGACCTCGCGAATTACGAGACCAGGCGGCGAGAAGTAGTTCGCGGAACGTACCGCGGGCATGAGATTCTTGCCGTTCCACCAACCAGCGCGGGCGGCACGCACATCATTCAGATGCTAAATATCCTTGAGGCGTGGGACCTCGGCGCGATGGGGTTTGGCAGTGCCGACGCCGTCCACCTGACAGCCGAGGCGTTGCGCATCGCCTTTGCGGACCGTTTCGAGCACATGGGTGACCCCGACGCCGGTGAGATTCCGGTTGAATGGCTGGTATCGAAGTCATATGCGGCCGAACGTCGCGCTGAGATCGATATGGCGAGGGCAGGGGACTACGCGGCCGGTTCACCACAATCCGGTGAAGGTTCGCACACGACACATCTGAACATCGCTGACGCGCAGGGCAACGTTGTCTCCATGACACAGACCATCAATGACACCTTCGGCAGCAAGGTAACCGTCCCGGGAACCGGAATACTCTTGAACAACAACATGTCTTTGTTTGATCCGCATCCCGGCCACACCAACTCAGTCGCCCCGCGCAAGCGGCCTCTGAGCAGCATGTCTCCCACCATCGTCACCAAAGATGGGAAGCCGTTCATGGCCATCGGGACGCCGGGTGCGAAGTGGATATTCCCAACGGTCTGCCAGGCCATCGTTAATGTCATCGACCACGGGATGTCCATTCAGGAGGCCGTCGAAGCCCCTCGCGTCTGGACTCAAGGGCAGGAGTTGGAGTTGGAGATGACGTTTCCGCATGCCGTATTCGATGATCTAGCAAGCAGAGGACACATCATGTGCAGCGCTCCCCGGATCGCCGGCGGAATGAACGGAATCACGTTCGATCAATCATCCGGCGTGATGGAAGGCGGCGGATGTTGGCGGGCTGATGGCACAGCAATCGGCATCGGTGGTGGAGACGCCCGTCCAGGCTCGGGTTGGGGGTCACTGGCAGGATGAGCGGGAACTACGTACTGACGTGCACATCGTGTCAGCACCGGCACGAACCGTCGATATCTCTACTCGCCTGTGACAAGTGCGCCGCTCCGCTGACGGTCACGTATACAGAATCCCCGGACGGGAGGTCCCCCAGACTGCCGCTCGGAGATCCAGATGCGTTGACCACGCTCGGTGAGGGCGGTACACCGCTTGTTGAGTTACCCCACCTCGCAGCGGAACTTGGGGTAAAAAGACTCTGGGTGAAACTGGAGTTTCTTGCTCCCACCGGGTCGTTCAAAGACAGAGGTTCCGCCGTACTTATTTCGATGGCCAAAGAGCACGGCGTCACAGATTTCATAGAGGATTCCTCTGGGAACGCTGGCGCGTCTCTGTCAGCCTACGCGGCCACAGCGGGACTCAATGCGCACGTATTCGCCCCGGCATCGGCAGGGCAGGGGAAGAAAGATCAGATCAGGGTCTTCGGCGCAGAACTTCATGAGATCGATGGCCCACGACAGGCGTCCACAGACGCCGCAGTAGCTTTTGTGGAAGAGCGCGGCCTCCCCTGGCTCTCGCACAACCTGAGTCCGTACTTCATGGAGGGAATGAAAGCGTTTGCCTACGAAGTTCGCACCAGTGCCGCGGTCAATGTCGATCACATCGTTTTTCCCGTCGGCAACGGCTCACTCATTGGTGGCGCGTTCAAGGGCTACTCCGAAATGCGCGAATCGGGTGTAATCCACGCTCTACCAAAGCTCCACGCGGTTCAGGCATCGGCAATACAGCCGATCGTCGCCCTACTGAACGGTGATGCATGGACGCCCGATACATCGGCAACCTCAGTAGCCAGCGGAATCTCCGTTACGAGACCGCCCCGGCTCAACGAGATCGTTGAATTCGTTCGCTGCTCCTACGGCAGCGGAGTTGCTGTGGGCGAAGACGAAATCCTCGCATGGCAACGCCGCCTCGCTTCAACCTCAGGCATATTCGCTGAAGCCACCTCAGCGGCCGCGTTCGTTGGCCTGGAAGCGTTGATCGCTAACGGCGTAATTGGAGCCGGCGATGAGGTGTTGATACCGCTGACGGGATCAGGGCTGAAGGAGCCGCTGCCGTAGCGCCAGATGCTCACAGCCGCAGCATTCCGTCTTATATCTGAATACCTCGCAATATTTTGGTAACGTTGCCTTTGCGACAAACTTCTGAGTACTTTGCAACAGATTGAGTATGGAGATCGCGTGGAATGCAAGATCCAGGGTATCGACCGCCCGCAGATGTCTGGGATGAGCACCGAGACGCTGATAAACCGGCCTTCGTAGTTCAATATCCCGTTGGCGCTCGAAGGATTGTTGCAGGTCTATTGGACCTGATTCCTCTCATTGTTCTCTTCATAGTTGCTGCCCGATTCGGAGGTAGCTGGCGCACGGCTGGACCCGGGGCGAGTGCAAATCTCGGTGGTGAGACTTTTTCATTTTCCTCGGCCTGGTAATCCTCTATTACTTCGTATTTGAGCTCTTGACCGGCACAACACCAGGTAAGGCGATACTAGGCCTAAGGGTGGTCCACATTGGCGATAATGCTGAGCGAGTTCAAGGCATCATCTTTAGAAACATTTTGAGACTCATCGATGGATTGCCCTTTTTCTATTTGCTTGGGCTCGCATTCATTGCCACAACCGACAACCGACAACGGTTAGGTGATCTAGCGGGAAAGACCACGGTAGGAAGAGTAATCCGGAGTGACGGCGATTCTGCGATTAATAATGATGGCAAAGAGATGCGTTTTGTTGGCATGGAGAACGGTGCAATTACGGCCACATTGCGGGGGTATCTGTTCGCTTCGTTACTGTTCTTTGTTCTTTGCTTTGCGACCATATGGGCGATGGAACCGGACAGTACAGGGCCTATCATATTTACTCCTTTTGGGGCGTTTACACCAATTCAGGTGCCAAAAGTAGCAACACAACAAGAGCAGTTCGAGTTCATTGAGAAAAATATTCTTCCCGCTCTAGCCGAATGGGATGCCGACGAATTTCTATCGAAGTCTCCCGCGACACATCCCATACAAGTGATTGGCGTAGTTTCGGGGTTCCGGCAACCAACCCCCTCAGAATTCAATCTCTATCCGGGTGCGGTCGATGATTTCATGGCCTCAATGAGGGGGCGATACGGTAGGTATCTGAGCAGCGACCCCATCCGATCTGGTAGTAATTTGACTGTTAATGGGGAAGTAATACTGAGTGGTGACTTGGTGGTCATCTCATCAATCTACGAGTACGGAGCAATCGACCACTACGTGAAACTTGCTCGGTCGTCAGGTTCTGCCCTTCATGTTGCGTACTGGGTCGCTTTGAGTTCCGGGGAGCCGATTTGACCTCGATGTGCGCTAACCCCGCGCCTCCGCCAGCGCCGCCTCAAACCCTGGCAGCGAGCCTTCCAGCACGCGGTCTTCAACGCAGAAGGACAGCCTGAAGTACCCCGGAGTTCCGAAACCGACGCCAGGGACCGTCAGCACCAACTTCGAGTGCAGCAGACGGATGAACTCCTGATCGTCGGGCAGGGGTGAGCGCGGGAACATGAAGAACGCGCCTTGCGGTTCCATGGCCTCGTACCCCATCTTCGTGAGCGCTGGGTAGATGAAGTCGCGCTTGCGGCGGTATTCACTAACGTCAACGGTCACGTCTTGAAGCTTGGCAACGATGCGCTGCATGATTGCAGGTGCATTGACGAATCCGAGTGTGCGATTGGCAGTGGTCACCGCGCTAATGAATTCACCGCGTTCTTCGTAGCCGGGATTCACGGCGATGTAGCCAATGCGCTCGCCAGCCAGTCCCAGGTCTTTGGAGTGAGATGTCACAACGATCGTTCGCTCGTGGTGGCCGAACACAAACGGATAAGGGTCATTTGTGTACATGAGCTTGCGGTATGGCTCGTCGCTGATCAGGAATATCTCTGTGCCAAACTGCGCCTCTGCTTCCTGAATCACGTTTGCGAGCGATACCAGCGTTGCTTCCGAATAGATGACGCCTGAGGGATTGTTCGGCGAGTTGATGAGCACCGCCCGGGTGCGATCTGTGATCGCGGCTTTTATCGACTCCATATTGGGCTGGAAGTCGTTGTGCGATGTAGCAACAACCGGTGCGCCACCCTGGTTGGTCACGTAAAAGGTGTATTCACCGAAGAATGGCGCAATGAGAACCACCTCATCGCCCGGATCAAGAATCGCCCGGAACGTCACGTTGAGAGCAGCTCCAGCACCACACGTCATGATGAGATCGGTGCCTTCAAACGACAGGCCTGTCTCGACCGCCAGTCCTAGCGCAACGGCTGCCCGCGTGTCCGGGAAGCCGCCATTGGGCATGTAACGGTGGGTGCCGGGCGTCTCATCATTCGCGATCCGAAGCAGTTCGTCGCGGAACTCAGGCGGCGGCTCCAGAAGGGGATTGCCAAGCGAGAGGTCGAACACGTTCTCTGCGCCGTGAACCGCGGATAGCGCTGCCGCCTCTTCAAACATGCGTCGGATCCAGGAACTCTCCTGAATCTGAGCTCGAATATTGTTAGAAATGCCCAACAGAATCTCCATCCGTGGATGTGCTTGGTGGCCAAAGGTAAAAAACTGTGCGAAAACCGCCGTATTATATGGGCCTTCAGGATTGGAACCACTAATTGATGACATCTCACATTTGAGCGGCCCGAACAACGACATCAGTCACGCCAGCGACCAGCGGGTACTCGTTACAGGCGCGACCGGGGCAATCGGTGGTGCAATCGCGCGAATGCTTGTCGCGCAGGGTACTGCCGTACGGGCACTTTCAAGAAGGGGCAGCGACCGCTCGTATCTTGGTGATAGTGTCGAGTGGTTTGAGGGTGATGTGCGCGAGGCGGGGCAGGTTCGGCGGGCGGTAGAGGGATGCGACGCCATTTATCACTGTGCTGGGTTCGTTGGCCCGCTGCACTACCGATTTAGCGACTTTGAAGACATTAATGTCAGCGGCACCCGCAATGTAATTGAATCGGCGATTCAAGCTGGCGTCAGGCGAGTAGTCCATACCAGCAGCATTGCTGCTATTGGCGGCAAGGGCGGTGAGGTAGCCGACGAATCGACGGTCGACGGCGATCTCATGGCAGGCTATCCGCAGTCAAAGCGCAGCTCGGAAGAACTAGCTCTGGCCGCCACATCACGCGGCCTGGAAGTGGTCTCGGTGAATCCTGCGGTCGTCTACGGCCCCAGAGAGCGCTACTTTTCTCGCCTCATACGCATGCACGTGAAAGGGCGGCTCAAGGTCACGGCGTACCCTGAGCGCATGATCCCGCTGGCATATCTGGGTGATGTAGCGGCGACCCACATCCTGGCGATGGAATCTGGAGTGAGCGGGGAGCGATACATCGTCTGCGGCCAATCTGTGAGCCTCGGGGAGTTCCTCTCGGTGCTGAGTTCGGCTTCAGGCGTGTCAGAGCCACGCTGGACCGCACCAAACTGGCTTGTGAAGGCTGCAATTGGAGTTGGAAGGGCAACGTCCCCAATCACCCGAAAACGACCGCCCTTGAGGATCAGTGATTTATCGACCCTTGGCCCAACTTATGATGGGTCGAAGGCCGCTGAGAAGCTGGGTCTCAATTACACGCCACTTGAAGACGGTCTGGCCAAGACCGTTGCCTGGTTGAGGGGCTAAACGCGCAAAGCGTCAGTTGCGATGTCTTCGCTTGAATAGTTCGGGGCGGCCAAGATATTTGAATGGGCCGGGCGCGGTGCTATCGGTCTTTTTGACCACATAGGTACCCGCAATTATGTCGTGCCACCCCTGGCGGTTTTCGCTCTTTACCATCCAGGCCAGGCCAACAAACAGGGCTGCGATGGACACGACACGCCCGACCATCTCACGCGGGATAGCTTGTGCGACGCCTGGCACGCGGCCATCCCGATCAATCACGATGATTCCAGCGACCCACTTCCCCGGAGATTGACCCCAGAAACCGGTGGGCAGAACCCAGAAGGAAAACCCGAGGACGATATCCTGGACAGCGGTATCCCGACCGCTAAAAATCAATCCTCCGGTGACTGCCGGACCGATAAATATGAAAATACCCACAATGAACCAGTCCACCGCGTATGCGTATAAACGGAGGAGAGGGTGGACGGGCACCCGCGGATATATCTTCTCCGGGCGTTGGCCGGGTTCGATAATCGTGGTCGGAGCGGTATTCGGCGGAGGGGAGGCCTGCTTGCGCTTGTCTCCGCTTTTTCCGGCGCTTTTATCTGATCGGGTTTTTCGTGGCATATCTGCGGAAAATGATACTCGGTCCTGAGTTCGATGATTCATTGACCTGCGATGAATTCGACTCGTAGGATTCGCAACGCGAACAAACAGCGAAAGGTCCATCGAACAGATATGAAACTTCAGGATAAAGTTGCTCTTATTACCGGCGGCGGCTCAGGCATTGGCCGTGCGTCAGCAATCCTCTTCGCTCAGGAGGGCGCCGTAATCGCCGTTTCAGATGTGAATGAAGCTACTGCGGCAGAGACCGCTGAGCGGATCACTTCCGCTGGTGGTACCGCAACGGTGATCCCCGGAGATGTCTCGAATACTGAAGGAGCCAGAACCATCGTTGCAGCCACCATCGAAGCATTCGGCCGAGTCGATATCCTGATTAACTCTGCTGGTGTGGCCACAAGGCACGCACCGGAAGGTGCGACATTCGATGAGGCGTGGGATTTTGTGATGGGCATCAACCTGAGAGGCACGGTGATGATGTCGAGGTTCGCCACGGATGAGATGAAAAAGACGGGCGGGGGAGCGGTGGTGAACCTCTCTTCCATCTACGGCCTGGTAGGCCGTCCCAGCAAGATCACCGATGGTTACGACCCCTACACCCACTCAAAAGGCGCAATAGTTCAGCTGACGAGAGAGGCGGGGGCAAAGCTGGCGCCGGACGGGATTCGTACAAACTGCCTGTGCCCGGGATTCGTTCACACCAACCTGACCAAAGGTATTTCTGAGAGTCCCGAAACGCTTGCGTACCTGGAGTCACTCACGCCAATGGGCAGGTTCGGACAACCCGAAGAGATCGCAAAAGCCGCGCTCTTCCTGGCTTCTGATGATGCCTCTTATGTCACCGGAGCAGCGCTTTCGGTCGATGGCGGCTACGTTGCCCAGTAGTCGAGAGAAAAGATAATCAATGCCCATCGCTGAACTGGCTAGCGCCAGCATCTATTACGAGACGCACGGTTCCGGCCCATCGCTGGTCTTCGCTCACGGCGCCGGAGGAAATCACCGTTCGTGGTTCCAGCAGGTTCCGCACTTCGAAACGGACTTCAATTGTCTCGTGTTCGATCATCCCGGTTTTGGGAAGTCGCGTTGGTCGGAGGGGGTGAGTGATGATGTCATTTACGGTGATTTTCTCATTGAGCTTCTTGATCACCTGAGCATCGAACGCACCATCATCGTTGCCCAGTCGATGGGTGGATGGACGGCGATGGGTGTACAAGCGAGACAGCCAGAGCGTCTCAGTGCTCTGATTCTGGCATCGACTTCATGTGGAGTGACAGCGCCAGAGATCGTAGCGGCACGAGTTCAGCGGGAAGCGCTGCTTCAGGGCCAGCGTGAACGGTGGGCGTCAAATCCGGCACATGTGTTCAATCCCGCACTGGGCGAGCGTGCGTTATACGAAGAACCGGAATTGCATGCGCGTTACGCGGAAATCACAGAGGGAAACCCGGCTGGAGCCGCATCTGACCGATCACGTTGGGGCGAGTTCGACCCGGAGATACCGGAATCGATCTCCGTTCCGACCCTCCTGGTGAACGGAGAAGAGGACATCATTGCTCCCTACTCTGCAATCAAGTCACTCGCAGATCTCATTCCAGAAAGCCAGCTTGAGGTATTCAATCGGTCAGGACACTCGGTCTATTTTGAACGGGCAATCCGATTCAATGACCTGGTGGCCACGTTCCTCATCGATGCGGGGCCGAGTTAGAGAAATCTAGAGACCGCGAACTCGGGCGGGACTGAGTCGCTGCCCTCCAACACAGAGTCTGCAATCCAGCCAGCGATCACGTGCGAGTAAAGGATGCCCTTACTGCCCGCGCCATTGGCAACGTACAGTCCATCATCGACCTGACCTACTATCGGTAGGCCGTCGGACGAGGTTGGCCGAAGACAGGCGGTGTGCTGCACGATCGATGCCGTTTCAAGCACTGGTGCTAGTGAAAGTGCTCCCGCAAGAATCGAGTCCCGCGCTGAGGCCGAAGCGGTCTCATCGAATCCGGCCTCCTCATCAGTGGTGCCTATCCAGACAAGCCCATCTGGCTTGCGAGCAATGTAGGGACGTCCGGCGACCACGCGATGGCTGAAATCATCACCGGGGAACGCCAGCCGGATGATTTCCCCTTTGACTGGCCGAATTGGCAACTCTGGCATGCCCGCGATTTCGTCCGTACCTGCCCACGGCCCTGAGCAAACGATCCTCACTGGCGCGCTGATCGAGGCACCTGACGCCAGCGTAATTTCACCGGGCTGAGCCAGTGAGATCACGTTCCCACTTCGGATGGTCCCACCATGTCTCTCAAACGCCGTTGCTAGCGCGAGGGTGAGCTTGTAACTATCCACTTCGTAGTGGCTGAGGTGACGCACACCACCAACGATATTTGGCGTTAGGTTAGGCTCTAACTCAAGTATGGATTCAGGGGTGAGATGCTCAAATGGTAGCTGCGCCGACTCCCACCATCCAACGTTCTCATTGATCTCATTCAACTCTGACTCGTTGAACGCAACGTCAATGGAACGGGAAGGGCGGAACTCGGTGGCAATATCCGATTCTGATTCGATTTGAGGGTCGAATGTTTTGTGAAGCTCAATTGATCTCTTGGCGACGTCCAGAGCCGGTCCCGGCATTCCCGGCCCAAATGTCGCGTAGAGGCCCCCGTACGCGTTGCCAGAGGCATGACTTGCGATACCGTCGCGCTCGATCAGTACAACTGATAGCCCTGATTTCGCAAGTCGGTAAGCGATAGCGCAACCAACGACGCCACCGCCAATTATCGCTACGTCAGGCGTTGATGAAGCGCTCACTTGATGCCCCGCTGAACAACTGTCCCGGCCTGAAACACATCACGTACGTCCCAGAGCGCTGGCATCCCGCTCAACGGGTCACCCCCGGCCACCAATACATCAGCGCTTCGCCCAACCTCCAGCGTGCCTGAGACATTATCGGCACCAATGGATGCGGCACTCCATGATGTGCCAGACAGAATGGCGTCCGAGTTGGAAAGACCCGCCTGTGTGAGCATCTCCATCTCAAATACGAATTCGCCAGGGGCATAGTAGCCCCACGGTGAGTCAGATCCAGCGACCATCTTCACGCCCTGCTCGATCATTCCACCTACCGCTTTAACTCGGGAATCGAGATCTCTGTACTGATTGTCCAGCGCCAACTGATCGTCTTTGCTGAACGCACCCTCTGACTTCCGATCTTCAGTAGCCCTGATGGCAGCACGGCGAACGTGCAGCGTGGGATTGACCCAGGCATTCGCCTCGATCAGGCGCTCTACCAGGTCTGGGCGCTCAACAGTCGTACCGTCAGGTTCATTGAACTCACAGTGGATGATCATATCCACTTCAGCATCCAGGCAGTTCTGGACGCCCTGGGCCGATGTGCAGTGCGCCGCTGTGAGCACTCCGTGATTGTGCGCTTCCTCCGTGATGGCCCGAAGTTCGGTGACCGTGAACGATGCGATATTGGGGTCTGACGTCCGCGTGGAGCCGCCGGTCGCCGTTATCTTGATGTAATCGGCGCCTTCTTTGAGAAGTTGCCGAACCTCAGCGCGGGCTTCCCATGGGCCGTTCACCTCGGAACCCCAGTAGCCCATGTGCCCACCGGTGATCGCCAGCGGCCTGCCACAGATGACCATGCGCGGCCCAACGGCCAAACCGCGGCGTATTCCTTCTTTGAGATTGATTGTTGTGCTTCCCGCAGAGCCATTCTCACGAATGGTGGTCACGCCAGAGTGGAGGATGGTGCGCGCGTTCTTGGCAGCCTGCAGGAGCAGAATCTGGTGATCTTCCTTCGATATCTCATCGCCGGGAGTTCCATCACCGGGTGCGCAGAGGTGGGTGTGGCAGTCAACAAGTCCCGGCAGAATGGTCGCATCCCCGTAGTCGATTTCCTGAACCGTTGCACCATCTGGAGCGCGAACGTCGGCCTGACGACCCATCGCAGCTATCTCATTACCTGAAATGAGCAAGGCAGCGCCATCTATCGTTGAGCCGCCCGACGCGTCGATCAGCCGATCGGCCTTGAGAAGTGTGTAATTGTGACTCGCCTCGGCCAATGTGTCCCCCTGTGTGCGCAGTGAATCCGACCGCGCTGAAACTAACGCGCCAGAGAAGCGGTGTCAATCAGAGCACTGCGGGCTCAACGAGAAAAGAGAGGAGTGACGATCAGACCGGAAGTCGCACCATGAACCGGGAGCCACTGCCATCCGGGTTGGCCGGGCTCTCCACGGACACCGTTCCGCCATGCGCCTCAACCAGTTGCTTCACTATCGTCAATCCAAGTCCAGCGCCACCGGTCGTGCGATTTCGTGACACATCGACACGGTAAAGGCGGTCGAACACATGACCAACGTCATCTGCCGGAATGCCGCGCCCTGTGTCAGTTACGGCCATTACTACGTCACCGGCTTCGGTGCTAACTGAGACATTGATACTTCCATCATCGGGCGTGTAATTGATGGCGTTCTCAACGAGGTTGGCAAGCACCTGTCGCATTCGAGTGTTGTCCAACTGGAGCAGTGGCAAGTCCTGCTCGCGGTAGAGCGACAGGCTGATCCCGTGCTCTGAGGCTCGTGGCTTGAAGGAGTCGACAGTCAGA
Organism: Chloroflexota bacterium; assembly: GCA_013204555.1. Taxonomy (GTDB): domain Bacteria; phylum Chloroflexota; class Dehalococcoidia; order Lucifugimonadales; family Lucifugimonadaceae; genus UBA1151. The sequence continues at coordinate 67,689 of JABMNO010000012.1, read as the reverse complement.
TCAGCAATGTCGCCGAGATCGGCTTCAAGCTTCTCCATTCTTATCGATCCCGCTTCAACCATCGCGATGAGTCGCAGGTCTTCCACAAGTTGAGTCAGGTGCATCACCTGGCTGTGGAGCGAATTAATCGTGTCGGTATCAGGCTTTATGAGCCCGTCATTTATCGCTTCAAGGTAGCCCTGAAGATTGGAAAGCGGCGTGCGCAGTTCGTGTGCAACGTCCGCGGTCATAGTGCGCCGAATCACCTCAGCATCTTCAAGCTGAGCCGCCATATCGTTGAACGTGTGACTCAGCTGACCGACCTCATCCCGACTTTTCACAGGCACGCGTTGGGAGAGTTCTCCGCGTCCCAAAGCTCCTGCTGCTCGTGTCAGTGAATGTACTGGAGCGAGGGCCTGACGGGTGGTCAATGAGATAACGAACACTCCGGCCGCGGCCGCGGCCAGTCCCGCCCACATAAGAGACTTGTTGAAGGATGCAGCGAGTTTGGACAGTTGTGGCTCTACGAGTCTTTCAGGATTCTCGGGTTCACTGCCCAATGGTCCCAGCGGTCCTCCCCCCTTCGGTGGGCGGGCCCGTTGGAATCCGGATGAGTTCGAACTATCGGGTACGCCGATGAACCCCTCTGGACCGATCCTGTCGTCAGAGACGACGAACGGGCTTGAATTGAAAGGGCCACGCGGAATTGGAAACGGTGATTCGAACAGAATTTGGCCTCGCACAGCACCATTAACAATGATGGGGCGACTCATCACTAGTGGGCCACTGAAGAATGACTCGATCCGGAGCTCTCCGCTGTAATTATGAGAACCGGCAATCATGCGGCCGTGCTGGTCCACCACGGCGATCCGCCAGTTGAAAAGTTCCGCCGCATTTCTCAGCGCGGGCTGCAGGAGCGTCATCTGAGGCTCTTCGTCCACCTGTTCATAGGCCGCTGCGACCACGTTTTCAAGTCGTGATACCCGCGCGGCCGCTGTGTCTTCCTCAAACCGATTTAGCTCTTGCTGCGTGGCGTACGACGCGTAAGCGCCCACTCCCGCGAGGGAGAGAGCGAGTACGGAAACGAATCCGATTACAAGCCGAAATTGAAGGCTGTGCAGAAATTCAGACATCGCCGAAACGGTAACCAACCCCATAAACAGTTGAGATAAATCGCTGACCGTCTGCCTCGCGCTCTATCTTCCGCCGCAGGTTGGAGACGTGGGTGTCCAGCGTTCGATCAAACCCTTCGAAATCGTAACCAAACACTCGCTCAATGATCCTCTCGCGAGGGTGAACCTGACCCGGAGCGCGCATGAAGTGGACTAGTAGGTTGAACTCGGTCGGAGTCAGCTTGATTGACGTGTCACCAAGCTTCACAATCCTGGCCCCGACGGTAACACTCAGATCACCAAATTTGAGTACATCCAGTTCTTCCGCTGCTGCGGCTGAACTACCAGACGAATCGTCAGTGCGCCTCAGCACAGCTCGGACTCGCGCTGCAAGTTCACGAGGACTGAACGGCTTGGTCATGTAATCGTCAGCGCCGTAGTCGAGTCCTGAAAGCTTGTCTGCTTCGTCAACGCGTGCTGTCAGCATGATGACCGGGACGCGATTGTCCTCTGCTCGGAGACGTCGACAGATTTCCAGTCCGTCCATGCCGGGCAACATGATGTCCAGAACCATCAGGTCCGGGTTGAGATCTTGTGCCAGCTTCAGTCCCTCAGCACCGTTGTGAGACACCGTTACCTGATGTCCATCACGGGCCAGATAGAGGCGAGAAATCTCGGCGGCGTGCTCATCATCCTCAACAATCAGGATGCTCTTGCCTGAGATCACTGTGGATCCGTTAGAGACGGTAGAAGTAGAAGTCATAGTTAGGCTCCGTGCCGTGCTTGCTACGCCGCGCGATTCAGGGTTGGTGAACCAGTTGGCTCGTCGGAATCATCGGCTTCAGGCTCGCCGAATTCGAAGTGGAACGGCTCGCCATCACCAAACTTGAATTCGAATCGACCGCTACCGTCAAACTCACCCATGTGCTCTTCAATCCGTTTGCGGAGTTCCTCAGGCGAGAGGTCACGCAGTTCTCCAAGATATGGAATACCCATTGGCCCACCATTGCCGAACTGAAACGGGTCTCCACCACCAAATTCAAATCGGAATGGGCGGTCGTGTTCGCCAGGGCGAGGCAATTCAAACTCGAAACCTCTGCCACCTCCGCCGAACCCCTCGAACCCTGGGAAACGTTCCATGAGCTTCGGAATCATTTGCAGCCCGCCGGGGTCTCCTTCGAAAAAGTATTTCTCGAGCGATGGCAGACCTAGCTGGAAAGCGCCCGGCAACATGGCATCAACTTCGTCGGGGCGGCCATCCCACCACGCTTGCAGATCAGCGGCCTGTGCTTCATCGATGATGCCAGCTTCGACTAGCCCGCCAGCCGTAGGCGGCAGACGATCTTCGTCGTTGGCGGCTCGATCGCTCTGGATTCGCAGGAACTCAATCGCCTCGTTTACGCCCAGGTCGAGTAGAGACTCCGGGAACGAGTCGAGCCATGTGCTAATAGCGTCCAATTGTTCTTGCGTCAGGTCACCATGTATCAGCGCACCGGAGAGGAGCGGCTTGCCAATGCGAAGCGCACTTCGGAACGTTGGGCCTTCCCCATCAAGGAGTTCTCTAAGGGTAGCCGCACTGATCGTCCCAATCGACTCCGGGATGGTGTCGAGCCACTCCTGAATCTCAGCCTGTTGTTCGTCAGTGAGATGACCGTTGGCAACGAGGTCTGCGAGAAGCGAGTCGACCTTCTCATCGGCCAACTCAGCCCCAGCCTGCTCGAATGCGTCTTTCAGCTCAATCGGGTCAATGCCCAGAATCTCTGCCGTGCGGTCAAAAAGTTTGTCGTGCTTACCTGCGCCACCCCCTGTTAAGGCTTGGGCTGCAACGACGCCGCCCGAAACGGACGCGACAAGAACCACGAGTAGTGGAATAAATATCACCCTGCGGCGAAGGGTCTGGATCATCTGGGGTGCCTCCCGGTAATCGGACCTGTAATTGAGTGTACCCCCATGTTTTATCGCCTCAATCTCAAGAAAATGTCAAAGTCTTACTGAGAATTACGATGCAACGGGCTTGAAGGTTGGCTCAAATCTCCTCAGGTGACCAAGGTAGACGCTCTGTTTTGAACATCTCATCAGCAAGAATCAGCGCGTCACCTGATCGGGATTCCACCTTGAACGCCCGCTCAAGCGTGGTAAATGAAATCCCGCCGAGATATGCAGATGCCAGCGCGTCAACGCCCAGGATGATCTCTGGATCGGCAACCGCAGATACCACTTCAGCGACTCCAGAATTCACAGTCAGTTTGTACGTTCCGGCATTCCAGTCACAAAAGTCATCATTGACTTGGATGACAAGTTCGCCATCTTTCGCGTAGTGGCGCTGTTCCAGCGCTGCCTTTACATCCACCAATCTGAGCCACAGTCCATCCAACTCAGACCGTCGCAAACGGCGAGAGTCGTTCAAATGCCACTGCAGAGGGTCATCGGCAGGGGCGTTCCAGTAGATGATCGTATCCACTAGATCGACGTCGAGCAGGAACCGCCACAGGCCGCGATGCGCGTCTTCCGTATTCCAGACCAACTCCTCAACGTTCAGTGACATCTCGCTCGAGTTGATCCGATATACCACGTACCCTTCTGGTCCACCTTTATCCTGGTAAACAGCCCGGTATTTATCTGAGGCACCATGCCGCTCGTGCTCTGGGTCCGCGGTGGTGAAGCCCCACCAGTGGTCGCGCCGCTCAAACATGCCCGCCCAGGTCAGCATCGCTGTATTCCACACGCTCTTCATATGCGGAAGAGCTTCGGATGCTGACATCATCCTGAGGTGCCCGGGCGCAGGCTCAAAATTCTTGCGAAACGCTGTTTCCCCGCGTTTGATAGAGACGTTCTGGACTGCCGTCGCAACGCCGTATCCGAACCGACCGTAGATCGCTGCTTCTGACGCCCACAGCGCGATAAGCGGCTCATTCCTATCCCGAGACTGCGCAAGCTGGTTGGCCATCATAGAAGTGAGTATTCCGCGCCGCCTGTGAGACGGCTTCACCGTGACGTAGGCGACGCCACTCGCATCCGCAGTCTCGCCTCCAGGAATTGAAAGCGGCATGGTCTGCGCACCAATGGTCCCCACGATCTGGTCGCCATCGAACACGACGAAAGACCTGTCGGGCTCGATGATGCGCGTCTCTTGCTCTATCCGACTCGGAGAGGTGGAGTTGCCAAACCCGAGGTCGATGGCTTTCACAAAATCCGGAACTTCCGATTTCGTGATGGCGCGTAGCTTTAGTTCGTCAGGTAATGAAGTCATATTAGAAATCGATCACATTCCATGGTGCATGCTGAGTGGCAAACATCCCGTCCGAAACGTTCAGCGCATCCGTATCGTGAACGTCAATAAGCCCGGACCTCGCAAGGACAGATGGCTTGCCGCCGCCGAACGCGATTGTGCCAAGCTGAGCAACATTCATCGTGAGATCAGGTGAACTGGCCGTGGGACTACAGATGGCTCCGTCCGGTGTAGCGGAAAGAGCGAAAGTACCAGCCGCGTGTCCGCCTGATTCATCTTTCACTTCGATCACGAGCTCTCCAGAGATTGGATATGAGCGCGATTGGAGCACCGTGGGTACATCAAGTATTCGAGTCCAGATCGAGTCCTGAGGAACGCGCTCAAGTGCTCGCATATCCTGCAACATCCACGGTAGGGAGTCATCTACCGGCCTGCCGGGCATAGAAACTTCCTCAACGAGATCGACTCCGAAGCAGTAACGCCACAGTGCCAGTTCAGCGTAGTGGTCCGTTGCCACCAACTCTTCGATCTTCAGGCTGGAACGATCATCTCCAGCACGCCGATACAGGACGTAGCCCTCTGCCTTGCCTTCTTCGAAATAGATCGCGGAAAGAAGCTCTCCATCGTCCTTACGGTCCCATTCAGGGTCTTCAAACCGGTGATGCCAGGCATGGTCCGTCCGCATGATCCAGCCGAGTCTCCTGACGCCGACTCGGTTGAATACGTCCTTGACCTGGCTTAGATGATCTCCGGCGGTTACCTGTCGAACGGAGCCTGTGCCCGCCGCTACAGGCTTCAGCATCGATTTTCCACGAGAGATTTTCTGGCGTTCCCGAAAGACGGTGATGCCATAGCCAAACCTGCCGTAGATCGGCGTTTCAGACGCATAGAGAGATGCCGTCGCTTTTTCGCGTTCAACGGCATCTTCCATAGCTGCTGCCATCATCCGGGTGAGAATTCCGCGCCGCCGATGCGTTGGAGATACGGTGACCGCTGTGATTCCAGCGGTCGGGATCAAGCTCTTCACGGTTGACGTCTCGAAGTCGAAATAACCCATTGTTCCGACAACTTGATCGCCATCGAAAGCAGCAAAGTTGTGAGTCGAATTCACGAACTTTAGGAAGCTTTCCCGCTGACCGTCCGGGAAGTTAACTGAACCTCCAAATCCAATCTTCATAGCTTTCAGATATGCGTCCAACTCATGGGGCGCTGGTGTTCTTATTTCAATCGTTGACACAGAATCGGCTCCGGCTAGTAGTAGAGGTGAGGCCACGGGGCCACGTTCGACTCAAATAGGCGCTGCAATCGGGCCACTCCATCCCCAGAGTGATCCTCAATCCTCCCACCGGCGTGCAGGGAATGAGCGCTCACCCCGCCAAGATATAGCGAGCCCAGATCTTCAATCCTGAGGGTTACATCTGGCTCGCGGGAAGTGCGGTCACAGATTGATCCAGCGTCACCGGAGTCAAGCAAGTACGTGCCGGTGTTCCACTCACAGGAGTCGTCGATCACCTCGATTGCGATACTGTCATCCGCACCGTACGCAGCGGCGGCCAATGCCTCCTGAACATTGACCAACCGAATGTAGAGGCCATCACTGATCGTCCGCGTCACTACTCTTCGATCTTTAAGCCACCAGTGAATCGGTTCATCGGGCGGCCGCGCAATCTCCACGGTTCGCATGAGATCGATTTCCAGGAAGTAACGCCACAGTCGAGCCGACGCTCGAGGCGTGGAGGACACCAGATCGCGAATATAAACCGTCCCTGACGGGTTTCCGTCCTCCCACTGTTCATCATTTCGATATGACGCAAAGCCCTCGCACTGGCCGTCAAAGTAGCATCCGACCTGGAGAGTCTTGAGAGGTGCTCCCGGTGGTGATTCATTCCCACGAAGCCTTGAGACCCAGAACGGCTCTGAGCGGGCGAGCATCCCTGGAGTCTGGAGCATCGCCTGCTTGTGAACGGGCGAAAATTCAGACACGGCATCGTCGTAGTCGACAAATCGGATTTCTCCGTCGACTCCAACTCCCTCTTTTAGTTCGGCTCGACTTGAATCGATCTTAAGATCATCAATCCAGGTAGCAACCCCCCAACCGAATCGGCCGTATATCGGCGCCTCTTCCGCGAACAGCGCTGCGAGCGGCTCGCCGCGGTCGTGGTAGTCCCGCAACTGGCGTTGAACGATCTCCCGCATGATCCCGCGTCGGCGATGCGTTGGCCTCACCGCCACCCAGCTCAACCCGCCACACGGCACGATTGCGCCACCGGGAACTGAGATGGCGTGAGAGTAAGACATAGCCTGGCCGACGAGTTGATCGCCATCGAACGCGACGACGGAACGATCGTATTCCCATGCGGTCTTGCCCCAGTATTCGACCCAATCGGGGACCGGAGGACGACCTTGAACGACTCGGTCCAGTTCGTCGGCAAGATTAATTTCGACCGGAGTTAGTTTTCGGTATTCAAGGTTCATGCGGTACTCACTGAATTTAGATATGAGGCTCAACAGCCGGACCCCATGGCAAAGACGACCGGTCGAACATGCCATCTGCTGTGGCAACCGCGGTGGACGCGTTCTCAACGATTCGGCCAGAGGCAGCGAGGACTACGGTCTCACGCCTGCGCCTTAGTGCGGCGCGGTCTACTCGACGTCTACGCGGGGCGGGGGGTTCAACACCGGGTGTAGTGCGAGCAGTCTGGCTAATTTGCCCGTTGGGTTGAATATCCCATGTCTGACCTTAGGTTCACAGAGGAACAGATCACCAGCGTGGAGGGCAATATCGTCCTTTTTATCGTAAACAGCGCCCAGCTCGCCTTCGATACAGAACATCGACTCCTCATGCGCTGGGTGGAAGTGATTTGGAGCTATCGCACCAGGGTTGAAGGTCAGTTCAGAGAAGTAGGATGACTCGGCGCCAAGAAAGTCGCCCACCATGTCATAACGGGATACCCCGGGCATGAATTCGAATGACTCAACCTTGTCCCTGAAGAACACGCCCACATCTGGCGCAGCATCTATCCACTCAGGCTCAGACGCCACTTCTCTCTCTGGAGAGGCGGTTGGATACATAACGATGAATCGGGCCGGCGTGTCGCCAACGTTAGCGATGCCATGGCCCAGTCCGCGCCGAGCTACAACGCAGTCGCCGGATTTTGCTCGGAACTTGTGTCCGTCCAACCGAAACTCTGCCTCACCCTCGGCAACGTAAATCGATTCTTCTGTATTGGGGTGAATGTGGTAAACCGACGTGGTGCCGGGTTCCATCGTCAGATCGCCAACCGTCATCATCTTGGACCCGTGAGCAGCGCCCATCATGTCGTACATGGTCCCCCCGGGCATCGGAGAGATATTTGACTGGTGGCTGCGTCGTCGAATTGGCATGAATGGTCCTGATTGGCTCAAACTGGAGTGGGAGTGGACCGAAACTTTATCACCGCACGGCTACCTTTGTAGCAGTTCGGAACCCGATCTGATTGCGGCCACGAAGTCCAAGTTGCGGACCGCCTCTGACATTGGCATTGGCGAATCAGGCCGCTCAGGCGGTAGCGTGAGTTCCAACTGCCAGTAGCCCACGTCAACCCAACGTCCCGCCTTGTATCCAACGTTCTTCTGCGTACCGATGTGCTGGGCGCCAAACGACTCAAACATCCTGACGCTGGGCGGATTTGGCAGAGCAATCGCTCCGAAAACCTGGGTGAATCGCTGGACCTTCAGCGCAGCGAGCATCGATGTAACCAGCGCGCGACCAATGTGTTTACCGCGATATCCATCAGTCAGATAGGTGCTTATCTCCACCGCCCATCGGTAGGCCGCACGCTCCTTGAATTTGCGGGCGTAGCAGTAACCCACAATCGCGCCATCTATCTCACAGACCAGCCAGGGCGCGAACGAGAGCGTGTCTTCGATTCTGGAAGCGATCTCGGCTTCTGTTGGAGCTGACTCCTCAAACGAAATCATCGTGTCACGCACAATTGGTCCATAAATAGCGACTACCGCACCGGCGTCGTCAACAGTGGCAAGTCGAATTATCGCGGTCGACGACACTCCCACAGGCTCACGCATCTTCAACTCTCTTGCCGGGCCGCGTCAGTATCGCCAGCAGAAGTCCAACAAGCGTGAATCCTGTGACGGCGAAGTAGGCAACTTTCCAACCATCGATGAACGCCTGGGACGCTCCCACGACGGTGTCGATTTCATTCAACGGGATATCAAATCCCTGTGAGGTCATCACGCCCACCACGATGGCGGCGGCAATCGCCTGTCCAACCACGTTGCCGACGTTGCGCGCCAGGTTAGTTAGCGCACCAACCACACCAAACTGAGCGCTTGAAACGGCGTTCAGAATTACTGTGTTATTTGGAACGCTCCACATTCCCATTGCCAGACCGTTTATGAACAGCACAATCATGACGATCCAGAAGGGCGTCTCCGCGTTCATAAACGCGAAGCTGGCCGCGGTCGCAAACAAAGCAATGAACCCAATGATCGTGAACGGCCTGGCTCCGAACCTATCGGCGAGCCGGCCACCACTCTGAGCCGCTATCCCCATGCCAAGAGACGCCAGAAAGAGGATCCCCCCGGTCGCGCCCTCGCCCAATCCTCGGAAACTGATCAGGTAGACCGGCATCATGAACCTGGTTGCGGTGGTCCCCATGAATCCGATGAGTCTGGTTGTCACGGCCATGGTAAACACGGTGTTATTGAACATCCGCAGTTCCAGCATTGGCGAGGGGTTGCGGAGCTCCCACTTGATGAAGCCGCCCATGAGCACCGCAAATCCAATGAATCCGCCAACGATCAGTGGCGACAGCCAGCCAACTCCCAGTGGGTTATTGATCGTAAGCACCAGCAATACCACGGCGGTCGCTGAGAGGAACGCTCCAATCCAGTCATATGGAGGTCGCTTACCCTGAGTTCGTTGGCTCACCCGGTCTTCATCCAGCACAAACAGGCCAACGAAAAACGCGATCGTAATTGGAATCGCGATAAAAATGAATAACGATTGCCACTCAAACCACTGCAACATCAATCCGGCTATCACCGGCCCTGTTGCGCCGCCCAGCGCCACAGCGGTGGTCTGACTCCCAATCGCCTTTCCGCGCTCGTTCGAGGGAAAGACTGAAACGACCATCGCTGTTCCCACCGACTGCCCCATGGCGTTTCCGATTGCCATGATGACTCTCGCCACAATGAGGATTCCCAGGGTTGGCGAGAACGCCGCAAATAAAGCTCCACCACCAAACAGGGTCAGCCCAATGAGGTGGATACGCTTCCGGCCAATGATGTCAGCGACACGCCCCATCGGCAGCATGATTGCGCTGATGGTCAGCGCCTGGGCGATTACTACCCACGATACGGCTCGTAGGCTTACGCCAAAGTCATCTGCGATGGCGGAAAGCGCAACGAACACCATCGACATGCTCATCACCATAGTGACGAACGAAACTCCGATGGCGCCGAACGCCTTCCATTTGTAGTTACTGAAGTCGGCGTCAGGATCCCACGCGACTGGAGTCGGAGAGGGGGCGTTGCTCAACAGAGTCTGCCATCATGGCAAACATAGTGGTCCACATGCATTCGGCGATTCTACTCGCCCGGTTTGGCCATCTCCGGTTTGGTGACGAACGCCAGTGCGCCACCGACCACAGCGAACCCAACCACAGCGAAGTAAGTCACCTTCCAGCCGCTGAGGAAAGCGTCGCCCGCGCCGGCCGTATCAGCGATCTCGCTGAGGGGAATATCAAATCCGTCGGCTGCCATGATGCCAACCACAATCGCGGAAGCGATCGCCTGACCAGTCACGTTCCCAATGTTGCGCGTGAGATTTGTCAGAGCGCTAATAACACCAAGCCGTGCTCGTGGAATAGTGCCCATGATGATTGAGTTGTTGGGCACATTCCACAACCCCATGCCAATGCCATTCACAAACATGATGGCCATGATGATCGAGATGGGCGTGCCACCGTCCACTGTAGAGAACGCCAGGGCGGTGACAATTATGACCATGAACCCCAACACAGCGAATCTGCGCGGTCCATAAGCATCTGCAAGTCGCCCGCTTGCCTGAGCAGCAATCGCCATCCCCAGAGCGCTCATGAACAGCACCGCCCCGGCCAGTCCCTCGCTGAACCCACGGAAGCTGATCAAGAAGATTGGCATCATGAACTGCGTGGCCGTGGTGCCCATGAATCCAATCCAGCGCGTCGCCACGGCCAGCCTGAATATTCGCTCCTGGAACATCCGGAGATCCAGCATCGGAGCGGGATTGCGCAACTCCCACGCGACGAATCCCACAAGCAGGGCCACAACCAGCATCGCACCTCCGACGACCAGTGGCGAAATCCAGGCCACAGCGAACGGGTTGTTGATGGTCACGACAAGCACGACCACGCTCGCGCCGGAAAGAATCGCACCAATCCAGTCGAACTTCGGTCGTTTCCCCTGTGTCTTTTGACTAACCCGCGACTCATCCAGAATGAACAGACCCATGAAGAACGCGATCCCGGTTGGTATCGCCATGAAGATGAATAGCGACTGCCATGGGAACCACTGGAGCAGCAATCCGCCAACGATCGGCCCGGTCGCCGCACCAATTGCGACCGCTGTCGTCTGACTGCCGATCGCCTTTCCTCGCTCGTTAGACGGGAAGACGGAGATAGTCATGGCTGTTCCAACCGCCTGTCCCGCCGAACTACCGACCGCCATGACGATTCGGGCGATGATCAGTACTCCCAGACTTGGCGAGAACACCGCGAAAATTGCGCCGCCAATGAATATCAACTGCCCGGTCAGGTGGAATCTCTTCCTGCCAACCATGTCCGCGACACGGCCCAGTGGAAGCATGATTGCGCTGATAGTCAACGACTGCGAAACCACTACCCACGTAACGGCCCGCAAAGTCACTCCGTAGTCGTCAGCAATTGCCGATAGCGACACGAACACGATGGAGAAGCTCATCACCATCGTGAACATGGACAGGCCTATGGCAGAGAAGGCCTTCCATTTGTAGTTCTTGTCCGGCTCGGTATCCGGATCCCAGGCCACCGGGGTCGAAGTGGCGGTGCTGTTCAACGGCGTCCGCACTTAACGCGGATGAGTTGCTTCAATTGCATTCGGCAGATATTACTCCCGTGCGATCCCTATTTGGAATCAGCCGGGATTCCAATTGGGCTATCGCTGGGCCGTGTGAGGACTGCCGCAATCGTTGCCAGCACGCCAACTGCGGTAACCACGATGTAGGCGATTCGCCAGCCATCGATGAATGCATCGGCAGCACCGAGCGTAGACTCGATTTCGCTGAGAGGGATATCGAATCCACGACTGACCATCACACCCACTACCACAGCAGCAATTACCGCCTGACCGACAACACTTCCCACGTTGCGGACGAGGTTTACGAAGGCGCTGACCACCCCGTAGGCAGAGCGAGGCACTGCCCCCATTGTGGCGCTGTTGTTGGGGACGTTCCACATCCCTATGCCCGCGCCATTGGCGAACAGGACCAGCATTATTAGCCATACTGGAGTGGTGCGAGTAAAGAAGGAGAACGAGACAGATGTGGCCAGGAGAATCACCATTCCCAGCACAGTTAACCAGCGGTGCCCAAATCTATCGGAAAGTCTTCCGCTTGCCTGTGCCGAAACTCCCAGGCCCAATGCACCAACAGACAGCACCGCTCCCGTCGCACCCTCGCTCATCCCACGGAAGCTCAACAGGAAGATTGGCATCATGAAGAACGTGGCCGACACACTCATGAAACCCAGATAACGGGCAGCTACTGCGTACTTGAACACTGTGATCTTGAATAGCCGCAGATCCAGCATCGGCGCCGGTGTTCGCAATTCCCACTTCACGAACCAGACAAATATTCCCACCGTCAATACCGAACCACCAATGATTAGCGGGGAAAGCCATCCAACAGCAAGTGGATTGTTGATGGTCAACACCAGCACGATCATGCCGGTGGCCGAAAGGGCAGCGCCAGGCCAATCGTAGGGTGGTCGGTCTGCATCCGACCTGGCTGAACCAATGCGCTTATCGTCAAGAATGAAATATCCCCACACGAACGCGATGGCGATTGGGATCGACATGAAGACAAACAGGTATCGCCACGACAGGAACTGGAGAAGCAGTCCGGCAACGATCGGGCCGGCCGCGCTGCCCACCGCAACTGCTGTGGTCTGTGCGCCAAGCCCCTTTCCCCGCTCGGCGGTAGGGAAGACCGAGATGATGATCGCTGTTCCCACGGATTGCCCCATTGAGTTGCCAACTGCCATCACAACGCGGGCCAATATTAGAATCGGGAGAGTGGGGGAGAGCGCCGCGAAGATTGCTCCTCCGCCGAATAGCGCTATCCCGGTCAGGTGGAACTTCTTTCGACCCACCATGTCTGCCACGCGTCCAAGTGGCAGCATTACCGCGCTGATGGTCAGTGATTGCGCGATAACAACCCAGGACACAGCGCGCAGCGTCACGCCGAAGTCGTCCGAAATCGAAGAAAGAGCCAGGAAAACAATGGAGAAACTCATCACCATCGTGACCAGCGCGATACCAATAGCGGAGAAGGCTTTCCACTTGTAGTTATCGTCCGGGTTCGCGTCGGGATCCCAGACGGCGTCAGCGGTGGTTTGGTTGTCGCTCAACAGCGTCTGCCGCTCCGTCGTGGTATGTCCGTTTGCATCCGCAGATATTACTCCGACGCACCCGAATAACGACGCATCCAACGACGATCTCGTCCGGCTCCCCGAAATGCCCATGCGGCAGGCACCTAACCCCAGTCCTTTGTCTTCAGCGTTGGCGTCCCTGACTCAATCGGCTTCAGATCCTTCACCACCACGTTGATAGTTCCCTCACGATGCGAAACCGTTCCGTGCGCCAGCAACACCGGCGCCCGGGCAATGCGCTTCAGCCGCTGCCACGTAGCGGGCCAGATGACCAGCGGTGAGTGGCCGAACTCGTCCTCCAGCGTCATGAAAACTGCCTTCGCAAGCGGCATCTGGCGGCGAATGACGATGCCGCCAACCCACACATCTGTGCCGTCCGGCAGGTCGCGCACGCGGTCTGATCGCACCATGTAGGAGGGCAGGCCGGGGCGCAGTTTTGCCATTAGATGGCCCTTCGGATAGACCCCCATCGTGCGGTACTCGCCAACCATCAGCTCGAATGGCGACTGGCCCGGCAGATCGACCATGTCCTGCTCCACCGGCATGTCGAAGCCAAGTTGACTGCCAATTGGCCGATATCTAAGGCCGATCTCCCAGCGCGTTGAGCGCCGGTCCTCATCAAGCGAATCGAAAAATCCGGCATCTGCCAGGTTATCGAGTGCCTCATGCTGGATACCCGCTCGCATCATGAAGTCTGAGATCGATGCGAACTCACCGAATCGCCTTCGTGTGGCAAGAATCGCCTGCGATGTGGCCTTCTGGACTCGCCTCACGTGACGAACGCCGAGGCGCAGGTTGCCGTTCTCTACAACCGCCTTCTCATCGCTTCTGTTCACGTCAGGGTTCAGCACTTCCACGCCATGCCGCCGTGCGTCCTCTTTCAGCGTCTCAAGGTTGTAGAAACCCATTGGTTGCTGGTTGAAGAGGCCAACGAAGAACTCAAGTGGGTAGTAGTACTTGAGCCATGCCGCCTGATAGGCCGTGACTCCAAACGCGAAGGCGTGTGCCTCCGGGAACTGGAACTCACCGTGGAACTTGGAGAAGATCTTCTCGGCGATATCAAGTGGGACGTCCTTTGCCATCGCTCCGGCAATGAACTTCTCGTGCCACATTGGAACAAGCTGATCGGCGTTTCGTCGGCTGAATGCCCGACGCATGCGGTCGGCCTCGGCCGCACTCATGCCCGCAACGTACTTGCCAAGCTCCATGAGCTGGTCCTGGTAGAGCACAACACCCAGCGTGCGCTCCAGCGCCTCACGCTCAAGCGGGTGATCATACTGCCAGTCCGGGTCCAGCCCCGTGTGGCGCCGGATGAGCGTAGACACGCCGTTGTTCACGCCAACGCCGGGACGAACCGCACCAACCTCCCACGCCATCTCTTTGAGGTCTTTGGGACGTATGCGAGGCGTCGTCTGCATCTGCGCTGCTGATTCCACCTGGAAGACGCCAATTGTGTCGGCCTCGTGAATCGACTTATAGACCTTCTGGTCGGTGAAATCGATGCGCGAAAGATCGACCCGCTCTTCACGATGCAGTTCGATCAGCTTGATCACCTCGTTCATCTGCGATAGCGCGCCAAGTGCCAGGAAGTCGATCTTCACGAAGCCGGCGTCGTCGATGCTGTCCTTGTCCCACTGGCAGATGAACCGGCCCTCGATAGCGCTCCTCTGTAGCGGCACGGTTTCGGCCAGCGACCGTGCGCTCAGGACCATGCCGCCGGGATGCTGAGCGAGATACTTGGGGAAGCCTTTTAGTTGCTGCGCAAGTTCCACCAGGTCACGCCACTGCTGGGAGTTTGCGCGATCTCGGAACTCCGGAAGCTCTTGGAGCTCCTGCCCAAGCTGACTGACGCGCGCATGGCCATCAATGCGCTTTGTGAGCTTGTCCAGATCCTCCACAGGCATGCCCAGCGCCTTGCCGAGATCCCGGATGCAGCCCTTGATGCGGTACGTGGAGATCATCCCCGTTAGCACCGCACGGTCGTAGCCCCACCGCTCGTGGACCCTAAGAATCAACTGCTCCCGTATATCGCGTGGGAAATCGAGATCGATATCAGGCACAGAGCCAAGCTCTTCCGAAAGGAATCGATCCAGCTTCAGATCGAACTGCAACGGGTCTATGTGCGATAGGCCAATCAGGTAACCAACCAGCATCGCCACCGACGAGCCGCGTCCTCTGCCGGGTGGATTGACTTCCAGTGGCAGTCCGGGCTCTACAAGGCCAAGCTCCTCCTGCACCTCGCGGGCGATCTTGATGATGTCGTAGTACTGGAGCATGAAGCCGCAGAGGTCGTGCATACTCAGCAGCCGGATCTCCTCATCCAGCCGCTCCTTCACCGCCGTGGTCACCTCCCCGTACCTCCGGATAGCTGCCTCCTCGCACAGCATCCGCAGCCACGTCGCCGGCGTGTGGCCATCGGGTACGTCGTAGTCGGGAAAC
This sequence comes from Chloroflexota bacterium, assembly GCA_013204555.1. GTDB lineage: Bacteria > Chloroflexota > Dehalococcoidia > Lucifugimonadales > Lucifugimonadaceae > UBA1151. The sequence continues at coordinate 52,264 of JABMNO010000012.1, read as the reverse complement.
TCGTAGATCGCATCTGTCGTGAGTTCCAGGTTGCACCGCTCAGCAATGCGCACCGTGTTCGCGATGGCTTCGGGATATTCGAGGAACAGCGCCGCCATCTCGTCCGGATGCTTCAGGTAGAACTGGTCGTTAGGCCGCCGCTCCCGGTGCGACTCCTCCATCGACTTGTTGTGCTGTATAGCAACCAGCGCATCATTCAACCGACTGCGCGAAACATCGTGATAGTGCGTGTTATTGGTTGCAACAATCCCCACGCCGATCTCGGTTGCTATGCCAGCCATGAGCCGATTACGAAGTGTGTCGTCCTTCACCAGGTTCTGCTGTATCTCCAGGAAGAAGCTATCCGGCCCAAACCAGTCCCGGTATTGCAGCGCCACCTGTGTAGCGCGTTCAACCTCACCCTTCAACACAAGTGTCGATATCTCACCCTTCCGACAGCCTGAGAGGCAAATAACGCCTCTGGTGTGCTTAGAAAGTAGGGCAGGGTCCAGTTCCGGTTTTTTCCGATCCTCAGCATCCATATGAGCATGCGTTGTGAGGCGAGAGATGTTCTTGTAACCCTCAGCGTTCTCCGCCAGCAAGGTGAGGTGATAGCCACCCATGAGCGTTATCTCAACACCAGTAATCGCCTTGATCCCAGCATCACGCGCCGCCTGCGCGAACTCCATCGCCCCGCACAGGTTGTCGTGATCGGTAATCGCAAGTGCCCGATACCCCAGCTCCTGCGCCCGCTCAAGCAACTCCTGCGTATCCGAAGCGCCCTCCTGAAACGAGTAGTTAGAGTGGCAATGCAACTCCGCATAAGCGGTCCGTGGCGCACCGTAAACAGCACGCGACTCAGCCGCCCGGCTGTTGCGCTCTATCGCTTCCGGGTACGCGTTCCTATCAAGTAGAGGCGATCCCAGAACCTCCCGGGCATTGCCCAGCAATTCTGAGAATCCACCTATGCTGCGATGTTGTTTTTTTCGTATTGGCATTTGTGTTGGTTGGTTAGCCGTCATCCACTGACGATGTACGAACAGGCTGTCACCCTGAGGAGGGCGGCTCCGCGACCGACGTGAGGGCATTTGCCAGCTTCGAACGCCGCCCACGGTCATCAACCCGCGCAGATCTCATTCGCAAACTCATACCCGCCCGAAATGCCGGGAATAGGTCCTCCCACGTAGGATTCACTGACTCAACAAGTGCGATCTTTCGTGATCGCCGCCACTTCTTGATCTGGCGTTCACGGGCCACCGCCGCATGGGCATTCTCAATCGCCTCAAAGTAGACCAGCCGCTTGATATTGCGATCGAGTGTGTAGCCAGGGATTAGCCCCTCGCGATGCTTGATCATCCGGCCATACAAGTCCGAAGTCATACCGACGTAAGTCGAACCAGATCGGTTAGCCAGTATGTAAACGCAGAAAGTCTTGTTCTGCTTCATATGATCAGCTTCCTTATTACCTTGAACTAATGCCTATCGCGCGCAGCGAAATGACTGTCACCCTGAGGCGGGCGGCTCCGCGCCCGACGTGAGGGCGTTTGCCAGCTTTGAATGCCGCAATGGTTATTCAGCTTTAAACACCTCATCCTCAAACTCTTCCTCGCTGAATCTGACTATCCACCCGTATAAGCCGACGTCACCTCGACATATGTCGAAGCTGAACGGTTAGCAAGGATGGTCTTGTTCTGTTTCATGTAACGGGTTCCTAGTTGTGGGTGGCAGATGCCCTCACGTCGGGCGCGGAGCCGCCCTCCTCAGGGTGACTGATGAGCTGTGATCGCTTGGTTGTGCTCTCACTCCGCACCTGTCACATAACTCCTCTCTGCCACCACTCCCTTGACGTATAGAACACATGTTCTATTATGAGGCATAAGGGCGGTTACGCACATTCCTGTAATGACAGGACTGCAAAGCGTGCGCCACAGAGACTCGAAGGCAAAGCGAGCGATGTCACAGGCACCAGTAGAAACAACAAGACTGGAAATAACGAGAACCAGCACAGGATTCCCTGCGCGATCAACTGCCGTCGCGCCCATCAGCATCGGCACGCAAGGATGGGCGGTACCTGGCTGGCAGGGGCTCCTTTACCCGGCAGGACTGAAAGCAAATAAGCGACTCAGTCTCTACGCACGCGTGTTCAACAGTGTGGAGGTCAATGCGACCTTCTACGCGCCGCCCGCGCCGGAGACGGTCAGGCGATGGCTTGCCGACACGCCGCCAGAGTTCCGCTTCGCCCTGAAGATGCCACGCTGGATTACTCACGAACGTCGACTCAGGGTCGGCCCGCGCGATCTCAAGGAGTTCTTGCGAACTGCTGAGTTGTTTGAAGACAAGCTAGGACCAATCCTCATCCAACTGCCACCCAGCTTTGGTGCGCCGGGGCTGTCGGTGCTCAGCGAGTCCCTGCGCGATCTACCGGTCGACTCAATACAGTTTTGCGTGGAGGTCCGACGACCATCGCTCCGTTCAGCCGGGGTACGAAACCTGCTACACCGGCGCGGCGTGGGGCTTGTCACAACCAATCTGCTCAATGAGCCGGGCGATGTAGAAACCATCGGCGGACTCGCATATCTCAGGCTGCTTGGCGGAAAGCGAATTCCGGGAGTTGACACCCCGGATCCATCACGGATGACTCTGGAACAGTTCGCTATCGAGACGGGGAGGTGGGCTTCCGCACTGGCCCTCGCGCAAAGAGAACATGGCGCAGAGGCTTATGCATTCGTATCGAACGACTACTACGGTCCCGGTGTTCTACCCGCGGCGCAGTTGATGAAGCACCTGGGCATGCCAACACGCCTGCGCTCTGGTTCATTCGATACCTCACCCGTACAGGGCGCGCTACTATGAGCGGCCGCTCAATATCTCCAGGGCGCGGCCCTTCGACGGGCTCAGGACGCGGCGGCAGGGTAGGGCCGGTGGCGTGCGTTTTGATTCCACACTTTTCATGGCAATCAGAAGTGCGCCGCAGTCCCGATCTGAAAGGCCAACCAGCGCTGATCATCAACGTCGCGGCCAATGGCTCTGGACGAACAATCCTCGACTGGTCGCCTGATATCGAGGGCGTATTGCCGGGGATGCCGCTACAGGAGGCACTTTCCCGCAACAAAGGCGCGCTCATCATCGAGCCGGATATGGCCCACTATGAGGTCGCATTCGGACGGCTACTCAAGGCACTGGAGGAGCGTTGCCCGGACGTGGAGGACGATGGCCTCGGCAGGGCATACGTAGGCATCTGGGGGCTGGAAGGCCTCTATGGGGACGACGCCCGCGTGGTGCAAATCCTGGCTAACGCCATCAGGCAGTACGACCTGCGGATAGGCGTTGGTGACAACAAGTGGGTTTCATACGTGGCCGCATTGCAGAGCGGGCCAAATAGCGGTCGGAAGGTCACGGGCGACCCCGGCAGCTTCCTGAGTAACCTGGCGGTGGACATACTGCCAGTCGACTATCGGATAGTGCAGCGGCTGCATGGATTTGGGCTGCAAAAACTTGGTGACGTGTCCGGGCTTCCAGAGGGCGCTCTTCAGGCGCAATTTGGCCCCGAAGGGAAACTGGTCTGGGAACTGGCGAACGGCTTTGATTCACGTCCGCTGGTTTCGCGTCGGTCGGAGGAGATCGTTTCCGAATATCTGATGTTCCCGGATGCGACGGTCAGCATGCCAACCATCGTTACCGGTATCGAAAGCCTGCTCTCGCGGTCTTTCTCGCGCCCTCAACTCGTTCAGCGATACGCTCGCCAGGCTGTACTGGAGTCGAACGTGTTTCGGCGACCTCCCTGGATGATGCGAGTTGCCTTCAAGGAGCCAGCTGGAGATCGCACACATGCACTTTTCGGCATCAAGACCCGGCTGGATACGCTGGAGATTCCCGGCCCACTGGAGGATATGCGCCTCACGCTCTCAGGGCTTACAGGTGAAGCCGGACGTCAGGGGTCTATGTGGACAGAAGTCCGCCGTAGTCAGCAGATGCAGGAGACCATCAGCCAGTTACAGGCCAGGCTGGGTGTCGCACCACCAATCTACAAAGTAAGAGAACTGGAGCCATGGTCAAGAATTCCGGAGCGGAGACACGCTCTGGTGCAATTAAGCTCCTGAACCAACCGGAGCCGGTAGATATGCTCACAGACGATGCAGGTAACCCGGTATCCGTCTCTGTTCGCATCGCTCTGCCGGCACACAGTCCCACCGGCAACCCAGCAAGCAGCAATGGCGCTCGCAAACAACCACCGGGTCCCAGACGCAGGCGGTCAACGCGGGTATCAAAGATGCACACGGTCCAGTCCGTTGACGATCGCTGGAAGGTGAATGACGAGTGGTGGCGCGGACCAGAGCAGGAGATTGAGCGGATGTACTATTCGCTGCTACTTGAGAACGGCCACCGGGTAGTCGTCTACCGGGATATGAAGGCCAACAACTGGTATCGCCAGTCCTCGCGGTGACCGATTGCAAGTCCGTGCCACGGTGGTCGTAATCATGCATTTCATCGAATCGCCACCGTCGCACGATGCCAGAGTGGGGCGAGCCCCACCGCTACCATTTGGAACGTTCGCTGCATTCGGCGTATCCCGGTAGCCGCCGGGCTTGCCCGGCCCCAAGTTGATCATGGTCATGCGTTCCATCGAAACGACGCCGCCGCATGACGCCATGGTGAGGCAAGCCCCCACAGATACCTATTAAAAAAGAACCCGCCACTGAGGATCAATGGCGAGTTCTCCCATGGCCTAAGCCAAAAGGGGGATGACCGGGGGACAGCCGGTCATTAACTAGTACGGCTAGATTTGCCCTTTCGGATCACAAAAGCCGCAGCAAGCGAGAGCGCTGCACCAGCGCCAATGACAAGAACGGTCTTCTTCATCTCATTGTCCTTTCATAAAAGATGTCATCCCGGACTCATAGGCGATAGCCGGAGATATCCGGGATCTCAACTCAGAAAATCTCACTCAATCTAAATAATGAGATGCAAATCATGATGAGAGAGTTACACCACACATTGCTTCGCGCTAGAATCTCGGTCGCCTGACAATCCCATATCAAAAATCCATTCCCGCCAAAAAGAAACCAAAAAGAAAACGGAGCCAATCTTGCAACTAACGCATCCAGACTTCATCAAAGCCGTAACCAGTCAGTGGGAAGGCGAGCGCGATAGCAACGGTCGTCCCCTAGTGCCAGATGACATCCTGAAACGGATGGAACTGGTAACCACGGAAGAAGCGTGGGGAGTCTGCCGACGCGCCGGATACAACCATCAGTTCGCCGGTGACTGGGAGATACTCCACCCGGATCACGTGCTGGTTGGCAGGGCAGTGACGGCGCGCTACGTGCCGCTTCGCCCCGATATTAACGATGCCATTGAAAAGCAGGGCGAGACGGAAGGCCGCATCGGTGGTCAGAACTCATGGGTCATTGATGAGCTTGTTGAGGGCGATGCGCTGGTCGTAGAGCTGTTCGGCAAGGTTCGAGACGGCACATTTGCTGGTGACAACCTCGCCACCGCCATCAAGGCCAAAGGCAAACGCGGGATGGTTATCGATGGCGGTATCCGAGACACGCAGCGGATCCGTGAGATGCCAGATTTTGGGGTATTCGTCCGAGGATTCGACCCCTCGGCTATCGCGGATGTGACGCAAAGTGACATCAACGGTCCTGTCCGTATTGGAGAGGCAACATGTATGCCGGGTGACGTGGTACTGGGAACCTACTCAGGAGTCATATTCATCCCTGCTCATCTTGCAGAAGAGGTCGTGGTCCGTTCAGAAGACATTCGCCTCAAAGATCGCTTCGGACAACAGCGGATTTCAGAGGGAACTTACACGCCGGGTGAAGTCGATCGCCAGTATTCAGACGCGATGCTGGAAGACTTCGAGAACTGGAAAAAAGAACAGGGCGTTTAGCCGGTCACTAACTACGACGCCGCACGAAATCAGAAAGAGACCGAATGCCGAAGATTCTTGTTACCAGACGCACGTTTGACCAGGCAGCAGCGGAGCTCCGAGCCGCTGCTGACGTCGTCATATGGGAAGACGCAGACTCACCAGACCAGGCGGGGCTTATCGAAGCCATGCGCGATGTAGACGCTCTCTACGCCCACATCACAAATCAGGTAGACGCTGCTGTGATGGACGCAGCGCCCAACCTCAAGGTCATCGCCGAGTTCGGCGTGGGCTATGACAATATCGATGAGGCGGCGGCAACCGAACGCGGAATCGCCGTGTGCAACACGCCCGGAGTTCTTTCGGAGAGCACGGCCGACCTCGCGTTCGCACTGGTGATGGCGCTTGGACGACGAGTCAACGATCTGCCGGGGATCGTGAAAAACGGCGAGTGGGGAGATTTCGACCCAGTCGGGTACCTCGCGACCGATATCCATCACAAGACCCTTGGCATCGTCGGCATGGGCCGCATTGGGGCAGAAGTCGCAAAGCGCGGACTTGGATTCGACATGGAAGTGATTTATCACAACCGAAATCCGCGCAACGACGTTCCCGGAACGATCTATGTGGACTCTCTGGAAGAGCTACTGCAACGTTCCGATTACGTATCGCTCCACAACCCGCTGACGCCTGAAACAACAGGGTTAATGTCCACTGAGCAGTTCAAACTGATGAAGCCCACGGCGTACTTCGTCAACACAACCCGCGGCCCGGTGGTAGACCAGGAAGCACTCTATGAGGCATTAAAGTCCGGCGGGATCGCTGGTGCAGCAATAGATGTCACCGTCCCGGAACCACTACCGGCAAACCACCCGCTATTGACCCTGGATAACTGCCTCGTAATGCCACACGTCGCAAGCGCTACAGGAGATACCCGCCTGAAGATGGCAATGATGTGCGTGGAGAACGTCCTTGCCGGAATCAAAGGCGACTGGCCGCCATACTGCGTCAACAGAGACGCGATCGAAGGCCGAAGCAGACTAGAAGGGAAAGCCTGAGTGCTAGAGCGATTCAAAGTCCCAGAGAAAGATCGCGTTTACGTAACGGTTGAAGAGATGCGGCCCGCCACAGAGTCGATCTTCCTCGCGATGGGCCTCTCGGATGAGGACGCCGCACTCTCGACGGATGTGTTGATGAAGAACGACCTCCGTGGAGTGGAGACGCACGGTGTCTCCAACATGCTGCGGAACTACGTTCAGCTATACCGCGATGGGAAGCTCAATCCAACGCCTACGATCACCATCGAACGGGAATCCGACGCAACCGCAGTGATGAATGGCGGCTCCGGTATCGGTCTCCACGTTGCCCCGAAAGCGATGGATCTGGCTATCGAAAAGGCACGCGAATTCGGAATGGGGTCCGTTTGCGTTCATAACGTTGGTCACATGGGCGGCTCCGGCTATCACGCGATGCGCGCAGCGGATCAGGACATGATCGGCGTGGCCATGACCACCAGCGGAAGCCTCAGCACAGTCCCTACCTTCGGCGCAGAAGCACGCCTTGGCACCAATCCAATTGCATACGCTGCACCAGCCGGATCAATGCCGGATTTCGTTTTCGACGTTGGTACATCCCAGATAGCCGGGAATAAAGTGCGGCTTGTCGAGCGAATCGGCGCCGACATTCTGCCGGGCTGGCTGGCGATGCCAGATGGAACCCCCATCATGGAAGAAGGTCCACTGCCGAGCGACCACCACATGCTGCCAATCGGCGGAATCCGAGAACAAGGCTCGCACAAAGGCTACGGCTTCGGCGCAGTCATAGACATCCTGGGCAGCACACTCACCGGAATCGGGCCGGGCTTCCTCGCCCTCACCCCCGGTTTCCACCTCACCGCCTACAACGTTGATTCGTTCACCGACCTCGCAAAGTTCAAATCAGACATGGACGACTTCCTCACGGCCCTGGTTGAAACACCTCCAGCGGAGGGACACGATCGCGTCGTATACGCAGGCCTCCTGGAAGCCGAAGAGACAGAGAAGCGAATGGTCGATGGCATCCCATACCACCGCGAAGTAATCGGCTGGTTCAAAAAGATTGAAGCCGAGTTGAAGCTGGATTTCTCGTTCACTTGAAGCGGGCGGCCGTCAGATGGTCCCACCTTTACTTTCCATTTCTCATGCCGATGTGAACAACATGTAGGGTCAGGCCCCCGTGCCTGACCGCCCCTTGAATGCACGCGTCTCTACCACGCCCTGTCATTTCGTCCACACGCGCACCTACGACATAAATGTCATCTTGCGCGTAGCCGGAAGGCGGAGTCGAAAGATCTCAGGTGCCCTTTTGCCAGCCTGATTCCCAACCAACTCAAGACGTCCGATATCAGTTGAGATTCTTGGACTTCACTCGACTACCCAATCGCCCCGGCCGACCGTAATCCCTCAACCTTTGCATCGTCATATCCAAGCAACGTCCGAAGCACTTCATCCGTGTGCTCACCAAGTTTCGGGGCAGGGGAGGGGTGCTTAATCTCTCCCGCCATCTTGACCGGGTTCGCTACCTCTCGAATCGTCCCGTACTCAGGGTGCTCAACCTCGATGATCATCTCCCTGGCCTGCACCTGGTCCAACTCAAGAGCGTCGGCAACATCATTCACCGGTCCGCACGGCACCTTGCCGTTCAGCTCTGTGAGCCAATCGATAGTCGTCCGCGTTCGGAACCCATCCGACAGAATCGCAAGCAACTCCGTCCGGTTTTTCAGACGCGCCGCGAACGAATCAAAACGTGGGTCGGTCGCCAGTTCAGGCAGCCCCATGATTCCGACCAGGTCGCGGTAGAACTTCTCCTTCGCGCAGAAGATAACTATCCAGCCATCCGACGTCTGGAAGTTCTGTGAAGGCACCAGGGTCTGATGTGACGAGTTTTCCGTTCTGGTTGGCTCCCAATCACGATTGAGAGTCCATGTGGCGAAGTACGAAAGCATTGCCACCGCTGTGTCCAATAGCGACACATCTACGTCTCGGCCAACACCCGTCCGCTGTGCATCAAACAGACCCACCATCAGACCAAGTGCAGCGGCGTATCCACCAGCGAAATCGATCACCGAAACGCCGCATTTTCCAGGCGGGCCACCCGGCTCCCCGGTAATAGACATATATCCAGCGTAGCCCTGGATCAGGTAGTCGTAGCCCGGAGTCGCGGCCATCGGTCCGGTCTTACCAAATCCTGAAAGTGAGCAGCAGACGATCTCAGACTTTATCTTCCCAAGCGCGTCGTAATCGAGTCCGAGTTTTGCAGGCAGATCACCGCGAAGATTGTTGAACACACCATCTGACACCTTCACGAGATCTCGTAGCGTCGCCATCCCATCTTCAGACCTCAGGTTCAGCGTTACAGATTTCTTGCCGCGGTTAAACGACTGATAGTAGAGGGAGTCACCGTCTATTTCGAATGGCGGGACGTAGCGTGCTACATCGCCGCCGACACCCGGATCTTCAATCTTGATGATCTCCGCACCCAGATCAGCAAGCACGTTGGTGCCAAATGGCCCCGCACCAAACTGCGATACCGCAAGGATTCGGACGCCCTCAAGAGGTGGCCGCATCTGAATCCTTTTCCGGTCTGCCGGGGATCTTGCCCGCACCAAGCGTCGGGTGGCTTCGAGACGCGATCATCACCCGGCGTCTCAGTGTCATGACCTGCTCGTCATTCTGGTTCCGTGCACGTGTTTCAAGGTAGACAATCCCTGTCTCGCCGCTTGACGTCAGTCGAGTTTCAAGGATGGTGCTCTCAGAGTAGATGGTATCTCCGGCAAACGTTGGACCATCGTGGGTAACCTTCTCGTATTCGAGATTGGCGACCGCATACGCCGATATGTCCGCAACCGACTGTCCAACAGCGATGGACATGACCAGAAGACCAACAACTATCGGCTGACCCCAGCGCGAATGCTTAGCGTTGTAGTTGGCATCCACATGCAATGGAGACTGGTTCATCGTGAGCAACGAGAACCACGTGTTGTCGGTCTCGGTGATAGTGCGACCGGGCCAGTGCTGGATCACCTGACCTGCGGTGAATTCTTCGAAAAATCTGCCGTAAGGCATCTGCCGCTCCCTGAACTCGCTTAGGGGATCACGCCCATCTCAGGCGTGTCGCGGCAGAAAGGTTACAACCAGTGCGACAACAATAAGCTCACGGCCAGGGTATCAACTATCCGCGGCGAGCCTTCATTGCCTTCTTGCGCTCGGCCTTCTGTTTCTTCATCTCTTTGATTTTCTCGTCAACTTTCTTGGCGAGAGCAAGTTTGGCCTCGGCTGTAAATGGGTTAGTGAACTCAAGAACGTGCTCCCGCAGGTCGAGCAGAATCTGCTGAATCTGAGTCTTGGTCGACTTCATCTCCTCTTCGAGGGCGGTGAGCCGGGAGTCCATATCCGTTGCCATATTGAGCCTGTCTCTAGGAATCGGAACACGTCATGAGCCCTGTCATGAGAGAGGTTCCGCCACTGCAGTTACATTCAGACTAGAGTCAGATCGTCGATGATTCGCCTGTCAAGAGCGCATGAGGTGTGGGTGTTCTCACACATCGCGGCCCATATCAGCGCGAGTGTGGCGGTCCAATGTGCTCCGGCAGCGGCACAGGAATGGCGTCTTCCGTTCGGATCATCCAATCGGCCAGCCTGAGACGCATTTCACTCACCACAGCGGCGTTCCCAGAATCTGAGACAACGTTTCGTGACTCCCAGGGGTCGTTCACAAGGTCGTAAAGCTCATCCTCACCGCCCATCGCATCGTGTACGTATTTCCACCGCCTGGTGCGAACCATCTTCCGGCGCCCAGCGGCCTCGCGAGCCCAGAGGTTTTTGATCAACGTTGGATACCCGTATGGCTCCGGCAACATCTCCAGATCGGCCATCGTGTACTCCGGTCCTCCTGCGCCATACTCCGAGAATGCTTCGTCGCGAGGCAAGGCATCGGTGGCCGTCGGGAGCGGTTCTCCCTGCATTTCAGGCGGGGCGTCAATGCCCTGGAGTCGGAGAAGGGTAGGGAGGATGTCGATCGTGTTGACCATGCTCGCATCTATCTCGCCGCCCGGTACTACACCCGGGTACGAAACGATGAGAGGGACTCGGGTGAGCGAGTCGTAGAACACGCCACCCTTCACGATCATTCCGTGCTCTCCCATGAAATCTCCATGATCGGCGGTGAATACAACGATCGTGTTGTCGCTCAGATCGAGTCGCTCGAGGGCATCGAGAATCTGGCCCACACCATCGTCAACGAAACGCGTCATTGCGTAGTAAGTGCTGATCACCCCGCGCACGTCCAACTCATCATCCTGTGTGAGGTCCAGCATTCGTTTCAGCACTCGATTCCGCTCCGGCGCCGTTTCGTCGAACTCATCTTCCGGCCACGGCGGCAGTTCTATGGATTCGGGAGGGAACATATCGGCGTATCGACGCGGAACTTCATACGGCTCATGTGGGTCAGGAAACGAGACCCACAGGGCAAACGGCTCGTCGTGTGACTCCTCCAGGAATTGAACCGTCTGAGCAGCGATAACAGCGGTTCCGTAATCTTCTTCTGGCCCATCCGTAACCCGATACGCGATGCGGGGACTTTGCCGTGGGATGTTCGTTCGGGCCTCGTGGGCCGCGTCTATAGCCTCGATCGGTCGGACCCACTCCATACCTTTTGGAGACGCCACCAATTCCGAACGTCCTCCGTGAGTGATTTCGCAATACACGTCGAGCATCTCAATGTCTTCATTGAGTTTGAAACAGTGGTTCTTGCCAATTAGACCGGTCTTGAATCCTTCGCCGCTCCAGATTCGGAACGCATGGTTTGCGCCCTCTGGCATGAATGTCTCGTTGAGGCGCGAGCCGGTCGAGTGTGGATACCGGGAGGTCATGATCGCAGTCCGAGCGGGCACACAGAGCGGATGCGGCGTAATGGCGTGCTCGTATCTGACACCACTGGCGGCCAATCTTTCCAACGAAGGAGTTGGACACGTGTTGGGCCGGTACATTTCAAGTGCGGTGGCGCGTAACTGATCGGCCATGATGAATACGACGTTGGGGCGGCTCAAATCATCCTCACTTATCAGGCAGATTCACAGGTGCCGACTATATCGGTCCCAGGCGATCACCGGGAACACGGGCATCAGTCCTAAGGAGTTGCGGTCGCCTCAACTGACTCTTTCTGCTCGTTGGGAACAATCGAGAAGTTGTCCCATGACGTTTCTGTTTCGCCTTTCGCGAACACGCCCACAAACGTGTTCGCAGTCAGCGCATCATCAACCGCCGTTATGACCGGACTCCCATCAAATAGCACCACCACTTCTTCACCCAACGTGGCAATTTCAAGGCGTCGAACGCTGCCCTTTGGACCCCAATCTCTGGTCACCTGGCCGAGCAGTTTGAACACGCCATCGACCGACCGACCCAATAGGATCTGCCTCGATTCGCCGGTGTACCACGCGATGATCCAGTTGGAGCCATCAATCTCACCATCATGCCGTGTAACTAATCCAGTAGCGGAGCCAGTCCACTCGGCATCCGCACCAACGACGATATCTGGCGATCTGGCGTCAATGATGATGCGGTGGTCTCGGGTTGGATCGAGTGATGATTCCACCAGGCGCTCGTTGCGAATGCCAAAAGTTGCGCTTGAATCAATCGGGATCCACCAACTCCCGTGGCGAAGCGTGTCTGGCACCCGTAGGTCCGCTGGCGCGCCATCACTTGTGCCGAACTGATCAAATGCCACCGCTCCCTCGGGCGGCTCCTGACCAACCAGCGGAGACACCACACTCTCCACCGGCTCATCGGGGTCAATCTCAGGCAGAATGAGAACCCCCTCCCCCGCATCCACAGTCCACCACCGGAACTCAGTAACAAACCCATCCCAATTGATGTTAAAACGGGTCAAGGAGCTGCCAATAGTGTCTCCAGGCACAAGAATCGTCGTTTCCGCCATCTCACCCACAATGGCATCCAGTTGCAATTTACCAAGGTCGGTACCGTTGACAGAAACGCTGGCAATTGCAGGCGCTTCCAGCCTCGGTAACGCATCTGATCTATATCGCAATATTAAACTAACGTCTCTGCCTGGAACTGTTCTCAACTCAAAGGACTCTTGAACAGATCCATCATGGGATATCCCTATTTCTCGCATGTCCACTCCGTTGATTGAGCCGAGTGCTTCAGGACTGAATGAAACAAAAGTAATGGACTGACCGTGCTCGAGTTCCGAATCCTTGATGCCGAGGTTCACCGAATCGATCACGGTCTTACCTGCGTCAGCCGTGGCCGGCGTATCGGCTGGAACGAAATTGCGAGTCCAATCCAGTCGATATATTCCCACTGGCCCGCCGCCCAGAATCGTGTTTCGGGGCGTCTCGAATCTGGCGACTTTCGTGGCATTGGGCAACGAGTCCCAAATTGACTCTTCCCAGATTGCGACGTAGTCCGGTTGTTGATCAATGAGCACCTGCAATACAGGGATACCAATGAATTCATGTGAGTTGAGCCCAACACCATCAAGGCTGAATCGTTCACCAAAAAACCGAATAGCGCCAGCGTCCACGATGAGTACACTAGCGTCTGGAGGAGTGTGACGCTTGATCCATTGCCCGGCGAGCTCATCTTCATCAAATACGTTTCGCGTATTCCATGAATAGTCCTCGACCAGGTCCAAGTGCGTGTGAAGCTCCGAGATTGCAGATGTGAGCAGAAAGGCCCCAAGAGTCATGTATACGGGCAGCAAAATCGCCACCCGCCGAGTGCGGGACGAAAAACGCTCCAGGACTCGTGCCCGGACGCGTGTGAGTGTCAGCCACACGCCGACCAATGCCAGCATGAGTAATAGTGGCACCACTGGATCCACGTAGCGTCTTGCAAAAAAATTGAATCCTGCATCTCCGAACGATATTCCGCTGGCTACTCCAAAGATTAGTAGTGGGGCGAAAAGAACCAGACCAAGTACTAGAGTTCCCTGGGACCGAACAATCCAAATCGCCCCACCGATCGTCAACGGGATTCCGACGAACATTTGCCAACCGCTAAGCCACGCTTGAAAATCCGAAATTCCGCGCCCCCAAAAAATACGCATACTTTCGATGGGAAAAAGAGGAATAGTTGTGTCATTCTTGGCTAGATACGTATTTGGAAATACGTGACCGTTGATCCAGTAGTTGGAGGCCATCCATAAAATAAGAGCGAGAGCTGGTCCACCCATCAGATAGAAAATCGGACGAGATCCCCCGAAGACCCTCAAACCTCCGATACCAATGATCCCCAAGCTTCGAAATTGATCAAGAGGGTGTTGGGACAATGCAGCCCGGAAAATGTCGACTACGATCTCCCGGTTATCCCACCGGGCAAGCCAGTAGATGAATCCAGCTCCGGCAGCTACTCCCACGTAGATTCCAGCCTCCGGACGTGACCAGAACGCGGCACCAAGTAACAAGCCAGAAGAAAGCCACTTCCTGTTCAACAAAGTGGCTGATGAGGCGAATACGAGCGTAGTAACGAGCACTCCTTCCATTCCTGAGAGCCGCAAAAATACCCAGGTTGGCTCTAATGTGACCGCGACAGCGATCGTAATCGCCACATATCGGTTTGCGGTGAACCGGAGTGCCAAGTAGTACACCAGAAGGGTGGTGATCGCCGCGAGCAACAGCCCCGCAAATTTCGTGACGAGTACCGGGTCCAGGCCCAGCACAACGTTTCCAAGAAAATAGAACGGAGTCAGGTAAATTACCCAGCCCCAGCTGGTCGCTCCCGCTTCCCAAATACCAGAGTTGTAGCAAAAGCAGCCCTGGGTAGCCAGGCCATTTACGTAGTTCAGGTGGATCCAGGAGTCATCGATTGGAAACGACCACCACGATGACCACGTCCCAGATTTGGTGCTCAAAAGAAATGGAAGTGATGTAACTAAGTTGAACGCGAATGATATTCCCAGCCATTTGATCGGTATCGTTCCAACTGGAATCCGAGACACGATTCCGAGATTAATCCGGGGAAGGGAACCAGAGAGCCTGAGCGCGCTATCAACCATAGTTTGAGGATATCTTGTCGACTTGAAAGTCGGCTGTCATGAATTACGCTCGGTTCGCTGAGTATACGTTTTGGGTCAGAACCCAGTTCACCACGCTATCTGCCTTTGGCAACGCATTCAGAAGACAGACATCACTGATTAGACTAGACGCGTGGGAACATTTCGATAGGGGAAATAGGCTAATCACTGAGTCGATATCGTCGATGATCTCTGTAAGAGGGATAGGGCTATCTTTGGCGTTCCTATCTATTCTGGCCGCCGGTTGCGGACGCCCTGATGGCGGGAATAACCTCCAGGTTCTGTCTCCATCGCTCATCACTACTCCCACCGTGGAGCCGACGGTGATTCCAACCCCACTGGTGATCATTGCGGCGCTTCCCACTCCTTTGTCGGCCACATCCAGTCCCGCCGCGCTGGGAACCCCAACACCTGCTCCAGAGGGCACATCAGAGGTCCTGGTCGACCTGCAGATCACTCCAACCCGGCCACCAACACCAACTCCGACGCCAACCGTTACTGCAACACCCACTCCCATTCCAACAGCGACTCCTCTGCCAACTCCCCCCCCGGATCCCAGAATTGCGGAGGGCCGGCAGCTATTCCTCGCGTTCGGCTGCTCTTCGTGTCATGAGGTCACAGATATTGGCGCACCGGCGGTGCCAGAGGGGCCGTCACTTGACGACCTGAGAATCCGCGCAGGGCTGCAGGTTCCCGGACTTCAACCGAAAGTGTACCTGCGCGAATCTCTTCTGGAACCACAGGTATTTCTGGCCGGCGAGTTTCCAACGGAAATGCCAGAACTACCAGAATTCATCGCTGCTCAGGCAGTAGATGCCCTGATTGAGTACTTATTCAGTCTTGGCGAAGGGGAACCTCAGATCGCAGAAGTCCCTGAGCCAACCATCGCCGACAATGTGATCGTGTTCGATTCATTAAAGGGCTCGGGAGATCTGACGCAACGTGCCCCACTCAAGGGACCCGAGCATACGAGTTGGATAATCGAAAGCGGGGATTGGTTGCTGAGCGGTCGCGGTGTGACAGAGTCTTCGGGAATCAACGCGGATCAGCGCGCGATAATCGATGCTGGCACATCAGACGTTTTGATAACTGTGGATTTCAGGCATAGCGAGGGAATTGCGGGAATTGTTTACCGCTATGTTGATTCCCTCAATTGGAATATGGTCTGGTACGGCGATGAAATAGGGCAATTCTTTTTTGGAACGTTGATTGAGGGCGCGTTTTCCGGGGCACCAGGCGCGGATTTCGTCTGGGGAGAAACGGCGATTCCTAGAGAACTCCAACTGCGAGTAATCGGAACTCAGGTGACATTGAGGGTTGATTCAATTGAGTTATCTGCACTCGTGGTGGAAACGCATAAAGACGCCACTTCATTCGGTATCTTCAATCGACGATCTGAAAAGAATCGATTTGCTAATTTTGAACTTTCTCAGCCGGAACCATGAGATCTCAGGTGACAGCTACAATTCTTTTTCATCACCGAACGCAATGTCCATCAATCTGCGATCCAGGCCCTTGACCCGATCAGGAACGGGAAATCTGATCCTGTACGTCCTGATTGCATCCCACTTCCAGACGATAACAGCGAGAATTCCGATCGTAATCATCGTCATTAGCCGTCCAAACCACATCCCACGTGTGGACGATTGTTTCATAGTGAATCTATGGATTCCGGGTGGGGAATCCATAAGTATCAGACCTTCATAGTTTTGGACTTCGATGGGTTTGTCATCTAGCTTGATGGAATTCCAGTGTGGCCCTTCGGTTATCGACAGAATTATCGGCCCACCGTCGGGTCCAGCATCGAAGGATATGTCCGCAAATTGTCCCGTCAATGAGATATTCAAGGACGGTGCGATCGGCAGCGTTGTCTTCGTATAAAGACCATCGATTTCCAGAGCGAGATATTCGGCAATCCGGGCAAGAAGCGATTCCTTGCCGTTACTAAACCCATGTATATGTGCGCTGCCGCCGACGATAAATAGATTGCCTTCACCGATCCGAACCCTCGAGAGAATTGGGACCACATCTCCATTCGAATCTTGCATGGCGAAGATAGTTTCGGCGTCCGAATCGTTTACGATTAAGGTTTCCCATTTAAACCCCATAAACTGAAAATTCCCGACTGGCTCGGGCATTGGTAACACACGCTCCCCAATATCGATGAGCAACATTTCTTCTGAAAATTGCCTTCGTTCGACGGACACTCCCATGCGCCATAGATCAGAATCATTAGTCAGAAAAGTGACAACGTTTCCGCCTCCCCGCAAAAAACTATCCAATTCGGATTGAAAGCTCTTATTAAGCGGGACAGGAATCTCAGCAACGACAATCAACTTGTCATCGCCGATGAGAGACATGTCGTCGTCGCCAGGTCTCTCAATCTCACTCAGCTTGAGCCAGGGCCACGATGCGAGTGTGATGGAACGGCCTTGTCCGATTACCGAGGCGTTTCGAGCTTGATGAAGTGCGATTGAGGTGGGTTGTGTCATTACCCAAGGTGTGATCCCGGAGATTGGGGCTACCGGAATGAATCCAGATTCTTTGAGTACAACAGAACCGGCGCCATCCGACTCGCTGGAGTAAACCCCCGCCACCCACCATTGCTGCAATTGTCGTTGAGCAAACCCGATGTGATCTGACCTGATCGACCTGAACCAGTGCCCAAAAATATCGGCGTGCGGACTGCTTTCAATGGACCAGCCCAATAGCGCGTTTCTGTGCACGACCGATGGGAAATAACTCAGTTCCACCTTGCCGATGAAATCCGCCAATCGCCCTGGCGGTGAGGACTCGTTAAGAATTCTTGTTGTATCCACCCATGCCTGATGATCAGAATTCTTGACCAATCGAAAATACGGACCAAAATCAACCCATATGAGTACGATAACAGTAGCTACAACAATGGAAGATGATAAAATTGGGTCCAGTCTCCGGGGTTTGTGGGTGAGAAGCCACTGGACAACAATTCCTCCAAGAATAGCGGTGGAGAGTGATCCGATTATCAAGAAACGTTCAAAAAAAATAAATTCTTGAAGAACACCAACCTTTTGGATTACAGGATTATCAATTCCTATGGACATGAATATCGTAAGGGAACTAACTGCAGCAAGTATCTGGACTAATGGATGTCTCCACAGTAACAGGATTGCAGTTATAGAAATAAGTATGAGCAACGCGCCAAAGTACGGTTGAAAAATATCCGTCCGCTGTCCGATGTCAATTAGGTCGAAATTTCTGGAATAAAATAATACCCGCTCTGCTGGCCCTTTGTTCGGTGTGTCAGCCCACTCCAGCGGGAGTAAAGCGGGGATTAAAAAAACAAAAGATATTCCGACACCTAAAACTAAGGCAGCAACTGTGATCAAGCTACCGCTGAGACGTCGGGGGACATCGACTAAAACATAAATAAACAGGCCGAAAGTAATAGAAAACATAAACATCATGGCTATGAGATGATGTGACATAATAAGGACGGTGATAAATAGGGTGACTAATATGAATCTAGTCCGTGATTGATCATCGATTAAATCAATCGCCAGTCGGAGACCAATGGGCAATATAATTGCTGTCAGCAAAATCGGGAGTTCACCCTGAACAAACATGACGCGCAACAACCAGGGAGAAAGACCATAAAGTAGTCCAGCGCTGATGGCGCCGGGATAGCCCAAATACTTCCTGAACGACATGGTCGTCAAAATACTAGTTGCTGGAATCGCGAAAAATACGAATAACTTATAGGCCGCAGCGGGTCCGGTTAGTACAGAAACCGGTCCCATAATGTATGTCAGCGCAGGAGGGTAATACTCGACCAATGGAACTCCCAGATACCAGTCTGGAGTCCACTGGGGAAAGAAATTGCCGGATCTGAATTGCTCTGCCCAATAACGTGCTCGATAAAGGTGACCCAACGCGTCGGCAGATACTGGAAATTCTCCACCTTTGGTTACTCGATGCCCAACGGCAACTATTGAAATTGCAAAGATGAATGTTGCGGTCGCTACCCGGGGGAACCAGCTCAGATAAAACAGATCTGCTATCGGGCGAGGGAGTGATGATCCCAGAGCGACCCGATCGGATCCAGTGCCGCTCCAACTCCCGAGGGGGACGAATTCGATCGTAGTCTGGCGTCCTTGGGAACTCAGCGATGCTTCGAGGTCATTTGAAGGCGTGCCAGATTCGATGACTGGCCCAACTCCGCCTTCTTGCTCCAGAATCTGGATATCCCAGGGCGACGCCTCTGACGCCATCCCCGAGACACCGCCTATCGCATCCTCGAACCCAATTGCCCACTGCACGTCAGCGGCACCGATGTCTGTCGGAGGATTCCGGTCTGAGGCTGCGTCGGCGGGGATTATGGCGCCGATGGATCTGACTTCAGCATCAGGCGGAATCCGCTGTTGTGGCGGAGTTGGCCCCTGCGTTCCCTCCGTATCGGATCGAGCCGAGTCGACGTCGTTCTCGGTATTGGCCGGTCTTGGCGCCACCTGACCGGGTACCCATGCCTTGGGACGTTGATCAGAACGTTGACTTTTCTTTTTCCCGCGGAAATTTGTGAGGCCAAACAACTTTGACAGAGAACCTGAGGACCGCCGCGCACCGGTGTCGCGAGTCGCAGGGGCAGTCGAATCGCTCGTGGGCGATGCCGGAACCCGCGCAACCTGCGGAATCCCAACCTGACCCAGGGTCGTTTTTCTTCTAGATTCCTCGGCCCCGCGCCGTCTTTCGATAGCGTCTCGGTCTGGGGTTCCACGCTCAGCGGTAAACACGATGTTAGTGAAGGGGACTCTGTGAGTTCCCTGGATCGTTGTGCGGAACCCTGGAAGGAGAAGAAGCTGCTCGGATAGGACTTCTGCTATGTCCTGGCCAGATACGTCAGATGTCGCATACCCATTGAACTGCAACTGTGGCGGGAGTCCAACCGGGGGATCGAGTGAGGCGATAGACGCAAGCGACCGAAGTCCCGCGTGGATGTCGTCTATGACCTCCTGAGCACTGACTCCAGTCAGCAGCAGACCTATCCGTGGACCTCTTGAAAGTCCCGGAACGGCCTGGCCTGGTTCAGGTGGTTGATTCAATGGTGTTCAAAAATCGGCAGGGGGCAGATCTCACACAACGGGGTAGTGACGCATTACGCCGCGCTTGCACCATTCTAATTAAGGGCAATATTTCCCCATAACTGGCGGGTCTTCAGGGCGGAGTTATCAGGTCGCTAAGGCGTCGCTTCGACCTTCACAAAGAAATTATCGAATGCATTACTTTGAGCGCTTCGACTGAACAGCCCGTGCGATGTTGCCGTGATCAGATCAGACTCTGTAATGGGTCGGAACTGACGACCATCCACCTCGATCACGATCTGATCACCAGTCATGTGCGCTTTCATATTCTTGGTCGTACCAGCACTACCCCAGTTGTACCGGTAGCGTGCAATGAGCTTGAACCCAGATTCAGCCGTGACCTTGCCGACCCACACTCCGCTATCGGTAGCCCACACCATGATCCAGTTACTCTCATCCTGGTAGCGGAGGACGAGACCGGCGATTCCTGACTGCAGGGTGATGTCTGCCTCAATAACCCCGTCCGACACACCGGAATCGATTACTAGACGGTGATCGGCCCACGCGATTCCTGTTGTTTCGATGGCGACTCCGTTTTGAGATTCCCACTCGCCAACCAAACTTGGTGCCATCCAGGTCGATGACGCAGGGCCAACATCTGGAAGATTGCCGTTGAGATCCGTGCCGTTCACATCGCCAAATGCGTCCTCAATAACATTGACGTATGTGAGCCCAGTTTCAGGGGCGGGAGGAGTAATTGAAGTCACTTCAAAATTCTCAAATGAATTCATGTCACCGGAGCGGCTAAATAAGCCATACCTGGTGGACGTCATGAGTATCGGCACATCGGACACGAGCACTTCGACGCCATCGACAAGAACAGTGATGGTGGCACCCTGGTTTCGAGCCTCCAGCAACCGGGTAGTGCCCGGAGCTCCCCAGTCAAATGCGTCATGGCCTATGACGTGGAATCCTCCAGATGCGGTCACCTGACCCAGCACAACCTCGGAGCCGTCAATCCAGGCCATGACCCAGTTGTGCTCGTCTTCATACCTGACGACCAATCCTGCGCCACGTGACTGCCAGGTCACGTCTGCTCTTACAGTTGCACCGGAAGTTCCGGCATCTACAACCAGGCGGTGATCTGCCCATTCGACGCCACTGGTCTCGACTAATCGGTTGAGTCGAATTTCCCATTCGCCGATAGGGCTGGCCTGGTCCCATCGCGTTCTCGTCAATGAGACGTCAGATGTGCGGTCCGCAGGGGCAATGCCGTCATCGGCCGTAAACGAATCGCTGAACACCGTTGTTGGTTCAGGCGCTGGCCCCAGCACTCGGAAATCATCAAATAGATTCGTCCCGGCGGCGCGGGTGAATAGTCCAACGCTGGAATAGGTTGTGGGTTCAGGCAGGCTGACAGGTTCAAACGTTGTCCCATCAATAGATACAACGACCTCATCTCCACTGAGTACGACCTGGAAAGTTCGTGTCGTCCCGGGGGTACCCCAGTCGTATTCGAACCGCCCGATCTCTTGGAAGCCAAGCGTTGGGGAGGACTGTGCTATTGATACGTGATCGTCTTCAAACCACGCCATGGCCCAGTTGGATTCATCCAGATAGCGGAAAGTGATGCCCGCTCGGAACTCGTTCCATGTCATATCGACCTGAACCGTGACGTCAGGATTGCCAGCATCAATGACGGCCCGATGGTCAGCCCAATCGAACAAGGTCGTCTCTGCGACCTTATTTTCTGTAATCTCCCAGATCGCGTAGAGACTTGTCTCGCTCCAGGTGGAGCCAGCGGGGGCGACGTCTGGGCTTCGGCCTGCTAGCGTCTGTCCGTTCGCTGCTGTGAAGCTATCGAAGATAATCTCAAATTGCTGCTCAGGCGGTGGAGCGGGGGCAGGTGGCGTATCGCTGCTGATAGAGAAATTATCGAATGAATTCGCCCTGGTGCTGCGATTGAACAGGCCGTGCCTTGTCGCCTGCGTCGGGTTGTCGATCTCCTCGTGAACAATCGACTCACCATCGACAAATACGGTGATATTGAAGCCCGTTACGTTCAGCGAAAGATGGTGTGTAGTGCTTTCCGATCCCCACTTGAATCGCTCTCTGCTCAGAACCTTGAACCCGTCTGCAGAGGTCGCTTCACCCAGGACAAGGAATTTGCCGTCGTACCACGCCATGATCCAGTTAGCGTTGTCCTGATATCGGGCCACTAGCCCTGCGGTGCGCTGGTTCCACGTGATGTCGGCCTCAACGGTGACGTTGTGCGTACCGGCGTCCACGACCAGCCGGTGGTCCATCCACCCAATGAGCGAAGTCTCAGTGGACGCGTTGCCATCAACCTTCCATTGACCGTACAGGCTTCCTCGTTCCCACCGGCTGAGCAGCAGCGAGACATCCGGCTGACGGCCTATCAGCGATGTGCCATCAGCGGCGTCAAAGCTGTCCAAAACGATGATCGCGCTGCCGCCGGGAAGCGGGCCAGGGTTCCCGGGAGATCCACCACCGGGTACAGGCGGCGGCCCTGCACCAAAGACCCAGACCTTGAAATTGTCAAACTCGTTTGAGCTTGATCCACGAGTGAAAATCCCAAACTCGGTGGCACCGATCAAATCGCTAATAGTCACTGTCGTAATCACTGAGCCGTCAACAGAGATCGTGATGTCAGCACCTATCAGGGTCGCTGACAGGTTGCGGGTAACTCCCGGCCCACCCCAATTTAGCGGAGCGCTGTGGAGAACCTGGAAACCGGCAGCAGTCGTTAGTTTGCCAACTACCAGAGAGCCACCATCCACCCATGCCATGATCCAGTTGCCATCATCCTGGTGGCGCAACACAAGCCCGCCACCTCCAGCGTTCCAGGTCAGATCCACCTCAGCAGTGGCGTCAGATACGCCGGCATCAATAACCGATCGGTGATCGGCCCAGTCAAGCAGCGTCGTCTCAACTGCCTGTCCTGTCTGGATCTCCCAATCACCGAAGGGCGAGGTGTTCAGCCAGGACGAGCCAATCGGTGCGATGTCAGGGGTGTGAGACTCCAGCGGAGTGGCATCGAGATCGCTGAACGTGTCCTCAACCAGAGTTGTCGTTGGCGGGGACGGCGGTACCGGCTGCGTGGCATCAGCAAAGAGAGCGAAGTTGTCATATGTTTGAGGTGTCGCTGTGCGGACAAACATGCCCGCTTCAGTGGCATCCTGGAGTTCTGATACATCGAAGGTGAACAGCGCGTCTTCATCGAGATATGCGGTGGCTACGCCAGCGACTACCTCAGCCGTCAATTCGTGCTTCTTGCCCTCTTCCCACTCGAAGTGGGAGCGGCCCATCTCCTTGAACAGCCCGCCGACGGCCTTGGCGACGACCAGGTCAGCGACACCGTCATACCAGAACATCGCCCAGTTGCTTTCGTTCTGGTAGTTGAAGACGATTCCTGCTCGACCTCCGTCCCAATCGATCTTGGAGTTGACGAGCTGCTCGTTGGCGCCGGTATCGATCACCGCACGGCGATCTGCGAAGTTGCCTGTCCGTTCTGCGCCCTGGTTGTAATCAGCGAACCATGCGCCGCTGACGCTGCTCCACTGTTGGAGGCCCGGCGCGATGTCAATCGAGTGGTAATTCAGACCTGCCCAGGGGAAGTCAGAAAAGCTGTCAAACAAGTCGACGCCCGTGGGAGGTGTTGGTGGGATGGCGGACGTAGGAGGTGGCCCGGGCGGATAAAACGGGAGATCAGGGAAGGGGAGAGGAGCTGGCGTTGTTACGGCAAATCTGCCAACCGGGTGGCCGGGAGCGAGACGACTGAAAAGGCCAACCTGACTTCCAGGGCCAAATGGGTCAGGCTCGTTGAGGGTTGCTAGCGGTAGGGAATCATCGATGTAGACATGAACAGTAGTGGCATCGGCCCTGACCCGCATGATCCGGGTTGAGGGAGTCGGACCCCATTCGTATCCTTTGACCCCAAGGAATTCGAAGGCGCCTGCCACCATCTTGCCAGTCGCCAGATTAGTTCCGTCGTACCAGCTCATGTACCAGTTGGACTCATCCTGGTACCTGTAAACGACGCCGGCAAGGCCCGAGCCCTGGTAGTCAATCTCAGCGTACACATCAACGTCATTGGTGCCCGGGTCTACAAACGCCCGAGCGTCGCCTCCGAAGGCTGATGTTTCGTTGACGGACCCGCCTGCGATGTCCCATACGCCGTTCGCGAGAGACCAAGCTGATGATGTGGGAGCGATGTCTGGCGTATGCCCCGAAAGCGTTCCGCCGCCGCCAAAGTTGTCGAACAGGATGCTGGATGATGCTGAGGGGAACGAGATCGTTGCCTGTGGCGATGGTGACCCAAGGTTAGCTACCTCGAAGTCGTGGAACCTGGTCGCGTTATCCCTCTGGAAGTAGAGACCAACACGGGAGTTGAACTGGAGGCTCAGGTCGGACTTGGCGACCTCCGCCTCAGTTCCATCAATGCTGCCTTCGATTACGTCATCTTCAACAGAGAGATTGAGAATGTGCGACTCTCCGGCCGCCCACTCATACGAGCTCTTGTCCAGCACATCGGTCTCGCCATTAACCGTTCGCCAGATTTCCAGCTTCTTGCCGGTGTAAATCAGACCGAACCAGTTGTCCTCATCCTGGTAACGGAACAGGAGTCCAACATCACTATTGCCGGGATACGTGATGTCTACGTTCAGGTCGAAGTTGTAGAACGTTGAATCTACGATGGCGTAGTAGGGAGTCTGCTCACCGGTTATCTCGAAGGCGGCGCCTTTAGAGACTTTCCAGTCGCCAACCGCCTCAGACCAGCCGCCACCAACGAGGTCATCGTTGGGCGTGTGCGCCTCAAGTTGGGTGGTCCCGCCGCCGTTGAACTTATCTTTGACGGTGATTGGTGGGCCTGCCGCTGAAGCGCCATCGCTGAACAGTAGGGCCGCAGCCATCAGGGCGATCACAAATACGGCAAGCACGCTGACGCGCAAATTCGGTCGTCGGCCAACCGAGTTCACAGTGCTAAATAGTCCGGGCATGTCAGCTCATCGTCCCCTGCGTGCGCGATCCTTATGGCTCCATCGCCTGATCGCTTCACCCAATCTTATGAGCCAGATGGCTAAATCTCGGTCTCTGCAGGTATCCATTAGGTAAAGATTGAGTGAACGTAGGTCATATCACGTTAGAGGGAGTTCGGATGGGACACGTAGTTGGATCACTTCAACTTCCCACCCTGTGGGCGTTTGGCGCCAACGTGGATCGAGTACCCGGGCCGCCTGAGACCGGCCACGAAAGCACGTTGGAGGTCTCCGCCCAGCGACCATATTCTTTGGCCAGAGAACCGACACGGTCTACTTCGCCGTCTGCCAAATTGTGCAGTTCCGTCCGATCCTCAGTCATGTTGTACAACTCCCACTCGCCTGGGAATCTGCTGACTAACTTCCATTCGCCAGCTCTCACCGCGCGGTTGCCCTCGTGTTCCCAGATGATCGGTTGTTCGCGCTGCCACGTGCCTCCGGTCAATAGTGGAGCAAAACTTTCACCTTCCAACGGCGCGATCTCATTGCCGCGGAACTCGGATGGGTAGCTGGCCCCCGCAAGATCGATGCACGTGGCGGTGATGTCCATCAGTTGGGCGGGGGAGTGAGATATGCCAGATTCTTTGATTTTCGTAGGCCACGAAATGATAAACGGCGTCGAAATGCCGCCCTCGTGGACCCAGTGCTTGTATAGTCGGAACGGCGCGTTGGAAGCGTTTGCCCATGGCAGGTCATAGCTCATGAAGGTGTTGCCGGGACCGGGTCGTAGGCCCGAAACATTCCCAAATCGCATCGTTGAACCATCAATGGGAGGCGTGTTGAACTGAGCAGGCTGTGGCTTATCGGAGTCTTCCGCCAGGAACTCGGCGCAGCCACCATTGTCAGAAAGGAACATCACCACGGTGTTGTCTCTGATCTGATTCTTCTCCAGAGAATCGATAATTCGCCCAATTCCCTGGTCCATGCGATCGATCTGAGCTGCATACGTGGCCATGCGTAGATCTTCCCAGTCCGCGTTGTTTGCATCTTTCCAGGCTGGTGCTGTCTCATCTCGTGGCGTGATGTCCCAGCGGGTGTCGAGAACGCCTGAATCGCGCAACTCCTCGTGTCTGGAAGTTCGCAACTCATCCCACCCGCGTCGATACTTCCCCTCGTATTTCGCTATGTCCTCTTCGTAGGCATGCAAAGGCCAGTGGGGAGCGGTGAAAGCCGCGTACAGGAAAAACGGCTCATCTTTTTTGGAGGCGTTATCGACCATTTCAATGGCCTTATCCGCGATGGCATCCGTGTAAAAGAAATCGGGAGAATCTGGAGTGATGTGGTGGTCGTTTTCGAACAACGTAAGGGGATGGAAAAATGACCCCGCACCAATTAGCGTCCCAAAGTGCTGGTCAAAGCCACGCTGGGTGGGCGTCGGATGCCCCTCGTCACCAGCCGTCCATGAGTCAGGATTTTGCAAGTCATATTCGCCACCGACATGCCATTTGCCCGACATCAGCGTCTGATATCCAGCATCTCGAAGCACTTCCGCGACTGTTACACAATTCTCGTTCAGAAATCCGCGATATCCGGGCACATGAAGGTCCTTGACCATGTGTCCTACGCCGGCCCGATGAGGGCTGATACCCGTCATCAGGGAAGCACGCGATGGGCAACAGCGGGCGTAGTTGTACATCTGAGAGAACCGCAACCCGGATCCGGCTAACTTATCGAGGTTTGGCGTCGCAATCTCTGAACCAAAACAACCAATGTCGGAGAAGCCCATATCATCGGCAAGAATTATGACGATATTAGGTCGATTATCTTTCGTTCGATCGTCGGCCACAGTCACGGCGTTAACTCTCTCTCGATTACGCGAATCTAACCTGTGTCATTGGAAGCGATCATATATGCCGTCGAATCTGGGATTCTGCAACGAGGGAACGTGTGATAGCCCCGCTGTTATCGTAATCAGATGAATAGATTTCTCCAAACGTTGGGTCAGGGGCCGCTTCTCGCAGACGGCGCTATGGGCTCTTACCTGTTCGAACTCACAGGACGCCTGTCTGAGCAGAATCATGTGTACGAGGCGTTCAATGTTGAGCGGCCAGAACTCGTGCTACAGGTGCATCTGGAGTATCTGAACGCTGGCGCACGCGCAATCTCAACAAACACATTTGGTGCGAATGAGGCCTATCTGAGCCAACTGGGGGAGTCCGGTCGCGTCGAGGAGATCAACCGGCAGGGAGTAGAGATCGCTAGGCAGGCAATAACGTCGTTTGCGCAAGAGTCTGGGAGATCGGCATCTGAGTTCTTCGTGCTGGGATCGGTTGGGCCGGTGCATGATCCTGACGCCGATATCGTGACGCTCCGAAGCACGTACATTCCGCATCTGACAGCCCTGCACAGTGAACAGGTAGACGCCATCGTCCTGGAAACGTTCGCGTCCAGTGAGCACGCGTTTCAAGTAACGAAACTTAGCAAAGAGATTGCACCTGATATTCCAGTCGTGGTGCAACTCTCGCTCGATGAAGCGGTCGATGCGCTATCTACGATTCCAGATGCTCCTGAACTGGTTGCAGCGGCAGTGGAGAGCGGTGCAGACGTGATTGGCATCAACTGCTCCTCCCCCTGGGACGTCGAATCGTTCATCGATAGCGCATCACAGCTGAACGCTGTGCAGACGGGCGATCTACTACTCTCGGCCATGCCAAACGCCGGAGGATTCAGGCGAATCGGGCAGCGATTCATGAACCACGTAAACCCTGAATTCATGGGCCGGACGGCCAGAGACTACATGGGCAAAGGTGTCCGGTTGATTGGCGGATGCTGTGAGGTCCACCCGGCCCACGTGCGTGAAATGGCTGCCTACCTCAAAAGTGCGGGAGGCGGCAATTCATCTGTTCCATCATTATCAGGCGGCAGCACGTCACCTGTCAGTCGAGAGGCAAAGCGTTCTAATGGACCATTTTCTCGCAAGATAGTGGATGGTGAATTCGCTGTAAGTGTGGAACTGCTCCCACCTCGTGGAACGGCGTCTCGCTCAACGCAAAGTAAGGTCTCTTTTATCAGTGAAGTGGCCCAGTCAGGATTGGTAGACGCGGTCGATATCACTGATGGCTCCCGAGGCATCCCACTCATGCCGCCCGGCGATTTTATTTCGCTTGTGCGTTCCTCACTCGGAATTGGTGGCGATGCCGATGATCCAGTGGAGCTAATTCCGCACTTCTCCACGCGCGATCTCAACACGATGGGGCTGCAAGCGCGATTGATTGGCCTCCACGCTCGGAATATTCGTAACGTTCTGATCGTCACAGGCGACCCTCCTAAGATGTCGCCAACCTATCCACGCTCTACCGCCGTGTTTGATCTCGATTCAACGACTCTGATCGGGTACGTACATGGCCTTCTGAACGCAGGCGTTGACTTCGGCGGTATGCCGCTATCTCGAGGCGGAGACCCGAACACGTCTTTCACAATCGGATCTGGATTCGAACCCGAAGCCCCTAATATTGAGTTCGAGCTTGAGAAGCTGAGACGCAAGATCGATAGCGGCGTTGACTACATATTCACCCAGCCGGTCTTTGACTCGTCAGCGCTCGCGCCGCTGGATCTACTTCGGCGGGACGTCCCAATATTGCCTGGCGTACTGGTGCTAAATGGATTCGACCATGCTCGCCGTATGGCCATGACTCCGGGCGTAAGAATCCCCGACGCCATCTTCAGGCGGCTTGAGAGATTCGACCAGCCAGATGATCAGGTGAAAGAGGCGCGCGCCCTTGCGGCAGAGCAAGTCCGTGCAGTCAAAGACTCCGGGTGGGCAGGGGCATATCTGATGTCACCCGCTGGCCACCAGGGAGTCAGCGAAGTCCTTGGGCAGGGGCTGTCTTAGCTCAGCACCGCCAGCTTGTTGTGCTCAATCAGATCGAAGTCGATCTGTGCCCCAAGACCCGGCTCTTCGAACGCATGTACAAGACCGTTTGAATCAACCTCAATGTCTTCCACAAGGCCAAACTTCTGCGCGGCAGATGGCAGCAGTACCTCGAAGTAGTCGCAGTTCTTAATTGCCATGATGACGTGGAGGTTGGCCACGTTGTTCAGGCTGTTACCTCCGTGGTGTACCTCAAAGTTCGTGTGGAACGCCTCGGCAAGATGCGCGATCTTCATCAAATTCGTAATCCCACCGGTCACAGCAACGTCAGCCCTCAGATAGTCGGTAGCGTCCCGCACCAGCCATTCGGTCTTCGCTGCAAATCCACCTGGCGAGTATTCGGTCGCCATCACAGGAATGTTGAGGTGCTGCTTCAGTTTGACGTAGTTGTGTATATCGTCCTCAACCAGCGGGTCTTCGTACCAGAGGTAATCCAACTCCTCAACTGCCTGCCCAACCTTGAGCGCGGTCGGGTAGTCGTACGCCCACGTTGAGTCCAGCATCAGCGTGAAATCATCGCCGGTCCGTGAGCGGACCTCTGTGCAGATCTCGATGTCGAGTTTGGGATCTGTGGGCGGATGTATCTTGTAGGCCTGCCAGCCAATTCGTTTGAACTCCGCAGCCTCAGTCGCATACTCGTCAGCAGTCTGGAACACCTTCGACGATGCGTAGGCAGGCACGCTGGTGCGATAAGAGCCAAGTAGTCGGTGGATTGGCAGGCCCGCGATTTTGCCCAGTAGGTCCCACAGAGCCACATCTACTGCGCCAACGATTCGGTATCCAGCGTTCCTCTGGAGCCTGATCATCTGATCGAACAGCCGCTCTCTGTCAGTTGGATCCTGGTCAATCAGAAGGGGTTTTATTTCCTCAATGAGCGACTGCGCATCAAGATGCGCTCCCTTGCTGGACGATCCCAGAAATGAGTATCCCGACAAGCCTTCATCAGTCTTGATCTCAACCAGTCCCAGTTGGCTAGCTCCGCCAAACGTCGGTGTGTGTTTTCCATAACGCATCTGGGGAATTCCACCCCACTCAAACAGCGTCACCGTAAGGTCTGTGATCTTCATCAGGGCTATCCATCCTGTCTGCCGCCGAATTGCGAATTCAGCACTACCGTATCGTGAACGAGAATAGGGCGGAAGAATACACCACCACGGCACGGAGACGTAATTGAAAACGCTGTTTGAATCAGAGCACCCCCCCAAAACCCTCGTCCTGGAGTCGACGGATGACGGCCGTCTCAGATTGGTTGTCTCATTGAGAAAACTCGGTCAAGAGACCATCCTGGAATATTTCCTGGATGAGCAAGATAAAAGTGGACTCATGCAGGCGCTTGGCAAGTGACGAACGGAGCGATTGGCGGAGGTGGTCTCAAGTTTTGGAGCGATGCGTCCATCGAAGGCCGTCCCAGGGTCTTGACGGTAGACGTAACTGAGAATCACGAGGGATGGGAGCACGACTCAGCTCGACGCGTTCATTCAAGCATGCTCCGACGCGATATTTCCGTGGCATCAATGGAGCCGTTGCTGGGTGCAGTCGCCGATCTCTCTACGATGATCAATGGGGCAGCGCAGTTCAACGCAATACTGCTCTTGTGCCGACCGGAAAACAGCGATGCGGCAGCCCAGATATGGAACCAACTTCAGACGGCGGAAAGCGACGCGCTGCTGGCCGTATGCACGTGGGACACCGCCGAGCCAATGCTCGCAAGCGCGGTCAAAGGGTCCACCGGGCAGTTCGCCAGGCTGGCGGTCGTTCAAGAATCACCTATGACCGTCAGAGGCGCAGGCCTTTTCTTTATGAAGTTCTTTGCTGAACTTGATATGCACTCAGAATCGACCGGGTCGATGACCGGCAAGATGGTGTGGTTTGGCCACTCGAAAGCCAGAGAGATACTCCGGCGTCGAAACCTGGATGGACGAGTCTCCCTCAAGGCATAGCGCGAAGTCAGGGATTGAGGTGAATCACACCCCAATCCCTGACGATACCGCTACTCGTTGGGTTCTGGCGTTGAGTATGGAACATCGCCAGATGGCTTTGGGTCCGGGGTTCGTCGACTACGGGTCCGGAAGAAGAACCACCAGACCAGGCCGACTACAATCACGAACGGTGCGAATACCAGCGCGTAGATCAGGATGTTGAGTAGCACGGAGCCAGCAATAAGCAACGCCATGCCCGCATTCTTGCCGGTGTTTCCAAAGCTGAGATCTGTGAGGCTGGAACTAGATGGATCAGTGACGATCAAGCTAACTCGTCCTGTCGCCTCAGCGGGCCCCGCGAGCGAATCCCCGCGTACCGTGAGTACGGCCGTGAATGGCGTCGGCCGGAAATTCTCGTATTTGTGGGTCGCCGTCGCAGCCGTTACTCCATCGGGCAGAACAATTGGCTCTTGTGAGAAACCATCGCCAAAGTCCCATGAATAGGTGAGATTCTTCAGGCCGGCAGGGCGTGTGAACGATCCTTGGAATTCAGTCTTATCTCCGGATTCAACGGTGAAGTTCTCCCCGGCGTAAACCTCAATGGTCGGAATTCGGCTGACCGTTGCGATCAACTTATCTTCGCCCTCGGCCAATCCTGCAGGTCCAGAGCCAGTGATCTTTGCCGTCACAACATACGGGGATTCCTCATCGTCAAAGTACGTGTGTGTCACGGGAGCGGAGATGAGCACGTTCGGATCTTCTGTGGCAATCACACGAGAGACCCGAATCTCCGGTGACCCATCGCCAAAATCCCATGTGATGACGAAATCTTCGATGCCTTCAGGGGCGTTGAATTGCGCTCGGAATCTGGCAATGCTTCCAATCGCTGGGCCCTGATCGGTTCCCGCGTTGATCTCGATTCCGGCCGGTTCTGTAGACATATCGACGTTTATCAGGGAAAACGAGGAACTCTCCATCAGGAAGTTGACACGTGCCTGCAAGGCATCTTTATCTGCCTGAATGCGAGTCATCTCAACTTGAATAGCGATGGCGTCTTGAATTTTATCTGCGCGATCAAATAGCACCTTTAGTGAATCAAGAGTCAACTGCATGGTTTCAATGCGCGCGCTGATGTCTGTGAACTCCTCGGTGAAGTCCTGACTGGTCAATCGCTCCGACTCGACCTCGATCGCAGCGCCCTTTACGTCTTTCAGTGCTTCGTCAATTCGATTCGACGGAACACGAATCGACACACGAGCAGTGTGAGACTCGATTTGTTGGCTTGAGACCACCCATCCGCCAAGTCGAATCGCGAGATCGGATATTTGTGAAATAGCTACTGATACATCAGGGACGACGATATCTACATCAACTGTCCTGACGATGATGCGCTCGGTTGCTGCAGACGCTATTTGTGAATCGAGTCTGGTGTTGGCGGCGCCATCTCCAGATACGGCGGCATCTTCTCCGAAATCCGCGAGCTGAGCGCCCTTGGACGACTCGCGGATGAGCGAGGGTGCAGGATCCGATGCTGGTTGGGCCTGAGGTGAAACACTCGTGCCCCTTTCCTGTGTAACGAAGGCCTCGTCGCCGCTAACACTTTCGCCAGCGGCACCGGGAGATCCTGCTGGTCCCGATGAGTCAAACATTGCTGCGTTGGATTCGAATGAATCGTCATTCGAACTGCATGCGACAACAATAGCTGCTATCAGGATAAGTACGGTGATCAGGAGTCTTTGGCTGATGGCTGGTCTAATCATGGCTACCCTCATTTCACTGGGACGCCGCTCCGCCGGATTAGGAAGAATCCGGCTTTTAGGCATCTTGGTAGTTATAACGCCGCCAACCGGTGATTTGTTCCCGGCGAGTAGTGATTAGTCGGTGAGCGCTGGCTCCAGAGGATGATGCAGTGGTGCGCCAGCCTCCTGAATATTAGCGATCAAGAGAGTGGTCAGCCAACGCTGACGCTCCCCGTCCGATCTACGCGTTCACGTAGTCCACGGCGTTCAGGACAAGACGCTGGAAGCTTGGGTGGCTCTGGCTCACGCCTGCATGGCCCAGCGCTATGTTCGCCACCTTGCCGGAGCCGTAGGTGGAACTCCAGCCCAGTGGCTTTTCCTCATCTTCAACGACGCCAGATAGGAACACGTCGATCCCGGGCTGAATGTCCAGTCCGCAGTAACACTCATCTTCGGTCTCAAACTCCGTGACGCCAGCCGCAAGGGCGTGGTCTGGATTGCTGACGGATACAGTCATTTTGCCGAAGGGTGGGTGCCAGCTAGTGCCGGATACCCATCCACCGCCAGTGAGCTTCTTCATCTCAGGCCAATCGGGCGCGGAGTCTGGGGAAATATGTAGTGAAACCAATCCGCCACCGGACTCTACAAAAGACTTGAGACCATCGCGCTGTGGGACTGTGAAGTTGTTATTATCATCATCACGTCGCCGCGTATTCAACACGATTGAGTCGAACGATTTCACCGCCTCAGTGGTGAGTTCGTCCGCCGAATCAGACACGGTGACTGAGTGACCAGCGGCCTCCAAGAACCCCGTAAGTACAGGGGTCGTCTCTTCATATGGGTGTGAGCCGCCGGTGATGAGTAGAAGTTTCAAGTGGGTCTCCGGGATGTTCGGGTCAGTGGTCGGTACGAGTCGGGCATTCTATCTCGGACGCGCCAGCATAGCGCTAGTCCGATGGCAATTTGGTTCGATTCGGGTTCCTAGCGCCGCTCACGATGGCGGGCAATCTCTCTGGCCGCGAACGGAAGAGTCAATGGCGGATAGCGTCTTGATCCACAAGCTTCATGAGGGGAATCGCAGCCTCACGATGTGCGACATCTGTCAGGCCTGCTTTGATGCTTGATTTGGCAATGGGGACTAGTTGTTGATGCACTACAACACTATCCACGGCTTCAACCATTAGCTCAATTTCGCCAACCTTGCGGCACACGATCTGCCAGTTGTGGCAACGCCAGAGGACCGGGCGATCATGAACCTGATCGCCTGGTTTGACAGCGGGCCCCATACCAACGGTCAGTAGTCTCATCAGGGAGAACAGATGACCAGATGGGAACGAAGAGCCAGATGGGGACGAAGAAAAGGAAGAGCAGGGCGGAGGTAACTACTTCCGCCCTGCAACCATTCTGCGTAGGCCAACAATCGCTTTTGCCGGGGGCATAAGCAACAGGGCCACAATGATTATCGGAGCGATCACTGCGGTGGTGACAATCTCACCAACCACAGATAAGACCGATCTCATCATTCGCCCGCCTGCTGTCCGCCCACCGGCCTATCGGTTTCGTTCATTAGGGAGCCAGCAACTCCGGGTAGGCTGAGAACCGTGTGTCCTGTCGGGTCCTGACCTCAATCACCACTACTTCACCGTTCTTGTTCGCTTCCTGCGCTTCCTTGATAGCGGGTGCAACACCGGCGGCTTCCTCAACGTTGATCGCCTTCGCTCCCAGCGCTCTTGCGACACCGGCATAGTCACCAGACTGGTTACCCGCACCGTAGCGCTCCATGGCGGTAGGCATGGACTTGTCGTAGCCGCCCATCGTCAGGTTGTTGATGATCAGTGAGGTGATTGGAATTCCTGCACGCACCGCTGTCTCAATTTCCATTGCAGTGTGACCAAACGCAAGATCACCCATGAGGTTCATGCAGAACTTCTCAGGGTTGGCCATCTTGGCGCCCATCATCAGCGGTATGCCATACCCAAGGTGAGTTGTCTTACCCCAACCAATGTAGCCAAAGGGTGTTGTCGCCCTGTAGAACGGCATCATCTGATCACGAGGGTTTCCCGCATCGTGTGTGATAACGGAGTTCTCGTGGTCCACAACTTTGTTGATCTCATTGACCACCCGGTACGGGTTCACTGGAACCTCGTCGGAGGTGAGCAGAGGCTTCCACTCTTCCAACCACTCGGCCTTCACCCCTGCGATCAGGTTTGCCGTTGCGGTGTCACCCCGGCGTCCGTTTTCACCGATGGTGGCCTTGGCCTCATCGATCATCATCTCAAGAGTGAGCTTGGCATCGCCAACAAGGCCAATGTCAATGTTGTAGTCCTTGTTGATGTCCTCTGCTGACGCAGTGGAGTGGATCATGAACTTGCCGTCGGGAATCGGGATTCCGTAATTGGTAATCGTGAGGCCGGATCCAATTGCCGCAAAAGTATCGGCATCGCCAAGCCACTTCCAGACGGCCTTTGGGGCGGTCCTGTTTACTGAGCCAAGCGCGAGGGGATGGTCATCTGGAAAGGCGCTCTTCGCCTGCATCGTCGTCATGACAGGTATTTGGGTGAGTTCTGCGAACTCACGCAACTCATTGCACGCATCGGCGTACAGCACGCCCTGGCCAGCCCAGAGCACTGGCGTAGAGGCCTTGAGCAGAGCAGCTACGGCATCTTTCACGTCAGAACGGCTTGGCGCAGTCTTCATTGCAGATGATGGCGTGTAGCCTTCAGCGCCTCCGGGGACTTCCTGAGCCATCACGTCACCGTGCATCTCAACGACAACAGGCCCGGGCCTGCCCTGACGCAGAGCGTGATACGCCCTTCGCATCTGCTTGGTGATTGCGGCCGTGCTGTCTATCGAAATCGCCAGCTTGGAAATCCCAGCGTAGTTCTTGGTCGCTGAGAAGTTGGGCGCTATATCGTACTTGTTGGTTCCAGAACCACCGGGCAGATACAGGATTGGGACAGAGTCTCCCCAGGCTTGCGCGATCCCACCAAAAGAGTTCTCAACGCCGGGGCCAGCCTGTGATGCGAAGACGCCAAACTGTTTGCCGCCGGACTGGCGGCTGTATCCGTCTGCCGCGTTAATGCCGCCGCGCTCCTGACGGAAAACAATTGGCCTGATGCCAATTTTCGCTACTGCCTCAATCAGCGGGCTGGCAGGAAAGCAAGGCATCCAGGTAACGCCTTCTGCTTTCAAGCATTGTGCAACTACATCAAACCCATTCATTAAACGGCCCTCCCAGGCTTCTGATTGCCCATGACACAGAGCAGAACTTTAACTCTGTTGGATAGTTCGGCGGATTGTAACCCGGTTTGGTTCAGTACATCTGGATTGACTCAATTCCAAAACGTTTAAAGCAGGTCTACACCCCCAGAAATGTCTTGCATGACCCCACAGGGGGTGCGATCTCACCCATCGTTCTGTCTGTCACGGGTCAAGACTAATCAACCGTTCGGATGAGGGAGGTAATACGAATGCAAAAAGGACCTTCTACGGTCCGCTGATGCAAGAAGAACGGGAGAAGCCGATATTTGAATCATGTCATTCACATCAGGGCAACCAACATCTGATCGCAGTCCACGGGCAGCGACATGACCATCAACGACGTTCGAGTTTCAAGTTTCGCCAAGGAATATGAAGGCATCGCGCAGAGTCGATCAGCCACAGAGACCTGGGATGAGCTGATCGGTGCAGCGAAGCACGACTTGCGAAACCCAATCGCGTCAATCCATGCGTTCGCCGAGATACTTCTGACTCACGAGGCCAATAATTTGACTTCCCGCCAGCGGGCCCATGTACAGACGATGAAGAAGGCCGCTGAATCCATGAATGGGACCCTCGAGCGTGCGTTCTTTGCAATCAGTATCGATTCAGACCATGCCGACCGCCCAATTGAGACTGAAACGACTGATCTCAGGATGCTGCTGGGCGGCTGGGTCGTTGAATACGAATCCGCCACATCAAACGTTATTACCGAACATCACGAGCGCCGGCCCGCTGGTCCGATCTTTGCTGAGGTCGACCGCGAATGGGTTCGCCTGGCCCTTTCGGCCGCTGCCGACACGGTGGCAGCCTCAAGCAACAGCCGGGACGATATCCATGTATCTCTTGATGATCGGGCACGGCAAGTAGTGATTTCAATCAAATCAAGCGGGTGGGACCGGTCGACCTCAAAAGAGGAATACGAGTTGGTTGCCGGACTTCCGATGAGTCCAAATCAGTTATTGAATATCGACGGTTATATCGTCGAAAAAGTCATGGATAGGCATGGCGGTGGTGTAGATAACCACATTGATAACTGTGGGCAAATCAATGCGGTCCTAACGTTCCCTAAATCAACCAATGTGGATCAGTAAATATCGCAAGAATGAATATCAGAACTACATCGATTATCAGTCGAGAGGAAAAGCCAGTGATTCAGCTACTTGAAGAGACGCTATCCCCCGAATCCATCGCGCGACCCAGGGTGGTTCTCGCCGTGGAACACAGTCTGGAACGTTCCGCCTACGCCGCTGCCCTGAGATCACACTCAGGAATCGACCTCGTTGATTCCGTAGGCGACTCAACGAGAGCGCTACAGAGGATGACTGAGTCGAACTCAGACGTACTGATCGTAGATCGAGGACTACAGCCCCTTGGCGGCCTGGAAACTCTGAGAGAGGCCGCCAGGCGTTTTCCCGGTTCTAACTTGATGTTCCTGGCCGATCAGGTAAGCGTCGCCGAGGCCATGGAGTTGCTGAATAGCGGCGCCACCGGCGTTGGGCTCGTGAACCGAAGCATGTTCAAGGAGACCGAAGATTTTTCTACCGCAGTGGAGGTTGTGGCCAGCGGTCGAATCTTGCTGAATCCGGCGGTTACTCAAATGCTTGCATCAGGCAAAGAACTGGATCCTCTTCACGAGATGACAGATCGGGAGAAGTCCGTTCTTCGCGCCGTCTCCAGCGGCCTCTCCAATCGAGCCGTTGCTGAAAGTCTCAACCTGAGCCAGCGAACAGTTGAGAATCATCTGTCAAACATCCTTGAGAAACTGGGAGCCAGAGGCCGAAATGATCAGCACGGAAGGGTGCAAGCGGTTCTCCATTTCCTGCAGGCCAGCGGTCGACTAGTCGACGCATAAATCGGATGATTCCAAACGATAACTCTATAAGGCGCCCGAGGACTGATATGACACGGGTGCCAACAGAGCCAGCGAATGCGTCGGTCACCCGTATACATGGGGCAATGAGGCGAATACAGGCTGCAATTGGCAGCGTACGTCCACACAGAGTCTTCTGGATGATCATCCCAGTCATCGTGATAGGTATGACCGTTGGAAGTTTCATACTTGCCAACCAGATTAGAGAACACGATCGTTCCAGCGCGTTCGAGCGAATATCTATTTTCGTGAACGACCGCATCCAACGAACGGCGCCAAGTTGGTTTTCCTTGACTCAAGCGGGCAATGGATTCTTGAGTTCTCCAGGCGGATTCAGCCCATTCGCGGTGGCTGCGTTTGAAGTCCGTATCAAAGAGACATTTTCAGAGATCGAGCATGTTTCAGTTATACCGGAGATTGCCTCCCAGAACCGTGAATCTCATGAAGCAGCACTGCAATCTATGGGAATCATGGGCTATCAGGTATCTGACCTTAGTCCGGATGGAACGCTGAGTCCAGCCAGCGTTCGCGACTTCTACTACCCGACATTTTTTGGGCAACCAATGGGTCTTGATATTGGCACACGCGCGGATTGGCTCCAGCTCATTGGTGAAGCGCGAGACAGTGGTGAAACCAGATCAGCGATTCTTGAGCACGCAGATATTGGGGTAATTAACGCGGAACTTGGGTTGATGTTCCCTGTTTACAGATCTCAGGTTCCGCCAGCAACCGTAGAACAACGCCGGAGCACATTTGCAGGCGTTTCATTTATCAGTCTGGCTATCGACAGCATATTCGACGCTGCAATGTTTGAAAATATGGATGGGATTCTGGTCCAAGCGTTCGTAATTGACGAAGCGGATAGCAACTCCAAGGAACTCGTCTTTTCCTCTCCAGGATTCAATGCGTCAGACTCTCCCACACTACAAACGCAAATCACCGTTCATGATCTGAGCTGGCTCCTAACCTTCAAAGAAGGCCCATCCCTCCCGGAAACATGGGATCGCTGGACACTCCTACTTTTGCCAGTCGTTGTAGGCGTGATCATGTCTGCCATCAGCGTCTTCATTGTTCTACTGATAGCACAACGTCACCGCGCACAGCTTCTGGTTGAACGCATGGTTGAAATAAGCAATGAAAAAGAGAGATTTCTTTCCACCGTCTCTCATGAGCTTAAAACACCTCTGACTTCAGTAAAAGCATTTGCGGAAATTCTCAGAAAAAATAAAAGTGGACATTTAGATGAAAGAGAACTCAATCAGGCGAATTTGATCGCCAGAAATTCATCGCATCTTAACGTCTTGATCGACGATATTCTCGACGTATCAAGACTCAGAACAGGAACATTTGAACTGGAACATCAGGTTTTCGGCATCGACACGTTCATGGAAGATATGTATGAGTCGCTGTTGCCCATTGCAGATCTCAAAGGACAAATACTCAAAACCTCGGGCGTCGGATCCGAACTATTGCTGCGAGCAGACAGACCCAGAATTGACCAGGTCATTCGGAATCTGGTGAGCAACGGATCGAAGTACTCGCCGCCAGAATCCTTTATTGAACTTGATGCAGATGTCCGAGGTGATTGGCTTCGAATTACGGTTACCGATCACGGAATAGGACTGTCTGAAGCAGACTTAAATCTTATCGGCACACCCTTTTTCCGGGCGGACAACAACTCCACTCGTGCGCAAAGTGGGACAGGGCTTGGTCTATTCATCTCGAAGACGATAACCGAGTTGCACGGTGGCACATTCAATGTGAGAAGCGTGTCGGATCAGGGGACAACTGTGACGGTGATGCTGCCGGGTATCGTCACTGCCGCTGACGCCCCGGCTTATCTGGAGGCATCTGATGAGGCTGGGTTATACCACTCCCGTCTGGAAGACGCAGCCATGTCTTAGGGAGATTCACACTATCCCGGGGAGCAATACCCCTTCCTATGATGTGGCAACACACCCAACGTCAATACCTGCTCACCCGCATAGAATTTCGCAAACACCAATTACCCGCAACACCGCGGCGTGATGAGATTAGCTTCAGGTGAATCGGGGCCGTTGAGCGTCCGAAGCATGGAACGATCTCCCGCGTAATTCCAGGGACGTCTGGCCAACAACCTAAGTCCAGATAACAGGAGCGACGCGAGAGTCGCCAACGGGTCCAGGTCACTCTGACGGTAGTCAGATTCGTCCATAACCTGGTTCACCTTATCCGTGGATGAGGAAGGCCGACTACTCAATGGTCGGCCTTCCCAATTAAGTGCGGAACTCCTCGGAAGTTACCCGAATCCATCGCGGCAACCTGATCTTTACGAAGAAGTTACCTGCTCGCTTTCTCCCACGTCTAAATTCCGGCGAAGATTCTTACAACGATTGAAGCGCAGCCTGATTGATTAACACGATTTCCGGGACTGGACTCAGGCACGATGCAGACGTCAATGTATGAGAATCAGATTGGCTGAGGTACATGCTGAGTGAGATGGGGCAAGTGAGTTCGTACGGCGAACCAGATATCGTCAACATCCGTGTGATGGTTGCCGACGATCACGCGATAATTCGAGAAGCTCTTGAGGCGGCGATAAGCCGTTCCCAGGGACTGGAACTCGTGGGTCAGGCTTCCAGCGGCTCGGAAGCCATAGGTATGTGTAGATCACTCCAACCGGATGTGATCGTGATGGACCTCCGGCTGGGAGATATGAGCGGCATAAGCGCTGTGGCTCAGATTCGCGCCGACTCACCACAGACAAAGGTGCTCGTGTTCACCAGCTCAAAAGGCGAGGCCGATGTTACGGGGGCAATCGAGGCGGGAGCACGTGGATACCTTCTAAAGGGATCAAGCTCCAGCGAAGTAATAGCCGCCATCAGAACCATCCAGATCGGCGGTTCTACTATTGAA
This sequence comes from Chloroflexota bacterium, assembly GCA_013204555.1. Taxonomy (GTDB): domain Bacteria; phylum Chloroflexota; class Dehalococcoidia; order Lucifugimonadales; family Lucifugimonadaceae; genus UBA1151. Next base: position 11,663 of record JABMNO010000012.1, on the reverse strand, counting down.
CCGTCCGTGGCATCAATTCTCTTTGATCGTATGGCTGGTGGCAGGGTTAGCGAAGACAAGGCCACTACCGTCACATCTCGCGAGAAAGAAATTCTGACGCTAATCGCCGGCGGAATGACAAACCAGGAAGTTGGCGGCAGACTCAATATTGCTGAGGCCACCGTGAAAACGCATCTCACACACGCGTACAGCAAACTGAATGTCAGCGATCGCACAGAGGCCGTCGTCAGGGCGCTACAGCTCGGATTGATTGAGATCGAAGACTAGCGGCTCCGGCTATTTCCGGCCAAACGCACCCAGAACACTTCTAAGCAACGATCTCTTCGGCTTTCCTTCGGCGGCAGTCCGGGAATCATCCACTGTCCAGAGTTCCAGCGGTGACGGCGCAGTAGATAGCACCCTCGCCACTACAACAGCGATGTTGTCGATTCCGCCAGCAGTGTTCGCCATGTCCACAAGAACGTCCGCAGCCTCTTCCGGCGACTTGGACTCCAGGACTGCTTTAATACGATCATCTGAGACAAGCCCGTGAAGTCCGTCTGAACAGAGCACAAGGGAGTCGCTGGCCATCAGATCGAAGACCGCAGTGAACGGATCCACGTCAGGCGCGGCTCCAATTGCCCTGGTAATAATGTTTCGTCGCGGATGATTGGCCGCCTCTTCAGGCGTCATTGCGCCTCTGGCAACCTCCTCGGCAACCCAGCTGTGATCTGGCGTCAACTGCGTTAACTGGCCACCCCGGAGCCGGTATGCGCGACTGTCGCCAACATGTCCAATGAACAGCCGATTGCTCTCAACGACTGCGACCGTGAGGGTGGTGCCCATTCCTGAGCCGGAGACATCCCGCGACGCAGCGGTAAATACTCGACCATTAATTTCCTGGACCAGACTTCCCACTGACTGCTCAGGGCTTTCGCCGAGATCACGATCGGGCCCGAACAACTCAGCTACCCCATCAACAGCCATCTGGCTCGCTACTTCGCCTGCTCGCTGGCCGCCTATGCCGTCTGCCACTGCGAGTACGCCACCAAATCCGAGGGGAGTGTAAGGCGGCAAGATGGCACAGTAGTTGTCTTCGTTGTTGGCCCGCACTCTCCCAACATCGAGTCGCGCACCTATGGCTAGCTGCCTCATGAACCAACCCAGACTTGCGATGTCATTCTGCTTGAGGCCCCATGACGATGATCTTGGTCTGGCCGAGAGTTATCACGTCGCCGTTGTTGATAGCGGTGCCCATAACGCGATCGCCGTCAACCAGCGTGCCGGCCAGGCTACCCAGGTCGCTGATGATGAAATTATCGCCAGACCTTCGGATTACCGCATGGCCGCGACTGATCGAAGGGTCACTCAATGCAACCGCTTCATCACCACGACCAATGACGTTGTCGCCTTCCCGTAGTTCGAATGTCATACCAGCGTCGACACCCTTCTGAACTTTAAGTACGCCGGACGACAGACTCAACGGATTTCCACCAACAATCGTCGCTGCGGACGACTCCGCCGAAGATGCATCACCCTCGGGATCACCGTCGTCGAATACCAATTCCGTGTCACCGACCGCAATGACGCTTGAAAGCGAGAGCGACGTCGGATTCAAAGGCTCACCGTTGACCAATGTCCCACCTGAGCTCGCAAGATCAGAGATGCGCATTCCACTCAGCGAGGTAACGAGGATTGCGTGATGCCTGCTCACAAGCCCATCGTCAATGACCAGATCGTTTGTGTCCGCCCGGCCAATTCGAATCTCACCCGCCGTGATCGGCGTCATTGACCCTCTAGCCGGCCCTTCGGTGACCGCTAGCCAGCCATTTGACTCTGCCGGACGGGATTGCGCGACGATCGTTTTGCCCGGATCACCAATTGTGAGATCGGGGTCAGATCGAGGATCTTCCGATGGCGGGCTGGGCTGGGCCTCGCCTTGCATGAACAAGATATCGGTGTCCCCAATTCGTACCGTAGAGCCAGAGACCAGAGTTGCCGATGAATCCGCGGGCAGACCTCCAACCAGAGTCCCACTGGCATCGCCGATTTCACTCAGCTGATACTGGCCGTCAATGAGAGTAATGGACGCGTGCTCAGGGCCCACTTTCTCATCGTCCAGAACCACATCGTTATTCTGTGCGCGACCGATCATCGTCTCCTGGCCAATTGCCGTTGTCTGACCGGCGTTTGGCCCCGACTGGAAAACCAGCCACGCGGGGGAAGCACCATCGGGTTGGCCCATCATCGTGATCTGAGGATCGATATCCCTGCGCGCAGGATTTGGCGCCCCGGTCGATGGGTAAGCGGAGAGGGCAGGGGATTGAGGCGCCGGGGTGAATGTTGGTGCAACGGCCGGGACTGATGCTTCCTGCGCGAATCCTAGCCGCCTCGCAACTCCAAAGTGGAATACACCAAGGATGATCGCTCCAAGACTGCCAATCAGACTGATCGCGGCCATCCCCTCTTCAGTAGCGGATATTCCAATGCCTATCCGCTCCTCAGCGAGCGGGGCAGTGCCAACCACACACAAAATCACGAGCGTCCGAATAATCGTCCCGTATGGTCGCCGATCAGTTGTGATCACGATCCCGACCGCTATTGTCAGCGCGACAACAGCGACTACTACTGGTAGCGTCCATTCGTACCAGTACCAGAAGAACGTTCCATCGATGTATGGATTCGGCATAGATTGAGGGTCCCGGCTCAGCTTTGAAGTCTTTTGGCCAGTTCGCCGCTTGGCCTACTCATGATCGCAAATGAATCTGATGAGTGGGTCTGCGACGAATTGAAATTTTGTGACTGTTATGTGACAGGCGCTTCACAGATTGATCAGATAATGGCGTAGTCGTTGCTCAACCGTTGGGATTCAGCCGGTATCCGTATCCGCGGACGAGCTCAACGTATATCGGGGCCGCTGGGTCCGGCTCAACCCGTCTCCTTATACGGTGAATGCATTGGCCAATCTCCTGATCAGACACACCGCCTTCTTCGCGCTCAGGCCAGCCATACGCCGCAATTTCGTCCTTGCTGCACGCCTGCCCGCTCCGCTCATGAAGGAGCGCGATCACGTCGAACTCTTTGCGGCTCAGGGCAGGGTAGATGGGTGATCCATGCAAATAAACTTCCCGTTGCGAGACATCCACTCTGAGGACCGCATCCGAGGTGTCATCGGCATCTCCACCCGCCCGGCCAGGCTTCATGTAGACCGCTTGCAGCGTGATGGTCTGCGTAGTCAATGCAAACGTTGTAACCACCTGGCCTTGACCCAGTTCCACGACCTCACCTCCAACCAATCGGCGGGGTTGATCGCCTATCTGGACACCATCAACAAAGGTCCCATTCTTGCTGCCCAGGTCCCTGATTGAGTAATCGGCATCGGAGTACCTGATTTCGGCGTGTTTTCGCGAGACAAACGGATTCTCAAACCCGATGTCAGCGAACGGCTCTCTGCCCAGTACGTGCAGGGCATTCTCCAGCGAAATAGGTCCGGTATTTTCGGAGCCGGATTGCACGACGAGAACGGCTCCAGGGGGGGCGTCAGTTGTCATTATGTCCTCCGGAACAGAGGCAATCCCGACTCCGGGATGCTCGGGTTGAATATCGCATATCTACTTTCCCACCCCAAGTCGTACGATCAATCCACCCGGCCCCACCGCCCATCCGACCGGACCGGCTGATGTATCAGCTACCTGAATATCTGAGATCGAACCTGAGTTGTCTTCAGAATCAAATGCCAGTTGCCAATGGGACCCTCCATCACGTGTCACCAGGATGGATGACTGGTTGGAGTCGTTACTTTCTCCGCCTATCCAAGCGGTGTCTGAATCCCACATTGTGATGACTCTTGAATTAATGTTATTTGGCGTATCCCGATACTCCCAGGAATCGCCGCTATCGGTGCTCACGAAAACACCGTTGCACTCATCAAGTGCCCACAGGACTGGCATGTTTCCGGAGATCGAAACAATCCGGCAGACACCGCGAGGTGTTTCGACCTTTTCCCATGACTCCCCGCCATCTCGGGTTCGCAACATAGCGTTGTTGAGACCGCCGATCCATCCGTGGTTTTCATCAGCAAAAAAGATCGTTTCAAGACCGCTATGTGTCGGAATTCTTAACTTTTGCCATGATCGGCCGGCGTTATCCGTGCGTGCAAATGAACCATCCCATCCCGAAATCCAGCCCGTGTTTCTGTCGATGAAGTAAGAAGCGACAATCCCGGAATCCGGGAATGGGTTTTCATTTATGGATTCCCAATCCTGTCCTGAGTCAGTTGACTTGTACATTGCCCCGCCACAAGAATCCAAGGCTACTGCTTCAAGGGCCGAAACATATTGGATCTGCGATGTGGCGCACCCATTGTTCAAATCCGCAATCGCGAATGATTCATCGTCGGGGTCTGCACGATATATGGCGCCGCCATCCCCACCGATGAGAACGCTTCCGTTTTCTGATATCGAGAGAGCGAACAGGGAGTCAAATGTGAACTCATCCTGGCCCACCCAATTGAGTAGTTCCGGGAGGGGCACACGCTCCGGTCGATTAGCCGGCCGGGAAAGTTGAGATTCCAGGGCATCAGGATCAATTTGTACGATCGCTGCATCATGAGGCACCAGTTTCAATGCCAAGCCGGAGGAACCGACGGCCCAGCCAATCGGGCCATTATCGGTGATCGTCACGGCGAGGTCCCTCAGGATGCCGGGGAGTTCATCCGTAGCGCGATCCCAGTTTTTGCCTCCATCGGTGGTTTTGAGAAGGATTGATCGTTCCGGGTCGTAAATACGGCCCGTGATCCAGGCGGTCTGTTCATCCAGGAATTCGATGTCTTCCAGATCGACTCCCCACGATTGTGCGGAGCGATCCGCCCAGGTCACGCCTCCGTCACCACTGAACATGACTTGCTCACAATTCCCGGCGGCCCAGATGAGGGTGCCACGGACAGCGATGGATCTTATCTGACAATTCTGAGGGGTCCGGATCCGTTCCCACGAAACCCCGCCATCAGCAGTCGCCAGCAAGGTTCCACTCAAACCACCCACCCAACCGACATCCTCACTCACGAAATTTACGACCTCAATGAAAGAGCGCGTGGGGATGTTGATTCGGTTCCAGGTTCTACCACCATCCGTCGTCTTGGAAAGCAATCCAGAGGAGCCAGATACCCAGCCAACATTCTCATTCAAAAAAAACAGAGAGCCAACAGACTGAGAATCCAGCAAATCAAGCGTTACCGGTTCCCACGCTCCTCCGCTGCCTGCTGTTCGAATCAATCCCGCCCCGCACTCGTCCACGGCAATCGCCGACGAATCCGAAAGAATTGTGAAGTCAGTGAAACCACAGCCGGCACCGGTCCGATCAGAACTCCATGTCTCCCCGCCGTCGTTCGATATCCAGATGTAGCCGTGGTCGTCGGCAATGATGATCTTGTTATCAGGTAGGAGAACCACGGAGTCCAGGGAATCAAACGTAAACGGTTTTTGTAGTTGCCACGCCGCAATTGGATCCGCTTTAGGCGCTGGGGTCGGAGTCGGAGTCGGAGAAATCGTGGAGCCAACTACCGGGGTGAGAGTTGGCGTAGGCTCTTGACCGGAGACCGATGTGGCAGTCGCAACTGGCTGCGCAGTGGGTGTTGGGGATGGCTCATCGGGGGTCGTGTCGCCTCCGACCCGTGTCGGCCCAGCCGATGCCTCTGCAACTGCGGTTGCGCCGGTACTGAGGCGCGAAAGAATCTGTTCTGCATCCGAATCTGAGAGAGGCTCAAGGCCCGGCGCGCTGGTGGGGTCGGTCGCCTGTTTTGCTGACGTATCGTCGCCTGATACGCCCTCGGTACCAGCGTCCGGAGTAGCGGTTGGAGCGACCACCGGACCCGGACCATTTTCTCTTGTGCCAGGATCAAGTTCGACGCCTCCCTGCAGGGAAGCAACGGCTACTATCCCGATCACGGCGCCGCCAATCAGAATGCCAAGCACTACGGCGGTGCGAGTCGCAACCTTTCGGGCCAGGCTGGACCCTGCTGATTCTTGCTGGAAGGGGGTAAACGATCTGCGAGGATCCGAAGTCCCCACACGACTAGAACCGCCAGAACCACCAGAACCACCAGAACCATAAGTAGAGGTCTGTTCTGTCCGGAGTCCGGGAATCGCCTGTCGAATCGCCATCGCCAGGTCGGCCCCGTTCAGGTAGCGCTGACCCGGATCCTTGTGCATCGCTCGCTCGATGACCTGCGCGAACGCTCGTGGCACGTTGTCTCGCAGGCTTCGGACCGGGCGCGGATCTTGCTCGATCTGTTGTCTGATGACGGCGAGCGGGGTAGGAGCGTCAAATGGCACTTCGCCGGTGAGCATTTCGTAGATGATGCAGCCCACGGCGTAAACGTCGGAGCGCGAGTCTGCTGGCTCACCGCGCGCCTGTTCTGGCGACATGTAGTAGGGCGTGCCCATCAGCGCGCCCGTCGCCGTCATGCTTGAAACTTCTTCGGTCCGGGCGATACCGAAGTCCGTCACCTTTGGCGTACCGTCGGGCGTGATGAGAACGTTCTGCGGCTTCATGTCGCGATGCACGATGCCCAGCGCATGGATCTCACCAAGGCCGTCGGCGATGCCTACGCCAAGTCTGGCTGCGCGCTCAACCGGGAATCCGCCGCTTTCGATTAGCCGAGCGAGGTTCTCAGGCAGGAACTCCAGCGCAATGAAATGACGGTCACCGTCTTCACCAACATCGAAAATCTGGACCACGTTTGGGTGGTCGATAGAAGACGCAAGACTGGCTTCCCGATGGAACCGGTCCAGGTAGGAGTCGTCGCCCGTCATTGCCGGGTGAAGAACCTTCAGCGCAACCAGGTGTCCTGATTCTGCGTCGAACGCGCGAAAAACGGTTCCTTGCGTGCCAGCGGCAACTTTTTCAAGGATCCGGTAGCGGCCCAGCTGTTCCTGGCTCATCGTCGCTACATCGCGCCCTGGGATTGTGCGTCATTCAAATGATGGACACCTTTCACCGTACCAATTCTCCCGCGTTCGTCACATGGGGATTTCCCCGACTCTTTCTACGAGTGTGAAGGCAGAGTGATTACCGGGTGTTTATGAAATACCCACGATATCTTCAGAAAAGATTTACGGGATTGTTGGAAGCGGGACTGTCGGCGTGACGATACGCGCCAACCGCAATCTCACAAAACGCCGCACCCCCGTAGCGGCAATTCACGAATTGCCCACGCTCCATCAACCGCACCCAACGCATCCGTCTTTCCAGCGACGGCTGGAATCTAGGCACGGCCACACTCATCCCCGCGAGCACAACATTCGCGCCACCACCGCCCATCCATCGTCCTATCAAAAATCCCGATGAATCAGGCCTTTGCCGGCATCAACGAGCTATGCGATGAGCTGCGTTTGCGCGTCGACCTGTGCCCAATCAATGCGCGCAACTTCGCACTGGTGACAGCCGACACCAATATTCACGGGGATACCATCAGCTCTGCGCATGTACATCGGGAATGCGCCTGGGAGTGCGTGATCGAGGACGTGTACGAACCCATCCGACTCCGGATCCTGAGACCCGATGCCAGCGTTATCACCGACGTTGTAAATCGCTCGAGGTGACGTCATGCTGCGGCTCCTTCCGTCCTGTGTCGTTTACTGCTATCGCATCAATGAACAAAAGGGGGGTCTCGAAATCCGGGTCGATCGCCTACTTGAAAACTGGTCAGGATCCCCGCACTAAAACGGTCCCGTTTTTAGGGGGACAGATCGATACCGGCCTCGCCCAAGCCGTTTATCACGCTGGCCGTGATGTGGTCTCGATTGAGAATCAGAAGTAGGTCCTCGTCAGCTGGTATTTGATCTGAGAAAATTGCCGGTATCCCCAATGCAATTGAAAGCTCAGGCCCGAGTTCCTCTCGAGCACGTACCCATTGAGAGCGAATCCCAGAGCCGATAACCGTTGATCGCGGTAAGGGGGAATTTGCCCGATTCCGGCCTAACGCGGCTATCCCGGCAACCGATTGACTATGTCCCCACCTATTTTGCGCCTCCAAGAAATTAGCGAGTGGAGTACTCGCAGATTGCGTCACGGATTGTTCGAGCGCGTTGAGTCGCCGATCCAATCGTTCGAGATAGGGGAGAATTTTCGCCATATCACTTGTCGGATCAGGCGGAGATGCAGTGATTCCAGGAAAGCGAAGACCGGCGGTCACAGGGTTATCAATCGCTTCGGGGTTCTCAACCGCGCTCTTTAGCTGGGCGAAGACTCGACCAGCAGCGGCGGTATAAGAAGGGAAGTTGTTGGCCTCGTAATCGATAGTGCTCTGGTCAACAACATCAAATGGGATCTGTCCACGCTCACTGGCCTCTATCAGCTGCACGAAAGGTCTCCGCGCCGCGTGCGCCAATGCGACCTCGTAATAGACATTTGGGTTTCTGCCGCTCAGGTCCGCGATCACGGCAGGGCCATTCACGATTCGATCAATGACTCGATCGGTGATTCTACCCGGAAGATCAATATCATCGGCACGCTTGGCGCCGGCGAAGCCAGCTTGCTTGGCAGCGGGATTCGCGATCGTGTTGAAGACCAGGTCGGAGTTGAATCTGCGCTCAGTTCCAGGATCGCTGATCTGGGCGATAAAGAACACGTGCTGGTTGGAACGATCGGACTTAGTTGTCATACCCACTCCCACATTGAGGGATCAATGATTTACGGGTCGATTCTACTTCGGCGCGGATCCTGTCGAATGGGCGATATTGATCAAGAACGGCCCGATTCTTATCGTCAGGACACGGTCCGCGATTCCTACATCGTTCATTGACTCGTCATATGTGTATCTGAGCTCGATGCTGGTCAGCGATCCGACAAGGCTGGCATACCACTTGCCTCGATCGAACTCGAGAGCTTTCTTGCTGACGATGAAACTGCGTTGGGCCATCACGAATTCCTTTCTGGATCCCAAGAAGATTCGAGCATTCCAAGGCTGATCCTAGTAGCAAACATAAGTATGGAAAATGCACCGGCGCCCCCCAATCCATCCTAAGATTTCGGCACCCGTATCCACCATCACATATTCGAGCCACCCGGAAGCGACTGCACTCACTACAAGGTTGGTCCCAAGGTCACGGAGGAGTCCACACGGGGATGGGAGAATTCTCAACCGAACCAGAAATTGGTCCGCAAACCACCTCGCAAATAATAGGCTCTCGTACATACATCGTCATCGGGAGATTGACGCATCAATCGTGGAGCCAATAATCTCGATTCAGGTTCCTGACAGAAACATAATGGCAAGTACAGATACCGCGATAGTTGCGCGAATCCAAGCAGCTGAGGCAATTACGCTCGCTCTGCTCAGCAAAACCAACATGAACTGGATGCAGGATCGAGGCGAAGGAAGCGCCGATCCCGAGAAGCTGGGTGATGCTGCCGCCAGAGTTTTCAAGATTGTCGCCCAAGGGATACTCGACAGCGCCCTCTAACCGCGTCTGATCTTCTTAACCACCGGACACTTCACCCAATCATGTTGCGATGGCCATGATCTGATCGATCACGGTCTGGTCTGGTGTCCATAGTTTTTGCATCCCACGGCACGGGATCGGCTCTGGCAGTGTGAGGATATTCTCCAGATGCCAGGCAAAGCGGCCCGACTCGTAGTCCCCGAAATAGAGCTCGTCGTCACTGATCGAATCGACTATTGATTCGGTGGGGACGCAGTCCACGAGGTCCGCGATTTTGGTGATCGCTCCATGAGCCAGGTGATCAGGAAATGGGTAGCCATCGCGGACCATGTCACTGATCGCAATGCTATCGGTGACCTTACCTGCGTGGATCGCCAGCTTCCCGCGGTACGGCGTGGACCAGGACCGCGTCTCATTTCGCTTGTAGATGGGTATCGCCCATTCCCACGGCTGATGCAATGTGAGGGCGAGTAATGGTGCGTTGCTCATAGTTCCGACCTTCTATCCACAAATGTTGCGTCCGTCTCAATCCCACGTGTGGTCGGATGTGCTGCTGCTAAAATTGGGCGTGTGGACAACTCATCACAAAATGAACTCGAGCATTTGCGAAATCGGGGCGCAGCGGCCCTTGATGACCGCAATCGGGCAATTGATGCGCTCCGAGATCGCGTTCTAGCCATTTGCCTGGCTCTTCTGGGGCTCTCATCTACCGCTGTCCAGATCAACAATCCAGACGGCTTGTGGGCGCTGTATACCGCCTGGGGGATTCTTGGCGCCGGGGTGATCGGAGGGATGATCGCGTTGGTGCTTTCACCAACCTTGCATGAGTGGCGCTGGCTGAATACGATGCGGGCCCGATACTCGGTCGTCGTAAAACGCGATAAGTCCCATGCCGAGATGAGCAACATCGACATACCTTCATTGGCAAATGAAGAGCGAGTCGCGTTAGCTTTGCGCTCCACCTCGGAGGAGCGAATTACGAATACCCGAAGCACTATCCAGAAACTGATCCGGTTCAGTGGGATCTGTGCCATCACAGGGTTAGCATTTTTGCTGCTCTTCACGTCATTTAATCTCGGTTCCGATTTGGAAACTTCCACAGGCTCTACCCCTACTTCGGCGACCTCGACACATAGTTGATCCAACCTTTTACCTAGTTCTGTCGTGCGGAGGCCGTAGAATCTGCACCAATGCAAATTGGATTGGTAATCGGTGCCGCGGCGAGTGGCCTAGTTGGGACAATGATTCGGCTCGGCTGGAGTCCATCCTTACCCGTGCCCCGCTTTTTTGATAGGTGGCTGCATGACTTCACGAATCCGACCCGTAGGACTCGATTTGTGGGCACGTGGCGCTGGTCACACCGGAACATCCATGGTCGGCTGGCGCATTTCCAGGGCCATGTGCGACGCGGGGCGTATATCCCGCGTCGCCTCAGGCACCGAAATGTGGCTGTTTTCGCGTTTGCCCTGCTAACAGCTGGTCTGGCCGTAGTTTCTGGGCTAAGTGAGTGATCCGACAAAAGAGCTACGTCTGTCGTGCCGGCAAGCTGACTTCCAAGGTCTCAGTCAGCTCACACTCAGCCACTGCTTTGTGGTTGAGATGGAAGCCGCAGTTGAGGCACTCCATGTAGGGCCCCATCCATCACTGTTCGTTCGTATCGCTCCGGAGCATCGCGGGCAGGACTGCAGGTAAAGAGTCATTGGCCTAAAGCTCCCACTGCCGCGCAAGAGCGATCAGCGCAACGAACGTCGGGATCGCCCACTGGCCAACGCCGATCAACTGCGTTTTTCGGGTCATCGGCCGACCTGGTAGACAAGGCTTGCGTGTAAGCCAGAATCCAACCACGGCGAGCCCAAAGATCACGAGTCCTATGAGAAACGGTGCCATCGCTCCTTCCACCTCTATCCTGACGTGGCGCTGGATGAAACGATCGCAATCTGGCAACAGCAGTAGAAGTCGTCTTGGGCATTAGCGCACTCAACGTCCGTGCGGTGGCACTCCGGACAGCGGCCATTATTGAGCCCCCGCCATCGGCCCGTTGACCAAACCGGCCCTTCCATCAGACGCTAAGCGAAGTCCTACCAACCACACACCTCGGCGGCTGACCGGAGTGTGCGAATCAGCCGGTAGGACACCAATCGATTGACCGAAGTAGACGTGCAGACACTGTGTCCGCACGTAGAAGTGCCGCCATGGCAGATGGTTCCTAAGAGCCTCCATGGCAGATGGGCTGTCCCGACG